>NZ_JBVILC010000001.1:396228-658684 GCF_055580545.1 Streptomyces sp. NPDC031670 | reverse complement strand
TCTGGTCTTGGGGGGAAAGGGGGGGGGGGGGGGGGGGGGGGGGGATTGCTGGTGTCCTTCGGCGGGGGAGGGGGGTTCCGACGACGAAAAGCCTCCCCCCCCCCCCCCCCCCCCCCCCGCGCCCCCGCCGCCCGGCCCGATGGGGCGCGGGCGGCGGGGGCGTGGCGAGGAGCGGGCCGGCCGCCACCGCGCGGTCCGGCCCGTACGCCCGGTCAGCCCGCGGCGGGCAGCCGGGCGGGAGTGCGCGGATGGCCGCCGCGGCCTTCGGCGCGTACCAGGGCGGGCCGCTTGTGCAGGCACGGCCCGGCCGTCTTCGTCCCGTACGCCGGACGGGACGGCAGCGCCACCGGGGCCGGCGGCGCGGGAAGCGTGAACCATACGGTCTTGCCCGAGGCGCCCAGCGGGCGCACGCCCCAGCTCTCGCTGACCGCCGCGATCATCGCGAGTCCGCGGCCATGGGTGGCGAAGGGGTCGGTGCTGCGGACGACGGGCATCCGCGGGTCGTGGTCGTGGACGGACACCGTGAGCCGGTCGCGCAACAGCTCGATCTCCACGGTGCAGAGTTTGTCCGGTTGGGCGTGCCGGTGGACGTTGGTCAGCAACTCGGTGACGCCCAGCGCCGCCTCGTCGATCAGAGGATCGAGATGCCAGTAACGCAACTGTGCTGAAACGATTCTGCGGACCTGTCCGATCCGCGACGGCAGGGCTTGGAGCTCCACCGTGCAATGCCTGCTCGACTGGCTGATCACGGCTGCGACTCCCCGATTGAGGTCCGGAAGAAGCTTGTCTGTCCGGCGGGCTGGATCACAGCGTGACCGCCGGTAAACCCTCAGTGATGTGAGACCAGGGTGGCTCAGGGGTGGACCCTCCGCAACTCGCGCCCCGCCCGCCCCCTCAGCCGCGCGACCCGCTCGCCGGGCGCACCGCCTGCAGAAAACGCTGCGCGAGCTCCGCGCCGCGCGGCCTCCCGGGCTGCTGGCCCATGGTCAGCCGGTAGCGGTGGCCGTTGAGCCTGGCCACCGTGCGGTCGGCCTTGGCGGCCCACGGCAGCAGCGGCTTGCCCGCGCTCACCGCACGCAGCGGCGCGCTGTCGATCTCCCGCCCGTTGCTGGTGAGCAGGGCGAGCCGCCCGTCCTTGATCAGGACCTGCCCCGCCCTGGTCAGTGAACGCGTCCACCGTTCGATCCGCACACCCCTGGCGCTGAACTCCGGCTCGGTCATGGCCGCTGTGCCCCCTTCGTACCGTTCCTGCTGGGCAGTCTGCACAACGATCGCCGTACGCACCAGGGCGCACGTCGGATCGGCCGTCGCCCGTTGCCGCACGCCCCCCTCCAGGGTGTCCCACAAGCCACCCCTATGGATCCTCAAAGGGAAGGTTTGTGCAGGTGAGGGCGGTATTGTCAAGTGGCGGAGCCGCGCCTTTCCAGCCGACTTCCGCCAGCAGCTTCACGATCTTTCCAGCCCAGGGCGCCGCCGCCCCCGGAGCGCCGACACATGGAGGAGTGGCATGGAGACCATCGACGTGGACCGCAGCGACGCGGCCTACCGGGCGTGGCTGAAGGACGCCGTGCGCAAGGTCCAGGCCGACGCCAACCGCTCCGCCGACACCCATCTGCTGCGCTTCCCGCTGCCCGAGCGGTGGGGCATCGACCTGTACCTCAAGGACGAGTCCACCCACCCCACCGGCAGCCTCAAGCACCGCCTCGCCCGCTCGCTCTTCCTGTACGGGCTGTGCAACGGCTGGATCCGGCCCGGCAAGCCGGTCATCGAGGCCTCCAGCGGCTCGACCGCCGTCTCCGAGGCGTACTTCGCGGGCCTCGTCGGCGTGCCGTTCATCGCCGTCATGCCGCGCACCACCAGCGCCGAGAAGTGCCGTCTGATCGAATTCCACGGCGGCCAGTGCCACTTCGTGGACGACTCGCGCAAGATGTACGAGGAGGCCGCGGCCCTCGCGCTGGAGACCGGCGGCCACTACATGGACCAGTTCACGTACGCGGAGCGGGCCACCGACTGGCGCGGCAACAACAACATCGCCGAATCGATCTACCAGCAGCTGAGGCTGGAGCGCTACCCGGAGCCCGCCTGGATCGTGGCCACCGCCGGCACCGGCGGCACCTCCGCCACCATCGCGCGCTATGTGCACTACATGCAGTTCGACACCCGCATCTGCGTGCCGGACCCGGAGAACTCCTGTTTCTTCGACGGCTGGACCCGGGGCGACGCGTACGCGACCAGCGACTGCGGCTCACGCATCGAGGGCATCGGGCGTCCCCGGATGGAGCCGAGCTTCCTGCCCGGCGCCATCGACCGGATGATGAAGGTCCCGGACGCGGCGAGCGTCGCGGCCGTACGCGCCCTCGAAGCGGCCATCGGCCGCAAGGCCGGCGGCTCCACCGGCACCGGCCTGTGGTCCGCCCTGAAGATCGTCTCCGAGATGGTGGCCGCCGGGCGCACCGGCAGCGTCGTCACCCTGCTCTGCGACCCGGGGGACCGCTACCTCGACAAGTACTACTCGGACGCCTGGCTGGCCGAACAGGGCCTGGACATCGCGCCGTACGCGGCGACGATCGACACCTTCCTGGCGAGCGGAGTGTGGCCGGAGTAGACCGGTCGGGCCGGGGCCCGACGGCCGGAAGCGGCCGGAAACGCCCGGTGCTTTCTAGGACGCCGCCGACGGGCCGGCGCCGGGCGCCGCGAGGCGGCGGTCCAGTGCCCGCACCGCGTCGCGGAACGCCCGGTCGAAGCCGGCCCGGCCCAGCCGCAGGGCGAACCGCACGGGTGCGCCGGCGTCGGCCGCGAAGGTCCACCGCACCCGGGTGCCCCCGGCGGTGGGGGTGAGGCGCCACTCCTCCAACAGGGCACGCAGTCCGGGGGCGTTGGTGGCGTCGACCCGGTAGGCGTAGCGCGCGCGGGGCTCGGCGGCCATCACCGTCTCCCGGAACCGGGTGCCGCCGCGCAGCCGGACCTCCCGGCCGCCGTCGGTGGCCCGCGCGTGGGTCACGGCCGTGAACCACGTCGGCCAGGCCCCGGTCTCCTCGGCGAGCGCGCGGTAGAGGGCGTCCGCCGGGGCGACCGCGTCGGCGGTGAAGACCAGGCGCAACGGGGCGGACTCGACGAAGTCGAGCTCCACGGGACGGAGTCGGCGAGCCATCGGGCCGCACCTCCAGTGGTCGGTGTGGACGGGCACGGGCGAGCGGGCCCGCACACCCTAACTGTCGGTGCGTCAGATGTCTTCGGCGGGGCCCGGCTCCGCCTCCGCCCCGTCGTCCTCGCCCGCCACGAGCAGCCCCGGCAGATGCTCGGCCATCTCCTCGCGCGCCGCGTCCGTCAGCCCCGCGTCCGTCACCAGCGTGTGCACCTCGTCCAGCGAGGCGAACGAACTCAGCCCCACCGTGCCCCACTTGGTGTGGTCCGCGACCACCACGACCCGCCGCGCGGACCGCACGAACCGGCGGTTGGTCTCCGCCTCCGCCAGGTTCGGCGTGGACAGCCCCGCCTCCACCGAGATGCCGTGCACCCCGAGGAAGAGCACATCGAAGTGGAGCGAGCGGATCGCCTGGTCCGCGACCGGCCCCACCAGCGAGTCCGACGGGGTCCGCACTCCACCGGTGAGCACCACGGTCGCCGCCCCCGGCCGGCTGCCCGAGGAGCCCGCGGCCCGCTGCGCCGCGTGGAAGACGTCCGCGACCCGCACCGAGTTGGTCACCACCGTCAGATCCGGGACGTCCAGCAGCCGGTGGGCCAGGGCGTACGTCGTCGTACCGCCCGAGAGCGCGATGGCGCTGCCCGGCACCGCCATCGCCGCCGCCGCGCGCGCGATGTCCTCCTTGGCGTTCAGCTCCAGGCCCGACTTGGCCTCGAAACCGGGCTCGTGCGTGGAGGCCTCGACCACCGGCACCGCCCCGCCGTGCACCTTCTCGATCACACCCTGGCGGGCCAGCGCGTCCAGGTCCCGGCGCACCGTCATGTCCGAGACGTTCAGCTTCCGGGTGAGCTCGTTGACCCGGACACCGCCGCGCCGTCTGACCTCGTCGAGGATCAGGGCGCGACGCTGCTCCGCGAGCAGGTTCTGGTTGTCGCTCACTGCCGGGTCGGTCCTTCCGCGTGGCCGTACATGTCGTCGCCGTACATCCGAATCCTGTCACGGGGAGATTCCGTGAGGACACCGCACTGCGCCCCCCGATCCGAGATCCTGGAGAACCCGCATGCCACGGCCGCGCGCCGGGGCAGGACGGCCCCCGCACGACGCCCGACCCGCACGATCCGCGATCCGCACGATGCCCCGCCGTGTCCCGCCGCCGATCCTCCCACCGCGAGAGCGAGTCACAGAAGTGTCCCGTGCCACACCGGCCGCCGACGACGGCGGGCCCGCGCTCGAACTCCTCGTCCACGGCGTCGGCGGCGCCACCCCGCAGTCCATGCTCGACGACCCGCGTACGGTCCGGGTCACCGGGGACGAGACCGCCGCCGTGTACCGCCGCGCCGACGACGCCGACGCCGAGGACCACCCCGAGCGCCACCGCGAGGGGCCGGTCGCCGAGGCGTACTGCTGGGCCAACCTCACCTCCGGCAACGGCGCCCGCGCCCTGTGGCTGCTGCTCCTGCCGTTCATGGTGGTCAACCTCGCGCACTGGATGCGCCCGCCCGCCCGCGACTCGGCCCGCGCGGTGCGGCTCTACGGAGTGCTGGTGCGGCTCGTCGCCCTCAGCCTCACCGTGCTGCTCACCGCCGCCGTCTGCGAGGTCGCGCTCGACCTGGCCGCCTGGCAGTGCGCGGGCACGGCCGGCTGCGCCGAGGGGAAGTCCTGGCTGGGCTTCCTGTCGCCCTCGCGGCACGGCTGGTGGAGCGCGCCCGGCCGCCGTCTGGCGCTGGCCGCGCCGGTCCCCGCCGCGCTGACCGGCCTGCTCTGGTACCTGTCCAACCGCACCTGGAGCGCGTACGAGTCGCAGCAGCCGCTCGGCGCCGCCGGGGACGAGGGCGAGCCGGACGCGCCCGCGCTGAGCCGCCCCGGCTTCTGGTACGGACGGCGGCTGGTCGCCCGGCTGCGCGCCGCCCACACCGCCGCCGGGTTCCTCACCGTCGCCGCCGCCGTCACCACGGCCGCCGCCCGCCACGACCGGGCCGCCTCGAACACCTCCCTCGACGTGCTGGGCCGCGCCCTGACGGCCGCTCTGCTGGTCGGCGCGGCCGTGGTGGTGGGTGTGGTGTGCGGCCGTGGCCGCAGCGAGTCGCGCCTCGACGAGCACCTGGACCGGGCCGTCGTCACCTTCCTGCCCACCGCCGCCCTCGGCCTGCTGGCCCTGTCGATGGTGTACGCGTCGTGGGAACGGCCCGGCTGGACCTCGCACTCCACGCTCCCCGGCGACCGCACCTTCGGGATCATCGCGCTCGGCCAGGGCGTCCTGGTCGTGCTGCTCGCCGGGGTGGCGTTCGTGCTGCGGCGCCGCGCCCATGACTCCCGTACCGCCCTGACCGGCCTCGGCGGCCCCGCCGTGGCCCTGCTGGCGTGTGCACTGGGCGGGGTGATGACGGGCGGCGTCGCCCAGCGCGTGGCCGACTGGCTGGACGGCGCGGGCACCCCCGGCGTGGCCCGGGACGGCTTCGCGGGGCCGCCGCCGCTGCTCACCTGGCAGGCCTCGGTGATCCCGGCCCTGCTCGTCCTCCTCGTCCCGGCCGTCGTGTACTTCGCGTTACGCACCTGGCGCGTCGCGCGCGCCGAGGAGCCGCGGCTGCTGGCCGACTACCCGGGAGAACTTCCCGACGCCGCCCGCTCCCGGCGGATCGCCACCGTCCGCGCGCGGGCCCGGCTCACCGACCGCGCACCCGTCTTCGTCGGGATCGTCGGCGCCGCCACCCTGCTGCTCGGCGGGGGCGCGCTCGCGGGCTCCTGGGCCACCGGACAGGTCCCCGGGCGGGCGGCGGCCGACGCGCCCGGCGTGGTCTCCTCGGCCGCCGACACCATCCAGGGGCTCGGCTCCTGGTTCACCGGCCTCGGCTTCCTGCTCTTCGTCACCTGGGGGCGGCGCGCCTACAAGGACGCGGCGGCCCGGCGCACCATCGGCATCCTGTGGGACGTGGGCACCTTCTGGCCGCGCGCGGCCCACCCCTTCGCGCCTCCCTGCTACGCCGAGCGGGCCGTGCCCGACCTCGCCTGGCGGATGAACACCTGGACCGGACGTACCGGGGGCCGTCTGGTCATCTCCGGCCACTCCCAGGGCAGCGTGCTGGCCGCCGCGGCCGTCTGGCAGCTTCCCGCCCGGACCCGCCGAAGCGTCGCGCTGCTGACCTACGGCTCGCCCCTGGAGCGTCTGTACGGACGCTGGTTCCCCGCCTACTTCGGGCGCCCCGAGCTGACCGCCCTCCACCGGGAGCTGCACTGCTGGCGCAACCTGTGGCGGGCCACCGACCCGATCGGCGGACCGGTGCTGCCCGGCACGAACGTCGACCGGGGCCCGCTCCTGGACCCGCTCGCCTTCGGACGTACACGCCGGCAGCCGCTGCCCGCGCCCATCCTGGCCCACTCCGACTACCAGGCCGACCCGGTCTTCGCCGAGGAGCGCACCGGACTCTTCGACGCACTGTCACCGAAACTCCCGCGCCAGCGCTGACGCGCCCTGGCGCTCAGGGCAGTTCGGGCAGATCGTCCGGGTAGAGCAGGCTCAGGTCGTCCGGGCTCGCGTCCGCGAACTGGGCGACCCGGCCCGCGTGCCGCTCCACCATCGACTCGAACGTCTGGCGCGCGGTGCGGCCGTTGCCGAACGCCGGGCCCTTGGGCAGCACCGTGAAGTACTTGAGAAGCGCCTCGCCCGTCCCGCTCCCGAGCCGGTACTCGTGCTCCTCGGCCTGCTGCTCCACGATCCGCAGCAGCTCCTCCGGGTCGTAGTCGCTGAAGGTGATGGTCCGTGAGAAACGGGAGGCCACCCCGGGGTTGACGCTCAGGAAGCGTTCCATCTCCGCCGTGTACCCCGCGACGATCACCACCACGGCCTCGCGGTGGTCCTCCATCAGCTTCACCAGCGTGTCGATGGCCTCGCGCCCGAAGTCCCGGCCGGAGTCCTCGGGCGACAGCGCGTACGCCTCGTCGATGAACAGCACTCCGCCCCGGGCCCGGTCGAACGCCTCCTGGGTACGGATCGCCGTCGACCCGATGTGCTCGCCCACCAGATCGACCCGGGACACCTCCACGAGGTGGCCGCGCTCCAGGACCCCGAGCGAGGCCAGGATTGCGCCGTAGAGCCGGGCGACGGTGGTCTTGCCGGTGCCGGGGGAGCCGGTGAAGACCAGATGGCGGCGGACGGACGCGGCCTTGAGACCGGCCCGCTGCCGTTTGCGGCCCACCTCGATCATGTCGGTCAGCGCCCGCACCTCGCGCTTGACGCTCTCCAGGCCCACCAGGGCGTCGAGTTCCCCGAGCACGTCCTGCGAGGAGCGCGCCGGAGCGGCGGCGGGCTCCGGCGCCGCGGCGGCCTCGGTGGGGCGCTGCGCCGGAACCGCGGTGAGCAGGCCCAGGGTCTGGGTCGCGGTCTGCGCGGCGGCCGACTGCGCCGGCCCGGTGCGCACACCGCTCTCGTCGCTGGTGCACTCCTCGGACACCGGCCCGTCCTCGCCGAACTCGTACCCCCCGCGCGCGCAGCGCTCCGTACGGCAGCGGGTCAGCGTCGTACGGCAGCCGTCCACGACATGGAAGCCGTAGCCCCCGCTGCCGGTGACCCGGCAGCCGTGGAAGGTGCCCCGGCCCTCGGCCGAGACGTAGAACCCGGCCTCCGCGGGCGCGGACACCGTGCAGCGCTCGATCCGGGGATCGGCCCCCTTGGTGACGATCACGCCGGTCTGCGCCGCGTCGATGGTGCAGTTGGCGAGCGTGCCGCCGCTGCCGTGGTCGCGGAACCAGGCGCCGGTGGAGACCTCCCGGATCCGGCAGTCGTCGAGCTGCGCGGTGGCCCCGTCGCTCACCGACACCGCCGTGTTGCGCACCTGCGAGATGTCGCTGTCGACGACATCGGCGCGCGAGCCCCGGTCGAGCACGAACAGCGCGTCCGGCACGTCGTGGACCCGGCAGGACTCCAGTACCGCGGTGGCGCCGTCGCTGACCCACACCGCCGGGTAATCGCCCGTACTGTCGTGGATCTCGCACTGGTTGGCGTCCACCCGGGTCCCCGGGTCCCACACCGACAGGCCGTTGCGGCCGAAGCCGCGCACCACCGAGCGGGTCAGGGTCAGCACCGAACGGGAACGCAGGTCCACCGCGTTCTCGGGGATGTCGTGGATGTCGCAGTCCGCGAGCGTGAGCACCGCGTCCGTGTCGAGGGTGACCCCGTCCGCCGAGGTGCGGTGCACCGTGCAGTCGGTGAGGTGCGCGGTGGCGCGCGCGGCGATCTGCACCCCGGCGCCCTTGATCTCGTACACCTCGCAGCCCAGCGCCTCCAGACCGGTGCCCTCCCCGGTGACCGACAGACCCGCGCCCGAGGCGTGGTGCACCCGGCAGCGCTCCAGCCGGGGATGGGCGCCCGCGCGGACCGAGACGCCCGACTGACCGGCCGCGACCACCTCGCACTCCTCGAAGAGGCCGCCCGCGCCGTCCAGTACGCCGATACCGACGCCGCCGGGGTTGTCCACCGTGCACCGGCGGACCGTGGGGCGGGCGGCGCCGCGCACCTCGATGCCCACCGCCGACCGGGTCACCACCCGGAGGTCGCACAGCTCGGGCGCGCCGTCCTCGATCAGCAGGGCGGGCGCCGCCGCGTCCTGCCCCTCCAACTGGAGGTCCTGGACGGTGGCGGAGGCCCGCACCGTCAGCGGTACACCGTCGACCGGGGCGATCCGCACCGAACCGGCCGACCCCTCGGGGCCACGCAGGGTCACGGCCCGCCGGAGGACCAGGTTCTCGCGGTAGGTGCCGGGCGCGACCGTGAGGACGTCGCCGTCGGCGGCGGCCTCCAGGGCTGCGGCGAGCGAGGCGTATTCGCCGGTACGGCGCCGCCACCTCGAAGTGCCCGTGTGGGTTACCTGGACCGTGCCCTGAGCCATGGCGCTGCTCTGCCCCCACCTCGTGCGTGCGAACGCTGTACGTGCGACTGATGGTCCACCGTAGCGCGCGCGGGGCCGCGGGGTTGACCGCTCAGCTGCCCGCTCCCGCACGGCCCCAGTCCGGACCGTATCGGGCCCAGGCGCGGTCGAGACGGGCATACCGCCGTCGCATCAGACGCCATACGACCAGCCGCCGCACGACCTCCAGGAGGCCGGCCGCCGCCGCAGCCGCGCCGAGGCCCGCGAACACCGCGTGCGCGTGCGCGGTCGTGGGGTCCAGGGGGCGCCCGGTGCGTATACCGCGGCGGTCCGTCCATATGCGGAAGGTGGAACCCACCGGGGCCGCCCGCCTGGGGGCCGCGACCGTGCCGGTGTGGAGCGTGCCGTCGTACGCCGTCCAGTTGGCCCTGACCCGGATCCGGCCCTCACGGCCGCCCGCGCCCTGTGTGTCGGCGAGCGAGCCGCGCTCCTGGGCCGCACCGATCACCACGGCCGTCGTCGGATGCCGCTCGCGCTGCTCCCTGGCCGCCGTGCGCTGCAGGGCATGGTCGGTGACCGCCCCGCACACGCCGCCCAGCACCGGTGAAGCCACCACCATCAGCACCAGGGCGACCAGCGCCACCCATGCCTCGACCAGGTCCGTACGGCGGCATAAGCGGTTCCTCCGCCAGCGCCACACCCCGACTGCGGATCGCACCGGATCGCACCCCCTTCCGCTTGCGTCCTGGCCCCGCACGGCATGCCCTACGCGTGAGCGGGCCCGGAAGAGAGCAACATCACCCGGTCCCTCTCCCGCACAACGCGTCCGCTGCTCCCACGAGTTCCCGCCGACGGGTGCCTTACGCGAGAACGCGCAGGGGATCACCGGTGCGGATGACGCCGGGGCGCTCGGGGACCAGGTTCTGCCCGAACACCAGCTGGCTGCCGAAGCGGCGGTGGCGGCCCAGGGTGCGCAGCGGCTCACGGCCGCGCTCGGCGGTCGCCTGGTCCGTGGTGGTGATGACACAGCGCCCGCAGGGCTTGGCGACCCGGAAGACGACGTCGCCCAGCGCGATGCGCGACCAGTCGTCCTCGGCCCAGGCCTCGGTGCCCTCGATCACCACATTGGGGCGGAACCGGTTCATCGGCAGCGGGCCCTCGTCCGGGCGATCGCCCCGCGCGATCAGGGCGTTCAGGGCGTCCAGTGAGGCCGTGGTGGCGATCAGGAGCGGGAAGCCGTCGGCGAAGCTCACCGTCTCGCCGGGCACGGCGAAGTCCGGGTCGATGGGCCGCCGGGTCGCGGGGTCGTCGAGGTGGACCAGCCGGACCTCTGCCCCCAGGTGGTCGCTGAACCACGCGTGCGCGGCCTCGTCCGCCGCTATCGCCTCGACCTTCTTGCCGAAGAGCGTCACCGTGACCGGCGCGATCGGCTCGGGCACGGCGACGGTCAGATCCTCCTTGCCGGGCGCGGACACCCGGACGGCGCCGTCCGGGAGCGCCCGGGCGGCGGCCAACGCGAGCCGCGCCTTCTCCCGTTGGGTCACGGCCTTCCCGGCGGCGTCGACGACCATCCAGCGGCGGTCACCGACCGGCCCCCAGGGCTCGACCGCCACCTCGTCGAGTCGGTACCCCCGGACCGACTTGACGGGGTAGACGTTGATGTGGCGCACGACGGGCTGAACCGGACTCTCCATGAGCCAATCCTGCCAGCCGCCTCGGACATCCGGCCGGACCCCTGGGAGCGGGGGGCGGTAGGCCGTCCCGCTCGGTGGTTCCCGCTCAGTACCCCGTGTTCTGGTACGGCTGCTGGTAGCCGTCGTAGTAGGGCGTCGGGGCGGGCGCGGGCCGCGGGGCCGCGGGGCGCATCGCCTCGTAGCCGGACGGGGCAGGCGGGCGCTGCTGCTGGACCTGCGGGCCCGGGTAGGCGCGCGGGGCCCCGGTCTGCTGCGGGATGTAGGGCGCGGGCGCGCTCTGCAGCGGCATCGGCTGCGGTGCCTGCTGGTAGCCGTACGACGAGGCGTAGGCAGGCTGCTGGGAGGGGCCGGCGGGCAGGGCGGGAAGCGCGGCCGGGAGGGCAGGCAGATAGCTGCCGGCGGTGTCGTACAGGGCGGGTACTCGGATCGGGGCGATCTGAGGCGTACCCCGTTCTGCGACGAGGGAGTCGTAGATGGGGGTGTCCGGGAAGGACGGCGCGGAGTAGTAACCGCCGCCATAGGTGGAGCGGGGGGAGGTCATGGCACATAAGTTAAGCCCACGATGTGGTCGTTGGGGAGCCCGATAAGGGGGTTGTTTTACGGGTTCGGAGTGACCGCATCGCCCCAATGCGAGCGAACGTGGGAAAATCGGTCGCCCGGGAACGCATGGATCCTGTAAAGGCCGAGCTCGGGAGGGGTTACCGGCGGGTGCCGGAACGTCCGGCGGGGTTTAGGTTGACGGTGCGGAAAATCTTCGGCACCCCGACTCGCGATGGGGGCGAGCATGTCCATGCTTAAAGGGTCCAACGTTCCGGTGCCGGCGCCGGTCGTCCGGGTGGAACTGGCCTGGCGTTCGGGTCCCGGGGTGCCGGACGCCGACGCCTCGGCCCTGCTGATCTCGGCGGGCACCGGCAAGGTCCGCTCGGACGCCGACTTCGTCTTTTACAACCAGCCGGCCCATTCCTCCGGCGCGGTACGGCACGAGGGCAAGCGGAGCTCGGCCGAGGAGGTCACGGACACGCTCCTCGTCGACCTCGCGCGCGTGGAGGGCGAGGTGGACCGCGTGGTGCTCGCCGCGTCCGCCGATGGAGGAACGTTTGGCCGCGTCCCGGGGCTGCGCGTCCGCGTCCTGGACGCGGCGAGCGGCGCGGAGCTCGCCCGCTTCGACAGCGCGGACGCGACCGTGGAGACGGCGTTCATCCTGGGGGAGCTCTACCGGCGTCAGGGCGACTGGAAGTTCCGCGCGGTGGGCCAGGGGTACGACTCCGGACTCGAAGGGCTCGCAACGGACTTCGGGATCACCGTCGACCGGCCGGGCACGGCGGCCCCCGCTCCTGCTCCCGTACCGGCCGCCCCCGCTGCCGCACCCGCAGCGACCACCCCCGCCTTCCCGGCGGCGACCCCGCCGCCTCCGTCCGTGCCGCCCGCCGCCACCCCCGTACGGCTGTCGAAGGTGACCCTGACGAAGGCCGCCCCCACCGTCTCGCTGGCCAAGCAGGGCGGCAGCTCGGGCGCGCTGCGGGTCAACCTCAACTGGCAGACGCGCAAGCAGTTCTCCGGCTGGGGCGCCAAGCTCGGCAGGGCCGTCGCCAACCACGCCGACCTCGACCTGGACCTGTGCGCCCTCTACGAGCTCACGGACGGGCGCAAGGGGGTCGTCCAGGCACTCGGCAACGCCTTCGGCTCGCTCAGCGGACCGCCGTACATCCACCTCGACGGCGACGACCGCACCGGCGCCCTCACGTCCGGCGAGAACCTCACGGTCAACCTCGACCACAAGGACCGGCTCCGCCGCGTCCTGATCTTCGTGACGATCTACGAGGGCGCGCGCAGCTTCGCCGACCTGCACGCCACGGTCACCCTCCAGCCGCAGCACGGCGCGGCGATCGACTTCTCGCTCGACGAGTGCACCGTGCCCTCCACGGTCTGCGCCCTCGCCCTGCTCACCAACGACGGCGGCGACCTCGTCGTCCAGCGCGAGGCCCGCTATCTGGTGCCCGCGCGCGGTGTCAGCCCGCAGCGCACCGTCGACCAGGCGTACGGGTGGGGCATGAACTGGACGCCCGGCCGCAAGTGACGCGCGCGTGGTCGCGGTTCCGGCCCGGCCCGCAGCCGCGAGCCCGGATCGAAAGCCGGCGGAGGCCGTGTGGGCCGGCGCCCGGCCGTCCCGGCTCACTGATCGGGTGCGGCCTCCGGACGCGCATAGGTGCGCCCCTTCCACGCCGCCCCGCGCCCCCGGTAGTGCTGGACGGCCGAGTCCACCGTCATCAGGAGGTACAGGAACGCGGAGAACGGCAGCAGCGGGGCCAGCGCCGCCGACTGGCGGTAGTAGCGCAGCATCGGTACATACGTCCCGGCCATCACCAGCCACGCCAGCCCGCCCGCCCAGCCAGCCGCCGCGTCGCCCAGGACCACCCCGGCGACGACCGCGACCGGGGGCGCCAGGTAGACGAGCGCGAGCCCCGCGACCGTGCCGAGCAGCAGGAGCGGACTGTGCCGCAGCTGGGCGTAGGCGCTGCGCGCGATCATCCGCCACAGGTCGGCGAGGCGCGGATAGGGGCGCACGCTGTCGACGCGCTCCGCCAGCCCCAGCCAGATCCGTCCGCCCGAGCGGCTCACCGCCCGCGCCACCGACACGTCGTCGATGACCGCCTGGCGCACCGACTCCGGAATGCGGGCCCGCTCCGCGGCCTCCGTGCGCAGCAGGACGCAGCCCCCGGCCGCCGCCGCCGTGCGCGCGCCGGGGCTGTTGATCCAGCGGAAGGGGTAGAGCTGCGCGAAGAAGTAGACGAAGGCCGGCACCACCAGCCGCTCCCAGCCGCTCGCCACCCGCAGCCGCGCCATCTGCGACACCAGGTCGAGGCCGCCCGCGCGGGCCGCGGCCACCAACTCCCGCAGGCTGTCCGGCTCATGGGCGATGTCGGCGTCGGTGAGCAGCAGGTACTCGGGCTCGCGCGCGCGGGCCAGGGCGATGCCCTGCCGCAGCGCCCACAGCTTCCCCGTCCAGCCGGGTGCCGGCTCGCCCGGCTCGACCACGGTCAGCGGCAGCGCGCACTCCTCGCGCGCGGCCAGCGCCCGCGCCAGCTCACCCGTGCCGTCCGAACTCCCGTCGTCGACGAGGAAGATCTCCGCCTCGCCCGGATAGTCCTGGGCGAGGAGCGTGGGCAGACTGTGCGGCAGGACCTGGGCCTCGTCCCTGGCCGGGACGACGACAGCGACATACGGCCAGTCCGACGGGGCGGACCGGGCGGGCAGCCGCTGGTCGGTGCGCCAGAAGAAGCCCTGGCCGAGCAGCAGCCAGAGCCAGCAGACGAGGGACACCGCGGCGATCCATGCGAGGGCGCTCATCCGCCGCAGTCTGCACCACCTGAGCCGGTGCGCAAGGGCGGTCGACTATGGTGACCGGGTGAAGATCGCGCTCATGGACTCCGGAATCGGCCTGCTGGCGGCAGCCGCCGCCGTGCGCCGGCTGCGGCCGGACGCCGACCTCGTCCTCTCCTCCGCCCCCGACAGCATGCCGTGGGGCCCGCGTACGCCCGAGGACGTCACCGCCCGCGCGCTCGCCGTGGCGCGCGCCGCGGCGGAGTTGCGGCCGGACGTCCTGATCGTGGCCTGCAACACCGCCTCGGTGCACGCGCTTCCGGCGCTGCGCGCCGAGCTCGAACCGGGTATCCCGGTGATCGGGACCGTACCGGCGATCAAGCCGGCCGCGGCCCACGGCGGTCCCGTCGCCATCTGGGCCACCCCGGCCACCACCGGCAGCCCCTACCAGCGCGGGCTGATCCGTGAGTTCGCCGCCGGTGTCGAGGTGACCGAGGTGCCCTGCCCCGGCCTCGCGGACGCGATCGAGCACGGCGACGAGCCCGCCATCGAACTGGCCATCGCCGCGGCGGCGGAGCGGACCCCCGAGGACGTAAGGGACGTCGTCCTGGGCTGCACCCATTACGAGCTGGTCGCCGAGCGGGTCCGTGAGGCCGTCCGCCGGCCGGGTCGGGCCGCACCCGGTCTCTACGCCAGTGCCCCGGCCGTCGCCGCCCAGGCGCTGCGCAGGGCCGGAATGGAGGCCGCCCCGGACGCGGCCCCGACCGGGGAGCTGACCGTGCTGCTCAACGGCCGCACGGGCACCCTCTCGGACACCGCGCTCGGTTATCCGGAAGGCCGGCTCCTGCAGAAGGTCACCGTCTCCGGCTGACCGTGACACCGGTCACTGAGAGTGGCGTCACTGCCGGTTCAGGGGATTCTGAGTACTCTGCTAGGCATGAGGGACCCTTCCCCCGAGCCTCCGGCGCACGATCGCGACCCCTGTGCGCCGACGCTCACTCCGCAGCCGGCGATCTGGACCGGTCGTGCGACCAATCGTGTCCAGTGGCTGCTCGCCGCGGCGGGCGCGGCCTGTGTGGCGCTCGGCGTGGAGCTGGCCGTCGACTCCACCTGGACGTCCGGTGTCGCCCCACTGCTCATGTCCGTGATCGGCTGTGTCGCCGCCGGGCTCCTGGTCATCTACGGAACGCTCGCGTTCGTCCATGTGGCGGTCAAGGTGGAGGACGACTGCCTGGAAGTGCGCTGCGGCCACATCGGGCTGCCGCGCCGCCGCATCTCGCTCGCGGAGGTGGTGGACGCGGACTTCGCGCCCCGTGTCACCCCGCGCCAGTGGGGCGGCTGGGGCTACCGCTGGCGCCCGGAGAAGGGCACCGCCGTGGTCGTACGCCGGGGCGAGGGCCTGGTGCTGCGGCTCGGGGACGGCCGCGTCTTCACCGTGACGGTGGACGACGCCGAGGCCGCGGTCCGCGTCATCCGCGCCCGTCTGCGCCTCCTCGGCACCACCGAGCGCGCCGGGGCCTGACCTGCCCCCGGGGGCGCACTCCCGGGCTTCCCCTTCTGTACGTATGCCGCAGGTATGTCGCCCTGTCATCCGTCGCTCTGTCTTACGCCGCGCTGCCATCCGTACGGACCACGTGCGGACCCCCCCCAGCACCGCGCACCCGAAAGCGGCACCTACGCGCGCGTACGCGACCACACCCGACCCGTTCGCGCGTACGCCCTCACCCGCCCGCGTGCACGACCTCACCATCCCGCTCCGCCTCCTGCTGACCGTCCCCCTGCGGGCGCGCGGTCGCCAGGCCCGCCAGCAGGCCCGCGCCCATGGTCACCGGGGAGAAGCTCAGCGCGTTGCCGACGCAGGCGAAGGCGGCCAGCGCGGTGAGCGCCGCGCCGGCCGTGAGCACGACGGGGGTGGCGCGGGGCGAGCGCCACAGCGCGTACAGGATCCAGCCGTAGGTGGCCGCGAGCAGCCCCGTGCCCACCACGCCCTGCTCGGACGCCTGCTGGAGCAGGGCGGAGTGCGGCTTGCCGGCGGCGACCGGCGACTGCCGCGCCACCGGGCTCAGCCCGCCGAACCGGTCGGGGCCCGTGCCCCGCAGGGGATGCTCCTCGGCCAGGTCCACCGCGTCCCGCCACAGCAGCACGCGCTCCGGGGTCAGCTGGCCCTCCAGGGAGACGGTGAGCCCGGCGGGCAGCACGTCCTCCGCCACCGCGACCGAACCCATCGCCACCAGTGCGGCGACCGCCGCGAGACCGGCGAGACCCACCGTCCGGTGCCGCATCCGGGCCGCCGCCAGCGAGCACAGCAGGATGCCGAGCGCCGCCGCGCACCCCGCCGCCGAGCCGAGCGCGAGGGCCGTGCCCGCGCACCCCGCGGCCAGCAGCCGCAGCGTGAGGCGGGCCGCCGCCGTACGGGCCGCCCAGGCGCCGCAGCACGCCGCGCCGGCGGCCAGCGCCGGAAGCGCGGCGGAGACGCCGATGTGGCCGGGGAGGGGATCCACCGTGGCGCCGGGAGCGCCGTCCCGGGAGGCGTAGGCGAGGAACAGGCCCGTGGTCGCGGCGCAGGTCGCCGTCGCCACGGGCACCAGGCTGCCGCTGATCCTGCCCAGCGCGTACCCGGCGGCCACCGCGAGCACCGCCAGCAGGACGCCTTCCGGCCGGGCCTCCCGCCCGGCCGCCGTGACCAGCGACCATCCCGCGCAGGCGCCGAGTGCCAGGACGCCGGCGAGATCCGGCCCGGTCCGGCGTCCGGGTGCGGCGGACCGGCCTGTCGCTGCGCTCATCCCCGCCCCCCGGCCGTCTACGGACTGCGCACACCGTAGTGGTGTCGGGCACGATCTGGGTACAGATCGTGCGGAAACGTTCCGGCGCCGTGTGCGGACCGCAGCCCCTACGCGCGCGTACGTACTGTCGCGCGCGCTCCCCGGTGGTGCTCGTGCGCATATGGACGGTTACTGTACGAACCGGTCTGACGCCGACACAGCTCGCGGCCGTAGACTCCGCCGGGTGAGCACGACCACCACCCCCACAGCCGAGCCAGAGCAGCTCGAACCGCAGCCCGCCCCCGCCTCGCGCGGCCGTCGCCTGCTGCACCGGCTCGTCCGGCCCGCCACGGCCGCGCTGTCCGGTGTGCTCCTGTATCTGAGCTTCCCGCCCCGGCCGCTGTGGTGGCTGGCGGTGCCCGCCTTCGCCCTCCTCGCCGGATGTCTGCGCGGGCGCACCTGGAAGGCCGGGTTCGGTCTCGGCTACCTCTTCGGCCTCGGCTTCCTGCTGCCGCTGCTCGTCTGGACGGGCGTGGAGGTCGGCCCCGGCCCCTGGCTGGCCCTCGCGGCCATCGAGGCGCTCGGGGTCGCCGCCGCCGGTGCCGGGATGGCGGTGGTGTCACGGCTGCCCGGAGCACCGGTGTGGGCCGCGGCCATGTGGATCGCCTCCGAGGCGGCACGCGCGCGTGTGCCCTTCGGCGGCTTCCCCTGGGGCAAGCTCGCCTTCGGTCAGGCCGACGGGGTGTTCCTGCCGCTGGCCGCCCTGGGCGGCACCCCCGTCCTCGGCTTCGCCGTCGTCCTGTGCGGCTTCGGGCTGTACGAGTGCGTGCGCCAGGCATCCCGCCTGCGCGCCTCCGGCGCCGTGCGCAAGGGAGCCGCGGCCGTCGCCCTGGCCACCCTGCTCGCCCCCGTCGCCGCCGCGCTCGCGGCGACCGGGCTGGTCAGCGACGCGGCCGAGAAGGGCACCGCCACGGTCGCCGTGATCCAGGGCAACGTGCCGCGCCTGGGCCTGGACTTCAACGAGCAGCGCCGCGCGGTGCTCGACTACCACATACGCGAGACCCTGCGCCTCGCCGACCGGGTCCGGGCGGGCAAGGCCGCCAAGCCCGACTTCGTGCTCTGGCCGGAGAACTCCTCGGACGTCGACCCGTACACCGACGCCCAGGCGTACAACGACATCGACCGGGCCGCCAAGGCGATCGGCGCGCCCATCTCGGTGGGCGCGGTCGTCGAGCGCCCCGACGGACAGCTCTTCAACGAGCAGGTGCTGTGGGACCCCAGGACGGGCCCCGGAGCCACCTACGACAAGCGGCAGATCCAGCCCTTCGGCGAGTACATCCCGCTGCGCGGCCTCATCAAGCAGTTCAGTCCCGGCTATGTCTCCATGGTGCGCCAGGACTTCAGCCGCGGTACCAAGGCCGGTGTGTTCGACATGGCGGGCTCCCGGGTCGGCATCGCCACCTGCTACGAGGCGGCCTTCGACTGGGCCGTGCGCGACACCGTCACCCATGGCGCGCAGATCATCTCCGTACCGAGCAACAACGCGACCTTCGACCGCAGCGAGATGACGTACCAGCAGCTCGCCATGTCGCGGGTGCGCGCGGTCGAGCACAGCCGGACCGTCACCGTCCCGGTGACCAGCGGGGTCAGTGCGGTGATCATGCCGGACGGGGAAGTCGTCCAGAAGACCGAGATGTTCACCCCGGACTCGTTGGTGGCCAAGGTGCCGCTGCGCTCCTCCCGGACCCCTGCGACCCGCCTCGGCACCGCGCCCGAATGGGCCCTGGTGGCGCTCGCCGCGGCAGGTCTCGGCTGGGCGGTGAGCCGTACGGTCCGCGCGCGCCGCGCCCCGGGGACCGATGTCGGCGGGGGTCTAGGGTCGTAGGCATGGCGACACCAGACTTCATCCGCGAGATCCGGGCCTCGGCCGGCCATCAGCTGCTGTTCCTGCCCGGGGTCAGCGTGGTCGTCTTCGACGACGAGGGCCGGGTGCTGCTCGGCCGGCGCGTCGACACCGGTGAGTGGTCCATCATCGGCGGTATACCGGAACCGGGCGAGCAGCCCGCCGAGACGGCCGTGCGCGAGGTCTACGAAGAGGCCGCCGTGCGGTGCGTGGTGGAGAAGGTCGTCCTGGTGGACGCGCTGCCGCCGGTCACCTATCCCAACAGCGACCGGTGTCAGTTCATGGACATCTGCTTCCGGTGCCGGGCCGTCGGCGGCGAGGCGCGGGTCAACGACGACGAGTCCCTGCAGGTCGGCTGGTTCCCGGTCGACGCGCTGCCGGAGCTGGATGAGTTCGCGCTGTTCCGGATCAAACAGGCCATGACCGATGACCCCACATGGTTCGCGCCTACGACCGAGCGCTGAAGTATGGGCTCGGACCACATGGGTGGGGGCAGTCACCCTGCCTAGGGTCGACAGCATGACCACGCCCACCACACCTGGTCCCGTCCCCGCGTCCATCGACCTCGACCTGGGCGGCCGTACCGCCCTGGTCACCGGGGCCGCCGGCGGCATCGGCCGGGCCTGCGCGCTGCGCCTGGTGACCGCCGGCGCCAAGGTGAGGGCCGTCGACCGGGACGCCGAGGGCCTCGACGCCCTGGCCGCACAGGGCGCGGGCCTCGCCGGCTCGATCGAGCCACTGGTCCTGGACCTCACCGATCTCGAAGCCGCCGAGCAGGCCGCCACCGGCACCGACATCCTGGTGAACAACGCGGGGCTGCAACTGGTGCGCCCCATCGAGCACTTCCCGCCCGAGGTGTTCCACACCGTGCTCACGGTGATGCTGGAGGCGCCGTTCCGGCTGATCAGAGGCTCCCTGCCGCATATGTACGGGCAGGGCTGGGGGCGGATCGTCAACATCTCCTCGGTGCACGGACTGCGGGCCTCCGCGTACAAGTCGGCCTACGTCGCGGCCAAGCACGGCCTCGAAGGGCTCTCCAAGACCGCCGCTCTGGAGGGCGCCCCGCACGGCGTCACCTCCAACTGCGTCAGCCCCGGCTACGTCCGCACCCCGCTCGTCGAGCGGCAGATCGCCGACCAGGCGGCTGCCCACGGCATCCCGCGGGAACGCGTCCTGGCCGAGGTGCTGCTCAAGGACTCGGCGCTCAAACGGCTGGTCGAGCCGTCCGAGGTGGCCGAGGCCGTCGCCTACCTCTGCACCCCCCAGGCCTCCTTCATCACCGGCACCTCGCTCGCCCTGGACGGCGGCTGGACCGCGCACTGACGCCCGCCGGTGCGCTCCGGCACGGTCCGCCGCCGCGCCACCACCGCCCCTCCGCCTCTTGACCGGCGCCTGCCAAGAGTTGTCCACAGGGCTGGCGCGGCCGTCCGTACGGCAGGTATCCCTGTGAACATGTCCCACGATCACCCGCAGTCCACCGATTATGCGGAGGCTCCCTACCTGGAGCTTCTGGCGCGCGGCGCGGCGGCCGAGGCGTACGACCGGCCCGCGCTGCTGGCCCGCGCCGACGGGGCCGGACCCGGGGCGCTGGCCGCCCTGGAGTCCGCCCGGCAGCTCGCCCTGCGGGTCCGCGCCGACCTGGAGGGCAGAAGGCGCCGCGAGGCCGAGCTGTCCGCCCTCTTCGAGACCGCCCACGACTTGGCGGGCCTGCGCGATCTGGACGCGGTGCTGCGCGCGATCGTGCAGCGCGCGCGATCCCTGCTGGGCACCGAGGTCGCCTACCTCAGCCTCAACGACCCGGTGGCGGGCGACACGTATATGCGGGTCACCGAGGGATCGGTGGCCGCCCGCTTCCAGCAGCTGCGGCTCGGCATGGGCGAGGGCCTCGGCGGTCTCGTCGCCCAGACCGCCCGGCCGTATGTGACGTCCAGCTACTTCGACGACGAGCGCTTCCGCCACACCCGGACCATCGACACGGGGGTGCGCGACGAGGGACTGGTCGCGATCCTGGGCGTGCCGCTGACGCTCGGCAGCAGCGTCATCGGTGTGCTGTTCGCCGCCGACCGGCACAGCCGCGTCTTCGCGCGCGAGGAGATCGCCCTGCTGGGCTCCTTCGCGGCGCACGCCGCCGTCGCCATCGACACCGCCAATCTGCTCGCCGAGACCCGCTCGGCGCTGGCCGAGCTGGAGCGCGCCAACGAGATCATCCGCGACCACAGCGCGGTCCTGGAGCGCGCCTCCGAGGTCCACGACCGGCTCACCGAACTGGTGCTGCGCGGCGGCGGGGTGCACGACGTGGCGAGCGCGGTCTCCGAAGTCCTCGACGGCACGGTCGAGTTCGCCGAGCCCGACTCGGCCGCGTTCGCCGCCCTCGACCTGAGCGGTACGGACGGCCACGCGGTCCGGAACGGAAGGGACTGGGTGGCCACGGTCGCGGCGGGCAACGAGGTGCTGGGCGCGCTGGTGCTGCGCGGCCACCCGGCGCTCGACCCGGTGGACCGGCGCACCCTGGAGCGGGCCGCCATGGTCACCTCACTGCTGCTGCTCGCCCGGCGCTCGGCCGGCGAGGCCGAACAGCGCGTGCGCGGCGAGCTCCTGGACGACCTGCTCGACGCGCCGGGCCGCGACCCCCGGCTGCTGCGCGACCGTGCCGCCCGGCTGCGGGCCGACCTGGACGCGCCGCATGTGGTCCTCGCCGCCCGGATCGAGAGCCCCGAGGACGGCACCGCCGAGCGGCGCACCGCCGATCGGCAGCGGATGGGATCGGCCGCCGCGCATCTGGCGGCGACCCGGCACGGCCTGGCCGCGACCCGCGACGGCGGCACGGTGCTGCTGCTCCCGCTGGGCCCGGCCGACACCCCGGCCGAGGCCGCCCGGCAGGTCGCCAGGCAACTCGGCGGCGCTCTGCGCGAACGGGTCACCGTGGGCGCCTCGGCCCCCGTAGAGGCCCCGGCGGCCCGCCCCGGCGCGACAGCGGAGGCGTACGCGGAGGCGCGCCGCTGTCTGGAAGCGCTGCGACTGCTCGGCCGACCGGGCGAGGGAGCGGCTGCCCAGGACCTCGGCTTCCTCGGCCTGCTCCTCGCGGACACCCGGGACATCGAGGGCTTCGTCGACCGGACACTCGGCGCGGTCGTGGCGTACGACGCGAAACGCGGCACCGACCTGGTGCGCACCCTCGACGCGTACTTCGCGAGCGGGATGAGCCCGGCGCGTACCAAGGACGACCTGCACGTCCATGTGAACACCGTGGCGCAGCGGCTGGAGCGGATAGGCAGGCTGCTCGGGCCGGACTGGCAGTGTCCGGCCCGAGCGCTGGAGATCCAGTTGGCGCTGCGGCTCCATCTGATGTCGTCGGCCGTCAGACGCTGACGGAGTCCTCGGAGCGGCTCTCGGCGTCGTCCTCCGCCAGGTCGCGGTGGCGCGTCTCCTGGGCACAGACCAGCGCGATCACCGTGAGGAGGGCCGCCGCGATCACATAGAGGGCGATGGGGGTGGAGCTGTCGTAGTCCTTCAGGAGCGCGGTGGCGATCAGCGGGGCGGGCGCACCGGCCGCCACCGAGGCGAACTGCGCGCCGATCGAGGCCCCCGAGTAGCGCATCCGGGTCGCGAACATCTCGGTGAAGAAGGCGGCCTGGGGTGCGTACATGGCGCCGTGGAAGAAGAGCCCGACGGTGACCGCGAGGACGAGGTTGCCGAAGTCGCCCGTGTCGATCAGCGAGAAGAAGGGGAACATCCAGGCACCCACACCCACCGCGCCGATCAGGTAGACGGGCCGGCGCCCCACCCGGTCGGAGAGCGCGCCCCAGGCGGGGATCACCGCGAAGTGGACGGCGGAGGCGATCAGTACGGCGTTGAGCGCGGTCTGCTTGGCCATCCCTGCCGAGGTCGTCGCGTACACGAGGATGAACGCGGTGATCACGTAGTAGCTGATGTTCTCCGCCATCCGCGCGCCCATCGCGACCAGCACGTCGCGCCAGTGGTCGCGCAGCACGGCGACGAGCGGCAGCTTCTCCGCCACCCGGTCCGGCTCGGCGGCCCGCCGCGCCTCGGCGCGCGCCAACGCGGCCTTGAACAGGGGGGATTCATCGACCGAGAGCCGTATCCACAGACCGACGAGCACCAGCACGCCCGACAGCAGGAACGGCACCCGCCAGCCCCAGGAGAGGAAGGCGTCGTCGGAGAGCAGGGCGGTGAGCGCCGAGAGCACCCCGGTGGCGAGCAACTGCCCGGCGGGCGCCCCGGTCTGCGGCCAGGACGCCCAGAACCCGCGCCGCCGCGCGTCCCCGTGCTCCGACACCAGCAGGACGGCCCCGCCCCACTCCCCGCCGAGCGCGAACCCCTGCACCAGCCGCAGCGCGGTCAGCAGCACGGGAGCGGCGGAGCCCACGGTGGCGTGCGTCGGCAGCAGCCCGATGGAGAAGGTCGCGCCGCCCATCATGAGCAGACTCAGCACGAGCAGCTTCTTGCGCCCGACCCGGTCCCCGAAGTGCCCGAAGACCAGCGCGCCAAGCGGCCGGGCGGCGAAGCCGACGGCATACGTCAGGAACGAGAGCAGCGTGCCGACGAGCGGGTCGGAACCGGGAAAGAACAGCTTGTTGAAGACGAGCGCGGCGGCCGACCCGTACAGGAAGAAGTCGTACCACTCGATGGTGGTGCCGATGAGGCTGGCGGCGACGATGCGGGGGAGGTTGGAGCGGGCTGGGGGAGAGGCCGAGGGGGAGGACATCAGCACCACTTCCTGGCGTTCGCGGGGACGGTTGGGTGTGGCCATACCGTAGGAACGCGCAGGTCAGGGGCGTATGTGGTGGGGCACCATAGTTCTGGGTGGGGGAGTGCGCGCGGGCACCATGGGGGTGGGGCCGCAGACGTCCGGGCGGGGAGTGTGCCTGCCCGTCACGGGGGTGGTCGGCCGATTTGGGCGCCAGGGCCGTCCCCGGACGAGCTCATCGTCTCCCGCGCGATGCCCGCGTGCCCGCGCGCCGGGGGGATACCGGGGGAGTGGGCGAACACACCGTCCTGGGTGAAGGTCCGGGCGAAGGGCTCGGCCCGGACGGCGTCGAGGAGGTGGGCCTGGCGGGCGTAGAAGAGCTGGACCTCGGCGTAGAGCCCGGAGCGGGCGGAGTCGCCGGTCGCTGCCGTCGCCGTGGTGTCGGTGCCGTGTACCGCGGTGTTCACGATGCCTCCTCGAATGACCGCGCCCGGTCGGGGGCACCGAATGCTGCCAAGTGGTCCCGGACCCAGGTGCGGAAGGACCGGGGCGTCGATCCGGTGATCTCCCGTACGCTCGCCACGACGGGAAGCTGCCGTTCAATCAAGTAGCGCTCCACCTCCAGGAGTTGCCGGGCATAGGCCTCCGGGAGCCGTCCGGCCGCCAGGCGCACCCACTGCTCCTCCGCGATCCGTGCCACCTTCAGCTCGCGGCCGAGCACCTCGCCCAGTACCCGGACGCGCGCGTGGACGTCTAGGGCCTGGGGCCCGGAGAGCGGCAGGATCCGCACGCCGGAGGGCTCGGGCCCGAGCAGTACGGTGGCCGCGACCTCGGCGATGTCGCGCGGGTCGATCACCGGCACCGCGAGGTCCGGGTGGACGACGCCCACCACGTCACCCGCGGCGAGGGCGGGCACCCACTGCAGGGCCAGCGAGGCGAACGGCCCCGGCCGCAGCACGGTGAGCGGCACGCCCGTGGCCCGCAGGCGGGCTTCTCCCTGTACGTGCTTGACGAACAGCGGGTTGTCGAAGCCCGGTCCCCGGGGCGCGTCGGCGGAGAGCGCGACGAGCCGGCGCAGTCCCGGCGCGCGCTGTGCTGCCAGGGCGAACGCCGCGCCCGCGTCCTCGGCGCGCAGGACGAAGGCGGCGTCCACCCCCCGCAACGCCGGTTCGAGCGTGGCGCTGTCGGTCAGGTCGCCGCCCGCGATCTCCGCGCCCTCGGGCAGCAGAGCCGCCGCGCGTGCGGGGTCGCGGCACAGGGCGCGGACCCTGACGCCGTGCGCGAGCAGCCGCCCCACGAGATGGCGGTCCACCGTCCCGGTGGCCCCGGTGACCAGTACTCCGTGCCCCATGTGCCCTCCGGCGGTCGCGGGACCGGGCCGGATGCCCGATCCCGCGCACAGCTCAGAGGCGGGGGCTCGAATCCCGCTCCAGCACGGCTCGGCCGCCGACCCGGCCGTACCGGAGCCGGCCCCGGCCGGACCTGCCGGAGGGGGGCTCGGTCGGGGGCGGGGGCCGGGTCCTACTCCGTCGCGCCGGAGGCTCCGCTCTCGTACGCCTCCATGGTGCGCACGAACATGGCCCGCTCCTGCGGGGTGAGCGGGTCCAGGGCCTTCTCCCAGGCGTCGGCGCCGCGTGCGAGCCAGCTGTTGATGGCCTCGCGGGTCTCCGGGTCCTCGGTGAGGGAGACGATCGTGCGCCGCCGGTCGGAGGGGTCGGCCCGGCGCTCGACGACGCCCTGACGGTTCAGGTCCGCGACCATCAGGCTCACCGTGGTGGGGGCGACCTCCAGGCGGGCCGCGAGTTCGTTGACGAGGGCCGGGCCGTCGAAGACGAGGTGGGAGAGGAGGGAGAGGTGGCGCGGGGCGAGGTTCATCGAGCGGAGTTGCTCGGGGACGGTGGTGCGCTTCAGCCGCTGCGCGACACGCGGCATCAGCACGAGCATGGCCCGGATCGCGTCGTCCCTGCTCATCCCGGTCTCCCGGGCGGCCTGCCGCTTTCGCTCCGCCTCGCGCTCCGTTGACATCCCGCCGACCCCCCTTATAGCTTTGCTTTCAAAGCAAACTCTCTCTTTGCTCGTCCACCCTACCGGACACGTGCGCTCCGGGCCTGCTCAGGAAGGGATGGCCCATGTCCTTAGCCTCGCCTCCCACCACCGCCGCACCCGAGTTCAATCCCCGGCGGTGGGCGGCGTTCGTCGTCACGCTGTCGGCGGTCTTCATGGATCTGGTGGACACCACCGTGATCAATGTGGCGCTGCCCTCGCTGAGGGGGGAACTGCGCGCGTCGAGCACCCAGCTCGAATGGTCCATCGCCGGGTATGTGCTCGCCTTCGCCTCCGGGATGATCACCGCCTCCCGCCTCGGTGACCGGTACGGCCGACTGCGCGTCTTCCAGCTCGGCCTGGTGGCCTTCACCGTCACCTCCGCGCTCACCGGCCTCGCGGTCAACCCCGAGATGCTGGTGGCCGCCCGGATCGCCCAGGGAGCCTCCGCCGCCCTGATGGTGCCCCAGGTGCTCGCCATGCTGCGTGTGGAGTTCCCGCCCGCCGAGCAGTCCAAGGCGGCGGCGATCTTCGGCCTCAACTTCTCCATCGGAGGCGTCGGCGGCCCGCTGATCGGCGGCCTGCTGCTCAACGCCGACCTCTTCGGCCTCGGCTGGCGGCCGATCTTCTTCGTCAACGTCCCCATCGGCATCGCCGCGCTGATCGCCACGCACTACCTGTGCCGTGACTCGCGGGCCGAGCACGCGGCCACCACCGACATCCCGGGTCTGGCCATCGCCACGGCAGCCGTCCTGGCCCTGCTCTATCCCCTCGTCGAGGGCCGCACCCTGGGCTGGCCCTGGTGGAGCTTCGCCCTGATGGCGGCCTGCCCGGCGCTGCTGTGGGTCTTCGCGTGGTACGAAAGAGGTGTCACCCGCCGCGGCCATGCCCCGCTGATCGACCCCCAACTCCTGCGCGAACGCGCCCCCTTGGGCGGGCTGCTGGCCGCCGTGCTGTTCTTCGCCGGCACCGGCTACACCCTGGTGATCACCGTCCATCTCCAGAGCGGGCTGGGCTACTCGCCGCTGCACACCGCCCTGAGCATGGTGCCCTTCGCGGTCGGCGTCGGTCTGTTCACGCCCTTCGCGCCCAAGATCCGGCAGTTCGGCAGGCCGGTCGCGGCGGTCGGCTCACTGATCGCGGCGGGCGGCATGGGCCTGGTCCTCTCGGCGTTCCAGCGGTACGGGACCGGACTGCACTCCTGGCAGATCCTGCCCGGACTCCTGCTGGCCGGTCTCGGGGTCTCCATGACCTCGGGCGTACTCGTCACCACGGTCCTGGCCAAGACCCCGGGCCGGCACGCGGGAGCCGCCGCTGCACTCGTGAACACGGCGATCCAGATCGGCGTCGCGACCGGCATCGCCGTCGTCGGCACCGTGTTCTTCGGGCACCTCGACGACAACGGCGACCCCGTGGACGCGGCCGTGGCCGGTCTGGTGACCGTGGTGATCCTGTGGGTGCTGGCCGCGCCGGCCGCGTTCATCCTGCCGCCCGGCCGCCTCGTGTTCGGGCCCGCGTCCGCCCCCAAGGCCCCACAACAGGCCGACCCGCAGGGTGAGACGGCCCCCGCCGAACCGCGGCGCGTGACCGCGCCACCGGCGTCGGACTGACACCGCACCCCACAGAACGCGGCCCGCGGCATCCCCCGCACGCGGTCCGTCCGGTCTCCCCGGCCGCCCTCCATCGGCCGGGGAGACCGTTGTGCGTCCGCGCGCCATGGGCGGAGGCGGACCGGCCGGGCCGACCGGCGGCTGTCGAGCGCTCGTCAAGGCACTTTCGACCTCTACGGCCGACGCTCGGGCCCTTCGTCCGTCGCGGGGCCGTGCCGCGACACTCCCGAGGGGAGCCCCGTTGTCCGAAACTATCTCCAACCCGATGACCGACAAGCCCGGTTGGCCGCAGACCGGCTCGCTCCGCCCGGACGAGGTGGTGCCCCTGGCCGCCGAACACGCCCGCGAAGGCGACCGGGACCGGCAACTGCACCCCAAGGTCCACGAAGCGCTGCGCGGCGCGGGTTTCGCGCGCCACTTCGTCGCCGCCCGCTGGGGCGGTGCCGAAGGCGGTTTCCTGCCCTGCCTCGAAGCGGAGGCGCGGATCGCGCGGGAGGATCCGTCCGCCGGGTGGTGCGCCTCCGTCACGGCGACGCTCTCGCGGATGGCGGGCTTCCTGCCCGAGGAGGGACAGCGGACCGTCTGGGCGGACGGCCCCGTCGCGCTGGTCGTAGGGGCGCTCGTGCCCGGCGGCAGTGCCGTGGCCGCACCGGGCGGCTGGCTCCTCCGTGCGCATACTGTTGCCGCTCAGCAGCGCCCCGGCCCGCTCCCGGACCGCGGCCGGGGAGGTACCGGGAGGCTCGCCCGGCAGCCCCCGGACCCGCCCGACGGCCCCCGGGACCGAGGGGCGGGCCCCGCCCACCGTCCTAGCGGTCCTGCGACAGCGCGTGCAGCTCGCTGAACAGGCCTCCCGAGTGCAACAGGTCGTCGAAGGTGCCCTGTTCGGTGATGCGGCCCCGCTCCATCACCACGATCCGGTCCGCCGTACGGGTGTTCTCGATGCGGTGGGTGACGACGATCGTGATGCGGTCGCGGGCCATTTCCTTGAGGACCGTGAACATCCGGTGCTCGCCGCGCGCGTCCATCTCCGACGTCGGCTCGTCCAGGATCAGCACCGGCGGCCGGCGGTAGAGCGCGCGGGAACAGGCCAGGCGCTGCCACTGGCCGCCGGAGAGTTCACTGCCGCCCCACAGCTCCCGGGCCAGCAGCGTGTCGAGCCCGTGCGGCAGCTCCTCCACGGCCGTGCGCATCCCCACCGCGTCCACCGCGTCCCACACCGGGGCGTCGTGGTGGGTGCGCGGCTGGCCCAGGGTGACGTTCTCCCGTACGGCCAGCGGCCACTGCCCGAAGAACTGCGGGACCAGACCGGTGCGCCGCCAGACCGTCTCGGGGTCGGCCGTGGCCAGGTCGACACCGTCCCAGACCACCCGGCCCTTGTCGGGCAGATAGAGACCGGTGATCAGACGGGTGAGGGTGGACTTGCCCGAGCCGTTCTCGCCGACGACCGCGACGACCTCGCCCCGGCGCAGGGTGAGCGAGACGCGGTCCACGGCCGGGGCCTCCTTGTTGGGGTACTGGTAGACGACCTCGTCGAGCCGGATCTCCTCCGGTTGCTCCGGAGCGGTCAACGCGCCCCGTCTCGGGGCGCGTTCGGCCGCGAAGTCGAGGAACGCGCGCATGTCGGCCAGGTACAGACTGGTGTGGAACATCGCTGCCCCGTTGGCGACGACCTGCGACAGGGCGCCCAGCGAGCTCCGCACCGCGACCACCGCCGTCGCCGCCACCCCCAGCTCGACCCGGCCGGTGACGGCGAGCCACGCCAGGGTGGCCCAGGTGGCGAGGAGGAAGGCGCCCCCCAGCGCCGAGGTGACCAGGTCGATCCGCAGCAGCCGGGGCGCCATCGCGAGTGTGCGCCGGTCGATGCGCTCGGACAGGGAGCGGTACCAGAACATCAGATAGGCGGTCATACCGTTGGCCCGCACCTCGTCCGCGAGCTTCGGCGTGGTCACCCACCAGCGCATCATCCCGCGCACATTGCGGTCGCCCACATTGGCGTAGTGCGTCTCGTAGTCGACGCGCGCCGACATCACGGCGCCCGTCCCGGCGGGCAGCACCGCCAGCAGGAGCAGGGCGAGCATCAGGGGGTGCAGCACCGCGAGGACACCCGCCGCCGCGACCATACGGATCACCGCCGCCATGAACTGCTCCGCGTCGCGCACCATCAGATTGGTGCGCATCACCCCCATCTCGGCCGCCTCCTGGCGGTCCGCGAACCCCTCCTGGCCGTACGCGGCGGCCTCCACCCGGCACACCGCCTCGACCAGGTCGGCGTCGGCCGCCGTCGTCAGCGGCGGGGTGATCCTGCCCTCCGCGTACGACGCGAGCGCGGCGGTCACGCGCGCGACGCCGGCCGCGACGGCGATCACCACCAGCGCCGGTAACGCCGCGTCGATCCGGTCGGCCGCCCGGCCCCCGCCCAGGATCGGCGCCATGGCGCGGGCCGTGGCGCCCAGCAGCACCGCCGCCGCGACCCCGGTCACCACCTGGCAGACCAGCAGCAGCAGGACGGAGGTCCGGTCGATCCGCCACGCCATCCGGCAGGTCTGCCCCAGCACGGACGGCAGCCGCCCGCACATCTGCCGGAACGAGGCCCCGCCCAGCGGGTTCTTCCCGTAGTGCCCCGAGAACGTGATCTCCGCGGGCGGGGGCGGCGGAACCGGGGGCGGTTGGAGAGGTGGCGCCGAGGGCGCGGTCTCACCGCTCATGCCCGCCTCCCCGTATGCGTCTGATCGAACACCGGATGAACGTCTACGGCATGACCACGGGCATCCACGGCGACTCCTCGGACGGTGCTTACGGACCTGACGCAAGCAACAACGCTGCTGATCAGCGCGGCGTAACGGCCGACTCGTCGAGAAATCGTTCGACGGTGCGGGAGGAACGTTCGGGCTCCGTGGCAAGGCGCCCGTCAGACGTAGTTCGAATCGGTGCTCAGTAACCGCCCGGGGCCGAGGCCGGGGCGCTCGTCACCGGGGTGTACGGGGTCGAGTTGCCCGGAGCGGGGGCCGAGGTCGTCGGGGGCCGCGAGGCGGGGGCCTGCGGTCGCGCGGACCCGGAGGCACTGGCGGGCGAGGGGGCGCAGGACGCCGGCGCGGATGAACCGGCGTACGGCGACGCGCAGTTCGTGGGCGACGAGCCGTAGGGCATCGACGTGCTCGGCGGTGGGGTCTTCCGGTCGCTCCCGCCCGTGTCGCCCTGGGGCCGCGAGAACCACTCCTCGTGGTCCGGGTCGAACATGACGAACGTGTGGACCGGGCGGGCGGCGGGCGCGACGACGGCCACGTTCGACGGCCGGTAGGCGGGCCAGGCGTCGCCGGTGGGCTTGGGCGTGCCCCGCTGGGCGACCGGCGGCATCAGCGGGTTCCCGCAGGCGCAGCGCACCCTCGGCACGCCCCGGTCGTCCACCAGCACGGCCGTACCGGCCTGAAGGACGGCCTGGTAGGAAGTGGCGGAGCCGTTCTCGTAACCGTGGTTGGTCACCCGGGTGTCGACACGGAGCTGTACGGGGGTGAGGGCGCGCAGATATGACGGCACGCCGTCGGGCGCGATGCCGAGGACGGACGCGAACGCCTTGTTCTTCGCCGGTTCCGCCGCCAGCGCGCCGATCTGCTTCTCCACGTCGCAGCTGGCCCTGTTGCGGGTACCCCCGTACAGACCGGGGGCCGAACCGTCCACGCCGCGCGTCACATTGGCGGACGTCGGCGCCGACGCGCTGGGCAGGGACGGCGGGGACGGGGGCGGCGAGCTGTAGCGCGCGCTCGACGGGGTGAAGGGCCGCGGCCCGTCCTTCCCCGCCGCCTGGAGGAACACCTCGCCGCCGGCGTCCTTCTTCCCGGACGAGCCGTCGGGGCGGGTGAAGACGATGATCAGCGCCACGGCGGCCACGATCACGCCGGTCGTGAGGGCGACCCGGGGGGCCGAACGCCACCAGGGACGGTCGGGGCCGCCCTTGCGGGCCGGGGTGGCACCGTCGCCGGACCCTCCGCCGGGTCCGCCGGGTCCGGACGGGGGGCCGCTGCCGCGCCCGGAGTCGTCCCCGCCGCCCGAGCCGCCTCCGCCGCCAGGACCCCTGGGGCCGTACGGTCCGCCGCCCGTGCCCGTCCCGACCGCGATCGTCTCGTCGTGGCCGCCCCCGCTTCCGCGGTCGCCGCCCCCGCCGCCGCCCCGGCCCGTACCGCCCTGGTCGCCGCCGCTCGGCGGGCCCGTCGGCGGGCCGGGGCGGGAGGGGCCCGAAAGGGGGCCGGACGGGGGGCCGGTGGGTGGGCCGGACGGGGGAGGTTCGACGCTCACGAGCTCTTCTCCCGGCGTTGGGGTCCCGCGGGGTGCGGGGCGTTCGGTGCGGGGTCTGGGCCGAGGCATCCCCCCGGGACCGGGCGCCGTCGCAGCACGGTGGGTACGGCGGTACACGGCCGGGCGGCCCGGCTCGTCCCTCGCGCTGTGCGCGCGAGGCGTCCGGTATGTCCTCGACCCGCCCATTGTGTGCCCGGGGCCCGGCGGACCCGCAAGCTGACGCGGTCGGCCCCCCATGAGGGGCGGACCGGCCCGGCGCTGCTTAGCGTGACAGGCGTGAGCCAGGACAAACAGCCCGATTCGTCCTCCGTGCGGGGACGCGCGCGCCACGGCTGGGTCGAGGCCCTCGTGGCGGTGCTGACCGGTCTGATCGCCATGGCCGTCGTCGCCGCCCTCGGGCTGCTCGCCGCCGGGGCCTCCGACCTGCCCGACAACGCCTTGCCGCAGGTCGTCGCCGCCGTGGTCGTCATGGCGGTCGGCGGCTCCGTCGAGCTCAAGGGCGACGCCGGGGTGATCGGCGACACCGACGCGGGGCTGACCGTGCTCCCGCTCTCCGTCACGCTGGTCGGCGCGCTGCTCATCGCCGCCGGGTTCCTGAGGCCGCTGCGGCACCGGGCCGTGGCGAGCACCCGCGAACTGGCCCTGTGGGCCGCCCGGGTGGCCGTGCTGTGGCTCCTGGCGCTCCTCGGCCTGTCCTTCCTCGCGCGCAAACGGTTCACCATCGGGCTCGGGAACGGCGCCATCGGCGACATCGGGGATCTGCTGGGTGCCACCCCCAGGGTCGGCTTCGAGACCGATGTGCCGCTCACCCTGCTCTTCGGGCTGCTCTGGCTGGCGGGACTGCTCTTCCTCGCCCTGGTGATCTCCCGCCGGGCCCCGCTCCCCGCCCGTCTGCTGCGCTTCCAGGAGTCGGTGCGCCCGGCCGCGTTCGCGATGCTCGTGCTGCTGCTGGCGTATGTGGCGCTGGGCATCGTGGTGGGGCTGGTGGTGGCGGTGGTGCGCGGGCATACGGCCGAGACCTTCGCGGTGATACTGCTGGGCCTGCCGAACCTCGTCTGGCTCGCCTTCACCCTCGGGCTCGGCACCTCGTGGGAGGGCCGGGTGGACGGGCCGTTCGGGCTGCCCATGCCGCACGTACTGGACCAGGTGCTGCGTACGCCCGACATCTCCACCCTGAATCTGCGCACCCTCGCGGACTACGACGGACGGGTGTGGTGGCTGCTCGTCGCCGCCGCCGTACTGGTCCTGGCCGCCGGGTTCCTGATGGCGGTCCGCTCGCCCGCCCGGATCCCGGCGTGGCGGCACGCGCTGCACATGGCCCTGGCGCTCGCCCTCACCGTGCTCGCCGTCTGTCTGCTCTCCCGGATCTCCGCGCACTACGGGCTCTCGCTGCTCGGCATCGGAGACCTCGGCGGCGGTCTGTCGGGCCGGGTGTCGCTGACGCCGCGGCTGTGGACGGGGCTGGGCTTCGCGGTGCTGTGGGGGCTGGTGGCGGGCTTCCTCGGCAGTCTGCTCACCCGGCGCGTACGGCGGCGCGGGGAGGTGGCGCCGACGGGGCCGCCCCCCTCGGCCGGTCCTCCCCGGGAGCCCTCCGGCTGACGCTCACCCCGTGCCCGGGAACACCGGGCGGGCCCACTCGGGCGGTTCGGGCGGCGGCCCCGGCGCACCGGCCACCACCCGCAGATCCACCCGCGTCGGCGGGTGCCCTCCCGGCCCCACGCCCTTCGCCGCCGCGCGCAGCGCGGCCACGAACGCCAGGCACGAGTCGTACCGGTCGTCCGGGATCTTCGCCAGCGCCTTCGCCATCACCCCGTCGACCCCGGCGGCGATGTCGGGGCGCCGCTCGGTCAGCGCGGGCGGCTGGTCGTACTGGTGCGCCCACAGCAGCGCCATGTCGTCGTCGCGCTGGAACGGCGGGGTGCCCGCCATCGTCTCGTAGACCACGCACGCGAGGCTGTAGACATCGCAGCGGCCGTCCACCGGGCGACCCGAGATCTGCTCGGGCGCCACGTAGTCGAGGGTGCCCACGAACTGGCCGACCGAGGTGAACCCGGTCAGCGACAGGGACTTCTTCGTCAGGCCGAAGTCGGTGAGGTAGACGTGCTCGGGGTGGTCGCTGTCGGTGCCGGGCGCCACCAGGATGTTGCCCGGCTTCACATCGCGGTGGACGAGGTCGTGCTCATGGGCGGCGTCCAGCGCGGACGCCACCTGGGCGGCGATCCGGGCCGCCGTCGCGACCGGCAGCGGGCCCTCCTGGTCGAGCAGGGCCCGCAGATCGCGCCCGGCGACGTACCGCATGGCGATGTACAGGACACCGTCGGTCTCCCCGGCCTCGAAGACCGGCACGATGTGCGGGTGGTCGATCGCGGCGGCCACCCGCGACTCATGCGTGAAGCGCCTGCGGAAGGTGTCGTTGCGGGCCAGTTCGGGGGCGAGCAGCTTCAGCGCGACCGTCCGCTCCAGGCGCAGATCGCGGGCCCGGTAGACCACCGCCATCCCGCCGCGCCCGACCTCCCCCTCGATGCGGTACCCGGCGATCCGCCGTCCGACGAGGTCGGCGGGGCGTCCGGCGTACAGGTCGCTCTCGGGTGCCATCAGGTGTCACCGGACCAGGCGCGGGTGCCGTCCATGGCGTCGGGGTACGGCCCGCCGCCGTCCGGGCCGACCACCCGCGTCGCGTCGGCCGGTCCCGGGCCGCCGGCCGGGGATTCGGCGCTCACGCGCGCCGCGGACGGCGGCGCGGACGCCGCGAAGGTGCTCAGCCGCGTCCCGTCGCAGTACACCCACCGCTCGTGCTCCGCGTCGTACAGCCACACCGCCTCGCCGTCGACGACGATGCCCGCCCGCAGCCCGTGGGTGCGCCGCCGGAACGTCTCTCCGTCCAGGCGCCCGGCGGCCAGGTCCTCCGCCGCGCCCCGGTAGCGGTTGAGCATGTCCTGGACGCGGGCGAGGAGCGGGCGCGGGTCGGCCGTACGGGCCAGGGGAGCGCCCGCGACCGGCGGCCCCTGCGGGACGGTCACCAGGAGGCGGCCGTCGACCCAGGCCGACCAGGAGTTGGCGCACACGATGCGGGCCCAGTCGCCCCGCCGGTCGATGAGCTGCACCGGAAGCAGCGCGTCCAGCGGCACCGTGGGGCGCCCGGTGTCCGGGCTCTCCCAGGCGGCGAGTCCGCCGGGAGGGACGACATGGGTGGGACGGAAGTCCAGGGGAGTGCTCATCGGGGCCGCCTACTTCCGCATCACGGCGGGCTCGTGCCGCCGCAGCAGCCGGGCGACCGCGAAGCCGAACAGCACCGACAGGGCCACCAGCATGCCCATGTCGAGCAGCCACACGGCCGTGTCGTGCCTGAAGAGCGGATCGCCGGTCAGTTCCCCCGGCACGATCCTGGACAGCCCGATCGTGCCCGCCATCCCGCCGAGCGCCCACCGGGAGGGCACCAGCCAGGCCAGCTGCTCGATGCCCGGGACGCCGTGCAGCTTCAACAGGGCGCCGCAGAAGACCACTTGGACGATGGCGAGCAGCACCAGCAGCGGCATCGTCACCTCCTCCTTGCGCACCAGCGCCGAGACGAGCAGGCCGAGCATCATGGCGGTGAAGGAGAGCAGGGCCACCGCCACCGTGATCTCCACCAGCGGCGGCATGATCACGCCCTTGCCGCCCGGCGCGTTCAGTTTGACGCCGAAGAGGGCCACCAGGGTGAGGACCACCGCCTGGAGGACCGTGATCGTCCCCAGGACCACCACCTTGGAGAGCAGGTACGCCGATCTGGACAGCCCCACGGCCCGTTCGCGCTGGTAGATCACGCGTTCCTTGACCAGCTCCCGTACGGCGTTGGCCGCACCCGTGAGCACACCGCCGACACACAGGATGAGCAGCGCGTTCATCGCCGTCTCCTGGGTCAGTCTGCCGCCCGCGAGGGCCCGGGCCATGGCGCCCATGACGAAGGGCAGCGCGATCATGATGGCGAGGAAGGTGCGGTCGGCGCCGAGCGCCGCCGCGTACCGGCGCACCAGGGTGTTCAGCTGGGCGCCCCGGCTCTGTGCCTTGGGCGGCCGGCCGACGACCCGGGCGGCGGCGCCCGGGCCCAGGCGCGGCTGGGTGCTGGAGGCGACCACGTACCGCTGGTGGAAGCGCGAGCGGGCGTAGTCGCCCGCCCAGTCCCGGTCGCGGTCCCGCTCGAAGGCCTCGAACGCCTCCGGCCACTCGGCGAAGCCGAAGAAGTCCAGGGTGTCGCGGGGCGGCCCGTAGTACGCGATGTGGCCGCCGGGGGCGAGGACGAGGATGCGGTCGCAGACGTCGAGGCTGAGGACGCTGTGGGTGACCACGATGACGGTGCGGCCGTCGTCCGCGAGGCCGCGCAGCATGTGCATCACCGAGCGGTCCATGCCCGGGTCGAGGCCGGAGGTGGGCTCGTCGAGGAAGAGCAGCGACGGCTTGGTCAGCAGCTCCAGGGCGACGCTCACACGCTTGCGCTGGCCGCCGGAAAGGCTGTGGATGGACTGGTTCGCGCGCTGTTCGAGGCCGAGCTCGCCGATCACCTCGTCGACCCGGGCGCGGCGCTCCGCCTTGGCGGTGTCCTGCGGGAAGCGCAGCTCGGCGGCGTAGCCCAGGGCCCGGCGCACGGTGAGCTGGGCGTGCAGGATGTCGTCCTGGGGGACGAGCCCGATGCGCTGGCGCAGCTCGGCGTAGTCGCGGTAGAGGTCGCGGCCGTCGTAGAGGACCGTGCCCCGGTCGGCGGGGCGCAGCCCGGTCAGGGCGTTGAGCAGGGTGGACTTCCCGGCGCCGCTCGGGCCGACCACGGCGAGCAGACACTTCTCACCCACCGGGAAGGAGACCTGGTCGAGGAGGGTCTTGCGGCCCCGGTCGACGGCGACCGTGAGGTCCTGGACGTCGAGCGAGACCTCGCCGGTGTCCACGTACTCCTGGAGCTCGTCCCCGACCAGGCAGAACGCCGAGTGGCCGACGCCGACGATGTCACCGGGGGAGACCGCCGCGCGGTCGACGGGCTGGCCGTTGAGGAAGGTGCCGTTGTGGCTGCCGAGGTCGACGATCTCGTAGCCGCCGTCGGGGCGGGCGCGCAGTTCGGCGTGCCGGCGCGAGACGATCAGGTCGTCGACGACGAGGTCGTTCTCGGGGGCGCGGCCGATCCGTACCGTCCTGGCGGGCAGGGGCCGTACCGAGGTGGGCCGGCGGAAGGCGCCGGTCGCGGAGGGCATGGACACGGCCGAAAGCCGCTCGGGCGGCCGGACCCGCGGTGGGGCTCGCCCCACCAGTACGGCGCGGGGGCCGTCGGCCGGGCTGCCGAAGCGGATGACGCTGCCGGGGCCCACACCCCATTCGTGGACGCGGCGCCCGTCGGCGTACGTTCCGTTGGTGCTGCCCTCGTCCTCGACCGTCCAGTGGTCGCCCGCGGCGCGCAGCACCGCGTGGTGCCACGAGACGCGGGCGTCGTCGATGACGATCTCGCTGAGGGGGTCGCGCCCGACGTGGTAGTCCCGGCTCGGACTCATCACCGTGGAGCCGGTGTCGGTCTCCAGGACGAGTTCGGGCGCTGTCGGCGCGGCAGACCGCTCTCCCATGGGTGGAATTCTACCTATTGGTCCGTTGGTGTGCCTGGTGATGAGCCCCGACCGGGGCGTCCACGCACCGGACGGCTCCCCTCGCGCCCGGCGGCCCGCCGGCTGTCCGGACCTGCCCGCCCCCGGCGCGTCCCGGGGGCGGGCACCGCGTCCTCAGCCGGGCCCGTCCCCGGGCGGCAGGTGCGAGGTCGGGGGGGCCTCGGCCGCCGGGTCGAGGATGCGGTTGAGGAAGTTCCGGGTCCGCTCCTCCCGCGGGGCGCCCACGACCTGGGCGGCCGGGCCCTGTTCGACGACGACACCGGCGTCCATGAACACCACCCGGTCCGCGACCTCCCGGGCGAAGCTCATCTCATGGGTGACCACCATCATCGTCATGCCCTCGCCGGCGAGCATCCGCATCACCGCCAGGACGTCCCCGACCAGCTCGGGGTCGAGCGCCGAGGTCGGCTCGTCGAAGAGCATCACCTCGGGGCCCATGGCGAGCGCCCGGGCGATGGCGACGCGCTGCTGCTGGCCGCCGGAGAGCTGCGCCGGATACGCGCCGGCCTTCTCGGCGAGCCCCACCCGCTCCAGGTTCTCGCGGGCCACGGCGGCGGCCTTCGCCCTGTCCCGGCGCAGCACCCGGCGCTGCGGCAGGACCAGGTTCTCGGTCACCGTGATGTGCGGGAAGAGGTTGAACTGCTGGAAAACCATGCCGATACGGCGGCGCACCGCGTCGATGTCGACGTCCAGGTCGGTGACCTCGGTGCCGCCGACGAACACCTGTCCCGCGCTCGGCTCCTCCAGCAGGTTCACACAGCGCAGCAGCGTCGACTTGCCCGACCCCGAGGGGCCGATGACGCACACCACCTCGCCACGGGCGACCTCCAGGTCGATCCCGCGCAGCACCTCGTTGTCCCCGAACGACTTGCGCAGCCCGCGGATCTCGATCTCGTTCCGTGACATCTCGTTCCGTGACATCTCGTTCTGCGGCATCGCTTCCTCACCTCGCCCGGTCGGCACGGGCTTCGAGACGGCGCACCACGAAGCTCAGCGGCACGGTCACCATCAGGTAGCAGAGCCCGGCGACCAGGATCGGGGTGGAGTTGGCGCTCTGGCTGGCCAGGTCCCTGCCGTACTTGGTCAGCTCCCGCTCCTCCAGGGTGACCCCGAGGAAGAGCACGAGTGAGGAGTCCTTGAAGAGCAGCACCAGTTCGTTGGTCAGGGGCGGGATGACGATCCGGAACGCCTGCGGAATGATCACCGACACCATGGCCCGGGCGTGCGAGAACCCCAGCGAGCGGGCCGCCTCCATCTGGCCCTTGGGCACCGCCTGGATGCCCGCCCTGATCGTCTCGGCCATATAGGCCGCGGCGACCAGACCGAGCCCGAGGGCGACCTTGCCGTACGTACCGCCGGGGATCTCCGTGCCCGGGAAGGCCAGCGGGACCGCCACCCCCACGAAGATGAAGATCAGCAGGGCGGGCAGCCCGCGGAACAGTTCGATGTAGATGCCCGCCACCCAGCGGTAGGGCGCCACCGACGAGAGCCGCATCAGCGCGACGATGAGACCGAGCACCAGGCCGAAGACGAAGCCGGAGAGCGTGTACACCACGGTGTTGCGCAGCGCGATGGTGATGATCTCCGGGAAGAGCTTCGCGACGAGGTCCTTCTGCGCGAACTGGTTCTGCAAGCGGTCCCAGTCGGCCAGCAGCCCGATGGTGACCAGCACCGCCACGAAGACCGCGTACTGGATGCCCTGCGAGACGCGCCTTCGTTGACGCCTCGTCAGGCGGGAAGTCACGGCTGGACCTTGGGCAGCGGACCGATCCACTCCTCGTAGATCTTCTTGTACGTGCCGTCCGCCTTGGCGTCGGTGATCGCCTTGTCGATGGCGGCGAGCAGCTTGCTGTTGCCCTTCTTGACCGAGAAGCCGTACCGCTCGCCGGTCGCGATGTTCTCCACCAGGGCGAACCGGTCGGCGTTGGCCTTGTCCTTGAGCCAGCCCTGGACCACCGGGTAGTCGATCACCACGGCGTCGACCTGCCCGGTCCGCAGCCCGTTGAGCACCGCGTCGGAGCTCTCGAAGGCGACCGGGTTGAAGCCCTTGCCCGTGGCGTAGCTCTCGCCGGTGGTCTCGGCCTGCGCGCCGAGCTTGCGGCCCTTGGCCTTGACGTCGGCGAGCGAGGTGATGCCGCTCTTCTTGGTGACGAGGAGCGCCTGGGTGGCGTCGAAGTACGGGACGGAGAAGTCCACGTTCTTCTTGCGCTCGTCGGTGATGGTCATACCGGCGGCGGCGAGGTCGCACTCGCCGGAGTTGAGGAAGGCGCCGGTCTTGAAGTTCTCGAACGGAGTGTCGAGGATCTTCTGTTCGACCTTGAGGTTCTTGGCGACGAGGTCGATCAGGGACACGTCGAAGCCCACGACCTTGCCGTTCCGCTCCGACTGGAACGGCGGATACGGCAGATGGGTGCAGGTGGTCAGCTTGCCCTTCTTGACCACCGGCACCCCGCCGGCGGCCTCCCCGGCGCCCTCCCCGCCCGAGGAGCAGCCGGTGGCGACGAGCAGCAGTCCTGCCGCGGTGGCTGCGGCGGTGGTCAGATTGCGGATACGGTGAGCCGTCCTGGTCACGGTTGACCTCCATCGGTACGGGGGTGGCTGAGGAGCGGAACCGTTCAGCCATGATCGTATGAGACTGGGGGTGACTCCGCCCCCGAACGCGGCAGGCGCGCCGATGACGTCGTCCGGGACACCCGCCTGCCGGGGCACCGGCCGACGGGGTTCCGGGACGCGGGTCAACTTGGCCATCTAGGCTGATCATTGACCGTTCCACCAGGCCCCAGGAGACAACGCCCGTGACCGAGAACCCGGCCCACCTCGACGCTCCCGAGCACGTTCGGAGCAGAATCAACACCTCCCAGCCGCACACGGCCCGGATCTGGAACTACTGGCTCGGCGGCAAGGACAACTACGAGGTCGACCGCGCGGTCGGCGACCAGATCCGCGAGCTCCACCCCGGCATCGGCGACTACGCCCGCGCGGACCGGCTCTTCCTCGGCCGCGCCGTGCGCCATCTGGTGGCCGACCGGGGCATCCGGCAGTTCCTCGACATCGGCACCGGTCTGCCCACCGCCGACAACACCCACGAGGTGGCGCAGAGCATCGCGCCCGAGTCGCGGATCGTCTACGTCGACAACGACCCGCTGGTGCTCGCCCACGCCCGCGCGCTGCTGACCAGCACCCCCGAGGGCCGGACCGACTACCTCGACGCGGATCTGCGCGATGTGGACAGCATCCTGGAACACGCCTCGAAGACGCTGGACTTGAGCCGGCCGGTCGCGCTGATGCTGCTGGGCGTGGTCATCTTCATCGAGGACGACGACCAGGCGTACGGCCTGGTGCGCGACCTCATGGAGCGGTTGGCCCCCGGCAGCTTCCTCGTCCTGTCGCACACGGTGACCCACCCCGGGATGCCGGACGTCGACCAGGCGGTGGCGTTCTGGAACGAGCACGGCACCCCCAAGCTCACCCAGCGCACCCCGGAGCAGACCGCCCGGTTCTTCGACGGCCTGGAGCTCCTGGAACCCGGCGTGGTCTCCTGCTCGCGCTGGCGGCCCGAGAACCCCGAGGGCGAGGGCGAGCCGGCCGAGGTGGCCATGTTCGGCGGGGTGGGCCGCAAGGCCTGACCTGCGCCGGAGCCGTCTCCTGGGACGACGATGACTCCGCCTTTGCCATTGCGGGGACCTCCCGCCGGGATGTCCCCGCAATGCGCCCTTCGTCACCCGGGCGGCTTCACCGCACCTTGGGGCAAGGTTGACCAACACGCGGACGGATCGGGAAGGTTGCGGACGTAGGTTCGGCCGCATGGCCCCCACCCCCTCCGCCCTCCCGGTACTGCCGTACCGCAAACCCACCCCCGGCCGCGACTACTGGGTCCTCGACGACGTCCTGCCCAACGCGGACGAGGTCCGCGCGCGCTGCCTCGCGAAGGACGACTGGGTCGAGGGATACCCCCGCAAGCCCGAGACCTGGCCCGGGCTGCGCACCATGCCCGGCCTGGAGCCCGCCGAACTCGCCCGGGTGGAGCGGCTGGTCAAGAAGGCGACCGGGGCCGGGGAGCTGTGGTTGCAGAAGGCGCCCGGCGGCGCCACGCTCAACCACAACTGCGTCCAGGTCGTCGGCAGGGACGAGGGCGAGCCCCGCCCGCACACCGACTCGCGCGCGCTGTGCCGGTATGCGGCCGTGCTCTACCTCAACCCCGGCGTCCCCAAGGACTGCGGCACCAGCTTCTACCGGCAGAGCCTGCCCGGCGGAGTCCTCGGCGGCAATCTGGTCGCGGCCCCGCACACCAACCTGGTCGAGGCGCTCGGCACCCGCTTCGTACCGGGCGACTCCTTCACCGAGGACGTCCGCGTCGCCCACCGCTACAACCGGCTGCTCCTGTACAACGCCAACATGATCCACACGGCCACCGGCTACTGGGGCAGCACCCTGGAGGACAGCCGGATGACGGCCGTCTTCTTCTGGATGGCCTGAGCCGGACGGCCGAGCGCTACAGCGTGGCCGGCGGGCCGGGGCGGGTGGCGACGACGACCGTGGCGTACCGCTCCTCACAGGTCGCCACCTCCGGGACGAGACCGCCCCCGGTGACCGCCGCGACGGCCGACGGCACCTGGCGCTCGCCGGTCTCGAAGAGCAGCCGCCCGCCGGGCCTCAGCCAGAGCGCCGCCCCGGCGGTCACCCGGCGCAGCACGTCGAGACCGTCGGCGCCGCCGTCGAGCGCCACCCGGGCCTCGTGGACGCGCGCCTCGGAGGGGAGCAGCTCGATCTCCTCGCTCGGTACGTACGGCACATTGGCGAGCAGGACGTCCACCCGGCCGCGCAGCCCGGCCGGGAGCGCGGCGAACAGATCACCCCGGTGGACCCGGCCCCCGGCGGCGGTGACATTGCGCCGGGCGCACTCCACGGCCGCCGGGTCGATGTCGGCGGCGTGCAGCTCGGCGCCGGTGAGCCCCGCGACGAGCGCCACGCCCAACGCCCCCGAGCCGCAGCACAGATCCACCACGACCGCGCCCGCCGGTGCGAGGGCGGCGGCCCGCTCCACCAGGAACTCCGTGCGGCGCCGGGGCACGAAGACGCCCGGGTCCACCGCGACACGTACACCGGCGAACTCGGCCCAGCCCACCACGTGTTCCAGCGGCAGGCCCTCGGCGCGCCGCGCCACCATGGCGTCGAGCTCGGCGGGGGTGCGGGCGGTGGAGAGCAGCAACTCCGCCTCCTCCTCGGCGAAGACACAGCCGGCGGCGCGGAGCCGGGTCACCACGGCGGAACGGGACAGCACGGTAATGGGTCTCACCTGGGGTCTGGGCCGGAACCCGTCCGGGTCCGGAAGCCTGCGGGGCGCGGTCACCCTACCCCGGGCGTGTCGACGGGCCGCAGTGATTTATTCGTGCATACCGTGCATAGAATGACTCAATGATCTTTATTGTCGCCAAGTTCCCCGTGAAGTCCGAGTACGCCGAGGAGTGGCCCCGGCACGTGGCGGACTTCACCGCCGCGACCCGGGCCGAGCCGGGCAACCTCTGGTTCGAGTGGTCCCGCAGCATCGAGGACCCGGACACCTATGTGCTGGTCGAGGCGTTCCAGGACGGCACGGGCGAGGCGCACGTCGGCTCCGACCACTTCCGGGCCGCCATGGAGACGATGCGCCCGCTCCTGCGCCGCACCCCCGACATCGTGAGCACGACGATCGAGGGTACGGCGGGGTGGAGCGCCATGGGCGAGCTGAAGGTCGGCTAGCCGACCGGCCGCCCCGGCTCGCGCCGGGCCGTCACTTGACGGTGACGTTCACGGTCGGCGACACGGTCTCGCCGTCCTTGACCCGCAGCTCCTCCTTGCCCTTGGTGTTCAGCTTGGCGTCCAGCGAGTAGCTGGAGCCCTGCTTGATGGTCGTACTGGCCTGCAACGTCGTCCACTTGCCCTTGTTCTTGTGCTGGAGCACGACCTTGCTGCCGACCGGCAGCCCCTTGGAGCGGCCGGTGAAGGTGACCTTGTCGCCCGCCTTCGCCGTGGTGGCGCTCGCCTTGATGGTCAGGGACCCCTTCGCCGAGGACGCGTACTTGCTGCCGCTCGGCGTCGGCTTGGGTGTGGCGGCGGTCGCGGTGGCCGTGGCCCCGCCGGCCAGCAGGGCGAAGGACAGGGCGCCCGCCGCCGCCATCCGGGCGCAGCGGTTGCTCAGAGTGGATTTCACGATGGATCTCCCGTCTTGACCTACTCCCCACTCGGTCGGTTCGTACCTTTTCCGAGGTTATCCATGGATGTTGGGAAACGGCGACCGGGCGTCCCGTCCCGGCGGTGAGCGCATCCGCCCCTATGCTGAGGGCGATGTTCGCTCCCCAGGGCCCCACCGTCCGTGAACTCGCCGTCCAGGCACTGTCGTCGGTCGAGCGCGGATACGACCTGCTCGCCCCGAAGTTCGACCTCACGCCCTACCGCACCCCGGACCCGGTCCTCCACGCCACCACCCGCGTCCTCGCCGGACTCGGCCCCTTCGGCCGCGGCCTCGACCTGTGCTGCGGCACCGGCGCGGGACTGGACGTGCTGCGCGCGGTCTGCCGAGAGCGGGTCACCGGGGTCGACTTCAGCGCCGGGATGCTCGCGGCGGGCCGGGCACGAGGCGCCCGGGACGCCGACTGGATCCGCGCCGACGCCCGCGCCCTGCCGTTCCGGGACGCCTTCGATCTCGTGGTGAGCTTCGGCGCGTTCGGGCACTTCCTGCCCGCCGAGCGGCCGGGGCTGTTCGCCCAGGTCCGCTCGGTGCTCGCGCCCGGAGGCCGTTTCGCCTTCCCGGTCGCGGCCCCCGCCCGCCCCGGCTCCCCGGGCTACTGGGCGCTGCTCGGCTTCGACGCGGCGATGCGGGTGCGCAACGCGCTGTGGCGGCCCCGTTTCGTCATGTACTACCGGGACTTCCGGCTCGCCGATCTCCGCGCGGAGCTCGCGGGAGCCGGGTTCCACGTGGACCTCCACGCGCTGGAGGAGCTCGGCAGGCGCCCCGACGGAAGTCCCCGCTGCCGCCTGGTGGTCGCCACGGCCCGGTGACCGTCGGCCACCCCACCTGCGGGGATGACACCCCGTAATGTTCGTGTGGCGCCGGGTGAGCGGTGGTCGTACCGTGGCGGAGGTGGTTTCCACCGCATCGCCGCCCAGGGGCGGCGGAACGGTATTCGACTCTCTCGGGGTCACGAGGTGAGCACCTTGCCCTCCGTGCACTTTCCTCTGATGCTCGCGCTGGCCGCGGGTTCGTTCTTCCTCTGGCGCAAAGGCGGCACCAAGCTGTCCCACGCGCTGACCTGCGCCGGCTTCGGCTTCTACTTCGCCGATACGGCGGCGGCCCCCTCGCTGCACAGCGCGGTCAACTCGGTGATGGGCATGCTCGGTCAGCTCGGCGGCTGAGCACGCCCCCGCACCGCGCTCAGGCGTCCGCCACCCAACTCCCGTGGAAGCCCAGCGGAATCCGCCCCGGCAGGTGGATGCGGGCGAGCGGACGCCCGGAGAAGTCCTGCGCCGCCAGGATCAGCAGATCGGCGGCGCCCCGCAGCGGGTCGTGGACGTACGCCAGTGTGCAGCCGTCGTCCTCGGCCGCCCGCGGGTCCGGGTCCGGGCCGTGCGCGGGCACGAACACCGCCTCGCCCACGGCGGCGCCCCGGGGCAGCCGGTGCGACTGCGAAGTGCCGCGCAGGAAGTCGTGCTTGATCAGCGCGTTGCCGAACGAGCGGTCCGGCGGCACGCCGTCGGCGGTCAGATAGGCGGTGGACATCTCGGCGCACGCCGCCGTGTACCCGTACCGGTGGCGCCGGGAGACCAGCGACTCGTTGACGCGCGGGAACTCCTGCGGCCGGTCGTCGAGCCGCCGGGTGCGCACCCGGCCCTGCGCCAGATCCACGGTCCAGCGGTCCAGCGAGGCCGTGCCCAGGGCGGTCGGGCCGTCGCTGCCGCGCCCCGCGACCTGGAACGGCGCCGGGAACGTGGTCAGTTCGACCACCACCGAGGAGCCCTCGTCGTAGGCGTTCAGCGTGTGCGAGACGAAGACCGGGTCGATCTCGAACCAGCGCACGCTCCCTCCGCTCCTCGGCAGCACGCCCACCCGCGCCGGGTGCCGGTCGTTCCACACGTACGGAACGGACGCGCCCGCCCCGGCCGCCGCCGCGTCGAAGGTGACGGGGATGTCGAAGAGCACCACATGGCGCTCGGTGAGCGCGAAGTCGTGCATCATCGGGCTGTCCGTCACGGGGATCCGTGTCGTGCGGGCCACCCGCCCGGTCCGGTCGACGACGAGGTGACGCACATGGTCCCAGGTCGGGTAGTAGGCGATGGCGTGCAGCTCGTCCGCGTGGACGTCGTACTTGGTGTGCGCGGTGAACGCGCCGCTCAGTGTGGAGCGGAAGTCGTAGCCGCCCAGGGTGTTGAGCTCCCCGTCCAGTTCGTACGGCAGCGGCCCGCTCTCCTGGAGGGCGAGGATGCGGCCCTTGTACGGGATGACGTGGGTGTTGCAGGCGAAGTCGTCCTCGGGGACGGGTCCGGGGTGCGGCTCGCCGAGCTTGCGGCAGACGGCGGCCGAGCGGACCCACCGGTTGCGGTACCACTCGGCCCGCCCGTCGCGCAGCCGTACCCCGTGGACCATGCCGTCCCCCAGCATCCAGTGGTGGGCGCGGGGGTCCTCCAGGCCGAGGACGTTGGGGCCGGTGCGCAGATAGCGCCCGTTCAGCGAGCGGGGGATGCGGCCGGTGACGGGCAGGTCGAAGGCGGTGAGCTCCTCGGTGACGGGCGCGAAGGCCCCGTGCAGGAACGGCTGCTTCACGGTGGCGGACGCCGCGGTCCGCGGAGCGCTGCGCGCGGTTGCGGACGCGGCCGTCCCGCTGCGTGCCGCCAGCACACCCGCCGCCGCGCCCGCCGCGCCGCGCAGTACGTTCCGCCGTGTGTGGTCGCTCATGTCCAGCCCCCTGCTCTTCCGTCCGTGCGATCCGTCGGCCACGATCGTCCGCCCGGCACGGGGCCGCGGTCAGGAGGGCTGGGCCCCGGCCGGGGGTGGTGCCAGGCCCCCGGTCCGCCGGGCCCTTTCGGGGTTTTCGCACGAAATCCCAGGCAAGGTGTTGAATGTGCGACTATTGAGATGATGTGATGCGGGTCACAGATCGGGAGTGGCAGCAAGGAGCGAGTCGATGTCCACCACCGTCGAACAGTCCGTCCTGGCCCGCCTCGTCACCGACGCACCCCACGGCGTCCCCGTCCCCGTCACCCTCACCTACGACGCGGCCGACCCGCTGGCCGTCCGGATGCTGTTCCCCGCCCAGGTCTCCCTGGACGACACCGGCGTGACCTGGGTCTTCGCCCGCAACCTCATCGACCGGGGACTGCGCGCCCCGGCCGGTACCGGCGATGTGCGCATACGGCCGCTCGACCCGGCCCGGACCGTGGTGGAGCTGCGCTCCCCGGACGGTCTGGCGCTCCTGGAGTTCGGCACGGCGGCGCTGCGCCGCTTCCTCCTCCTCACCTACGCGGTGGTCTCCGCCGAGGCCGAGAACCAGGACCTCGACATGGACGGCGCCCTCGCCGAGCTGCTGCGCCAGAGCCGATGAACGCGCGGCCCCGCTGAGGGCCGTGGTCAGCCGAGCACCGGCGCCGCCCGGTCGAGGACGGCGCCGATGCGCTCCCAGGCGGCCGTGTCACGGGCGACCGGCTCCAGCGCGGTCCCCTCGCCGGTGCCCCAGGCCGCGGCGGTCGCCACCGGGTCCGCGCCGGTGACGGCCGCCGCGGCGAGGGCCGCGGCGCCCAGCGCGACCAGCTCCGTCGCTCGGGGCACCAGGAGCGGCCGGCCCGAGAGCCTGCGCACGGTCTCCAGCCAGATACGGCCCCGGGCGCCCCCGCCGATCAGCCGCAGCGGCCGGCCGGCGGCGCCCGGGTCCGCCGGGTCGAGTCCGCACGCGCGCAGCAGGTCGTCGAGGGCGCGCAGGGCGGTGAATACCGCGCCCTCGTAGGCCGCGCCCAGGAGCTGGGGCCCGGTCGTGGCGTGGCGCAGCCCCGTGAGCAGCCCGGCGGCGGTCGGCAGGTCGGGGGTGCGCTCGCCGTCGAGGTACGGCAGGAGCACCGCCTCGCCGCCGGGCTCGGCCTCGTCGCGGCCGAGACCGAGCAGGGCCGCGATCCGGTCCACCGCGAGCGTGCAGTTGAGGGTGCAGGCGAGCGGCAGGAAGGTGCCGTCGGTCGCGGCGAACCCGGAGAGCCCGCGCGAGGCGGGACGGGTGCGGGTGGCGGCGAAGACCGTACCGGAGGTGCCCAGGCTGAGGACGGGGTGGTCGAGCAGGCCCGCGCCGCCGAGCCCGAGCCCCACGGCGGCGGCCATGTTGTCCCCGGTCCCGGCGGCGACCGCGGTGGTGGCGGGCAGCCCGAGCACCTCGGCGGCCCGCGCCGTCAGGGACCCCACCCGGGTGGCGCCGGTGGGGGCTACCTCGGGCAGCAGACCGGCGTCCAGACCGAGCAGGTCGAGCAGGTCGGGGTCGTAGGCGCCGGTGGCCGTCGCGTACCAGCCGGTGCCGGAGGCGTCCCCGGGGTCGGTCGCGGCGGCTCCGGCGAGGCGCTCGGTGAGGAAGTCGTGGGGGAGGCGGACCCGGGCGGCGGCCGAGGCGTGCGCGGGCTCGTTCTCCCGCAGCCAGCGCCACTTGGCGGCGGTCACGGCGGCGACGGGCACCGAGCCGGTGCGCGCGGTCCACGCGTCCGGGCCGCCGAGCGCCCCGGTGAGGGCGGCGGCCTGCGGGGCCGAGCGGGTGTCGTTCCAGAGCAGGGCCGGGCGCAGCGGACGCCCCTCGCGGTCCAGGACGACCAGGCCGTGCTGCTGGCCGGCGACCGCGATGCCGGTGACGGCGGAGGCGGGCACCCCCGCCTCTCTCAGTCCGGCCCCGACCGCCTCGCCCAGCGCGCGCCACCACTGCTCGGGGTCGCTCTCGCGCGCCCCTGCGGAGCCGTCGACGCGGTGCGGGGCGCGGCCCACGGCGAGCGTCCGCCCGGTCTCCGCGTCGGCGAGCAGGGCCTTGGTGGACTGCGTGGAGCTGTCCACCCCGATGGCGACCGGGGCCTGCGGCATACGGCACCCCTCTCCTTGCGGAATTCGAAGTGTACGGACGCGCCGGACCTATTTGCGCGTTCCTGGAACAAATTAGATGACCGCCCGGGGTTCCGGAAGCAGCAGTGATCATGTCATATTCGTCAGGTCAGTAAACAAATAGCATCCGGGGCCCTTCGGGCGCCCCGCACCGAGGTGGACACGACGATGACGGAACGCTTCACACCCACCCCCGAGGACAAGTTCACCTTCGGTCTGTGGACCGTCGGCTGGCAGGGGCGCGACCCGTTCGGCGACGCGACCCGGCCCGCGCTCGACCCGGTCGCCACCGTCCACCGGCTCGCGGAGCTCGGGGCGTACGGGGTGACCTTCCACGACGACGACCTGATCCCGTTCGGCGCGTCCGACGCCGACCGCGACGCCCACGTCAAGCGCTTCCGCGCGGCCCTGGACGCCACCGGCCTCGCGGTTCCCATGGCCACCACCAACCTCTTCACCCACCCCGTCTTCAAGGACGGCGCCTTCACCGCCAACGACCGGGACATCCGGCGGTACGCGCTGCGCAAGACGATCCGCAACATCGACCTCGCCGTGGAACTCGGCGCCCGGGTGTACGTGGCGTGGGGCGGGCGCGAGGGCGCGGAGTCCGGGGCCGCCAAGGACGTCCGGGTCGCGCTCGACCGGCTGAAGGAGGCCTTCGACCTGCTCGGCGAGTACGTCGTGAGCCAGGGCTACGACCTGCGGTTCGCGGTCGAGCCCAAGCCGAACGAGCCGCGCGGGGACATCCTGCTGCCCACGGTCGGGCACGCGCTCGCCTTCATCGAACGGCTGGAGCGGCCGGAGCTGGTCGGGGTCAACCCCGAGACGGGGCACGAGCAGATGGCCGGGCTCAACTTCACCCACGGCATCGCGCAGGCGCTCTGGGCCGGAAAGCTCTTCCACATCGACCTCAACGGGCAGTCCGGCATCAAGTACGACCAGGACCTGCGGTTCGGGGCGGGCAACCTGCGCGACGCGTTCTGGCTGGTCGACCTCCTGGAGTCGGCGGGCTACGAGGGTCCGCGCCACTTCGACTTCAAGCCGCCGCGCACGGAGGACGCCGACGGGGTGTGGGCGTCGGCGGCGGGCAATATGCGCACCTATCTGATCCTGCGGGAGCGTGCGGCGGCGTTCCGCGCCGACCCGGAGGTGCGGGCGGCGCTGCGGGCGTCCCGCCTCGACGACCTCGCCCGGCCGACGGCCGACGACGGCCTGACCGGACTGCTCGGGGACCGCGCGGCCTTCGAGGACTTCGACGCGGAGGCGGCGGGGGCGCGGGGGATGGCGTTCGAGCAGCTGGACCAGCTGGCGCTGGAGCATCTGATGGGGGTGCGCTGAGGGGTTGGCACCCGGCCCGGCCAAGGGGCGGGGCGCCCCGGCGCCCCGCTCAGCCCGTCGCCCACCCCGCCGGATCGTCCAGCACCGCCTCCACCACCAGCGCCGCCGCGCCCCGGGCCGCGTCCCCCGCCAGGGACGAGGCGCGCAGCCGGCCGCTGTCGCGGGGCCACAGGCCCGAGACCACCCGGGCGGCGAGCTCGGCCCCGGCCGGGGGAGCGAGCCAGGGGGACAGGGTGCGGTAGACGCCGCCGAGGACCACGCTCTGCGGGTCCAGCAGGTTCACCGCGCCCGCCAGCACCCGGCCCAGCATCCGCCCGGCCGTGTCCAGCGCCGTCAGCGCCCGCTCGTCGCCCGCCCGCGCCCGGCGCTCCAGCTCGGCCACGCCCGCCGCTCCGGCGCCCTCCTCGATGCCCGCGCCGCGCAGCAGCGCCGACTGGCCCGCGTACTGCTCCAGGCAGCCCCGCGCCCCGCAGCGGCACTCGGGGCCGGACGGGTCCACCGGGACATGGCCGATCTCCCCGGCGAAGCCGTGCGCGCCGCGCAGGAGTTCACCGTCGAGGACGAGGGCGCCGCCCACACCGATCTCGCCGGAGAGGTAGAGGAACGTACGGGCCTGATCCGGGGCGCCGAACCACAGCTCGGCCAGCGCCGCGAGATTGGCCTCGTTCTCCGAACCCACCGGCAGGGCGGGGGCGCCGGGGCACTCCGCGAGCGCCCGCGCGAACAGGTCGTCGGCCGGTACGCCGTTCCAGCCCAGGTTCGGTGCCTGGCGGACGGTGCCGCCCGCGACCAGGCCCGGCAGGGCGAGCGTCACCCCGGCGGGCCGCAGCTCCTGCTGCCCGGCGGAGTCCAGTGCCCGTGAGGTGAGCCGCGCCGCCCGGGCGAGTACCTCGGCGGGCGGCGCGACCCGGTTGTCCAGATGCTCGGTGAGCCGCACCCGGTCGGTCCCGGCCAGATCCACCACACACACCGACGTGTAGTCGACGTTGATCTCCGCGCCCACCCCGGCGACGCCGGTCCTGGCCGGCTTGAGGACGGTGCCGGGCCGCCCCGCCTGCCCGCTGAAGGTCTTGCCGGACTCGGTGAGGAACCCGCCCTCCAGCAACTGCTCCACCAGCGAGGACACCGCCGCCCGGGTCAGTCCGACGCGCGCCGCGACGGCCGCCCGGGTGGTCTCGCCCTCGTCGTGGACGGCCCGCAGCACCAGGCTGAGGTTGTGCCGGCGCACGGTGTCCTTGTCGGCCTTGGGCGCCAGCGGGGCGAGGTTGCTCTTCATCGTGGCCGAGCCTATGCGATGGCCGGGGCGCCGCAGTTGCCCGATCCAGCGGCGCTCGAACGGGACTCGCGGCGCGGCGCTAAGTTCATCGGGCATGAGCGAGAAGACCATCACCAGTGAGAAGGCCGTCACCGTACTGCCCGCCGACGAGTCCTTCGCCGTCGCCGCGAGCGCCGAGAGCCTGGAGCGGGCCGCCGAGGCCCTGCGGGGCAACGGATTTACGGTGCACATAGTGGACACCGCCGCCGACGCCCGCGCGCTCGTGGCCGAGCAGTTGCCGACCGACAGGGCGATCTTCGCCTCGACCAGCGAGACCCTGCGGCTCTCCGGGATCCAGGAGGACATCGACGCCTCGGGCCGGTACAAGAGCATCCGCGCCGAGCAGGCCGACTGGGACCCGCGCGCCCGTCGCGACGAGGTGCGCACCACGCGTTCGGCGCCCGACGTCGTCGTCGGCAGTGTGCACGCCGTGACCGAGGACGGCCGGCTCGTCACCGCCTCCGCGAGCGGCAGCCAGCTCGCCGCGTACGCGTTCGGCGCGGACCGGGCGATCTGGGTGGTCGGCGCCCAGAAGGTCGTCGCCGACCTCGACACCGCGCTGCGCCGCGTCGAGACGTACTCGCTGCCCAAGGAGGACGTCCGCGCCCAGCGGGTGATGGGACAGCGCAGTGTGCTCGCCAAGATCCTGATCAATGGGCGCGAGGTGGTGCCGTACCGCAGCACCGTCGTCCTGGTCCGCGAGCCGATCGGGTTCTGAGCGGACCGCTCCCGGGCCCCGGCACCACGTTCCGAGCCGTCGCACCCACCGGGTGCGGCGGCTTCCGGCGTTCGGGGGCGAGTTCGCGCCACCCCGGGAGGGAGCGCGGAGGTTTCCCCGGTGTGGCGAGGGTGTGTCCAAAGGGTTGACCAGCAGGTCCGGGAGGCCTACGGTCTCGACCGCAATACCTTTCTGGTTGTTTCAGCAAGAACATTCAAAGACCTTCCGGGGCGGCCGGGCCGCGCCGCTCCGAAGGGCCGTTCCCCCCCCCGCACTCCCGCCACGGAGGTCCCCCCATGGACGGTCGTACCGCCTGCACCACCCGCACCCGCCGTACACGCAGAACCCTGGCCGCCGCCCTCGCTCTCGTCGCCGCAGCCACGGGCAGTGCCGTCCTCGGCGCACCGCCGGCCGGGGCCGCCGCCCCGGGGCCCAAGGACGTGACCGCCGTCCTGTTCGAGTGGAACTTCGCCTCGGTCGCCAAGGCCTGCACCACCGAACTCGGGCCCGACGGCTATGGGTACGTCCAGGTCTCGCCGCCCCAGGAACGTATACAGGGCGACGCCTGGTGGACCGCCTACCAGCCCGTCAGCTACCGGATCGGCAGCCGGCTCGGCGACCGCGCCGCCTTCCGCTCCATGGTCGACACCTGTCACGCGGCGGGCGTCAAGGTCGTCACCGACGCGGTGGTCAACCATATGACCAGCGGCTCCGGCACCGGCTCGGCGGGCTCGTCCTACAGCAAGTACGACTACCCCGGCACCTACTCCGCGGCCGACCTGGACGACTGCAGGGCCGAGATCGGCAACTACCAGGACCGGTGGAACGTCCAGCACTGCGAGCTCGTCGGTCTGGCCGACCTCGACACCGGCGAGGAGCACGTCCGTAACACCGTCGCCGGGTACCTCAACGACCTGCTCTCGCTCGGCGTCGACGGCTTCCGGATCGACGCCGCCAAGCACATCCCCGAGGACGACCTCGCCGCCATCAAGTCCCGGCTGAGCAACCCCGGCGTCTACTGGAAGCAGGAGACGATCTACGGCGCGGGCGAGGCCGTGCAGCCCACCGAGTACGTCAACACCGGTGACGTCCAGGAGTTCCGCTACTCCTGGGACCTCAAGCGGGTGTTCACCAACGAGAGACTCTCGTACCTGAAGAACTTCGGCGAGGGCTGGGGCTATCTGCCCGGGAGCAGGGCGTCGGTCTTCGTCGACAACCACGACACCGAGCGCGGCGGCCAGACACTCACCTACAACGACGGCGCCCGGTACACCCTGGCCCATGTCTTCATGCTGGCCTGGCCCTACGGCTCCCCGGACGTCCACTCCGGCTATGTGTTCAGCGACAAGGACGCCGGACCGCCCAACAGCGGCCGGGTGAACGCCTGTTACAGCGACGGATGGAAGTGCCAGCACGCCTGGCCGGAGATCCGCTCGATGGTGGCGTTCCGCAACACGGCGGGCACGGCGCCGGTCACCGACTGGTGGGACGACGGCGGCAACGCCATCGCCTTCGGACGCGGCGCCAAGGCGTTCGTGGCCATCAACCACGAGGGCTCCCCGCTCACCCGTACCTTCCAGACGTCGCTGCCGGCGGGCGGCTACTGCGACGTGCAGAGCGGCAGGACCGTCACCGTCGACGGCTCCGGGCGCTTCACCGCGACCCTGGGCCCCGACACCGCCCTCGCCCTGCACACCGGCGCCCGGACGTGCGGCGGCTGACCTGAACGCCCCTGGCGCGGCCGGCCCGCCGGTCCGACGCTGCCCCCGGGTCCCACGCCCGTACCCGTAGTCCCCCCGAAGAAGGAGTAGGTCCGTGATCGGCTCTCCGCGCCGAACCGCCGTCACCGCCGCCGTGGCCCTCGCGCTGCTGGCGTCGGCCGCGCCCGCGGCGCATCCGGCGCCCACCGCGCCCCCGGCCCCGCCGTCCGACGCCAAACTCGCCGCCGAGCCCGCCCGCCACGAACTCACCCGGGAGCAGCCCTACTTCGTGCTGCCGGACCGGTTCGCGGACGGCGACAGCGCCAACAACCGGGGCGGCCTGACCGGTGGCCGCTCGGTGACCGGCTACGACCCGGCCGACAAGGGCTTCTACCAGGGCGGCGACCTCAAGGGCCTGACGGGGAAGCTGGACTACATCAAGGGGCTGGGCAGCACCGCGATCTGGCTGGCGCCGATCTTCAAGAACAAGCCGGTCCAGGGCACGGGCGCGGACCAGAGCGCGGGGTACCACGGCTACTGGATCACCGACTTCACCCAGGTCGACCCGCACTTCGGCACCAACGCCGACCTGGCCCGGCTGATCCACAAGGCCCACGCCAAGGGCATGAAGGTCTTCTTCGACGTCATCACCAACCACACCGCCGACGTCGTGGGCCACCGCGAGCAGAGCTCGGCGTACCTCTCCAAGGGCGCGTTCCCGTATCTGACCAAGGACGGCGTGCCCTTCGACGACAGCGCCTACGCGGCCGGCGGCAAGGGCTTCCCGGCCGTCGGCCCCGGCTCCTTCCCGTACACCCCGGCCGTGCCCGCCGCCGAGAAGGACACCAAGGTCCCGGCCTGGCTCAACGACCCCACGCTCTACCACAACCGGGGCGACTCGACCTTCGCCGGGGAGAGCGCGGAGTACGGCGACTTCTCCGGCCTCGACGACCTGTGGACCGAGCGGCCCGAGGTCGTGCGGGGCATGGAGAAGATCTACGAGAAGTGGGTGAAGGACTTCGACGTGGACGGCTTCCGCGTCGACACGGTCAAACACGTCGACCTGGACTTCTGGACCCAGTGGGCGACCGCGCTCGACGCCTACGCGGCCAAGCGCGGACGCCCGGACTTCTTCATCTACGGCGAGGTGTACTCCGCCGACCCGTCCGTGACCTCTCCGTACGTCAGACGGGGCAGGCTGGACGCGACCCTGGACTTCCCCTACCAGCAGGCGATGCGCGGCTATGTCTCGCAGGGCGGCTCGGCGGCGGACCTGGGCGCGGCCCTGGGGCAGGACTACCGCTACACCACCGACAAGGCCAACGCCTATGAGCAGGTGACCTTCCTCGGCAACCACGACATGGGCCGGATCGGGAGCTTCCTCGTCCAGGACAACCCGAAGGCCGACGCCGCCGAACTGCTGCGCCGCGACCGGCTCGCCCATGAGCTGATGTTCCTCAGCCGGGGCAACCCCGTCGTCTACTACGGCGACGAGCAGGGCTTCACGGGGTCGGGAGGCGACAAGGACGCCCGGCAGACGATGTTCCCGTCCAAGGTCGCGGACTATCTGGACGACCCGCAGATCGGCACCGGCCGTACGCACGCGAGCAGCGCTTTCGATCCGGAGCACCCGCTCTACAAGGCGATCGCCGCTCTCTCCAAGCTCCGCCGGCAGCACCCGGCGCTCGCCGACGGGGTGCAGACGGAGCGGTACGCGGCGCCGGGCAAGGGCATCTACGCCTTCTCCCGCACCGACGCCGGGACCGGGACCGAGTACGTCGTGGCGGTCAACAACGCCACCGAGGAGAAGAGCGCCACGTTCGCGACCGGCTCCGCCGACGCCGCGTTCACCGGCATCTACGGCGCCACCGGCACACTCACCAGCGGCGCCGACCGCCGCGTCTCGGTACGGGTCCCCGCCCTCTCCGCCGTCGTCTACCAGGCCGCCGGGCCGCTGGGCGCGCCCGCCGCACGGCCCTCGCTCACCCTGACGGCCCCGGCCGCGGGCGCCACCGGAGACGTCGAGATCACGGCCGACGCCGACGGCGGCCAGTTGAACCGGGTGGTGTTCGCCGCCCAGACCGGCACCGGCCGGTGGCAGGTCCTCGGCTCCGCCGACCACGCCCCGTACAAGGTCGTCCAGCACCTGCCCGCGACCCTCGCGACCGGAACGCCCCTGCGCTACAAGGCCGTCGTCGTCGACTCGGCCGGGCGCACCGCGAGCGCGACCGCCCTGACCACGAGCGGCACCCCCGCGCCCGACCCGGCGCCCACCGCCTCCCGGCGCGACTACGCCGTGGTCCACTACAAGCGCCCGGCGGGCGACTACACCGACTGGCGGCTCTACGCCTGGGGCGACCTCGCCGACGGCGAGTCCACCACCTGGCCCGCGGGCCACGCCTTCACCGGCCGCGACGCCTACGGCGCGTTCGCGTACGTCAAGCTGAAGCCGGGCGCCTCCAGCGTCGGGTTCCTCGTCATCGACAAGGACGGCACCAAGGACGTCACCGCCGACCGCACCATCGACGTGGGCCGCACCGGGGAGGTCTGGGTCGAGCAGGGCAAGGACGCGCTCCTCACCTCGCCGCCCGCCGGCGCCCATCCGCCGCAGGACACCACCAGGGCCGTGATCCACTACCGGCGCGCCGACGGCGACTACAGCGGCTGGGGCATCCACACCTGGACCGGCGCCGCGGCGCCCACCGACTGGTCCAAGCCGCTTCCCCCGGTGCGCACCGACGCCTTCGGCGCGGTCTTCGAGGTGCCGCTGAAGGAGGGCGCCGCAAGCCTCAGCTACATCCTCCACAACGGTGACACCAAGGAGTTCGGCTCCGACCGCACACTGGACCTCTCCGCGTACGGGCACGAGGTGTGGCTCCTGGGCGGGGTCGAGAAGTACCTGCTGCCCATGGGGTCCGGCTCCGCCGCCGACCTCGACCTGACGAAGTCGCGGGCGCAGTGGATCGACCGGTACACCGTCGCCTGGAACACGGGCGGCACGGCCGCGAGCCACCAGCTGGTGTACGCGCCGGACGGCGGCCTCGCCGTCAAGGACGGCGTCCTCACCGGCGAGGGCCACTGGCTGCGCCTCACCCCCGTGCCCGGCGGCCTCACCGACGCGCAGAAGGCCCGGTTCCCGCAACTCGCGAAGTACGCGGCCTTCACCGTCGACCCGCGCGACCGCGACCGGATCGGCCGGGCCCTCACCGGGCAGGTCGTCGCCACCCAGCGCCTCGCCAACGGCGCCCTGCTCGCCGCCACCGGCGTCCAGACCCAGGGCGTCCTCGACGACCTGTACGGCGCCCGCGCCGGAAAGGCCGCCCTCGGCCCGGTCTTCTCCGGCGGTCGCCCCACCCTCTCCCTCTGGGCACCCACCGCCCGGCGGGTCGCCCTCGAACTCGACGGCCGGACCGTCGCCATGCGCCGCGACGACGCCACCGGCGTCTGGTCGGTGACGGGCCGCCGCGGCTGGTCGGGCAAGCCGTACCGGTACGCCGTGACGGTGTGGGCGCCCAGCGTCCAGAAGGTCGTCACCAACCTGGTCACCGACCCGTACTCCACCGCCCTGACCACCGACTCGGCCCGCAGCCTCGTCGTCGACCTCGCCGACCCCCGGCTCGCCCCCGGGGGCTGGGCCACCCTGCGCAAGCCCGCGGCCGTACCGCTGCGCGCCGCACAGATCCAGGAGCTCCACATCCGCGACTTCTCGGTCGCCGACCCCACCTCCCGCCACCCCGGCCAGTACCTGGCGTTCACGGACACCGGCTCGGACGGCATGAAACACCTCAAGGAGCTCGCCCGCTCCGGGACCTCCTACGTCCACCTCCTCCCCGCCTTCGACATCGGCACCGTCCCCGAGAAGAAGTCCGACCGGGCCGTCCCCGGCTGCGACCTCAAGGTGTATGCGCCGGACTCGCCCGAACAGCAGGCGTGCGTGGCGAAGACCGCCGCCAAGGACGCCTACAACTGGGGGTACGACCCGCTGCACTACACCGTGCCCGAGGGCTCCTACGCGAGCGACCCCGAGGGGACCCGGCGCACGGTCGAGTTCCGGCAGATGGTCCAGGGCCTCAACGGCGCCGGGCTGCGCACGGTGATGGACGTGGTCTACAACCACACCGTGGCGAGCGGCCAGGCCGACAAGTCGGTCCTCGACAAAATCGTGCCCGGCTACTACCAGCGCCTCCTCGACGACGGCACGGTGGCCACCTCCACCTGCTGCGCCGACACCGCGCCGGAGAACGTGATGATGGGCAAGCTCGTCGTGGACTCGGTGGTCACCTGGGCCCGGCAGTACAAGGTCGACGGCTTCCGCTTCGACCTCATGGGCCACCACCCCAAGGCCAACATCCTCGCGGTCCGCGAGGCGCTCGACGCGCTGACGCCCGCCAGGGACGGCGTCGACGGGAAGAAGATCGTCCTGTACGGGGAGGGCTGGAACTTCGGCGAGGTCGCCGACGACGCCCGGTTCGTCCAGGCGACCCAGAAGAACATGGCGGGCACCGGCATCGCGACCTTCTCGGACCGGGCGCGCGACGCGGTGCGCGGCGGCGGCCCCTTCGACGAGGACCCGGGCGTCCAGGGCTTCGCCTCGGGCCTGTACACCGACCCCAACTCCTCGGCGGCCAACGGCACCCCGGCCGAGCAGCGGGCCCGGCTGCTGCACTACCAGGACCTCATCAAGGTCGGCCTCTCCGGCAACCTGGCCGCGTACACCTTCACCGACACCTCCGGCCGTACGGTCAAGGGCGCGGACGTCGACTACAACGGCGCCCCGGCCGGGTACGCGCGGGCTCCCGGTGACGCGCTCGCGTACACCGACGCGCACGACAACGAGTCGCTCTACGACGCGCTCGCCTTCAAGCTGCCGCGCACCACTTCGGGCACCGACCGGGCCAGGATGCAGGTGCTCGCGCTGGCGACCGCCACGCTGTCGCAGGGCCCGGCGCTCTCCCAGGCCGGTACGGACCTGCTGCGCTCCAAGTCGCTGGACCGCAACTCCTTCGACAGCGGCGACTGGTTCAACGCGATCCACTGGGACTGCCGGGACGGCAACGGCTTCGGCCGCGGGCTGCCTCCGGCGGCCGACAACCGGTCCAAGTGGGCGTACGCCAAGCCCCTGTTGACGGTTCCTTCGCTCACTGCGGGCTGTGCGGAGATCACCGGGGCCTCGGCCGCCTACCGTGACCTGCTGAAGATCCGTGCGACCGACCCGGCGTTCCAACTGGCCACCGCGGCGCAGGTGCAGTCGGCGCTCTCCTTCCCGCTCTCCGGAAAGGACGAGACACCGGGCGTGATCACCATGCGGCTCGGCGCTCTGGTGGTGGTCTTCAACGCGACGCCGGACCGGCAGAACCAGCGGGTCGCGGCCCTGGCGGGCCACGGGTACGCGCTCCACCCGGTGCAGGCGGCGGGCGGTGACGCCACGGTCAGGTCGGCCTCGTACGAGGAGGGTTCGGGCACCTTCACCGTCCCGGGGCGGACGGTGGCGGTGTTCACCGGCCGGTAGCGGGCCGCGGGTCCGCCGCGAGGGGCGGCGGCCCGGAGTGTTGACTGTGCTCCGGGCCGCCACGATGGTGATGGGCATGCCAAAGTCGTGGGCGCGTCCGTTCGGGGTCCTCGTCCTGCTCGCCGCGCTCCTCGGGGCGGGGGGCACGGGCACCCCGGCCTCCGGGGCCGACGGGCTCCCCGGCGCCCAGTGGTTCGACGGCGCCACCGCCTCCGCGCTCACCGTCGAGGACGGGCGCCTGGTCGACGGGCTCGGCCGCGAGGTGGTGCTGCGCGGCTACAACGTCTCCGGTGAGACCAAGCTGGCCGAACACGGCGGACTGCCGTTCGCCTCGGTCGCCGACGCCCGCGCCGCCGCGACCGCCGTACGCGCGCTGGGCGGCGCCAACACCGTACGGTTCCTGCTCTCCTGGGCGTCCGCCGAACCCGTCCGCGGCCAGGTGGACCAGGGGTATCTCGCGGCCGTCACCGAGCAGATGCGGGCCTTCCTCGACGCCGGGGTCCGGGTGCTGCCCGACTTCCACCAGGACCTGTTCTCCCGCCACCTCTTCGACACCGGCAGCTGGTACACCGGCGACGGCGCTCCCGCCTGGGCCGTCGCGGACGGCGGCTATCCGCACGAGTCCTGCGGGATCTGCCTGTTCTGGGGCCAGAACATCACCCAGAACGAGGCCGTCGAGCGCGCCGCCCACGACTTCTGGCACAACGCGCGCGGCATCCAGGACGCCTTCCTGGCCACCGCCCAGGCCACCCTGGGCTACCTGGCCCAGCACCTCACCGCCGAGGAGTTCGCGGCCGTCGCCGGATTCGACCCGTACAACGAACCGCACGCGGGCAGTTACGACAGCGGGCAGACCAGCCGCGCCTGGGAGCGTGATGTGCTCTGGCCGTTCTACACCCGCTTCCGGGCCCGGATGGACGCGGCGGGCTGGCAGGCCAAGCCCGCGTATGTGGAGCCCAACCTCTTCTGGAACGCCAACATCGACTTCCAGCGCCAGGAGGGCGGTCTGCTCGACGCGGGCGGCCTCGGGCCGCGCTATGTGTTCAACACCCACTTCTACGACCAGAAGGCGATCTCGGGCGTCTTCATGTGGGGCAAGGCGGGCGACGGCCAGTACGCGCGCGACCTCGGCGCCGTGCGCGACCGGGCAGCCGCCGCGAGCACGGCCGCGGTCGTCGGCGAGTTCGGCCATCCGCTCTCCGGAACCGTCGCCGACAAGGCCCCCAGTGTCCTCAAGGCGATGTACCAGGGGCTGGACTCCCGTCTGGCGGGGGCCGCCTGGTGGTCGGACCCGTCGGCGTCGGGGCCCGTCCTGTCCGGCACCCAGTGGCAGTGGGACCTGTACAGCGGACGCCACCACGAGCTCATGAACGGCAACCCCGGCAAGGTCCTGACCGCCGGCGACGCCTGGAACGACGAGGACCTCTCGGCCGTGCGCCGCGACGACTCGGGCACGCCCGTGCTGCGCCAGGACGCCCGTCTCCTCGACCGGCTCTACCCCTCGGCCACGGCGGGCCGGGTGCTCGCCTTCACCTACGAGGACCGTTCCCGCGACGGCTCCACCACCCAGACCTGGAACCCCGTCCCGGCCTCGCTTCCACAGGTGGCCCGGCTCGTCGGCGGCGGCCGTTACGGCGTGCTCCTGTGGCGCTCCAGCGGCGTGGCCGCGCCCACCGAGCTCCATCTTCCGGCCTCGTACGCCACCACCACCGTCGTCTCCGATCTCGGCGCGGTCTGCGGCCCGCCCGTCTACTCGGCGCACACCCCCGTCGCCGTGGCACCCGAGCCGGGCGGCACCGGCAGCCGACGGCTGCTGCTCACCGCACCCGACCCGGGCGGCGTCCACTTCGCGCTGATCACCGACGGCGCCACCGATCCGTCCGCCGAACTGCTGAGCGCCGCCCGCGCCGAACTCGCCTCCTGGGCGGCGGCCCACACCTGGGCCCGCGGGGTTCTCAGCCCTCGGTGACCCGGACCAGGGCGCCGCGCTCGTCGCGCGCGTACGTGCGGCGGCGGTTCTTCTCCAGTTTGCGGGCGACCTCGTCGTCGAGGTCCACGCCGTTCATCTCGGCCAGCGCCACCAGGTAGAGGAAGACGTCGGCCAGCTCCTCCCCGAGGTCGGGAAGCCGTTTGCGCCAGGCCGTGAACGCCTCGCTCACCTCGGCCGTGAGCAGACCGAACTCCAGGGGCACATCGGTGACGTTGAACCCCTTCTCGATCTTGTTCGCCCAGGCCTGCTCCTGTGCGGTCCGGATGTCCAAGACTCCTCCGAGCGGTCCGTGCGGCGGTGTCCGTCCAGCCTAACGAGCGCCGAACGGGGCCCACTCGCCGAACCGGTTCAACACCGGGGCGCCGGTGGCCGATAGGAGGGGGACAGGCAGACGGCGAGGAGTACGGAACATGCTCAACGAGTGGCACACGGCCGCCAACGCGGACCAACGCGCTGGTGGCGGCGGGGTCCGCGCTCTTCGTGCTGCTCTCGACGTACGGCTTCGTCGACGCCACCAGCACCAGCGGCTACGACGGCTCCCGGGTGGCCGCCCAGATCGTCTCCGGCATGGTGACGGTGACCGCCGAACTCACCACCGAGCGCCGCGAGGACAGCCTCCTCGAAGAGGCGGTGAGCAGGCTGTCGTTGGAACCGGCCGTCTCGGCGGTGAGCTGGACGGTGCTGCACCACCCGGACGACGACGAGGACGACGGCGGGTACGACGGCCCGGGGCGGCGGCGCCGCTACCGGGTCCGCGATTTCTTCAACAGTCCCTGAGCGCGGGCCCGCGCTGACACTCCGACGTTTCATAAAGAATCGGACTCCCGCGTTCAGGTTCGAAAGGATCTTCGTGTAAAACAGTGCGGGACCGGTCAATGACAGTGTGTACTGGCCACGTTCGCCTCCCGGGGCGGCCGTTCACATGCCCTTCTTCCGATCTCCCCCGAAGGCCCATCAGATGATTGAGATACCGGACCTGGCCGCCGGAGGCCTGGCGGCCGGGACCCTGTCCGCGTTCGTGCTGGGGGGCGGGCTGCTGCGCTCGCGGCGCCGGGCGGCCCGGCAGCGGGAGGAGATCGCCGAGCTGCGCTCCCAGGGGGAGGGCGCCCGCGCCGAAGTGGCCCGCGTCGCACGGGCGTACGCCGCGGAGGTCGCCCATCTCGCCCAGCGCCGCGTCCCGGCCGAGGCGATGCGGGCCGCGCATCCGCACGTGCAGGTGCCCGGCCCGCTCCACCCGGACCTCGCCGGCACCGAGCTCGGCGCGGGCCTGGACGGCGTCCTCGAAGGGGTCACCACCGCCGTGGCGCAGGAGCGCAAGCGGGTCGACGCCGCCGCCCGCGCGGGCATGCGCGGAGCCACCCGGGAGATCCAGGCCGGGCTCTACCGCCTCCAGGACCACCTGCGCGGCCTCCAGCAGCGCTACGACGACCCGGAACTAGCCCAGACGCTCTTCGCCCTCGACCACGAGAACGAGCAGTCGCTGCGGCGCGCCCAGGTCACCGCCGTGGTCTGCGGCGCCTGGGTCGGTCTGGCCCGCGAGGAGTCGCACCTGGTGGACGCGGTGACGGGTGGTCAGTCCCGGCTGGTGGGCTACCACCGGGTGCGTGTCCACAACCACCTGGAGCCGGGCACCGCGCTCGTCTCGCACGCCGTCGAGCCCGTCGCGATCATCGTGGCCGAGCTGCTCGACAACGCGCTGCGCCACTCCGCCCCGGACACCGAGGTCGTCGTCAACCTCGAACGCGCCCACCACGGCGTCTCGGTCACCATCGACGACGCCGGGGTCGGCATGAGCCGCGACGAGCGCGCCTACGCCCAGCGGATGGTGGCCGGCACCGAGGCGATCCTGCTCTCCGAGCTCGGCGACCCGCCCCGGATGGGACTGGCCGCGATCGGCCAGCTCACCCGGCAGTTCGACCTCTCGGTGGACCTCTCCTCGCCGTCGCCCTACGGTGGCGTACGCGCGGTGCTGCTGGTCAAGAGCCATCTGCTGAGCCGGATCGACCCGGCCCACCGGCGGCCCGCCGCGGCGGCCCCCCGCTCCACGCGCACGCCCGAGGCGCAGCCGGTCCCGGAGCACGTCCTGGAGCCCGTCGTGCCCCCCGCGCCCCGGCCCGCCGCCGTGTACGCCACCGGTGCCCCCACCCATGAGTCCGCGCCCGACGGCGACGCGCTGCCCCAGCGGCGCCGCCGCACCCGGGCCGCGCTGCCCGCCGAGACGGCCGCGGCGCCCGCCCGTACCCCCGAGGAGTCGGCCGCCGCGCTCGGCGCACTGCAGTCCGGTACCGCCGCGGCCCGCTCCGCCGCCCCCACCGAAGGGAACGAACCGCGATGACCAGCGGCACTACCGGCGAGACGGCGTGGGTGCTGGACGCGATCCTGGAGATCCCGCACGTCCAGGCCGCCGTCCTGCTCACCCGGGACGGTCTCGTCTCCGGCTACACCCAGGCCCTGTCCCAGGCGTCCGCCGAGCGCACGGCCGCCATCATGAGCACCGTGCAGGGCGCCTGCCGCACCGCGGCGGCGGCCTTCGCGGACCAGGAGGACGCCCGTATCCGTCAGGTCGTCATCGAGTCCGACCACGGCTACATCCTGGTCGCGCCGACCGCCCACGGCACCTGTGTGGCCGCCTTCGGCGACCCGGAGGTCCGGCTCGACCTGCTCGCCCACCGCGTCCACTCCCAGGTGGCCCGGCTCGGTGAGAAGACCATGGCGGCGGCGCCGCGCGGAGCCGACGGCGCCACCCACGCATGACGGGCCGCCGCGGCGGCCGTCCGCTGGTTCCCGCCTATCTGTCCACCGGTGGAGTCGCCCGGCCCAGCCGCAACAGCCTGGAGCGGCTGTCGGTGCTGACCGGCGGGGGCGGCCCGGAGCCCGCCGGACTGCCCGCCGCCCAGCACGCCCTGCTGGACGTGCTGGACGGCGGCTCGCTCACCGTCGTGGAGACGGCGGCGCTGCTCGAACTGCCGGTCTCCGCCGTGCGGGTGCTCGCCGCCGCCCTGATCGACCAGGGGCTGGTGAGCGCCCGTCCGCCCATTCCCGTCGCCGCCCTGCCCGCCCCCGATCTGTTGAAGAGAGTGGCCGATGGCCTCCGCGCCCTCAAGCAGTAGCCCCGGCCCCACCGGCGCCGCCGGGGCCCGTGGGATCCATCTGCCCGACACCGCGCGCGAGCTGGTGAAGATCCTGGTCGCGGGCCCGTTCGGGGTGGGCAAGACCACCCTGATCGACTCGGTCTCCGAGATCCGCCCGCTGCACACCGAGGAACACCTGAGCGAGGCGTCCGCCACGGTGGACGACCTCGCCGGGGTCCGGGACAAGACCACCACCACGGTCGCCATCGACTTCGGACGGATCAGCCTGGGCGGGGGAGTGGTCCTCTACCTCTTCGGCACCCCCGGACAGGAACGTTTCCGCTCACTGTGGGCGGACATCGCCTACGGGGCGCTCGGCGCGCTGGTCCTGGTGGACACCCGCCGCATCGACGACTCCTTCGACGTGCTCGGCCTGGTGGAGGAGACCGGACTGCCGTACGCGGTCGCGCTCAACACCTTCCCCGACTCCCGCCCGTACACCGAGGAGCAACTGCGCCGCGCCCTCGACCTGGAGGCCGGCACCCCGATGGTGACGTGCGACGCGCGCGACACCAACTCCTCCATCGACGCCCTCCTCGCGCTCGTCCAGCACCTGATCGCCCGCAACCGCCCGGAGACCCGGTGAACGCCCACCCCGCCTATCCCGCCCCCGCAGCCGCCTTCTCGCTCTCCGCGCCGGTGCGGTTGTGGGAGGACGGGTTCGCCGCCGACCCGCACGCCTACTACGCGGCGCTGCGCGCCCAGGGACCCGTCGGCTGGGCCGAACTCGCCCCGGGCGTCCCCGCGTACGTCGTCACCGACCGGCGGGCCGCGCTCGACCTGCTGCACGACAGCGACACCTGGTCCCACGACCCCCGGCCCTGGGAGACCACGGTCGCCGCGGACTCGCCGGTCCTCGGCATGATGCGCTGGCGGCCCAACGCCCTCTTCGCGGACGGTGACGCCCACATCCGCTACCGGCGGACCCTGCTGGACGCCTTCGACCTGGTCGAGCCGCACGACCTGCGCGAGCGGGTGCACCGGGCGGTGGACATCCTGGTGAACCGGTTCGGGCCGGCCGGGCGGGCCGACCTCGTCACCGACTTCGCCCGGCCACTGATGGCGCTGGTCTTCAACAACCTCTTCGGCCTGCCCGACAGCGAGAGCGGCCGGCTCAACGACGCGCTCGGCCAGATGATGGAGGGCGGCGAGCGGGCCGCCCACGGCGAGGCCGAGTACGGCCGCTACGTCCTCGAACTCATCGCCGCCAAGAGCGAGCGGCGCGGCGACGACCTCACCAGCCGCCTCCTGGACCACCCGGCCGGGCTGACCCCCGAGGAGGTCACCTGGCAGGTCTTCCTCACCCTCGGCGCGGGCCACGAGCCCACCGCCAACCTCGTCTCCAACGCGCTCTCGCGCATCCTCGGCAACCCCGCCTACTACTCGACCCTGACCAGCGGCTCGCGTCCGGTCGCGGACGCCGTCGCCGAGGTGCTGCGGTACGAGACCCCGCTCTCCAACTACGGCATCCACTTCGCCCGCCGGTCGCTGAGCTTCCACGGCGTGTGGATCCAGGCCGCCGTGCCGGTGGTCGTCTCCTACGGCGCCATCGGCCACTTCGCCGAGCACGAGTTCGCCGGGGCGCACCACCCGCACGACGCCTCGCACCTGTCCTGGTCCGCCGGCAACCACGGCTGCCCGGTCAAGCAGCACACCCTGCTCATCGCCACCGAGGCCATCGAGCGGCTCACCCAGTGGCTGCCCGACCTCGACCCCACCACCGAGCGCGCTCGCCTGACCTGGCGCCCCGGCCCGTTCCACCGTTCGCTCACGTCGCTGCCCGTCCGCTTCACTCCGCGCACCCCCGACCAGCCAGGAGAACGAGCATGACCCCGTCCACGCGAGTGCCCCTCGACCCGTTCGGCGCCGACATCCCCGCCGAGAGCGCCAGGCTGCGCGCCCTCGGCCCGGTGGTGCCCGTCGAGCTGCCGGGGGGGATCCCCGCCTGGGCGCCCACCCGTTACGACACCCTCAAGTCCCTCATCCTGGACCCCCGGGTCAGCAAGGACCCGCGGCAGCACTGGGGGCTCTGGTCCGAGCTGGGGGAGCACCCCGACTGGGGCTGGATCCTGGGCTGGGTCGGTGTGATCAACATGCTCTCCACCTACGGGCCCGACCACACCCGGCTGCGCAAGCTGGTCGCCCCCAGCTTCACCGCCCGCCGCACCGAGGCGATGCGCGCCCGGGTGGAGCAGATCACCGCCGAACTGCTCGACTCGCTGGCCGAGGCGGGCGCCTCCGGCGAGACGGTCGATCTGAAGGCCGCCTACGCCCACCCCCTGCCGATGCGGCTGATCTGCGAACTGTTCGGTGTCCCCGGCTACCTGGTCAAGGACATGGCCCGGCTGATCGCGGCCATCATGGACACCTCGGACCCGAGCCCCGAGCACGCCGAGTCCGTCCAGAAGCAGATCGCCTATGTGCTGCCCGCGCTCATCGCCTTCAAGAGCGAGGTGCCCGGCGACGACATGACCACCGAGCTGATCAAGGTCCGCGACGAGGACGGCGACCGGCTCAGCAACGAGGAGCTCGTCTACACGCTGCTGCTCGTCATAGGCGCCGGCTTCGAGACGACCGTCAACCTCATCGGCAACGCCGTCGTCGACCTGCTCCACCACCCCGACCAGCTCGCCGCGGTCCGCTCCGGCGAGATCAGCTGGGACAACGTGATCGACGAGGTGCTGCGCGTCCACCCGTCCATCGCCACCCTGCCGCTGCGGTTCGCGGTCAGCGACATCACCGTCGACGGGGTCACCATCCCGGCGGGCGACGCCATCGTCACCACCTATGCCGCGGCCGGCCACGACCCGGCCCACTACGGCGAGGACGCCGGGTCCTTCGACGCCACCCGCGCCGCCGACGACCACCTGGCCTTCGGCATCGGCGTGCACCGCTGCATCGGCGCGCCGCTGGCCCGGATGGAGGCGCTCACCGCGCTGCCCGCCCTCTTCGACCGCTTCCCCGGCCTGAGCCCGGCGGCGAAGCCGGACGAGCTGAGCCAGGTGCCCTCGTTCATCGCCTTCGGCTACCGGGAGATCCCCGTCCGGACCTGCTGAGCCGGCTGCGGCGGGCCCCATGGGGCCCGCCCGGCGGCGCCGTACCGCTCGGTTTCGGACGATCTGAACGGGCGCGCCGCCGGGAGTCCGCCCCCGCTCACCGGTGCTCGGGGTTGGGGAAGTCGTCGCGGCAGCCCGCGTCCCACGCCGAGCGCTGGTTGCCGAGGGCGGGGATGCCGCCCGCCTGTTTGAGCATGGCCGCCAGGTGCATCAGGTTCCAGCTCATGAAGGACGTGTTGCGGTTGGTGAAGTCGTTCTCGGGGCCGCCGGAGCCCGGGTCCAGATAGGACGGCCCCGGCCCGGCCTCACCGATCCACCCCGCGTCGGCCTGCGGCGCGATGGTGTAGCCGAGGTGCTGGAGGCTGTAGAGCAGGTTCATGGCGCAGTGCTTGACGCCGTCCTCGTTCCCGGTGATGAGACAGCCGCCCACCCGGCCGTAATAGGCGTACTGCCCCTGTTCGTTGAGCAGGCTGGAGCAGGCGTAGAGCCGCTCCACCACCCGTTTGGCGACCGAGCTGTTGTCGCCCAGCCAGATGGGGCCGCAGAGCACCAGGATGTCGGCCGCCATCACCTGGGCGTACAGCTCCGGCCAGGCGTCGCTCTCCCAGCCGTGCTCGCGCATGTCGGGCCAGACGCCGGTCGCGATGTCGTGGTCCACGGCGCGGACCACCTCCGTCGTGACGCCGTTCCCCTCCAGCACCGCGCGGCTGCGGTCGATCAGCCCCTCGGTGTTGCTGACCTCGGGGGAGCGCTTGAGCGTGCAGTTGACGTAGAGGGCGCGCAGGTCGTCGTAGCGGTACGGCGTCGGGGCCATCGGCTCTCCTCGGGGCGGTGGGAGTCCTGCCCAGCCTTCCGGGCAGGGGGCCGCCGGGCCACCTCGGCGGCCCCGAACGAATGAGCCGGGCCCCGGCGGCCCCGCACACCGGCTACTGCACGCGGACCTCGGAGCCCTCGGAGGCGCCGTCGTCGGGCAGATGGACGTCGTCGACGGAGATGTTGACCTCCACGACCTCCAGACCGGTCATCCGCTCCACCGCCGCGATGACGTTCTCGCGCACCTCGGCCGCGACCGCCGTGATGCTCACGCCGTACTCCACCACCACGTCCAGGTCGATCGCGGTCTGCCGTTCACCGACCTCGACCTTGACGCCCCTGCTCACAGAGGCGCCGCGGGCCCGCGGCACCCGGTCGCGCATCGCGCCGATGGTACGGGCGAACCCGCCGCCCAGCGCGTGGATGCCCGGCACCTCGCGCGCGGCGAGTCCGGCGATCTTCTCCACCACACCGCCGGCGATCGTCGTGCGGCCCCGGGTCGCGGGTGGCTGACCCGCGCCGCTGCGCGCGGTCTGCAGGGTGGTGCCCGAAGTACCGCTGCGGTATTCGTCGATGTCGGGGCTCTCGGGCTTCTCCACGGCCGGGCTGATCGGCTCCGTCATCCGAAGCCACCTCCTGGGGGTTGGAAGTCGGTGCGCGGGCTTCGCGCGTTGTCGTCCTGCGAGTACCGTGCGCGCGCCGCGTCATGCGGGCAAGGGGGCGTTCTTCGCCCCGATATTTGTCCAGCGCGCGTCAACACGGGCGCCGTCCGCTGCTCCGGCCGGGTTCTCCTGCTGTACAAGAACGCGCGAGACGGTGGTCGGGAGTGATCCCATGACTGCCGTGCCAACTGATGCCCCGTCAAGACAAGGTGCCACCGGCGCCTTTCCGGCTGGAGGAAGATCATGAGACGTATCCGGTTGACCCGCTGTCTCCTCGCTCTCACGGGCGCGCTCTCCCTGGCGACGCTGCCCGCCAGCCCCTCGGCCGCCGACCACAGGGGCGCCCCGGTCCTGCGGGTGATGCCGCTGGGCGACTCGATCACCTGGGGCGGCGGCAGCCCCACCCTCTCCTCGTACCGCCGTCCGCTGTGGCAGATCATGCGGCTGGAAAGGCGCTACACCGTACGGTTCGTGGGCTCCAAGGCCTCCGGGAGCTTCGCCGACTTCTCCAACGAGGGCCACAGCGGCTACGTCATCGACCAGCTCACCGCCGGCATCGACGGCTGGATGGCGGGCGCCCGGCCCGACGTCGTGCTGCTCCACATCGGGATCAACGACATCGCCCGGGGCATCGACCTGCCGCACGCCCCCGACCGCCTCGCCGCCCTCGTCGACCGGATCTACGCGGACAAGCCGGGCGTCACGGTCCTCGTGATGGGGCTCATCCCCACCACGAGCGGTCTGGAGAAGCCCGCCGAGGAGTTCAACGTACGGGCCGGGGAGCTGGAGGGGACCGAGCGCGCGGCCGGGCACAAGTTCCGCTATGTGGAGCCGCCCGCGCTGACCTCGGGTGAGTTCCTGGACCAGCTCCACCCGAACGACGCCGGGTTCCGGCGGATGGCCTGGTCCTTCTTCAAGCCCCTGGAAGCGGCGTGGCGCGAGGGGTGGGCGTCCGGCGGCCCCGCCCTCGGCGCGGGCACCGAGGCGGGCGGCGCGAACCCGGTGCGCTGGGCCGACCTCGACGGCGACCGCCGCATGGACCACTTCACGCTGGACGGGCACGGCGGCGTCCTGGTCCGCCTCAACCGGGGCGGCGACGGAAACGGTGGCTGGCAGCCGCTCGGCCGGGTCCTCGATGGCCTGCCCGCCGACCCGGCCCGGGTCCGCTTCGCGGACTTCGACGGCGACGGGCGCGCCGACTGCCTCACCCTGGACACCGGCGGCGCCGTCTCCGTGCGGCTCCAGCGGCGCGGCGCGGGCCACAGCGGCTGGCAGCCGCCGGAGCGCGTCACCGACGGCGGCACGGCGGACGCGGGCCGGGTGGTGTTCGCGGACTTCGACGGCGACGGCCGCGCCGACTACGTCACCCTCGGCCCCACCGGCGAGGTACGGGTCCGGCTGAACCGGGGCGGCGACGGGCACGGCGGCTGGACCGACTGGGGCCGGGTCGCCACCGGCGTGACGGCCGACGCGTCCCGGGTGCGGTTCGCCGACCTCGACGACGACGGCCGCCCGGACTACAGCGTCGTGGGGCAGGACGGTTCGGTCCGCGGCTTCCTCAACCGGGGCGGTGACACCCGGGGCGGCTGGGTCGACCTGGGCATCATCACGGCCGGCTCCACGCCCGACGCGGACCGCGTGTCCCTGGCCGACTTCAGCGGCGACGGCAACGCCGACTACATCCTGGCCGGTCCCTCGGCCACCGAGGCGTCCGTGCGCGCCTGGGCGGGCGGCGACGGCCACGGCGGCTGGATCGACCGGGGGCCGGTGGTCTCGGCGGCGCCGAGGCCGTAGCCCTGTCGGCCCGCACCATCCGGCGGGGCCACACCAAATGAACGGTGTGGCCCCGCCAACACCCCTTTCCCGTCAAGGAATTGACGCGCGACGCATTGACACGTCTGGTCCGGACCACGATTCTGAGAGCGCTCTCACGAGGTGGAAGGGAAGATTCCTCCTCGCGGCGCCCCCCACGTGAACCGCCGAATCCGATGAGGAGTTGGAGCGTGTCCGTCCAAGGAAAGCTGCTCGCACCCCTGGTAGCCGCGGTGCTGCTGGCAACCGGGCTCACCGCCGCCGGCGCGGCCACCCCCGCGACCGCCGCCGTGCCGCCGACCATTCCGTTCACCGTGACCAACAACTCCGGCCGCGGTGAACCCCTCTACCTGTACAACCTCGGAACGCTGCTCTCCACCGGACAGCAGGGCTGGGCCGACGCCGACGGCACGTTCCACCCCTGGCCGGCCGGGGGCAATCCGCCCACCCCGGCGCCGGACGCCTCGATCGCGGGCCCGGCGAACGGGCAGTCGAGGACCATCCGGATACCCAAGTTCTCCGGACGCGTCTACTTCTCGTACGGTCAGAAGCTCGTCTTCAAGCTCACCACCGGCGGGCTGGTGCAGCCCGCGGTGCAGAACCCGAGCGACCCGAACCGGAACATCCTCTTCAACTGGTCCGAGTACACCCTCAACGACGCCGGGCTGTGGCTCAACAGCACCCAGGTGGACATGGTCTCGGCCCCGTACGCGGTCGGGGTGAAGGCCGCCGACGGCACCGTCCGGTCGACCGGGCACCTGAAGCCCGGCGGCTACAGCGGCTTCTTCGACGCGCTCAGGGGAAAGCCGGGCGGCTGGGCGAACCTCGTCCAGACCCGCCCCGACGGATCGGTCCTGCGGGTGCTCTCCCCCGGCCACGGCATCGAGACCGGGGCGCTGCCCAGGAGCGTGCTCGACGACTACATCAACCGGGTGTGGCAGAAGTACAGCACCTCGACGCTGACCGTCACCCCGTTCGCGGACCAGCCGAACACCAAGTACTACGGGCGGGTGTCCGGCTCCACGATGGACTTCACCAACAGCGCGGGCGCGGTCGTCACGCGCTTCCAGAAGCCCGACGCCGACAGCGTGTTCGGCTGCTACAAACTGCTCGACGCCCCGAACGACCTGGTGCGCGGACCGATCTCGCGCACGCTGTGCGCCGGCTACAACCGCTCCACGCTGCTGGTCAACCCCAACCAGCCGGACACCGGGTCCGCCGCCTTCTACCAGGACGCGGTGACCAACCAATACGCCCGTGAGCTCCACGCCCGGATGGCCGACGGGCGCGCCTACGCCTTCGCCTTCGACGACGTGGGCCACCACGAGTCGCTGGTGAACGACGGCGACCCCCGGCAGGCGTATCTGACGCTGGACCCGTTCAGCTAAGCCACGGCCCGCCCCCGACGGGGGACGGTCGTTCGACCGGGCGGCTCATCCCGTGGGAGATCTCCCGCTCCGGGGGAAGGCTCGCAGGCAGTACGCCAGTACGCGAGTCCAGCCGGAAGGAGACCGGGATGAGCCGCCCCGAGCGGAGCGACACGGCGGGAATGGAAGGCAGCGGCGGCAACGCGGGGTACGGGAGCAAACCCTTCAAGCGCTCGCACAGCCACTTCGTGGACCGCGTCACGCGCGACGGGCGCGACGGCTGGCCCGTCGAGTACGGCCGCTACCGGCTCGTCGTCAGCCGCGCCTGCCCCTGGGCGAGCCGCGCCCTGGTCTCCCGGCGCCTCCTGGGCCTCGACGACGCGCTCTCGCTCGCGGTGGCCGACCCCATCCAGGACGACCGCAGCTGGCGCTTCACCCTCCAGCCCGACGGCCGCGACCCGGTGCTCGGCATCCGCTACCTCAGCGAGGCGTACGAGGCGCGCGAGCCGGGCTACCCGGGCGGCGTCAGCGTCCCGGCGATCGTGGACGTGCCCAGCGGGGAGCTGGTCACCAACGACTTCCAGCAGATTACCCTCGACCTCGCCACCGAGTGGACCGAGCTGCACCGGCCGGGGGCGCCCGACCTCTACCCGGAGCGGTCGCGCGAGGAGATCGACGAGGTCATGGACGGGGTCTACCGCGACCTCAACAACGGGGTCTACCGGGCCGGCTTCGCCACCGGCCAGCAGGAGTACGAGGCCGCGTACCGCGATGTGTTCCGCCGGCTCGACCTGCTCTCCGGGCGCCTGGCGGACCGCCGCTACCTGGTCGGCGACACCATCACCGAGGCGGACATCCGGCTGTTCACCACACTGGTGCGCTTCGACGCCGTCTACCACGGGCACTTCAAGTGCAACCGGAACAAACTGGCCGAGGACCCGGTCCTCTGGGCCTACGCCCGGGACCTCTTCCAGACCCCGGGCTTCGGCGACACCGTCGACTTCGACCACATCAAACGGCACTACTACCTGGTGCACTCCACCATCAATCCCACCGGCATCGTGCCCGCCGGCCCGGATCTGTCCGGCTGGCTGACCCCCCACCACCGGGAGCAGCTGGGCGGCCGGCCGTTCGGGGACGGCACCCCGCCCGGGCCGGTGCGGCGCGGGGAGGCGATCCCGGAGGCGGGCCGTCCCTGACCCCGCCCGCGCGTGGCGCGGGACGGCTCGCGGTGGCCGCGGACCGGTGGCACGGGCAAGATGTTCACAGATCGCTTTATCGACTTCGTAAGTTCCTTGTGGGGTTCTGAAGTCGTTCACGTGTGCGAACTGGGAAGCGCCGATGAGCGAAGAGTCGGTCATGGGCGGGGAGTGCTGGCTCCTGACCACCGGAGAGCTGATGCCGGGCGACGTAGTCGCGACCGGCGTGGACAGCTGGCACGTCGTGCTGCGCACCGCCCCCGCCGGCGAGGCCCGGACCCGGCTCGCGCTGCGTCCGCTGGGCGGCGGCCCCGACCAGGAGCGCCTGGTCGACCGGCGCGCGCGCCAGGTGGTGCGGACGGGCCGGGTCGACCCCGCCGGGGCCGGGCGGCCCGAGGGCGCGGGGACGGGCCGGCGGCGGGTGGTGGTGACCGGTCTCGGCGCGCTCACCCCGCTAGGCCCCGATGTGTCCGGGCTCTGGCAGGGACTGCTCTCGGGGCGTTCGGCGGTCGGCCTGCTCGACGACGAGGAGTTCGCCGCGCTCCCGGTGCGGCTCGCCGCCCGCGCCGCGGTGGACCCGGCCGAGCTGCTGCCCAGGCCCCAGGCGCGCCGGATGAACCGGTCCGCGCAACTGGCCCTGCTCGCCGCCCGTGAGGCCTGGCGCGACGCGGGCCTCGACCCGGAGGGCGCCCGGCACAGCGGACTGCTGCCCGCCCGCGCCGGCGTGTCGATGGGCTCGATCCTGGGGGGCGCGCCGGTTCTCGTCGAGGCCCAGCGGCGGCTGGAGGAGCGCGGCCCGCGCGCGGTCTCGCCGCACACGGCGCCGATGCTGGTGCCGTCCTCGGCCGCCGCCCAGATCTCCATCGACCTCGGCATCCTGGGCGAGGCGAGCACCCTGGTGTCGGCCTGCGCCTCCGGTACCGAGGCCATCGGGCGCGCCGTGGACCGCATCCGCGACGGACACCTCGACCTGGTGGTGGCGGGCGGCACCGAAGCCGTGATCGTCCCGGCCGTCCTGGCGGCCTTCGCCGCGATGCGGGCCGTTTCCACCCGCAACGAGGAACCGGCCTCCGCCTGCCGCCCCTTCGACGAGAAGCGGGACGGGTTCGTCCTCGGCGAGGGCGCGGGCGTCCTCGTCCTGGAGGCCGAGGAGCACGCCCGGGCCCGTGGCGCGCGCGTCTACTGCGAGGCGGCCGGCTGGGGGCTGTCCGCCGACGGCTTCCACATGGCGGCCCCCGAACCGGGCGGGCGCGGCATCGAGGCCGCGCTGCGGGCGGCCCTCACGGACGCCGACGCCACCCCGGCGGACGTGGTCCACGTCAACGCCCACGCCACCGCCACCCTGGAGGGGGACCGGGCCGAGGCGCGGGCGCTGGGCCGGGTCCTGGGCGCCCACACCCCGGACGTCCCCGTCACCGCCAACAAGGGCGCGCTCGGCCACCTCCAGGGCGGCGCGGGCGGGGTGGAGGCCGTCGCCACCGTCCTGGCGCTGCGGGACGGACTGATCCCGCCGACGGCCGGGTGCGACGACGTCGAGGACGGGATCGCCCTCGACGTCGTACGCGGCAGCCCGCGCTCCCTGCCGCTGGACGGGGACATCGCGCTCAGCGACTCGTTCGGGTTCGGCGGGCACAACGCGGTGCTCGCCTTCCGGAGCATCGGCTAGGGCGTGCCGGCCGTCGCGGGGCCGGCGGGACTTTCGCAGCACGCCCTGGCGCGCCGGGCCCCGGGAGCCGCCCGGCTCAGCCGAGTCCGCCGGCCAGCGCGCTCATCAGCGTGCCGCCGGGGGTGTCCCCGGACATCTCCCAGACCATCGCGCCGAGCAGCCCCTTCGTCTTGAGATAGGCCGTCTTCCTGCCGATGGACCAGGTGTCGTCGAAGCTCCACCACTGCCCGTCGGCCCCGGTGCAGCCGTACGTGGAGACCGACTGCTCGTCGTGGAAGACCGTCAGCCCCGGCACCGCGCCGATCATGTTGCCGTAGCCGCGCACCCCCGCCTCCTCCGGGAACTGGCCGGGCGCGGCCCCCTTCGCCGCCTGCCACTCGCCGTGCGCACCGCCGTCCGTGACGCTCTGCCAGCCCCGGCCGTAGAACGGGAAGCCGATGGTGAGCTTGCGCGGGTTGACCCCGGCGTCCAGATAGGCCTGGACGGCCGCGTCGACGCTGAAGTGGGTGGCGTAGGGGTCCTGGGTGTCGGCGTAGAGGTTCGCCTGGTGGCCGGTGCGGTCCGGCTCCCAGGAGTTGTCGCTGCCGGCGCCGTGGAAGTCGTACCCCTGCACATTGGCGAAGTCGAGGGAGGAGAAGACCGTGTCCAGGTCCCAGCCCTGCTGGAGCTTGGCCGGGTCGGCGGGTGTGAAGGCGGTGAGCAGCCGGTGCGGGCCGCCCAGCGCGTCGAGCTGCTTGCGGAACTCGGCCAGCAGCAGGCCGAGGTTGGCTTTGTCCGCCGCCGAGTAGTGGTTGCCCGCGTGGCCGTCGGGCGGGCCGGGCCACTCCCAGTCCAGGTCGATCCCGTCGAAGACCCCGGCGCCGGTGCCCGGGCCGCCCGCGCCGTTGTAGGCCGGGAGATTGCCCTTGATCCACACGTCGACGCAGGAGGAGACGAACTTCTTGCGCGAGGCGTCGGTGGCGGCGGCGTCCGTGAAGTACTTCGAGTACGTCCAGCCGCCGAGCGAGACGACGGCCTTCAGACGGGGGTACTTGGCCTTGAGCTTCTTGATCTGGTTGAAGTTGCCGCGGAGCTTGGCGTAGCCGTCGTCGGCGACGCCGTCGACCGACTGGGCGGCGGCGATCGGCCGCGCGTAGTCGGCGTCCGCGTCACCCGCGCCGGTGCCCTGGTCGGGGTCCTGGGGGTTGCCGCCCACGCCCTTGGTGACCCCGGCCAGACAGGTCAGATTGGCCGGATCGATATTCTCGAAGGCGTAGTTGACGACATCCAGCCTGGCGGCCGAGCCGGAGGTGTCGAGGTTCCTGACGAAGTACTGGCGGCCGTAGATGCCCCACTGCGCGAAATAGCCGACCTTCAGGTACTTGCCGGCGCCCGCCTGGTCGTCGGTGGTGACGGCCAGCGCCGCGGAGGCGGGCGAGGTGTTGTCGGCCGCGTCGCGTGCCCTGACCGTGAACGTGTACGCGGTGGCCGGGGTCAGCCCGGCGACGGTCGCGGTGAGCGTGGTGGCGGGGAGCGTCTGGGAGAGCGCCCCGTCGCGGTAGACGTCGTACGCGGCCACGCCGACGTTGTCGCTCGACGCGTTCCAGGCCAGGCTCACGCTCGTCGACGTCCGGCCGGTGGAGCGCAGCCCGTCCGGCGCGGTGGGCGGGACCGGGTCGGAGGCCGGGTCGGTGGTCGTCGCCGTGACCGCCGCGCTGGGCGGACCGGTGTTGCCCCGGGTGTCCCTGGCCCGGACGGTGAAGGTGTAGGCGGTGGCCGGGGTGAGGCCGGTGACCGTGGCGGAGGGGGTGGTCGCGGTGGCGACGACCGCATCGCCGCTCAGTACGTCGTACGAGGCCACGGGGTGGCCACCGCCGGTCGCCGCCGCCCAGGCGAGCGAGACGCCGTGCGCGGTGACCGAGGTGACCCGGGGGGTGCCGGGCGCGGACGGCGGGACGTCCGGGGAGCCGTCGCACTTGTCGCCGTTGACCGTGCACGCGCCGGGCGCGCCGACCGGGCCGTTCGCCACGAACCAGTAGCTGTACGGCTCGGTCGTGGAGCCGGCCTTGACGGTCGCGTTGTAGTACGCGTTCCGCACCGTCACATGGCGCCCGCTGACGGTGGCGTCGCCGTTGTAGTGGCCGCTGACAAAGACCCCGGCCGGCAGGTCGAACTCCAGGGTCCAGCCGGTGACGGGGGAGGAGGTGGTGTTGCGGATGACGTACGTCCCCTTCCACCAGGAGCCGTTGTCCTGGCTGGAGAAGGAGGCGGTCAGACCGCTCGCCGCGTGGGCCGGGGTGGCGGCGAGACCGGTCAGGAGGGCGACGGGGAGCAGCAGCGCGCCGAGCAGGGCGAGCAGTCCGCGGCGCGGCGAGGAGCCCGGTAAGGGGGTGGGTGGCGAGGACGGGGACATCGTTCCTCCCTGTGGTGCCGTGGGGGATGGGACAGGGCGGATCGCTGGGCAACGTAGAAGGTCTGGACCAATCGGTCAACCGTCTGGTCCAGACCTTTTTCGTACCGCTGCCCCCGACCGGTCCACCGCCTTGCCGCCCGCCCCGGCCGGTCCACCGCCTCCCGGCGGGTCCCCGCTACACCGCCGCCTCCCCGGCCATGGCCGCCACCAGCGTCCGCCGCAGCACCGCGGCGAACCGCACCGGATGGGTGCTCAGACCCACATGGCCGCCGGGGAACTCGACCAGCCCGGTGCCGAACCGCTCCGCCAGCACCTCGGCCGGACGGGCGAGCAGCAGGCCCCGCGAGGCGCGCCCGCAGGCCGGGACCAGCCGCCCGGAGTGCGCCGCCAGCGCCTCCAGGTCCGGCATGTGGCCGCTGAACTGCCGCAGTTCGCGCTCCAGGAACTGCGGCATGTTCTCCCGCATCCGCCGGAAGCGCTCGGCGTCGTCCGGAGCGCGCTCCGGCGCCGCGGCCCGCTCCCGTTCGTCGTCCGGCTCGTCGGCGCGCTCCTGGCCCGCCGCCGCGCCCAGCGCGGCCATCGCCGCCTCCAGACCGTCGCGGCCGAACGCCTCGACGACGCCCGCGAACGCCGCCCGCCACCGGTCCGCGTCGGGCAGCAGCCCCAGCGTGGGCGGCTCGTGGGCCACCACCAGGCGCAGCCGCTCCGGGTGGCGGGCGAGCAGGTCGAGCGCGGTGATCGCGCCCGAACTGGCGCCGAAGACGAACGCGGGCCCGTCCGGCGAGACCTCGTCGAGCAGCCGCCGCATGTCGTCGCTGTGCGTCCGCACCGACTGGTCCTGGCCGCGCTCACCGGCGGCGCTGCGGGACTTGCCGCGCGGGTCGACGGCGACGACGGTGAACCGGTCGGCGAGGTCCGCCCCCACCGCGTCGAAGGAGGCGGCGTCCCCGCCCCCGCCCGGGATCATCAGCAGCACCGGACCGGTGCCGCGCTTCTCGTAGTACAGGGTCGCGCCGGGTACACGCAGGTCAGGCATGGTTCGCTTCCTCGGGGGACGGGGCCGGCCAGTGGGTGAGGGCGACGTGCAGGGCGGCCACGGCCCGCCGCCACGAGGTGTCCACGTCGCGTACGTGGTTGAAGCCGCCCTGGGCTTCGAGGCTGAGGTAGCCGTGGAAGGTGCTGCGCAGCAGCCGCACCGCGTCGGTCAGGTCCGGCTCGGCGAGCCCGTAGCCGCGCAGCATCCCGTAGGTGATCTCCACGGTCCGCCGCATCGCTGGCGCGTCGGCGACGAGCTCCGGGTCGACCTTGATCTGGGTCGCGGCGTACCGGCCGGGGTGGGCCCGCGCGTACGCCCGGTAGGCGTCGGCGTACGCCGTCAGGGCGTCCTGCCCCGAGCGGCCCGCCACCGCGACCGCGATCTGGTCGATCAGCTCGCCGCCGGCCAGCAGCGCGACCCGGGTGCGCAGCTCCCGCACGTTCTTGACGTGCGAGTACAGGCTCGCGTCCTTGACGCCGAAGTGCCGTGCCAGCGCCGACAGGGTGACCTGGTCGAACCCCGCCTCGTCCGCCAGATCGGCGGCGGCTGCCGTGATCCGGTCCGCCGTGAGTCCCGCACGCGCCATGCGCCCCGTACCTCCGTGGTCGATGTCCGCCACCCCGGGCGGGCGTGTTTCCTAGGCCTCCTAGGTTGAAACCTAGGATACATAGGTACGGAAGCGGGCGCCATCCCGATCGCGGGTGAAGGGATTCGGAAGACGTGTCGCCGGGGACGGAAGAGGACATGGCGGCGCTCTGTACCGGAAGGGGTGGGACGGCCATGGCGGGAAGAACGGGCACCGACGTCCTCACGGTCCTCCCGTACGCGGTCATGGCCGTGGTCGCCGCCGTCGACGTGGCCGCGGGCCCCGGCGTCGGCCTGCTCGCCCTCGTCTCCCTCGGCCCCGCCTTCGCGGGCCTGGTGGGAAGCTGGCGGCGGCCGGTCGCCGTCGGGGCCGTGGCCCTGCTGGTCGGCTGCGGGCTCGGCCTCCACAACGGGCTCTTCCAGGAGCGCCGGGGCTTCGCCGCGCTCGCCTCGGTGGTCGGGGTGACGGTGGCGGGCGTCGCCGCCGCCCGGATGCGCGAGCGCCGCGAGGCCGAGCTCGCCGGGGTGCGCTCGATCGCCGAAGCCGCCCAGCGCGTCCTGCTGCGCCCCGTGCCGCGCGGCGCCGGACATCTGCGGGCGGCCGTCTCGTACACCTCCGCGGTCGCCGAGGCGAGGATCGGCGGCGATCTGTACGAAGTGGTCGCGGCGCCGGACGGCGTACGGGTCATCATCGGCGACGTCCAGGGCAAGGGCCTGGACGCCGTGGAGACCGCCGCCGCCGTCCTCGGCGCCTTCCGGGAAGCCGCGCACGACGAACCCGACCTCAAGGGCGTCGGGGCGCGCGTCGAGCGCGCGGCCGGGCGCGCCATGGACGGGGAGAGGTTCGTGACCGCCCTGATCGCCGAGCTCGTGCCCGACGGAGGCGCGGTCTTCCTCAACTACGGGCACCCGCCGCCCGCCCTGCTGCGCGCCGACGGCACGGTCCACTTCCACGAGCCGCCCCGGTACGCCCTGCCGCTCGGCCTCGGCCTCTGTCCGGGCGGCGGACCCGAGCCGCACCGGGTGGACTTCGGCCCCGGCGACCAACTGCTGCTCTACACCGACGGCGTCACCGAGGCCCGCGACCGTTCGGGCACGTTCTACCCGCTGTCCCGCCGCGCCCTCCTGCTGAACGGCCCCGACCCGCAGACGGCGCTGGAGGACCTGCGCGCCGATCTGATGCGGCACACCGGCGGCCCCCTCCACGACGACGCGGCCATGCTCCTCCTGCGCTACCGGGACTAGTCTCTGGCGACACACAGCCTTGGGGAGGCAGCCGTGCCGCAGGATCCGACGGAACGCCGTGTCGTCGTCACCGGGGTGCCCCGGCGCACCCGCGGGCCCGCCGGCTACCGGCCCCGGACCGAGATCGACGAGCAGACCACCCTCGGCCACACCTATGTGCGCTCGCTCATGCGCAGCCAACTGCTCGCCGGACTGACCGTGTTCGCCGTGCTCGTACTGCTGGTCGGACCGTTGCCGCTGGTGTTCGCGGTGCGACCGCAGAACCCCGGCCTCGTCTGGGGCGTGCTCGGCTTCGGCGTCTACCCGCCGCTCGTGCTGCTCGCCCGCTGGTACGTGAAGCGGGCCGAGCGCAACGAACAGGACTTCGCCCGCCTCGTCGAGGACCGCTGAGCGCCCGCCCGGCGCCGCCCAGGAACGTGGACACGTGAACCAGAACTACGCCGTACCGGCCGTGGCCCTCGTGGTCCTCGCCACGGTCCTCGTCGGCGCGCTCGGCCTGCGCATATCCCGGACCACCTCCGACTTCTACGTGGCCTCGCGCACGGTCGGCCCCCGGCTCAACGCCGCGGCGATCAGCGGCGAGTACCTCTCCGCCGCCTCCTTCCTCGGCATCGCGGGACTCGTCCTCGTCCAGGGCCCCGACATGCTCTGGTACCCGGTGGGCTACACCGCCGGCTATCTCGTCCTGCTGGTGTTCGTCGCGGCCCCGCTGCGCCGCTCCGGCGCGTACACCCTGCCCGACTTCGCCGAGGCGCGCCTCGAATCGCGCTCCGTGCGCCGGTTCGCCGCCGCCCTGGTCGTCGGCGTCGGCTGGCTCTATCTGCTGCCGCAGCTCCAGGGCGCGGGCCTCACCCTGAACGTACTGACCGGGGCACCGCGCTGGTTCGGCGGGGTGCTGGTCGCCGTGGTCGTCGTCGCCACCGTCGCCGCGGGCGGCATGCGCAGCATCACCTTCGTCCAGGCCTTCCAGTACTGGCTGAAACTCACCGCCCTCCTGGTGCCCGCCCTCTTCCTGGTCCTCGCCTGGCACGGCGACGGCGCCCCCCGCGTCGCCTTCGACGAGCCCGCCGCCTTCCGCGAGCAGCGGTCGGTGCGCGTCGACGACACCCTCGACCTCACCCTCGCCGCCCCGCTCACCGTCACCGCGACCGGCACCGTCGACGGCACCCGCCACCAGGGCGAACGCGTGCTCTTGCCCGCCGGCACCCACCGCGTCGAACGCGGCACCCGGCTCGTCTTCGCCGCCGGCGACCGGGTCCCCGGCAGTGACGCGGGCAGCGCGGGCATGTCCACCCCGCTCGCCCACGCCCGCAAGGAGCGTCCGCTGTACGCCACGTACGGGCTGATCGTCGCCACCTTCCTCGGCACCATGGGCCTGCCGCACGTCGTGGTCCGCTTCTACACCAGCCCGCACGGCGTCGCCGCCCGCCGCACCACGGTCGTCGTCCTCGGCCTGATCGGCGCCTTCTATCTGCTGCCGCCCGTCTACGGCGCCCTGGGCAGGCTGTACGCGCCCGAACTCGCCCTCACCGGACAGGCGGACGCGGCCGTCCTCGTCCTGCCGCACCTGGTCATCGGCGGAGTCGGCGGCAACCTGCTCGGCGCGCTGCTCGCGGGCGGCGCCTTCGCGGCGTTCCTGTCCACCGCGTCGGGGCTGACCCTGGCGGTCGCGGGCGTCCTCACCCAGGACGTACTGCCGGCCCGGGGCGTACGGCACTTCCGCCTCGCCACCCTGCTCGCGGTCGCGGTGCCGCTGGCCGCCAGCGCCCTGGTGGGCGGGCTGCCGGTGGCCGACGCGGTGGGCCTGGCCTTCGCGGTCTCCGCCTCCTCGTTCTGCCCGCTGTTGGTGCTGGGCATCTGGTGGCGCGGGCTCACCCCGCCGGGCGCGGTCGCCGGGATGGTGGCGGGCGGCGGTTCGGCGCTGCTCGCGGTCACCGCCACCATGGCCGGGCTGCCCGGTGGCGGACCGCTGCACGCGCTGCTCGCCTGGCCCGCCCTGTGGTCGGTGCCGCTCGGCTTCCTGACGATGGTCCTGGTGTCCCTGGCGACCCCGGCCCGCGTCCCGGCGGGCACGGCCGCGACCCTGGCCCGCTTCCATCTGCCGGAGGCGCTGTACGCGGGCCGGCGGGGCACACCGGCCCACCCCGCGCCCCGTCAGGAGCGGGCGTGAACGGGTTCCTGGCCGGGATGTTCGCGGCTGCCCTGCCCCTGGTCGCGGCCGGCTTCTGGGCGGGGCGGCGCACCGCGCGCCCGCAGGGCCTCGGCGATCTGGGCACACCCGTCGAGCACGCCACGTTCCAGACCCTGCACACCGCGTCGCTCGCCGCGCCGCCGCTGCGCGCCGGGCTCACCCCCGACACCGCGCGCCGCGCCGCCCGGCGCCTGCGCACCCTGCTCGGCACCGACGCGCTGTGCCTGACCGACGGGTCCTCGGTGCTGACCTGGGACGGGGCGGGCGAGCACCACGCCGGGGAGATCCTGGAGCGGCTCGGCCGCATCCGCGAGACCGGCCGGGGCGAGGCGTTCCGCATCCGCTGCGACGACGACGGCTGCGCCCTGCGCTGGGCGGTCGTGGCCCCGCTCACCGTCGACGACCGGGTGCACGGCGCCCTCGTCACCTGCGCGCCCCGCGAGTCGGCGGTGCTGGTACGGGCCGCGGGCGAGGTGGCCCGCTGGGTCTCGGTGCAGCTGGAGCTCGCCGACCTCGACCGCTCCCGCACCCGGCTCATCGAGGCCGAGATCAAGGCGCTGCGGGCGCAGATCTCCCCGCACTTCGTCTTCAACTCCCTGGCCGTCATCGCCTCGTTCGTCCGCACCGCCCCCGACCGGGCCCGCGAACTGCTCCTGGAGTTCGCGGACTTCACCCGCTACTCCTTCCGCAGGCACGGCGACTTCACCACCCTGGCCGACGAACTGCACGCCATCGACCAGTACCTGGCCCTGGTCCGCGCCCGCTTCGGGGAACGGCTCTCGGTGACGCTCCAGATAGCCCCGGAGGTGCTGCCGGTGACCCTGCCGTTCCTGTGCCTGCAACCGCTCGTCGAGAACGCCGTCAAACACGGTCTGGAGGGCAAGACCGACAAGAGCCACATCGCCATCACCGCGCGCGACGCCGGGTCGGAGGCCCTGGTGGTCATCGAGGACAACGGCGTCGGCATGGAGCCCGACCGGCTGCGCCGCATCCTGGCGGGCGAGGCCGGCCCGTCCACCGGCATCGGCCTGTCCAACGTGGACGACCGGCTGCGCCAGGTGTACGGGGACGGGCACGGCCTGGTCATCGAGACGGCGGTCGGCGCCGGAATGAGGATCACGGTCCGGCTGCCCAAGTACCAGCCGGGCGTCCACCCGGCGCCGGAGCGGCCCTGAAGCACCTCGCGGAAAGCCGTCTCCGGGCAGGCCGGGGCCTTCCGCGCCCCGCCCTAGCCGGCGTACTCGGTGAGGTCGATGGAGTGCACCGCCAGCTGGTTGCCGGTGCGGGGGTCGGTCGTGACCCTCTCGGGGACCATGCCCAGCTTGCGGATGACGTTCTCGGACGCGCTGTCGCCCACGCGCGCGATGGCGAGGACCCGGTCGAGGCCCCGGTCCTGGAGGGCGAACTCCAGCGAGGCCTGCGCGGCCTCCGACGCGTACCCCTGCCCCCAGAACTGCCGTCCCAGACGCCACTCGACCGCCACGGCGGGCAGCACCTCGGGCAGGTACTCGGGCACGGTCAGGCCCGTGAAACCGGCGAGCTCGCCCGAGCCGAGGAGTTCGACGGCGAAGAGCCCGAAGCCCTCCTCGTCCCACTCCTCCTCCCAGCGCTCGATGTCGTCGGCGGTCCGCTCCAGATCGAGGACCGAGCCGTCCCCGGTCCAGCGCATGACGTCCGGATCGGCGTTGATGTCGGCCAGGGCGGGCAGGTCGTCCTCGTCCCAGCGGCGCAGGAGCAGACGGGGGGTGTGGATCTCGGTCATGCGCCCATCCTGTCGAATACGGGCCCGAACCGGTAATCAGCGCCTCCCCGGCGGTCGCCGTCCGGCCCGCGCCGACCGCGATCCGTGCCGCGCGACGCCTGTTCTCCGACGGCCCGCTGTGCTTCCATGCCACAGCGACGACCGGGGGGCCCACGGGGGCCGCCGAGCGGCAGGGGGAGCGTGGGCATGGACCGGCGGGGATTTCTCAAGGGCGCGGCCGTGCTTCCGGCCGCCGGGCTCCTGGCGTACGCGGGCGCCGCGTCGAGCACCAGCGACTGGATGTCGGTTCTGAGCGGCTCGACCGACCTGCGCCGGCTGACGATCCCCGGCACGCACGACTCCGGCGCCCGCTTCGGCGGCCTGTGGGTCGAGTGCCAGAACGCCGTCGTCGCCGCCCAGCTGAACGCCGGCGTCCGCTTCCTGGACGTACGCTGCCGGGCCACCGGCGACTCCTTCGCGATCCACCACGCCGCCTTCTACCAGAACCTGATGTTCGGCGACGTGCTGATCGCCTGCCGGGACTTCCTGGCCGCCCACCCGGGCGAGACGGTGCTGATGCGGGTGAAGCAGGAGTACTCGACGGTGAGCGACGCCGAGTTCCGCCGGATCTTCGACCTCTACCTCGACCAGAAGGGCTGGCGCCCGCTGTTCCGCCTCGACGCCGCACTGCCCACGCTCGGCGAGGCCCGGGGCAGGGTGGTCCTGCTCGCCGACAACGGCGGTCTGCCCGGCGTCCGCTACGGCGACCCCGCGCTCTTCGACATCCAGGACGACTACAACGCCGAGCCCTTCGGCAAGTACCCGAAGATCGAGGCCCAGTTCCGCAAGGCCGCCGACCAGCCCGGCAGGCTCTACGTCAACTATGCGAGCACGGCGGCCGGGCTGCCGCCCGAGTGGAACGCCGCCCGGCTCAACCCGCAGGTGTGCTCCTTCCTGGACGGTTCCGCGATGGCGGGCCGGACCGGGCTCGGAATCGTCCCCATGGACTTCCCCGAAGCGGCCCCGGGGCTCATCGACGCGCTCCTGCGGCACAATCCCGCCCCGGCCGCCCTCCGGGCGCAGCCGAACGGGTGACCGCGGGCCGTTCGCACCACGGGGGGCCCAGTGGGCACGGCCTGCTGATGCGGAGGAAAAACCCCCGAAGTTAAGCTGACGCAGTGGCTGGACGCGAGCGACGGCGGATCGGGCCGGGCGAGAGGCTGGCCCTCAACCGCATGGGCAGCTTCGACTGGGACCTGGAGAACAACACCCTCGCGTTCGACGAGGCCGGTCTCGCCGTCTTCGACCTGAGGCCGGGCGAGTACGACGGGAACCCCGACTCGCTGGCCTCCCGGGTGCCGCCCGAGGAGGGCGCCCGGGTCGACGGCGTCATCGCCGAGGCCATGCAGACCGGCCGCTCCTCCTACGGCGCCTACTTCCAGCTGAGGCGGCGCAACGGACACCGGCAGTGGACCCATGTGCGCGGACGCATCCTGCGCGACGACCGGGGCAACGCCTACCGCGTCCTAGGGATCGTCCGCAACGCCTCCACCGAGCTCACCGAGTACACCTTGATCAGCCCGCTGGAGGCGGGCCGGCGACGCATCACCGGCATGGTGCAGGGCACCACCGAGGCGCTCTCCAAGGCGGTGACCGTCGACGACGTCGCCGAGGTCCTCACCGGCAGCGGCGGGCGGGAGCGGTTCGGCGCCGACGGGCTGCTGCTCGGGCTGGTCGAGGGCGGCGCGCTGAAGGTCATCGCGATGTCCGGCGACTCGATGGAGGCGCTCGACGAGCTGAAGCTGCACCGCCTGGACGACTCGCTGCCGCTGGCCGAGGCCGTGCTGACCGGCCGGCCCCGGTTCGTCACCTCGCTGGGCGAGCTGGGCCACACCTTCCCCCGGCTCGCCCCGTACATCCAGCGCCTGGAACTGGACGCGGCGGCCTTCCTGCCGCTGATCGCCCAGGCCCGCCCGGTCGGCGGCCTCGCGCTCTTCTTCCGGGGCCGCAGCGACTTCTCCGCCGAGGACCGCAACCTCTGTCTGGGGCTCGCGGGCATCGTCGCCCAGTCGCTCCAGCGGGCCATCCTCTTCGACCAGGAACGCGAGTTCGCCACCGGCCTGCAGGCCTCGATGCTGCCCCGCCATGTGCCGGAGGTGAGCGGCGCCGAGATCGCCGTGCGCTACCACGCGGCCTGGGGCGGGCGCGAGGTCGGCGGCGACTGGTACGACGTGATCGCGCTGCCCCGGGGCCGGGTCGGCGTCGTGGTCGGCGACGTCCAGGGCCACGACACCCACGCCGCCGCGATCATGGGCCAGCTCAGGATCGCGATCCGGGCCTACGCCGGGGAGGGGCACGCGCCCGCCACCGTGCTCGCCCGCGCCTCGCGCTTCCTGGCCGAACTCGACACCGAGCGCTTCGCGACCTGTACCTACGCCCAGGTGGACCTGGTCTCCGGCGGGGTCCGGGCCGTGCGCGCCGGCCACCTGGGGCCCTTCATCCGGCACACCGACGGCCGGGTGGGCCGCCCCAACCTGCGCGGCGGCCTGCCGCTCGGGCTCGCCACCGAGTTCGACAACGAGGACTTCCCCGAGACCCGCCTCGACCTGGTGCCCGGCGAGACGATGGTGATGTGCACCGACGGGCTGGTGGAGGAGCCGGGCCTGGACATCACGGCCGGGATGGACGCCCTGGCGGCGGCGGTGCGGACCGGCCCCGAGGGGGCGGACGCGCTCGCGGACCACCTCTCCGCCAGCCTCTGGGAGCGCTGGGGTACCGGTGACGACGTGGCCCTGCTGGTGCTGCGGCGCGCCCCCGACCCGGGCACCCCGCAGGCCCCCCGGATCCACCAGTACATCCACCAGGCCGACCCCGAGGGCCTGGCGGAGTCCCGGGTGGCCCTGCGCCGGGCCCTGGAGGACTGGGGCTTCGCGGAGCTCGTCGACGACGTGGAGCTGGCCGCGGGCGAGCTCCTCGGCAACGTCCTGCTGCACACCGAGGGAGGCGCCGTCCTCACCCTGGAGGTGCTGCCCGAGCCGGTGCGGCGCGTACGGCTGTGGGTCAAGGACCGCTCCAGCGTCCGGCCGCGCCGCAGGACGCCCGGGGAGGCGGCCACCTCCGGGCGCGGCCTGCTGCTCATCGAGGCGGTCTCCGCCCGCTGGGGCGTGGAGCCCCGGGGCGACGGCAAGGCGGTGTGGTGCGAGTTCGTCCCGCAGGACGCGCGGGGCCCGGCCGCCGAACCGCCGGCCGGGCGGCCGGTGGTGCCGCCGGAGGAGCCCCCGGAGGACTGACCGGCCCGCGCCGCTGTACCGAGCACGGACCGGTCACCCCGGGGGGCGGGGAACGTACCGGCTCAGGGCTTGATGACCCAGGCGTCGCCGAGCGAGCGCTCACCCGAGGAGTCCGACGGGTGGTTGATCACGCCGTCGGCCGCCGTCACCATCACGCTGGAGCCGCCCCCGTCGAGGTTGAGCGCCTCGCGGGCGCCGAGCTGGCGCATCAGCTCCGCGGTCCGCGCGATGCTCAGCCCCTCGCTGTAGCCCGCCTGGCGGCCGTCGACGACGGCCAGCATCAGCCGGCCGCGGTCGTCCACGCCCATCATCGAGCGCGGGTTGGCGCGGTTGGTCCAGTCGTACGTGAAGGACTGGTCGGAGCCGGACCGGATGATGCCGTCCCCCAGCGCGTTCACCGACACCCGCCCGTGGCGCACCAGGGTCGGACCGACCTGCATGATCGTGGTGTCCCGGGTGAGCGGGACCGGGCGGCCGTAGCCGTCGGTGACGCGGGTGCGGATGCCGAGCCGGTCGCCCTCGCGCACATGGCCGAGCAGCCACTCGGCGCTGTCCCCGATGGCCTGGACGGTGGAGCCCCCGGCCGGGACGGCGGCCCCGCGCGAGGAGTTCACCTCGACCACCCTGTCGTCGGCGTCGAGGACCGCCTCGGCGCCCGCGCCGGACGGCGGGGTGCCCCACTCGGGAGTGAACCGGACCAGCTCGCTGGGGTCCGTGCACTCGAAGTCGTGCTGCGGCTTCTCGGTGGGCGTGTCGCCGCCGACGCCTCCGCAGTTCCAGACGTCGCCGGGGAAGCGGTTGACGCCGTCGATCTCCTGGGTGGCGCCGCCGGGCGTGCGCAGCGAGATGTGCGCCTTGATGGTGCCGACACGGACGTCGCGCCCGCCCTTGGTGATCGTGATCGCGCCCCGGCCCTGGGTCGCGGAGGCGAGCACCTTGCCGTCCTTGACGTAGAACCCGCCGGGGGCGTCGTTGTAGAACCACTGGCCGTTGATGCCCGCGACCGCGTGCGCCCGGGCGACGAGATCGGTGGCCGGCTCGGTGCCGTGCAGGGTGGGTCCGAACTCGGTGTCGATCTTGCCCTGGAACTCGTGGAAGTCGACCCGCAGGACGTTGACCTTCTGCGGGGCCCCGGGGTCGGTGCCGTCCTGCGCGGTGTAGCGGGTGTCCCCGGTGAACCCGGCGGCCTTCACCCTGGCCAGCTCCGCGCCCGCCCCGGAGCGCTCGGCGAAGGAGCCCACCCGGACCGTCCAGCCCAGCGTGCCCGCCGCGAGGTCGGCGTACGCGGGGGAGCGGACCTCTTCGACCCGCGGTGCGAACCCCCGCTCGCGCAGGGCCTGGGCGACCCGGTCCGCGGTGTCCTTCGGGCCGAGCTCGGTGGTGGCCCGGTCGAGCCGGCCGGCGGGGTCGGCCGGCAGGAACACGTGTGCGGTCCAGAAGTCGTCCGCGTCCTTCTTGCCGAAGGTGTAGGTGGTGAGGGTGACGCCCGGGCTCAGGACCCGGGTCACCGGCGCCGCGGTGGTCGGCAGGGGCGGCAGGAACGGTCTGGCGGACGAGACGAGGGAGGGCCGGAGGGCACCGTGGGGGGCGGCCTCGGCGGTCGGGACGACGACCGCGGCGGTCAGGGCGACGGCGGCTGACAGCGCGGTGGCGAGGGTGGTTCGGCGCATGAGGCTTCCTTCATGGGTGGGAAGGTGCGTCGAAAAGTAGATGGTGTGGACATGACTTGCGCTGATACGTGACACGCTGCCCACATGAAGTGACTCTCACTGATGAGTGAACGAGGCAGGCGGCCAGAAGTAGTTGGCCCGGCCGAACTTCAACCTCCGTTCGCACCACGGCTGTCGCGTCCCCACCGGGGCATGTGTCGCACGCGGCGCCCTCTTCCCACATGATGATCCGTCAGTTATTTAGTCCGATTTATAACGGAGGCGGAGGGATCTTCCACACGAATCGCCGAGGCCCGCCCCGCGCTGTCCCCCGGTCGGCTCCCCGCCGCTCCCCGCCGCCCCGGCACGCCGCCGGGCCCGCTCGCCGTGCGGTGACGGCCGTCAGCGGGCAGCCTGGATCTTCCAGAGGTGTCCCCGTGCGGCCCTGGAGGAGGTGGTCCGCCGTGCCCGACCGGGATGCGCCCGGTCCTCCGCCCGACCGCGCGCCCCCGCACCAGGCGGTGCTCTCCCGCGTACTGACCGGGCTGCTGGACGACGTCCAGGCGCACTCCGGAGCCGTCTATGTGCTCGATCCCGGGGAGAACGTCCTGGTCATGGCGGCTATCGCGGGCCTGCCCCGGGTGTTCGCCGCGCCCTGGGAGCGGGTCGGGCTCGCCGCCCCCATCCCGGTCGCCGACGCGGCCCGCGAACGCCGTCTGGTCTGGGTGGGCGGCGAGGAGGAGATGGCCGGCCGCTACCCCCGGATCGCGGTCGTGCTGCCCTACCCCTTCGCCCTGGCGGCGCTCCCCGTGGCCACCGCCGACACCGTCTACGGGGCCGTCTACACGACCTGGCCCGGCTCGCACCCGGCGGACCTGTCCCGCACCGAGCGGCAGCGCCTGACCGCCGCCTGCGACCGGCTCGCCGAGTACATGGAGTGGGCCGCCCGCCAGGGCATCCCGGTGCTGCCCGAGTCGGCGATGCGTCCGGTGGAGCTGCCGCCCGGGGAGAACGGCGCCGCCCAGGCCGCCCGGATGGCCGCCCGCCTGCCGTACGGGCTCTGCGCGCTCGACCTCGACGGCCGGGTCGAGTACGCCAATCAGTCCGCAGCCGACCTGCTCGGCGTCCCCGTGGAGCGCCTGCTCGGCACCCCGCCCTGGGTGACCCTGCCGTGGCTCAACGACCCGATGTACGAGGACCGCTACCGGGCGGCGCTGCTCAGCCAGCAGATCACCTCGTTCGTGGCGCTGCGCCCGCCCGGCGACTGGCTCTCCTTCCGGCTCTACCCGAGCACCACCGGGCTCAGCGTGCGCATCACCCGGGCCCGTGCCACCCCCCGGGGAGGCCGTCCGCAGCGCGACGAGGGGGAGGGACCGGGGCGGCTGGTGACCATCTCGCACGTCCTGAGCCTGGCCAGCGCGCTGACCGAGGCCGTGGGCGTACGGGACGTGGTCGATCTGGTGGCCGACGAGATCATGCCGGCGGTGGGCAGCCGGACCCTGGTCATGCTCGGCTCCTCCGGCGGCCGGCTCCATGTGCTGGGCCAGCGCGGATACGACGACCCCTCGCTGGTGGACCGCTTCGACGGGATGCCGCTCACCGCGCACACCCCGGGCGTACGCGCCCTGCTCACCGGCGTACCGGGGTTCTACGAGTCGCGCGCGCAGCTGGAGCGGCTCTACCCGCTGCGGAACGCGACCCCCGACGGGATGGCCGCCTGGGCCTATCTGCCGCTGATCGCCTCCGGCCGGGCCGTGGGCACCTGTGTGCTCGGCTACGCCGAGGAGCGCGCCTTCACGGCCGAGGAGCGCGCGGTGCTGACCAGCGTGGGCGGGCTGATCGCCCAGGCTCTGGAGCGGGCGAGTCTCTACGACGCCAAGCACCGGCTCGCCCACGGCCTCCAGGAGGCCCTGCTGCCGCACACCCTGCCGGACCTGCCGGGTCTGGAGGTGGCCGCGCGCTATCTGCCGGCCACCCAGGGCATGGACATCGGCGGCGACTTCTACGACCTGCTGCCGGTCGGGACGGCGGCAGCCGCCGTGATCGGGGACGTCCAGGGCCACAACGTCACCGCGGCGGCCCTGATGGGGCAGGTCCGCACGGCCGTACGCGCCTACACCGCCGTCGGGCAGACCCCCGGCCGGGTCATGGAGTCCACCAACCGGCTCCTGGTCGAGCTGGCCGCCGAGCGCTTCGCCAGCTGCATCTACCTGCACCTGGACACCGCGCGCGGCCGTGCCCTGCTGGCCCGCGCCGGGCATCCCCAGCCGCTGCTGAGGGACCCGGACGGGCGGGTGCGCACGCTGGACCTGGCGGGCGGCCCGCTGCTGGGCATCGAGGCCGGGGCCGTCTACCCGACCACGGAGGTGCCGCTGCCGCCCGGGTCGGTCCTCGCCCTGTACACCGACGGTCTGGTCGAGGTCTCGGGCGTGGACCTCGACGAGTCGGTGGCGGCCGTCGCCGACCGGCTCGCCGAGGTGGGCGGGCGTCCCCTGGAGGAGGTCGCCGAGGCCCTCGTACGCCATGTGCAGGAGACCCAGGGGCGCAGCGACGACGTGGCGCTCCTGCTGCTCAGGCCCCGGTGAGCGGCGGGGGAGCGGTGCTCTCCCGCTCGATCAGCCGGGGCGGCGGCATCGGGACCGACCGGGCGGCGGCGCCGTCGAGCAGCGCCGTCAGCTCGCGCGCGGCGAGCCGCCCGAAGGCGAGGGTGTCCCGGGAGAGCGCGGTGAGCCACGGATGGACCATCCGGCACAGCACCGAGTCCTCCCACGACACGATGGAGACGTCCCCGGGCACCGAGAGGCCGAGCCCCGCGACCACGGCCGCGCCGGCCGCGGCCATCACGTCGTTGTCGTAGACCAGCGCGGTCGGCGCCGCCCGGCCGCCCAGCACCCGGCGGGTGACCGCCGCGCCCTCGGTGTCGGAGTAGTCGGTGGTCACCGAGCGGACCCCGGCCAGGCCCCGCCGCTCGGCCTCGGCGCGCAGGGAGCGGATACGGCGGTCGGTGTGGGCGAGTGAGCCGAGGCCCGCGATGTGCACGATCCGGCGGTGGCCGAGCGCATGGAGCCTGCCGACGACCGCGGCCATCGCCGCGGCGTCGTCGGCGCGCACCTGCGAGAGGTCGGGGTGGGTACCCGCCAGACCGCCGATGACGACGCCCGGCAGCCCCAGTTCGCCGAGCAGCTCCGGGCGCGGGTCGTCGGTGCGCGGGTCGACCACCAGGACACCGTCCACCCGGTGCTCGGCCCACCACCGCCGGTACACCGCGCACTCGGCCGCCACGTCCTCCACCACCTGGAAGAGCAGACCGAGCTGACGCTCCGCCAGGACCTCCTGGATACCGGAGATCAGCTGGAGGAAGAACGAGTCCACACCGAGCGTCGCCGCCGGGCGCGCCACCACCAGGCCGACCGTGGCCGCGCCCTCGCCGGAGAGCGCCCGGGCCGCCGTGCTCGGCCGCCAGCCCAGTTGCTCGGCGACCCGGCGGACCCGGTCCCGGGTGACCTCGGAGACGCCCGGGCGGTCATTGAGCGCGAACGACACCGCGCTCTCCGACACCCCGGCGCGCTGGGCGATGTCCTTCATCGTCGGGCGGCGCGCCGGTGTGCGCCGGGCCGCCCGTGTGTCCTTGCCGGCCGGCGGGCTGTCCGTCACCCGTGCCCCTTCCCCGCTGGTTCCGGCCGATCGCGGCCGGTGAATGCCCCAGCGTACTAATGCGCTTGAGCTCCCCGACTCTAAAGCGCATTAGTAGATCACCGCAACTGCCGTGCGCACAGCGGTGACCTGCGTCTACGTCATCCAACTGGGGCGGCCTATTGACTTTTTGACAAATCGCACCGCAAAGTCTGCCGATGTGAGCGCCCGGCATCGCGTCCTTGCCGGGGGCGGCCTCGAGGGGCGCCCCCGGCGGCCGGGCTCCGCCGTCCGCACGTCTGGTCCGAGCAAAGGAGCCGTACACCGTGCGCATCCCCCGCAGGGCACTCGCCGCTGCCGCCGTCCTCGCCACCGTCCTGCCGCTGAGCGCCTGCTCCAGCGACTCCGACTCGGGCTCCTCCGACGCGTCCGGCAAGGTCGAAGGGAAGATCACCTTCCAGACCTGGAACCTCCAGGCGAACTTCAAGGACTACTTCAACGGTGTGATCGCGGACTTCCGGAAGAAGTACCCCGGCACCGAGGTGAAGTGGGTCGACCGCCCCGCCGAGGGCTACGCCGACAAGATCAGCGCCGACGCGGCCGGCGGCACCCTCCCCGACGTCGTCAACGTCTCGCCGGACCTGGTGGCCCCGCTCGCCAGAGCCGGGCTCGCGCTCGACCTCGACAAGGCGGCCCCCGACTACCGCAAGGAGTACCTGCCCGGCGCCTGGGAGAGCCACCGGATACCGGGCACGCAGGGTACGTACGCCTTCCCCTGGTACCTCAACACCGGTCCGCTGTTCTACAACAAGCGGCTGTTCACCGAGGCGGGCCTCGACCCGCAGAAGCCCCCGAAGACGTACGACGAGGTCTTCGCGGCCGGGCTGCGGATGGCGAAGCAGAGCAACGGGAAGATCGCCACCTTCGCGAACATCCCCACCATCGAGGACTTCGGCCGCTACGGCGTCGAGCAGATGAACAAGAACGGCGACGGCTTCGCGTTCAACGACGCCAAGGGGGTCGAACTGCTCACCAAGTACAAGGAGTTGTACGACGCCATGGCGCTCGACCCGCAGGCGCTGACCGCCACCCCCGAGTCCACCGGCCACAAGTTCCTGACCGAGTCGGTCGCCATGAACCCGGGCAGCGCCCTCGACCTCGCCAACTTCAAGAAGCAGGCGCCGACGCTCTACAAGAACATCGGGATCACCGACCAGATCAGCAGCACCGGCAAGGCGAACATGTACGTCATGGGCGTCATGGTGAACGCCAGGAGCGGCCACAAGCCCGCGGCCGTCGCCTTCGCGCACTTCGTCACCGACGCCACCCGCCAGATGGAGTTCGCCAAGAAGGTCGCCATCTTCCCCAGCACCGCGGGCTCCCTCGACGACCCGTACTTCACCAAGGAGGACGGCGGCGACGAGACCCGGGTGCGGATCGCCGCCGCCAAGTCCCTGAAGACGGCCGTCAACTACACACCGGTGCTCTTCAGCGAGCAGATGAAGGTCGCGCTGCGCAACGAGGTGGCCAAGGCGCTCCAGGGCAAGGAGAGCCCCAAGGAAGCGCTTGACAACGCTGTCAAGGCGTGTGACCAGCTACTGAAGCAGAGCTGAGCCGTCCGATGGACAGCCCTGCCGCCCCCACCGCACACCCCTCCGGCGCCCGCACCGCCGCCCCGGGGGGCCGGGGCCCCCCCCCCCGGCCGCCCCGGGGCAGCCTCCCCCCCCCCCCCCCCCTTCCCCCCCCCCCCCCCCCCCCCCCCCCCCCCGCGGGCCGGCCGCCGCATCCGGCGCCATCTGCCCACCAGCCCCTGGCTGTTCGCGGCGCCCGGACTGCTCGTCGTCGGCGTGTTCAGCCTGTACCCGTTCGTCAGCACCGTCCTGAACTCCTTCACCGACCGCCGCACCCTGGTGCCCGGCCACTACGTCGGCCTCGCCAACTTCCGCGAGCTGTGGCACGACGACATGTTCTGGACCGGCCTGCGCAACAGCACCCTGTACGTCCTCGGCGTCGTCCCGGCGCTCGTCGTCCTGCCGCTGCTCCTGGCGATGCTCGTCCAGCGGCACATCCCCGGCATCGCCTTCTTCCGGGCGGCGTTCTACACCCCGGTGGTGGCCTCCATCGTCGTGGTGGGCCTCATCTGGGTGTGGATGCTCGACGACCGCGGGCTGATCAACTCGGTGCTGGAGGCGGTGGGCGTCGGCAGGGTCGGCTTCCTGAGCGACCAGTGGCTGCTGCTGGGCAGCGCCATGGCGGTCACCGTCTGGAAGGGCCTCGGCTACTACATGATCATTTACTTGGCGGCGCTGGCCGACGTACCGCGCGAACTCCACGAGGCCGCCGCGGTCGACGGGGCCGGCGCGGTGCGCCGCTTCTTCACCGTCACCGTGCCCGCCCTGCGCTCCACCATGGTCCTGGTCGCGGCGCTCTCCTCGGTCTCGGCCTTCAAGGTCTTCTCCGAGGTCTATCTGATGGCGGGCCCCGGCGGCGGCCCCGCGGGCGAGGACACCACGCTGGTGATGCTCGTCCAGCGGGTCGGCACGGGCCTCACCGGACGCGTCGGCTACGCCTCGGCGATCTCCGTCGTGGTCTTCGTCATCACCGTCGCACTGATGCTGCTCGTCCTGCGGGCGGACCGGAGGGAGGACGCGTGAACACCGACACCGACACCGAGAGCGATACCGGCACCGGCACCGGCACCGGCACCGACGCCGGGTCCCGGCCGCGATCGGGGCCCGCCGCACCCCGCGCGCGCGGAATCACCGACGCGGAGGGACGCCGCGTCCCGCTCTGGCAGCTCCTGGTGCGCTACGCCCTGCTCCTGGCGGTACTGGCCCTCACCGTCGGCCCGTTCCTGTGGCAGCTGTCCACCTCGCTCAAAGGGCCGCACGAGGACATCTTCAGCTCCCCGCCCCGGTTCCTGCCCGGCGAGCCGACCCTCGGCAACTACACGCGCGTGGCCGACACCATCCCGGTCTGGGACTACGCCCTGAACTCGCTGAAGGTCGCCGCCGCCAACGTCGTCACCAACTGCGTCGGCGCCTCGCTGGCCGGCTACGCCCTGGCCCGGATGCGCTTTCGGGGCCGCCGGGCCGCCGCCCTCGCGTTCGTCCTCGCCATGCTGGTCCCCGTCGAGGGCATCATCATCGCCCAGTTCACCACCATGCGGGAGCTCGGCCTCAACAACACCCTCGTCGCGGTCCTGCTGCCCGGCTCCATCGGCGCGATGAACGTCCTGCTGATGCGCAACGCCTTCCGCAACCTCCCGTACGAGATCGAGGAGGCGGCTTACGTCGACGGGGCCAGCGCCTGGCAGCGCTATCTGCGGATCGCCCTGCCCGCCGTCAAGGGCACCCTCGCCGTGGTCGCCATCTTCGCCTTCATGGGCGCCTGGGACGACTTCCTGTGGCCCTTGATCGTCCTCAGCGACCCGGACCGCTTCACCCTCACCATCGGCCTGAACTACCTGCACGGCACCTTCGCCAACGACGAACGGCTCGTCGCGGCCGGCACGGTCATCGCCGTCGCCCCGCTCATCGCGCTCTTCGCCTGTCTGCAGCGCTACTTCTTCCGCGGCGTCGGCGAGGGAGCCGTCAAGGGCTGAGCCCCGGCCTCCCCGACCTCCGGCTCCTCCACCCGCGGCACGCCCACAGAACGGACCCGCATGCCTTCAGCACAGGCCCGCATGCCTGCCGCCGTGCGCTTCGGCGTCAACTACACACCCGGCCAGGGGTGGTTCCACCACTGGCTCGACTTCGACCTCGACGCCGTACGCGCCGACCTCGACGCGATAGCGGCGCTCGGCCTCGACCACATCCGGGTCTTCCCGGTGTGGCCGTACTTCCAGCCCAACCGCACCCTGATACGGCCGCGCGCGGTCGAACAGCTGGTCCAGCTCGCCGACGCGGCGGGCGAACGCGGCCTCGACGTCAACGTCGACGGCCTCCAGGGCCATCTGTCCAGCTTCGACTTCCTGCCCGCCTGGACGCAGACCTGGCACCGGCGCAACATCTTCACCGACCCCGACGTGCTCGACGGGCAGGCGGCGCTGCTGCGCACCCTCGCCGGGGCCCTCGCGGACCGGCCCAACTTCATCGGGATGACACTGGGCAACGAGATCAACCAGTTCGCGTCCGGCCCGCACCCCGACCCCGACCGCATCACCCCCGCGCAGGCCGGGGCGTGGCTGGGGCGGATGCTCGCCGCCTGCGAGGAGGGCGCCCCCGGCAGGCCCCATGTGCACGCCGGGTACGACGCGGCCTGGTACCAGGACGACCAGCCCTTCACGCCCGCGCACGCCGCCCGGCTCGGCGCCATGACCACCGTGCACTCCTGGGTGTTCAACGGTACGGCCCAGGCACACGGACGCACCGGCACGGCCACCGAGCACCACGCCGCGTACCTGACCGAGTTGTCGAAGGCCTGGGCCGACGATCCGCACCGGCCGGTGTGGCTCCAGGAGGTCGGCGCGCCTGCGCCGCTGATCCCCGCCGCCCACGCCGCCGCGTTCACCGAGGCGACCGTGGTCAACGCGCTGGACTGCGCGGATCTGTGGGGGATCACCTGGTGGTGCTCCCACGACGTGGACCGGTCGCTGGCGGACTTCCCCGAACTGGAGTACAGCCTGGGGCTGTTGACCACGGACGGGCGCGTCAAACCGGCGGGGTCCATGGTGGCCCTGCTCGCCCGGGAGTGGCGCGGAAGGGTACACGCGCCCGCGCCCCGGACCACGGCGCTCGTCGTGGACGTGGGAGACGAGGTCCTGGCACCGCGCCGTTCCGTGTGCGCGCCGAGGGGGCCGGTCTTCGAGGCGTACGCCCGGCTCGTCGCGGACGGGGTGCGGCCGGCCGTCGTGCTGGCCGGCCGGGCGGAGGACGAGGAGTACCTGGCGCTGCGGGGGATCAAGGAGGTGGTGAGGCCCGGTGCGGTGCGCTAGGGCGAGCGCGGTCGTCCGGCTGCGGGCCGGTCAGGGGCTGGTCGCCCGGTTCCCCGCGCCCCTTCGGGCCGACCGGTGTGTGCCCCTCCCACTATCCCTCGACCTGAAACGGAGTCACCCATGCGTCAGCTTCCCACCCGTCGTTCCGTCGTCCTCACCGGCGTCGGGACCGCCGCCGCCCTCGCGCTGCCGTCCGTCGCCGCCCGCGCCGCCGAAGGCCCGGCCCCCGAGCTCCAGCCCCACGCCTCCTACTGGTACCCCGACTCCCTGCCCTCCGGTACGCCCGGCCCCGGGATCACCTGGCGCAGTCTGAAGGACTGGCGGGCCGAGGACGACGAGGACCTCGCCTTCAACACCGCCTCCGTGCCGCTCGCCGCACGGTTCACCCCGGTCCCGGTGAACCGGACCGCGCGCGGCGGCCAGGCCCGTGTCCAGGCGCTCGTCTCCTTCGAGCACACCGCGGGCAACCCCTCCCAGGGCGCGCCCACCGCCGACTACTACGCGCTCAGCCACTGGGCCTACCTCGACGAACTGGTCTTCTGGGGCGGTTCGGCGGGGGAGGGGCTGATCCTCGCGCCCAACGCGCCGATCGTCGACGCGGCCCACCGCAACGGTGTGCCCGTGCTCGGCACCGTCTTCCTGCCGCCGACCGCCTGGGGCGGCGAACTGAGGTGGACCCGCGATCTGGTGCGGCGCGACGCGCTCGGCCGCTTCCCGCTGGCCGCGAAGCTGGTCGAGGTCGCCACCGTCCACCGCTTCGACGGCTGGTTCGTCAACGCCGAGACCGACGGCGGCGACGCTGCCCTCGGCGCCGAGATGCTCGCCTTCGTCACCGACCTCAAGAAGCGCGCCGAGACCGCCGGGCTGCGGATCACCTGGTACGACGCGATGACCATCGACGGCTCGGTCGGCTGGCAGGGCGCGCTCGACGGCCGCAACCAGGACTTCTTCCGCACCGCCGACGCGATGTTCGTGGACTTCCGCTGGTCGCCGCGGAGCCTGGCGGCCTCGGGCGACCTGGCGCGGCGGCTGGGCCGCGACCGCTACGAGCTGTGGGCCGGGGTCGATGTGGAGGCCCGGGGATGGAACACCCCGGTGGACTGGGACGCCATCGTGCCCCGGGACCGGCCGCACACCGTCTCCTACGGCCTCTACCGGCCCGAGTGGACGCGGAACCAACTGCCGCCCGAGAGCCGTACGCCCGGGCAGTTCCACGCGGCCGACGACCGCTTCTGGACGGGCCGTTCACTCGACCCCTCCCAGCCCGACACGGACGGCTGGCGCGCCCCGGCGACGGTCGTCGCGGACCGCTCGACGGTCGACCGGCTGCCGTTCGCGACCTCCTTCAACACCGGGCACGGGCTGCGCTGGTACCAGGACGGCGAGGTGGTCTCGGCCGCCGAGTGGAACCACCTCGGCCTCCAGGACCGGCTGCCGGGCCGCCGCTGGGTGGTCCGCTCGGCCGGACGCCGGCCGGCCGTCACCCTCGACTTCGCCGACGCCTGGCGCGGCGGCTCCAGTCTGCTGGTCGACGGTGACTTCGACGCCCCCGCCTCGGTCGAACTCCACGCGACCCGGCTGCCGCTGTCCCGCTCCACGGTCGTCGAGCTCACCCACCGGGCCGACGCGGGCACGGTCACGGTCGAGCTCGCCATAGCCCTGCGCGAGCCCGCCGGACCGGGCGAACCGGTCCCGTACGTCTACCTCCCCGCGGGCCGGCTGACGGCGGGCGGCGCCGGATGGACCACCACGGCCCTGCGGCTGAACACCCTGCCCCCGAACCTGCCGGCGCATGCCGTCCCACGCGTGAACGGACGCCTGGGCACCGTGCGTTCACTCGGCGTCCGCCTCACCGCGCACGGCCGGGCCACCTGGCGCCTGGGCGCGCTGGCGGTACGCGACCGGGCCGCCGCACCCGTGCCCGCGCCCACCCGGGCACGCGTCACCGGCTCGGCGACCGGCGCCGGGGGCACCTCGCTGCGCTTCGCGTGGCACCCGTCGCCCGGCGCGGTGCGCCACTACGAACTGCACCGGGTGCTCCAGGGAGGAAACCGCCGCTTCCTCGGGGGAACGTGCGGGAATGCCTTCTTCGTTCCCGCACTGGAGCCGGAAGGAGGCGAACGCTCGGCACGGTTCGAGATTCGGGCCGTCGACGAGCTCTACACCGCCTCCGCACCGGCCACCACCGTCCACTCCTGGTGACATCCGCCCCCGCCGCACCCGCACCCCCCGCTCGGCCCCCGACCCACGGAGCAGACCCTCATGCATGACGACCGCAGCCTGGTCGAGGCCCGCCTCAGGCGCGTCCTCGACGAGCGCATCCGCCCCGCCGTGTACCCCGAATCCGTCCCGCTGGAAGTGGCGGTGTGGCATGCGCCGGACGAGCCCGTCCCGGTCGCCGAGGGGCTGGCCCAGGACCCCGCGCCGATCGCGGTCGGGGACGCCTGGGGCGCTCCCTGGGGCACCAGCTGGTTCCGGGTGACCGGGACCGTACCGGCCGAGTGGGCCGGGAGGACCGTGGAGGCGCTCCTCGACCTCGGCTTCGACGAGAACATGCCGGGCTTCCAGTGCGAAGGCCTGGTCTACCGCCCCGACGGCACCCCGGTGAAGGGGCTCAACCCGCGCAACCAGTGGGTGCGGATCGGCGCGCCCGCGGTGGGCGGCGAGGAGGTGCGGCTGCACATCGAGGCCGCGTCCAACCCGGTCGTCCTCGACTACCACCCCTTCGTGCCGACCCCCCTCGGCGACAAGGAGACGGCGGGCACCGAGCCGCAGTACCGGCTGGCCCGCATGGACCTCGCCGTCTTCGACGAGACCGTCTGGGAGCTGGTCCTCGACCTGGAGGTCCTGGGCGAGCTGATGCACGAGCTGCCGGTGGAGGGCGCCCGGCGCTGGGACATCCTGCGGGCCGTGGGGCGCGCGCTGGACGCGGTGGACCTCCAGGACGTGGGCGGCAGCGCCGCCGCCGCCCGCGCCGAGCTGGCGGACGTCCTCGCCGTGCCCGCCGGGCCGACCGCCCACCGCATCAGCGCGGTGGGGCACGCCCACATCGACTCGGCGTGGCTGTGGCCGCTGCGCGAGACCGTGCGGAAGGTGGCCCGTACGACCTCCAACATGACGGCGCTCCTGGAGGACGAGCCGGACTTCGTCTTCACGATGTCCCAGGCGCAACAGTTCGCGTGGATCAAGGAGCACCGGCCGGAGGTCTACGCGCGCGTGAAGAAGGCCGTGTCCGACGGCCGGTTCGTGCCCGCGGGCGGCATGTGGGTGGAGTCGGACACCAACATGCCGGGCTCGGAGGCGATGGCCCGTCAGTTCGTGCACGGCAAACGCTTCTTCCTGGAGGAGTTCGGCGTCGAGAACGACGAGGCCTGGCTGCCGGACACCTTCGGCTTCGCCGCCGGGCTGCCCCAGATCATCAGGGCGGCGGGCGCCAAGTGGCTGCTCACCCAGAAGATCTCCTGGAGCCAGACCAACAAGTTCCCCCATCACACCTTCCAGTGGGAGGGCATCGACGGCACCCGGATCTTCACCCACTTCCCGCCCGTCGACACCTACAACTGCTCGATGAAGGGCAGCGAGATCGCCCACGCCGCCCGCAACTTCAAGGACAAGGGCGCGGCGAGGCACTCGCTGGCCCCCACCGGCTGGGGCGACGGGGGCGGCGGCACCACCCGGGAGATGGTCGCCAAGGCGGCCCGGCTGCGGAGTCTGGAGGGCTCGGCGACCGTCGAGTGGGAGAGCCCGGCGGAGTTCTTCACCAAGGCGCAGGCGGAGTACCCGAACGCGCCGGTGTGGGTGGGCGAGCTCTATCTGGAGCTGCACCGCGCCACCCTGACCAGCCAGGCGAAGACCAAGCAGGGCAACCGGCGCAGCGAACACCTGCTGCGCGAGGCCGAGCTGTGGGCCGCGACGGCGGCCGTGCGCACCGGTTTCCCGTACCCGTACGAGCGGCTGGACCGCGTCTGGAAGACCGTCCTGCTGCACCAGTTCCACGACATCCTGCCCGGCTCCTCCATCGCCTGGGTGCACCGCGAGGCGGAGAAGACGTACGCGGCGGTCGCCGAGGAGCTGAACGAGATCATCGAGGGCGCGCAGCGGGCACTCGCCGGTGACGGCGCCCCGGGCACCACCCTGGTCTTCAACTCCGCCCCCCACGCGCGCGACGGCGTGGCCGCGGGCGGCGCCGCGCCCGCCGCGCGCACCGGCGTGAGCCGCGTAGTCCCGCGCGAGCACGGCGGCTTCGTCCTGGACAACGGGCTGCTGTCGGTGGAGATCGACGCCCGGGGGCTCGTGGTGTCCGCGTACGACATCGGCGCCGGGCGCGAGTCGATCGCCCCCGGCAAGGCTGCCAACCTCCTCCAGATCCACCCCGACTTCCCGAACATGTGGGACGCGTGGGACGTGGACGCCTTCTACCGCAACACGGTGACGGATCTGACGGACCTCGACGAGCTCGTGGCGGTGGAGGACGCCGACGCGGCCACCGTCAGGGTCGTCCGCACCTTCGGCAGCTCCCGGGTCACCCAGCTGCTCACCCTCGCCCCCGGCGCCAAGCGCCTGGACATCGACACCGAGGTCGACTGGCACGAGACCGAGAAGTTCCTCAAGGCCGCGTTCCCGCTGGACATCCACGCCGAGCGGTACGCGTCGGAGACCCAGTTCGGCCATGTCCACCGGCCGACCCACACCAACACCAGCTGGGAGGCGGCCAAGTTCGAGGCGTGCAACCACCGCTTCGTCCATCTGGAGGAGCCGGGCTGGGGCGTCGCCCTCGTCAACGACTCCACCTACGGGCACGACGTGACCCGGACCGTGCGCGACGCCGCCGAGGGCGCGGGCACGACCACCACGGTCCGTGTCTCGCTGCTGCGCGCCCCCCGCTTCCCCGACCCCGAGACCGACCAGGGGCCGCACCGCTTCCGGCACGCGCTGGTGCCGGGGGCCGGCATCGGGGAGGCGGTGCGCGAGGGCTACCGCGTCAATCTGCCCGAGCGGCGGGTCGCGGGCGGCGCGGAGGTGGCGCCGCTGGTGTCGGTCGACGAGGACGCGGTGGTGGTGAGCGCCGTGAAGCTGGCCGACGACGGGAGCGGCGACGTGGTCGTACGGCTCTACGAGTCGAGGGGCGGCCGGGCGTCGGCCCGGCTCACCCCGGGGTTCGAGGCGGACGCGGTGGTGGCTACGGACCTGCTGGAACGCCCCTTGGCCGAGGGGCCGCGCCATGAACTGGCGGAGGGGGCGGTGCGGTTGGCGCTGCGCCCCTTCGAGCTGGTCACTCTTCGGCTGCGGCGGAGCCGGCCGGCGGCCTGACGGAGTCCAGGGCCTGTTCCAGCGTGGGAGCAGGCCCCAGGGCGGGCGCGAGGGCGGTGATCCGCAGGATCCGCAGCGTCAGCGGATGGTCGCAGACGAGCGCCCAGGAGCCGCCCCGCTCGGTCACCCGGCGGTGGGCGCGCACCAGCAGGGCGAGACCGGAGCAGTCCAGGAACCGGACGGGGCGCAGATCCAGGGCCAGCGTGCCCACCCCGTCCCCGGTGAGGGTGTCCAGGCACGGTCGCAGGGACTGGACGGCCTGGATGTCGATCTCGCCGTGCAGCTCGGCGACGGTCACTCCGGCCTGCGTGCGGACCCGGAGGAGCGGCTTCTCGTGGTGCCGAGGGGAGGCCGGCACCAGTTCGCGCGGGCTTTCCTCGACGTGTTCATTGCGGCGCACTGCCCCTCCCCCACAGGCAACGGTGGACGTGGCGACCGGGGGCTGAGGCCGCCGGGGGGAACGTTAGACGCTGCCCAGAGTGCCGGAAGTGCAGAAACAATTCACACGACCGTTTCAACACTCGATCGAGTGAAGTGAGCTGTTCGCGCTTGCCAGTTGGCCGTCCGGTACACGGGCCGACATGAACCGCGTGGTACGGCGGAGCCGGAAGCCCAGGGCCTCGTAGAGACGGATGGCGCCGGTGTTGCGCGCACCGGTGTGCAGGAAGGGGCGCTCACCGCGGTCCCTGATGTTCGCGGCGACCGCCAGGATCAGCCGGGTGCCCAGGCCCTGGCCCCGGAAGGCGTCGTCGGTGCAGACCGCGCTGATCTCCGTCCAGCCCGGCGGGTGCAGCCGTTCCCCGGCCATCGCCACCAGAACGCCGTTCCTGCGTACGCCCAGATAGGCGCCCAGTTCGATGGTGCGCGGCAGGAAGGGGCCCGGCCGGGTCCGCTCCACCAGGTCCATCATCTCCGGCACATCGGCGGCGGTCAGCGTGACCGCCTCGGGGAACGGCCGGGCGGCGACCGTGTCGTCCACGAGCTGCACACCGTCGGCCTCGAACGTCAACTCCCAGCCCGGGGGCGGCAGCAGGCTCGTCCCGAGCAACGGCACCTCCCCGTCCGGCCCGGCCAGGGCGGCGACATCGGTCCAGTCCTCGGGCCCGGGGTCGTCCGGGAGCGCCAGCCACGGCGTCACCTCGGGCGGATAGCGCAGCACCCGCCCCCGCCGCTCGGCGAAGTGGGCGTGCGGGCCGGTGAGGGAGGAACGGGCGGGGTTGTCGAGGGGATGCGGTGCGCTCACGCCGCCGCCCCGATCGGGGCCGGCGCCGGGCCGGGGTCCGGGCTCGGCCGTTCCCGCTCGATGAACGCCTCGGTCCCCGGACCGGACATCCCGGTCCAGGGACCGCCGCGGCGGGTGTACGCGTACGCCTTGGGCATCTGCCGACTCCTCGTTCTCTCAGCAGCTCCAAGGCGGCTCCCGGTGTCGCTATTCCCGGGAGCGCACACGGTTCGCTCCACACGGTCCACCCGCCCCGCCGCGAGGCTCCTCCCCCCGGCGGGGTCCGTACGGCTAGCAGTCCGGCACGTCGCCGCTCGCCCGGACGAACGCGGCGCTGGCCCAGCCGTGGGCATGGCTCAGCCAGTACCAGGTGGAGGTCCCGTCGACGTTCGAGCCATGGGTCTTGCACTCGATACGGTCCTTGCTGCCCGGGCTGAGGGCGACGGTGACGCCGGCGTTCAGGCTCGGGTTGTCTCGGACGTTCAGCTCGATGCGCGAGGTGACCGTGCCCCAGACCCGGCCGCCGTCGTGGTGGTCCCGGGAGTGACCGCCGTGGTGGTCGTCCCAGTTCCCGTCGGAGCGGTGGTCGTCCCAGCGCCATCCGCCGCCGTGGTCCTCACGGATCCAGCCGCTGATGCGGGTGTCCCAGGACCAGCCGTTGCCCTGGCCGTGATCGTGGCCGTCGCCCGGGTCGTGGGCCGGGGCCGCCGCCGCCGCGGTGGCGAAGCCGCCCAGGGCCAGACCGCACGACAACAGGGCCGCGGTGGCCGCTCGACGTATCCGTCCGGTGTCCATACCGGCTCCTTTCGTCGCTCCCGCCCCTCGTGACCAACCCTTCCATCACACACCCGGGTCGCGAGGGACGCGATGTGGGCAGGTGAGAGCCCATGAGCGGCGGCCGGGAGCCGGTTCTTCGGTCAACGTTCAACCTTTGCGGGACCGTAGAAGACCGTTCCCGTACGCGACCGACTCACAGGCCCGACAGGCGCGCCGCCTCGCGGAACACGTCGACGAGCATGGGGAGGGTGAGCCGTCCCGTGGAGGTGTTGCGCCGGCTGGGGTGGTAGCAGCCGAGCAGCCGCAGCGGCGGGTGGCCCTCCTCGGCGGCGTCCAGCACCACCTGGACGCCGTGGCCGAACCGGGGCCGGGGGCGCGGCACTTGCCAGCCGGCCGAGCTCAGCACCGGCAGCAGCGCCTGCCAGCCGAACGCGCCGAGCACCACGACCGTACGCAGCCCCGGTCCCAGCAGTTCCAGTTCGGCCGCCAGCCAGGGGCGGCAGTTGTCGCGCTCCTGGGGAGTCGGCTTGTTGTCCGGCGGCGCGCAGTGCACCGGGGCCGCCAGCCGTACGCCCCGCAGTTCGAGGCCGTCCCCGGCGTGGGTGGCCTCGGCCTGGTTGGCCAGCCCCACCTCGTGCAGCGCGGCGAAGAGGAAGTCGCCGGAGGCGTCGCCCGTGAACATCCGGCCGGTCCGGTTGCCGCCGTGCGCGGCCGGGGCGAGGCCGACGACCGCGATCGTCGCGTCGGGGGGCCCGAAGCCGGGCACCGGCCGCCCCCAGTACTCCCACTCCCGGAAGGCCGCCCGCCTGGTCGCGGCGACCTCCTCGCGCCAGGCGACCAGCCGTGGACAGGCCCGGCAGCGGATCACCTGCGCGTCCAGCGCGTCGAGACTGCGGCAGCGCGGTGCCCGGTGCGCGGGGAACGCCGCGTCGTCCGGTCCCACCGCCGCCGCCCTCGCCCCATCCGGCCCCGTCGTCCCGCGCGTCTTGTCCATGACCCCACGCTAGGGGACCGGGCCCGCGCCCGCCGTCTCGCCGGGGCGCGGAGAAGCCGCCGCAAGAAGGAGTGACAACCGGCCGAGTTTTTCGCCTGCGGTGAACCGCCGGACGCGCGGGGCCGCGGGTGCAAATTCCGTTTGCGCTGGCGGACGCCCGTAGACGCCCGGCACCCCCGCGCCGGGGCCCCCGCGACGCGGACGCAGATGCCGTTGGCAGGTACCGGGGGCCTCCTGCGCCCGGCCCCGGCGCGCACTACTGTGAAGGTCCGGCTGCAGGGGAGTGTGGTTGGGACGTGGACAGTTCGTGGAAGATCCTCGTGGTGGACGACCGTGAGGACAACCTCTTCGCCATGGAGAGTGTGCTGCGTCCCGTGGGTCGCCCGATAGTGTGCGCCCGCAGCGGGGACGAGGCGCTGAAGACCGTGCTGCGCGGTGGGATAGCGGTGATCCTGCTCGATGTGCTGATGCCGCGGATGGACGGCCTCGAAGTGGTCGAGTACCTCAAACGCCTGGACCACACCCGGAGTCTGCCGGTCATCCTGGTCACCGGCATCGGCCGCGACGACGACCTCGCGGCCCGCGCCTACCACCTCGGCGTCGCGGACTTCCTGGTGAAGCCGGTGGAGCCGTGGGCGGTGCGTTCCAAGGTCCGTGTCCTGGCCGATCTGTATGCGGAGAACCAGCTGCTGCGGCGCCGTCTCGACTCGCTGGGCGCTCCCGCGCCGCCCCTGCCGACCGTCCCGCCGCAGGCGCACCGTCCGCCGTGGCGGGCGGTGCGGGTGAGGGGGGATGGGATCAAGGGGGTGACGGACGACAGACGTTGATGTCTGCCGTCCGGTCGGCCCACGCGCCCGACGGCTCTCAGCCGGACGTCTGTTGGAGCCGGTGCAGCGAAGCCACCAGCCGGTCCACCTCCTCCGACGTGTTGTAGAGCGCCAGTGAGGCCCGGGCCGCCGACTCCAGCCCGTAGTGGGCCAGCGCCGGCTGGGCGCAGTGGTGGCCCGCGCGGATCGCGATCCCGTCGCGGTCCAGCCAGTCGGCGACGGCCGCCGGGTCATGGCCCGCCAGCGTGAACGTCAGCACCGCGATCCGCTCGGGCGCGGCGCCCACCAGGTCCAGACCGGGCACGGTGGCCATGGCTTGCTGCGCGTAAGCCATCAGCCCCTCCTCGTACGCCGTGACGGCGTCGCGGTCGAAGGAGCCGAGCCAGTCCAGCGCGGCCAGCAGCCCGATCACACCGCCGATGTTCCCGGTGCCGGCCTCCATGCGGTGCGGGACGGGGGCGAAGGTGGTGAGGCCGAAGTCCACCGAGTCGATCATGTTGCCGCCGCCCTGCCAGGGCCGCATGTCCGCCAGGACCTCCGGCTTGGCGTAGAGGGCGCCGATGCCGGTCGGGGCGAACAGCTTGTGACCGGAGAACGCGTAGAAGTCCGCGTCCAGTTCCGTCACGTCCACGGGGAAGTGAGCCACCGCCTGCGCCCCGTCCACCAGCACCTTCGCCCCGTACCGATGGGCGAGCGCGGTCATCTCCCGCACCGGCGGGACGGTGCCCAGGACGTTGGAGGCATGGCTGAGCGCGACCAGCCGGGTCCGCGAGGAGAGCAGGTCCTCGTACGCGAACCGGTCGATCTCCCCCTCGGGCGTCAGCGGGACCGGCACCACCCGGGCCCGTGTCCGCCTGGCCGCCATCTGCCAGGGGACGATGTTGGAGTGGTGCTCCAGGACCGGTACGAGGATGTCGTCGCCGGGCCCGAGGTTGTCGTGGCCCCAGCTCTGGGCGACCAGGTTGACCGCCTCCGTGGTGCCGCGGACGAACACGATGCTCGCCGGGTCCGGCGCCCCCAGGAACCGGGCGACCGCCGCCCGCCCCGCCTCGTACGCCTCGGTGGCCTCGCGGGCCATGGTGTGGGCGCCGCGGTGGATGTTGGAGTTGGCGGTGCCGTAGTACGCGGCGAGCGCCTCGATGACCTGGCGGGGCTTCTGGGTCGTCGCCCCGTTGTCCAGCCACACCAGCGGGTGGCCGTTGACCGTGCGGTGCAGGACGGGGAAGTCCTGGCGGGCGGTCTCGGCGGAGTAGGCGCCCTGCGGCCGGGGCGCGGCGGCCGACTGCCGGGACATCGCGGGCGGGCCCGCCGCCGGCGCCTCGGGCAGCTGCCGGGTGAGGTCAGGAATAGTCATGGTAGTTGGACACCTCGACGTTCTGGAGGACGGCGACGGCGTCCTCCACCAGCACGGCCGTGTTGAAGTAGGCGGTCATCAGATACGAGGTGATGCCCTTCTGGTCGGTGCCCATGTTCCGCATCCCCAGGCCCGGTTCGATCTCGTCCTGGACGTGGGAGGGGCGCAGGCCGACCACGCCCTGCTCCGCCTCGCCCATCCGCATCAGCAGGATCTCGGTCGTCCCGGAGCCCGGCCCGCCGTGGAAGCGGACCTTGTCGGAGGGCAGCAGCGGCACCCCTCGCCAGGTGAGCAGCGGGCTGCCGAACCGGGTGTCGGTGACCGGCGGCACACCCCGCCGGGTGCACTCACGGCCGAACGCGGCGATCGCCCGCGGGTGCGCGAGGAAGTACCCCGGCTGCTTCCACACCTTGGCGAGCAGCTCGTCGAGGTCGTCCGGAGTGGGCGAGCCGGTGCGGGACTGGACGCGCTGGCCCGCCGGGACGTTGTTGAACAGACCGAACTCGGGGTGGTTCAGCAGCGCCGCCTCCTGCCGCTCGCGCAGCGCCTGGACGGTGAGGTTGGACTGCGCCCGGGTCTGGTCGATGGGCCCGTTGTAGAGGTCCGCGACCCGGGTGTGGACGCGCAGCACGGTCTGCGCGAGCGTCATGTGGTACTCGCGCGGCGCGTCCTCGTAGTCGACGAACGTGCCCGGCAGATCCGGCTCGCCCACATGGCCGGAGGACAGGTCCACCGGCACCTCGGCGCCCGGCACCAGGTGGTTCCCCGCGGAGTAGTCGTCCATCGCGGCGCGGACGCCCGCGTCCCGGTCGGTCAGGGCCGCGAGCGCCCCGCGCTCGGCGACCAGGGCCACGCCCGGGGTGAGCGCCTGCACGCGGTACGGCATCGGCTCGGAGCGGGTCCAGCTGCCGAGGTCGAAGAACTGGCCGTCGCCGATGACCTCCAGGAGTGCCTCCTCGCCGTACCGTCCGGTCATACGCTTCTCGGCACGGCCGCGCACGATCACCCACAGCCGGTCGGCGGGGTCGCCGCTCTGCACCAGGACCTGCCCGGCCTCGAAGGTGACCTCGGTGAACGCACCGGCCAGCTCGGTCAGGAGGGCCTCGTCGGCGTCGGCCAAGTACGGCATCTCGCGCAGATCGCCCGGGACGACCCGGTGGGCGCCGTCGTCGTCCGCGTAGGTGGTGATCCGGTCGTCGCCCAGCACGAAGGTGCGGCGGCGGTTGACGCGGTAGACCCCGGACTCGACGTCCACCCAGGGCAGCGCGCGCAGCAGATAGCGCGGGGTGATGCCGCGCATCTGCGGCGCGGTCTTGGTGGCGGTGGCGAGTTGCCGTGCCGCGTCGGGACTGAGGGACATCCGGTCGTTCACCACGGGATACCTCCTGGAGGACAGGTGGTGCGGCGGCCGGGAGGGGCCGCCGCACAGGAACGAGGACCGATCGTCCGCTCGCCGCGGGCAGGCCGACAAGGCGCCATTCGACGGCGTGCGGAGCCCCCCGGCCGGAATCCGTTCCCTCGGTCAACGAAGCCCGGAAGAGGAAGGACGGGTTCTCCCGGGGGTCCTCCTGGTGGTTCCGGTAGGAGCGGGAACGGAACGCCATTTCCGGATTCGTTGAAATATAGTCAACTCCCCCGGAAAAGGCGGGATATGCCCCGATCGGGACTCTTTGAGCTCCTGAAAGTCCCCCTTATGCCGACTGGATCGGGTAGGGGAGCCGACGGGAACCGGACAGGTGAGACGAGTGATGTGGGGGACCGCTGCTCGGCCGTGGGACGGGAGCGGTACTGTGCGCGCACCGCCAATGGGGCGGTACGGAACAGTGGAGGATTCTGTGACCGTGATCAGAGGAACGGCGCGTCGTCGTGGAGCGCTGATAGGGGCAGCCGCCGCGGGGCTCCTCGGCGTCGGCCTCAGCGCGCTGCCCGCACAGGCGCACACCCCCGTCTGGAAGGTGACCTGCTCGGCCGTGTCGGTCGACCTCACCAGCTACTCCCGCCAGGCCACCAACACCGTGACCATCAAGACGGCGGACGGCAAGGACCTGCTCCCGACCGAGCAGTTCAAGGGCGAGTTCCACAAGGACCTCAAGCTCCCCGCCCACGACAAGGAGCTCACGCTCCGGCTCATCGTGAAGGCGGGCGACGGCGACCAGTACTCGCGCGACGAGACCAAGACGTCCCCCGTCTGCGACACCGTGCCCCCGACCAAACCCACCCCGTCGGGCAAGCCGTCCAAGCCGTCGAAGCCGACCCCGACCCCGTCGGCCAAGCCCAGCAAGCCGGCCCCGGCGCCCAGCACGTCCGCGCCGGCGGCCCCCGCGCCCCAGCCGAGCCCCAACCTCGCGGAGACCGGCTCGTCGAGCTCCACCCCGCTCGTCGCCGGTATGGGCGGCGCCGTGCTCATCGCGGGCGGCGGCATCGTCTGGGCCGCGCGCCGTCGGCGCCCGGCCCGGCACTGACCCGCTCACCCCGTGGCGACTGCGCCGGTGACCCCTCGTGGGACCACCGGCGCAGTCGCGCGTCACGCCTCGGCGCCGGGCGGCCTCAGGGGTACGAGACCACCGTCGACGGCGTCGTCGAGGTGCCCGAGGTCGGCGCCCCGGTGCCGTTGACGACGTGCGCGTACTGCCCCTGCCCGCCGAGGGAGACCACCAGCAGGTCGTGCAGACGCACACCCGGCCGGTCCGGCACCTCGAAGCCGTGGTCCTGGACGATCGTCGGATCCACGTTGTAGTAGCAGTAGCTGCCCAGCCCCCAGCCCTCGTGGGTGGTGACCGAATCGGCCACCTTGTACGCGGCGAACCCGCGCACCCCGCCGTTCTGCACGGCGGCCTGGTTGGGCGCGTCGTACGCCTTCTCGTTCTGGAAGAAGATCGTCCGGCCGCGCTCGCCGTTCCACCGCACGTCGTACTTGTTGAAGTGCTCGACGAACAGACCGGTGGCCAGGACGTCGTCGCCGTTCACGGTCAGGCCGTAGTCGGCCCGGTTGGTGTCCCAGCCGACGCCGGTTCCGTGGTCGGCGCGCCACAGCCAGGTGTGGTCCACGATGGTGTCGTCGCTGTTGATCTCCATGCTGGAGGTCGCCCGGCCCGCGCCCGCCCCGCCGATCCGCACGAACACGTCCTGCACGGTCGTCGGGTCCGCCGCGTGGCCGGCGCCGGCCCCGGGCGGCCCGACCTGGAGCAGCACGGGCGATTCGACCGGACCCGCGTCGATCAGGAGCCCCGCCAGCCGCACCCCGTCCACATCGGCGGTCCGCAGCGCGGTGACACCGTTGTCCGGCACGATCGTGGCGAGCCCCAGTCCGAGGACGACCGTGTCGGGCCGGTTGACCTCGATCGGCCGGTCGACGTGGTAGATCCCGGGCGTGAAGAGCAGGTTGAGGCCCTGGGCGAGCGCCTGGTTGATCGTCGCCGCGCTCGCGCCCGGCTTCACCACGTAGAACCGGTCGAGCGGGAGCGAGGTGCCCGGCGTGCTGCCCGACGCCCACGACACGTCCCGCGCGTTGGTGCGCTTGGCCGGGACGAACACCTTGTAGTCGTTGCCGTCGAGGTAGAGGAACGGCTTCTCGCGGGAGACCGGAGTGGTGTCGAGCGTGGTGTAGGGAGGGTTGGGGAAGCTCTGCGCGGGTGCGCCCCGGACCCCGGAGAAGGTCATGTTCCACACGCCGTTGGTCCAGCCGCCCACCGAGCTGTCACGGGTGTACCACTGCTGCTGCGAGTACGGTCCGACCGTGCCGTCGATCCTGCTGTCCGCGATGTAGCCGCCGCTGGCCCAGCCGTAGCCGTTGGGCGCCAGGTTCAGTCCGCCCTTGACGTGCATCCGCCGGAAGGGTGCCGCCTGGGCGACCGCCCAGCGGTCGGTGCCGCTGACGGGGTTGAGCGCCAGGTTCTCGGCGGACCGCCAGAAGTTCTGGGTGGCGTTGCCGTTGAACCAGCCCGCGTCCACCGTCACATCGCCGTTGATGGTCGTGTCGTCGGGGTTGAGGCCGAGACCCGCTATCGAGGTGTAGAAGCCGAGGTTGGCGTTGAGGCCGTTGTACGTTCCGGGCTTGAACAGAAGGGCGTAGCGGCCGGTGCCGAACTGCGCCGACTCCTGCTGCCGGAAGACCTGGTCGAGCCTGCCCTGGATGTCGGGGGTCGACGGGTCGAAGACCAGCACGTTGGGGCCCAGGTCACCGCCGCCGGGCAGGGTGCCCCCGCCGCTGCCGAACACCTGGAACTCCCAGAGGGAGTACCCGTATGGGGTGGCGCGGGCCGTGCCGTACATCCGTACGTAGCGGGCGGTGCCCGAGACGGGCAGGGTCTCGGTGCCGCCGGGACCGTTGGCCGTGGAGTACGCCGTGGTCCAGGCGGTGCCGTCGGTGGAGAGCTCGATGCGGTACGCCCTGGCGTACGCCGCCTCCCACTTCAGGACCACCTTGCCGAGCGCGGCCGGGGCGCCCAGGTCGACCTGGATCCACTGCGGCTCGGAGAACGCGCTCGACCAGCGCGTTCCCGGGTCGCCGTCGACGGCTGCGGCGGCCGGGGTGGAGCCGTTCTCCTGGCTGGAGGCGGTGACGGGCCGGCCCTGGGAGAGCGGCGGCGGGTCGGCGTGGGCGGCGGGCGCGGGGACGAACAGGAGCAGCGCGGCCACCAGGGCGGCGGCCACGGCGGCGGCGAGCCGGCGGGGGTGTGCGAGGGATCCTGGGGACACCGGCGAACCGGCGGGGGGAGCGTGCATCGAGCCTCGATCCTGGGTCGTGGGGGCGAGCGGGGGGGATACGGGAGAGCGCTCTCCGGCTGCACCCAGATGGTTCTCCGGCGATGCGAACACGTCAAGAGTTGTACGTGGAACGGTTGTTGGGGCAATCCACCGGTTCATCGGCCGACGCGTCCGAGGGCCCGGAGGGTCCGTCCCGGGGGCCGGGCGCCGCTGCCGGGGGAGCGCTCTCCCCGTACAGTGCCGCCATGAGCGGAGATCTGCGGGAGCACACCGGGGCGCCCACCCTGGAGGACGTGGCGCGGGTCGCCGGGGTGTCCCGGGCGACGGTGTCCCGTGTCGTCAACGGCGTCCGCAACGTCGACCCCGCCATCCAGGAAGCCGTGCGCAGGGCCGTCGAGGCCACCGGGTACGCGCCCAACCGCGCCGCCCGCTCGCTCGTCACCCGGCGGGCCGGGACGATCGCCCTGGTGGTGTCGGGTGTGGACGGCGGCCCCGCCGAGGACGACGGGCCGGACGCGTTCGCCGCCCGGGTCTTCGCCGACCCGTTCTTCGGCCGGGTGGTCGCCGGGGTGGTCACCTACCTGCGGCCCCGCGGCACGCACCCGGTGCTGATGTTCGCCGAGACCCCCGCCGACCGGGAGCAGGTCGTCCAGTATCTGCGCCAGGGCAGCGCCGACGGCGCCCTGATCGTGTCGGCGCACGGCGAGGACCCGCTGCCCGCGCTGGTCGCCGCCGCCGGGCTGCCCGCGGTGCTCTTCGCCCGCCCGGCGCGGCCGGTGCCGCTCACCCACGTCGACCTCGACCACGTGGCAGGGGGGCGGCTCGCGGCCGGGCGGCTGCTCGCCCGGGGCTGCCGGCGGCCCGCCACGATCACGGGACCGCTGGACGTGCCGGCGGGCCAGGACCGGCTGACCGGGTTCCGGGAGGTGATGGCGCTGCGGGGCCGGCCGTACGTACCGATCGTCGAGGGGCGGTTCACCCAGCGCAGCGGCGAGGAGGCGATGGCGCGGCTGCTGGCCGAACACCCGGACGTGGACGGGGTGTTCGTCGGCAACGACGTGATGGCGCGGGGCGCCTGCCAGGTGCTGGGGGAGCACGGCAGGAGGATTCCCGACGACGTGGCCGTGGTGGGCTTCGACGACAGCGCGGCGGCGACCTCCGGGCGCCTCGGCCTCACCACCGTGCGCCAGCCGGTGGAGGAGATGGCGGCGGAGATGGCGAGACTGCTCCAGGAGCACATCGAGGCGCCCGCACGCCCGGTGACCTCGGTCGTCTTCGCGCCGGAGCTGGTGGTGCGGGAGTCCGCCTGAGCGACCCTGGTGGTACGGGAGTCCGCCTGAGCGGCCCCGGCGGTGCGGGGGTCAGCGTGCGGCGCGCTCCTCGACCGAGGCCCGCCAGCCGGGCTGTTCGGCGACGGGTGGCGCCTCCCCGCCCGGCGCGCGGTGGCCGCCGCGCGCGAAGAAGTCGGCCAGGGGCAGGGTCGCGGCCCCCACGGTGACCGCGTCGGGGCCGAGCCGCCCCAGCTCGATGGTGACGCGCTCGGCGGGGTGGCGCAGGGCGTAGGCGGTGGCGTGTGCGCGCACCGACTCCAGGATGTACGGGCCGAGCTGGAGGCCCGCCCAGCCGCCGACGAGGATGCGCTCGGGGTTGTAGAGGTTGATGAGGTCGGAGAGTCCGGCGCCGAGGTACTCGGCGGTCTCGTCCAGCACGGCCCGCGCCACCGGGTCGGGGGAGCGGCGGGCGTCGTCCCCCGCGTTCCCGCCGGACCGGGTGTCCGCCCCGGCGCCGCCCTCCCGGCGGGTGTCGGCGTCCGGATAGGCCGCCGCCACCAGCGCCGACACCGCCGCCTCCTCCGCGATACCGTCCGGCAGGACCGCGCCCGCCTCGCGCCAGCGGGCGACCAGCGCCTCCGCGCCCGCGTACGCCTCCAGACACCCCGGCGCCCCGCACCGGCAGCGCCGCCCGCGCACATGGACCGTGGTGTGGCCCCACTCGGCGGCGCTGCTGTGCGCGCCCCCGTAGATCTGCCCGTCGGAGACGATGCACGCGCCGACGCCCGAGCCGAACAGCACGATCACCGCGTCCTGGGCGCCGCGTCCGCCCCCGAACCACATCTCCGCCTGACCGAGCGTCTTGGCGCCGTTCTCCACGAAGAGGCGGAAGCCGGGCGGGAGTTCGTCCGCGAGCGCGGTACGCAGCAGGGCCTCCAGGGGGACCGCGTCCCAGCCGACGGTCTGCCCGTGCACCACCGCGCCCTCGGTGCCGGTGCGGTCGACGATGCCGGGGACTCCGACGCCGATGCCGAGCAGCCGTTCGGGCGCGAGGCCGGCGCCGCGCAGGACGGTGGCCACGCCGTCGCGGATGAGTCCGACGATGTGGTCCACGTCGTAGCCGCCCGGGGCCAAGGTGAGCTCGGCCCGGGCCAGTTCGCTCATCACCAGGTCGAAGAGCTCGACGCGGACGCGGGTCTCGCCCACGTCCACCCCGATGAGGTGGCCGCTGTCGGGGGTGACGCGGAGCAGGGTGCGCGGACGGCCGCCGTCCGAGTCGACGACGCCCGCCTCCTGAAGGAGCCCTTCGGCGGCGAGCTCGGTGACCACGTTGCTGATGGATCCTGAACTCAGGCCCGTGGCGGGGCCGAGCGCCTGACGGCTGGTGGGGCCGTCGAAATACAACCGTTGCAATACCGCGGTCCGGTTGTCGCGCCGCAGGTCACGAACGGTTCGTCTGTTCGGCATGGCCATATGGCTCCCTCCCTGCGTGCAACATACCGTCGCGCGGGGCCTTGACGCGACCTTCTCTCGGGTCTTAACTCACGTCCTAAATTAAGGCGTGAATCCGTTCAAGACCTGAACCCGGCACCTCTGGAACCCCGGAAAGGGGCGATCCGCCATGCGCAGACTCCGAGCCGCGGCTGCCTTCGCGACCGTCACCGCTCTCGCCGCCACCGCGAGTGCCTGCGGGGGCGGTTCCGCCACGGGAGGAGGCGGCAACGACTCCCCGAAGTCCCTGACGTACTGGGCGTCCAACCAGGGGCCGAACATCGAGGCGGACAAGAAGATCCTGAACGCCGAGCTGAAGAAGTTCGAACAGCGGAGCGGGATCGAGGTCAAGCTGGAGGTCGTCCCCTGGTCCGACCTGCTCAACCGCATCCTCGCCGCCACCACCTCCGGCCAGGGGCCCGACGTGCTCAATATCGGCAACACCTGGTCCGCCTCGCTCCAGGCCACCGGCGCGCTCCTGCCGTGGGACCGGGCGGCGTTCGACGCCATCGGCGGCCGGGCCCGGTTCGCGGACTCCGCGGTCGCCGCGGCCGGGGCCCCGGACAAGGACCCGGCGGCCGTCCCCCTGTACTCGCTGTCGTACGCGCTCTACTACAACAAGAAGATGTTCGCCGACGCGGGGATAGCCAGGCCGCCCGCGACCTGGGACGAGCTGGTCGCGGACGGCAAGCTGCTCTCCAAGGACGGCAGATGGGGGCTGGGCGCCGAGGGCGCCAACCTCGCCAACAACATCCACCAGGTGTTCGTGCTGGGCAAGCAGCACGGCGCCGACTTCTTCGACGCGGCCGGCAAGCCCACCTTCACCTCGGACGGCGCGGTCGCCGCAGTCAAGCAGTACGTCGACTTCATGGCCAAGGACAGGATCGTCGCGCCGGGCAACGCGGAGTACGCCCAGAACCAGTCGCTGCGCGACTTCTCCACCGGCAGGACCGCCATGGTGCTGTGGCAGGCCGCCGCCTCCACCTTCGCCGCCCAGGGCATGAAGCCCGAGGAGTGGGGCGTGGCGCCGGTGCCCGTCCCGGCCGGGACCCCGGACACCGCCAGGAACGTCAACTCGATGGTCGCGGGCATCAACATCTCCGTCTTCAAGAACACCCGCAACCGCGACGGCGCCCTGAAGTTCGTGAAGTTCATGACCAGCGACGAGGAACAGAAGATCCTCAACAGGACCTACGGTTCGATCCCGCCGGTCAAGGCCGCCCAGCAGGATCCCGCCTTCGGCGCCCCCGACACCTCCGTCCTCAAGGACACCCTGCTCAAGAGCGCCGCCCCGCTGCCGCAGGTCCCCGAGGAATCCCAGTTCGAGACGGCCGTGGGCACCGCCGTCAAGGGCCTGTGGGCCGACGCGGCGGCCGGCCGGGCCGTCACCACCGAGTCCGTGAGGGCGGCCCTGGCCAAGGCCCAGCAGCAGATGCCCAAGTGAGCGCCCCCGTGACCCCGTCGACCCCCGCGCCCCCGGCCCCCGGCACGCGGACGCGGCCGGAGCACGGCGAGCGGCCGGCGCCGCACCCGGGCCGCCGCCGCTCCCGCGCCCCCGGCCGCGTCCGCCGGGCGAGCCTGCCCTATCTGCTCCTGCTCCCGGCCCTCGCCCTCGAACTCCTCGTCCATCTGGTGCCGATGGCCATCGGCGCGGTGATGAGCTTCAAGACGCTCACCCAGTTCTACATCCGCGACTGGTCCACCGCGCCCTGGACCGGATTCGACAACTACCGGATCTCCGTCGACTTCTCCGCGCCCGTCGGCAGGGACCTGCTCGACTCCTTCGTCACCACCTGCCTGTTCACGGTGGCCTCGGTGGCGCTGTGCTGGCTGCTCGGCACGGCCGCGGCGGTCTTCATGCAGGACGGCTTCCGCGGCCGGGGCCTGCTGCGCGCGCTCTTCCTCGTCCCGTACGCCCTGCCGGTCTACGCGGCCGTCATCACCTGGGCGTTCATGTTCCAGCGCGACAACGGGCTGGTCAACCACGTCCTGTACGACCAGCTCGGACTCGGCGGCGAGCGCTCCTTCTGGCTGATCGGCGACAACAGCTTCGTCGCGCTGCTGACCGTCTCGGTCTGGAAGGGCTGGCCGTTCGCCTTCCTCATCGTCACGGCCGGACTGCAGAACATCCCCCAGGAGCTGTACGAGGCCGCCGCCATCGACGGCGCCGGGATGTGGCAGCGGATCCGCCGGATCACCCTGCCCTCGCTCCGGCCGGTCAACCAGGTCCTCGTCCTGGTGCTGTTCCTGTGGACGTTCAACGACTTCAACACGCCGTACGTGCTGTTCGGGCGCTCGGCGCCGAAGGCCGCGGACCTCATCTCCATCCACATCTACCAGTCGTCCTTCATCACCTGGAACTTCGGCACCGGCGCCGCGATGTCGGTCCTGCTGCTGCTCTTCCTCCTCGTGGTGACCGCCGTCTACCTCCTGCTGACCTCCCGGGGAAGGAAGACCGCCGATGGCCGGCGCTAGCCCCACCGCACTGCCCCGCTCCTTCGTCCTGGCCCGCCGGGTCTTCCTCACCCTGCTCACCGCCTTCGTGCTGCTGCCCGTCTATGTGATGGCCAGCAGCTCCCTGAAGCCGCTGAAGGACGTGTCGGGGCGGTTCCGCTGGCTGCCCAGCGGGCTCACCGTCCGCCCCTACCTCGACATCTGGAAGACCGTCCCGCTCGCCAAGTACTTCGTGAACTCGCTGATCGTGGCGGGCGCGGCGACCGTGCTGTCCGTCGTCGTCGCGGTCCTCGCGGCGTACGCGGTGAGCCGCTACCGCTTCCGCGGCAAGCGGGTCTTCACCGTGACCGTGCTGTCCACCCAGATGTTCCCCGGCATCCTCTTCCTGCTGCCGCTGTTCCTGATCTTCGTCAACGTCGGCAACACCACCGGGGTCGCCCTCTACGGCTCGCGCGGCGGACTGATCCTCACCTACCTCACCTTCTCGCTGCCGTTCTCCATCTGGATGCTCATCGGCTACCTCGGCTCGGTCCCGCGCGACCTCGACGAGGCGGCGATGGCCGACGGCTGCGGCCCGCTGGGCGCGCTGCTGCGGGTGGTGGTCCCGGCCGCGGTCCCCGGCATCGTGGCGGTCGCGGTGTACGCGTTCATGACGGCGTGGGGCGAGGTCCTGTTCGCCTCCGTGATGACCAACGACACCACCCGCACCCTCGCCGTGGGCCTCCAGGGCTACGCCACCCAGAACGACGTGTACTGGAACCAGGTCATGGCCGCCTCGCTGGTCGTCAGCGTGCCGGTGGTCGCCGGATTCCTGCTGCTCCAGCGCTATCTGGTGGCCGGGCTCACCGCCGGTGCCGTCAAGTGACGGGCCATCAGCCACACCCTGACGAAAGGACTTTCGTGACCGAGCCCATCGACCTCGCCGCCCTCCCGGAGGACTTCGCCTGGGGCGTGGCCACCTCCGCGTACCAGATCGAGGGAGCCGTGGCCGAGGACGGCCGGGGCCCCTCGATCTGGGACACCTTCTCGCACGCCCCGGGGAAGACCGACGGCGGCGACCACGGCGACACCGCCTGCGACCACTACCACCGGTGGCGGGAGGACATCGCGCTGATGAAGGAGCTCGGCGTCACCTCGTACCGCTTCTCGCTCGCCTGGCCGCGCATCCTCCCCGGCGGCGACGGACCGGTCAACCGGGCCGGCCTGGACTTCTACTCCCGCCTGGTCGACGCCCTCCTGGAGGCCGGGATCACCCCCAACGCCACGCTCTACCACTGGGACCTGCCCCAGGCCCTCCAGGACCGCGGCGGCTGGCCCGCCCGCGAGACCGCGGAGCACTTCGCCGCGTACGCCTCGGTCGCGGCCCGTGAACTCGGTGACCGCGTCCCGCTGTGGTCCACCCTCAACGAGCCGCTGTGCTCGGCCTGGATCGGCCACCTCGAAGGACGGATGGCACCGGGCCTGACCGACATCACCGCCGCCGTCCGCGCCTCCTACCACCTGCTGCTCGGCCACGGCCTGGCCACCCGGGCGCTGCGCGCCGAAGCCCCCGGCGCCCGGGTCGGCATCGTCAACAACCTCTCGACCGTCGAGCCCGCCTCCGGCTCCGGCGCCGACCTCGCCGCCGCCCGCCGCATGGACGGCCACACCAACCGCTGGTGGCTGGACCCGGTGCACGGCCGGGGCTTCCCCGCCGACATGCGGGAGGTGTACGGGGTCGACCTGCCCGAGCGCCCCGGCGACCTCGACGCCATCGCCGAGCCGCTCGACTGGCTGGGCCTGAACTACTACTTCGGGGTGCGCGTCGCCGACGACCCGCACGGCCCCTTCCCCTTCGCCCGCCAGGTCCCGCGCCCCCGGCTGCCGCGCACCGGCATGGGCTGGGAGATCGACGCGAGCGGTATCGAGGCCCTGCTGATGCGGCTGACCGACGACTACGGGGCCCGCCGCATCCACGTCACCGAGAACGGCTCGGCCTTCCCCGACGCCGTGACCGACGACGGCACCGTCCACGACCCCGAGCGGGTGCGGTATCTGCGCGAGCACCTCGCCGCGTGCGCCCGCGCCGCCCGCAGGGGCGCCCCGCTCGCCGGGTACTACGCCTGGTCGCTCCTGGACAACTTCGAGTGGGCGTACGGCTACGACAAACGGTTCGGCCTGGTGCACGTCGACTACGCGACGCAGAGGCGCACGGTGAAGGGCAGCGGGCGCCAGTACGCGCGGATCATCGCCGAACACCGCGGTCGCGCCCCGCACGTGGCCTGAACCCGTCAGGTCCGCCCGGTCCCGGCCAGGTGCGCGGCCAGCCGGTCGAGGAAGACCCGCTGTCCCGCCACCAGCCGGGCGGACGCCTCCTCGGGCGCGAGCCAGGCGAACCGGTCCATCTCGGGGAACTCCCGCCGTACGCCCGAGCCCCGCGGCCACTCCATGGTGAAGGTGCCGGGCACGACACCGGCCAGGTCGAGGTCGCCCTCGACCGCCCAGACCGTCACCACCTTGCCGTTTGCCTGCCGCGCCTCCCCGAGCGGCACCGGGGTGCCCTCGGGGGCGGGCAGGCCGAGCTCCTCCTCGAACTCGCGCCGGGCCGCGGCCTGCGGCAGCTCCTCGGGGTCGTACTCGCCCTTGGGGATCGACCAGGCGGCTTCGTCCCGGCCGGCCCAGAACGGGCCGCCCATGTGCCCGATCAGCACTTCGACGCCGGCCGGTACGGTCCGGTAGAGGAGGAGTCCCGCGCTGCGCTTCACGGCCATGGCCACCAGTGTGCTGCCCGGCCGGGCCTCCGGCGAGAGGGCGCGCCCGGCTACGGCCGGCGGACGTACGGTGTGGTGGTGCTCAGCCGGGCGAAGCCCAGCCGGCGCAGGATCGGCTCGCTCCGATCCGAGGCGTCGACCTGGAGGAAGCGGTAGCCGCGCTCGACGGCGACCCGGGCGCGGTGGGCGACCAGTGCCCGGTAGATGCCCCTGCCGCGCCAGGCCTCGGCGGTGCCGCCGCCCCACAGCCCCGCGAACTCCGTCCCGGGGACGAGCTCCATCCGGGCCGCGGACACCGGCACCCCGTCCGCCACCGCCACGACCGCGACCAGGGTTTCGGGGGCCTGGGCGAGCTGGAGTTCCATGGCCCGGGCGAGCCTGGAGGCGTCCCCTCCGAAGGCCTGCTCGTGCACGGTCCTCATCAACGCGACCCCGGCCGCGTCGGTCACCGGCACCAGCTCCACCCCCTCGGGCAGCGCCACGTCGTGGAGCTGGTCCTCGGCCTCGGCCACCATCAGGGCCTCGGCGGGCTCGGCCGTGAACCCGGCGGCGAGGAGGCGTTCACCGAGGTCGCCCGGGGTGTCGTGGGCGTACAGCTTCCACTCGAACTCGCGGTCCAGCGCGGCGAAGTGGTCCACCTGCGCGGCGATCTCGCGCTCCGCGCACTCCTCGTCGAGGCCGGACCAGACGACGGCGTTCCAGACGGGATCCGGCCCCACATGGCGCACCACCCGGCCCACGCGTTCGAACGTGGCTCCGGGGCCGTCGGCCGGGTAGTTCCGGCGCATCTGCCGGTCGAACAGGGCCAGTACCGCTTCGTTGTCCATGCGCTCACTCCAACATCACCGGGGCCCGGTGGCAAACGACTTGTGGACCCTGCGGAGGGAGCGGGTCCGTGTACAACCCCCGCGGTAGGCGCGTGCACCGCGAACGGTTGACGCCATGCGTCTGACCTGCACCTAGGCTGCGGTCATGCGGATCCGCCCCGTCACCGCCGATGTGTTCGTCGCGCTGGCACAGACGTGTGTCGCCGTGCTGCTGGGACGGGAGGCCTCCAGCCAGGGGCAGCCACCGCTCGACCTGGTCGCATACGGGCTCGCGGTGGTCATCAACATGGCGTGCGCGTTCCGCTCCCGGGCACCCGTGGGGGTCTGCCTCTTCGTCGTCGCCACCTGGACGCTCTACATCGCCCTGGGGAACTGGCCGGTCGTGGGCAGCTACGGCGGTCTGATCGCCTGCTACACGGTGGCCGCCACCCGTCCCGCCCGCACCTCCGCGAGCTGCGCCGCGCTCCTCGGCGCCGTCTGGCTGTTCGCCGGGTTCCGTGTCGGGAGCGACTCCATGCCCAGCGTGGCCGTCCAGGCCGTCGCCGTGCCGGCCGTGATCCGGCGCTTCGGCCGGGTGGCCCGCCGCTCCACCCGGCTCGCCGAACAGCTCGCCCACGAGCAGGAGGCCCGGGCCCGGCGCGAGGTGGCGGAGGAACGCGGCCGTATCGCACGGGAGTTGCACGACATCATCGCCCACCACATGTCCGTGATATCGGTCCAGTCGGGCCTGGCGCGGTTCGTCTTCACCTCCGATCCCGCCACCGCCCGCGGCGCGTTGGGCACCATCTCGGCGACCAGCCAGGAGGCGCTGGAGGAGCTGCGGCGCATGCTGCACGTGCTGCGCGCCGAGGACCTCGACGACGAGCCGTCCGCCCCGATGCCCGGTCTCGCGCGGCTGCCGGACATGGTGGAGCGGCTGCGGGCCGGCGGTCTGCCGGTCGGGCTGCGGGTGCGGGGGGAGGCGCGGGCGCTCGCGCCCGGGGTGGACCTGTGCGCGTACCGGGTGGCGCAGGAGGCGCTGACCAACGTCCTCAAACACGCCCCCGGCGCTGTGACGAGCGTGGAAGTCTCCTACGAACGGAACCATGTCGTCCTGGCCGTCGTGAACGACAGTACGGGAGCGAATCCGGCCAGAAACCGGACGGGCGGGGGCCATGGGTTGATCGGAATGCGGGAGCGGGCCAAGCTCTACGGCGGCACGATCACCACCGGCCCGGGGCGCGAGGGGGGTTTCGAGGTCCGGCTGCTGCTGCCGACCTCGGCCCAGCCGACCGCCTGACCGGCCGTACGACACAGGGGGCAGACGTAACTGAGATGACCAGGGCACTCGTGGTCGACGACCAGTTCCTCGTACGGGCCGGTCTGGTCGCGCTGCTGCGGGCGGCGGGGGTCGATGTCGTCGGCGAGGCGAGCGACGGCGAGGAGGCCGTCGCCCAGGCCGCGCGGACCCGACCGGACGTGATCCTGATGGACATCCGGATGCCGGGGACGAACGGCATCACCGCCACCGAGCGGATCCTCGCGGACGCCGAGGACCCGGCGCCGCGCATCCTGATCCTCACCACTTTCGACCTCGACGAGTACGTGTACTCCGCGCTGCGCGCGGGCGCCTCGGGGTTCCTGCTCAAGGACGCGGGGCCGGAGCGGCTGCTCAACGCGGTCACGGCGGTGGGCGGCGGCGACACGCTCTTCGCGCCGAGCGTCACCCGGCGCCTGGTGGAGGCCTTCGCGCGGCCCGCCGAGTGCGCCCCGCGGCTCTCGTCGGACCTGGCCGCGCTCACCGCCCGGGAGACCGAGGTCCTCAAACTCACCGCGCGCGGGCTGTCGAACCAGGAGATCTCCGAGCACCTCTTCATCAGCGAGGCGACGGTGAAGACCCATCTGAACCGGGCCATGAGCAAACTGGACCTGGCCAGCCGGGCGCAGGCGGTGGTGCTGGCGTACGAGTCGGGGCTCGTCACCCCGGGCGCGGGCAGCCGCTAGCGCGCGGGCGTCAACTCCCGTCGGACGCCGTGCCGTTGTAGCGCAGGAGGTAGGCGGCGAACCGGTCGAGGTCGGCCTCCTCCCAGTCCGCGAGGCGCTCGTGGAAGGCGTGCCGGCGCAGCACCGCGGCCTCGGCGAGCTTCTCGGTGCCCGCGGCGGTCAGGTGCAGCAGCTGGATGCGGTGGTCGGCGGGGTCGCTGCGGCGCTCGATGAACCCCAGCTTCTCCAGGGCCGCGATCTGCCGGCTGATCGTCGACTTGTCGAGCATGTAGTACGCGGCGAGGTCGGTCGCGCGGCACCCCTGCTGGTCCTCCAGATGGGACAGCAGGGTGAAGGAGACCAGCGACAGTTCCGGGTGCATCCGCGCGGCGGCGGCCCGCGCGCGGCGGGCGAACGCGGTCAGCTCCCGCTGGATGGTGGTGACCGACTGGTCTCGGCTGGGCACGGCTGGTCCTCTCACTGGCTAGTTGCATAATACAACGCCAGCGTTCGCGTCGCCCGCGCACCACCCCGCCGGAGCTCTCACGCGTACGGGGCCGCCCTCACTCCTCGCCGTCCACCGTCTCCAGCGCCCGCGTCAGCCAGCGGATCCAGAACGTCTCCAGCTCGATGCCGCCGCGCAGCACGAGGTGGCGCAGCCGGTCCTGCTCGCTGTCGCGCTCCGGCGGGAAGTCCCGCTGCTCGATCGACTCGTACAGCTCCAACTGCCGCTCGTGCAGCGTCAGATGGCGGCGCAGCTCGGCGGGGAGGCCCTCCGTGCCGACCACCGCCGCCGCCCGCACCCGCAGCAGCAGCGGGTCCCGCATGGCCCGCGGGTCCTGCCCGGCGGTGGCCCACGCGGCGAGCTCCGCGCGGCCCGCGGGCAGCACCTCGTACTCCTTCTTCTGGCCGCGCGCCCGGGCCTCGGACGGCAGCGCCCGGATGAACCCGGACTGCTCCAGCTTGCCCAGCTCGCGGTAGATCTGCTGGTGCGTCGCGGACCAGAAGAAGCCGAACGACTTGTCGAACCGGCGGGTCAGCTCCAGCCCCGACGAGGGCTTTTCGAGCAGAGCGGTCAGGATCGCGTGCGGGAGGGACATGAGCGCATCGTAGGTTCTGCGGGAACCGCCGCGCCGACCGCGGCCGTCAGAGGGCCGCCGCCAGCCTGGTGCCCTGGTCGATGGCGCGCTTGGCGTCGAGCTCGGCGGCCACGTCCGCGCCGCCGATCAGATGCGCGGTGGCGCCCGCCGCGGTCAGCTCCTCGTACAGATCGCGGCGCGGCTCCTGCCCCGCGCACAGGACCACGGTGTCCACCGGCAGCACCGTGGAGGCGCCGTCGACGGTGATGTGCAGCCCGGCGTCGTCGATCCGGTCGTAGGTGACGCCCGGCACCATCGTCACCCCGCGGTGCTTGAGCTCGGTGCGGTGGATCCACCCCGTGGTCTTGCCGAGGCCCGCGCCGACCTTGGACGTCTTGCGCTGGAGCAGGTGCACCGCGCGCGGCGGCTTGGGACGCTCGGGCGCGCGCAGTCCGCCGCGCTCGCCGTAGGAGGTGTCGACGCCCCACTGCCGGAAGTACGTCTCGGGGTCCAGGCTCGCCGCGTCGCCGCCGTCGGTGAGGTACTCGGCCACGTCGAAGCCGATGCCGCCCGCGCCGACGATCGCGACCCGCTCGCCGACCGGCGCGCCGTCGCGGAGCACGTCGAGGTAGGTGACGACGCTGGGGTGGTCAAAGCCGGGGATCGCGGGGGTGCGGGGCGTGACGCCGGTGGCGACGACGACCTCGTCGTAGCCGCCCGCGGTGAGCTCCTCGACGGTCGCGGTGGTGTTCAACCGGACGTCCACACCGCGTAGTTCGAGCTGCGTACGGTAGTAGCGCAGCGTCTCGTGGAACTCCTCCTTGCCGGGGACGCGCTTGGCGATGTTCAGCTGGCCGCCGATCTCCGCCGCGGCGTCGAAGAGCGTGACCGCGTGGCCGCGCTCGGCCGCCGAGACCGCGAAGGCCAGCCCGGCGGGGCCCGCCCCGACCACGGCGAGGCTCTTGCGGCGCCTGGTGGGGGAGAGGGTCAGCTCCGTCTCGTGGCAGGCGCGCGGGTTGACCAGGCAGGAGGTGATCTTCCCGCTGAAGGTGTGGTCCAGACAGGCCTGGTTGCAGCCGATGCAGGTGTTGATGGTGTCCGGGCGCCCCGCCCGCGCCTTGGCGACGAACTCGGGGTCGGCGAGGAACGGCCGCGCCATCGACACCATGTCCGCCCGGCCCTCGGCGAGCAGCCGCTCGGCGACCTCGGGGGTGTTGATGCGGTTGCTGGTGATCAGCGGGATGGAGACGGACCCCATCAGCTTCTTGGTCACCCAGGTGTAGGCGCCGCGCGGCACCGAGGTGGCAATGGTCGGGATACGGGCCTCGTGCCAGCCGATGCCGGTGTTGATCAGGGTCGCCCCGGCCGCCTCGACGGCCCGCGCCAGCGTGACGACCTCCTCCAGGGTGGAGCCGCCCGGCACCAGGTCCAGCATGGAGAGCCGGTAGATGATGATGAAGTCCGCGCCGACCCGCTCGCGGGTGCGGCGGACGATCTCGACGGGGAAGCGCATCCGGTTCTCGTACGAGCCGCCCCAGCGGTCGGTGCGCCGGTTCACGGCGCCCGCGATGAACTCGTTGATCAGATAGCCCTCGGAGCCCATGATCTCGACGCCGTCGTACCCGGCGGACTTGGCCAGTCCGGCCGCGCGCACGAAGTCCTCGACGGTCTGCTCGACCTCCTCGTCGGTGAGGGCGTGCGGCACGAAGGGGCTGATGGGGGCCTGGAGCGCGCTCGGCGCCACCAGGTCCTGGTGGTAGGCGTACCGGCCGAAGTGCAGGATCTGCATCGCGATCCGGCCGCCCGCCGCGTGCACCGCGTCGGTGACCGTGCGGTGCTGGGCGGCCTCCGCCTCGGTGGTGAGCTTGGCGCCGCCCTCGTAGGGGCGGCCCGCGTCGTTGGGGGAGATACCGCCGGTGACCATGAGGCCGACCCCGCCGCGCGCCCGCTCGGCGTAGAACGCCGCCATCCGCTCGAAGCCGTTCTCGGCCTCTTCGAGCCCGACGTGCATGGACCCCATCAGCACCCGGTTGGGGAGGGTGGTGAAGCCGAGGTCGAGGGGGCTCAGCAGGTGGGGGTAGTCGCTCATCGGGGCGCCTCCAGATACGGCGGTGTCGTCGTCTCCAGTTGTAGAGCACGGGACGCGTGTTGTGCAACAAGTTGCATAAAGGTCGGGGCGCCGCCGAGGGACCCGGCGCCGGGCCTGAAGCGCGAGGGCCCGGCGGGAGCTTCCCGCCGGGCCCTCGTCCACGTGTCGCGGCTCACACCTTCCGGTAGCCGTACGCCTCCGAGGCCGCCGCCTCCACCGCCGCCAGCGGCGCCCCGGCCGAGGCGCTGACGACCGCCGCCACCGCGCCCTCGACGAAGGGCGCGTCGATCAGCCGCGTCCCGGGCGGCAGCTCGTCCTCGGCCAGCAGGGCCTTCACCGTGAGCACCGCGCTGCCCAGGTCCACCAGGACCGCCACGCCCGCGCCCCGGTCGACGGCCGCCGCCGCCTCGGCGATCAGCTCGGAGCTGGTGCCGAGGCCGCCGTCGGGGGTGCCGCCCGCCGCCGCGACGGGGGCGGTCGTGCCGCCGCCCACGAGCCCTCTCGCGAGCGCGGCGACGGCCGCGGCGACCTCCGCGCTGTGCGAGACGAGCACGACCCCGACGAGCCCCGCCTCCCCGCCGTCTCCGCCCGCGCTCACGCGGCGGCCTCCTCGAGCGCCTCGACCAGCAGGGCGGCCGAGGTCGCGCCGGGGTCCTGATGCCCGATGGACCGCTCGCCCAGATAGCTGGCCCTGCCCTTGCGGGCCCGCAGCGGTACGGTCGCCAGCGCCCCGTCCCGCGCCGCCGCGCCCGCAGCGGCGAACGACTCGGAGAGCGCCTCGACGGCCGGGAGCAGCGCGTCCAGCATCGTCTTGTCCCCGGCCGCGGCCCCGCCCAGCGCGGCCACCGCCGCGACACCCTCGCCGAGCGCCGCGGCGAACTCCTCGCGGCTCACCTCGGCCCGGTCGCCGAGCGCCTTGCCGGTGCGGCGCAGCAGCGTCCCGTACAGCGGGCCGGAGGCACCGCCCACCGTCGAGATCAACTGCCGCCCGGCGAGGGCGAGTACGGCGCCGGGGGTGTCCGGGGTCTCCTTCTCCGGGGCGTCCTTCTCCAGGGCGGCGCTGACGGCAGTGAATCCGCGCCGCAGGTTGGCGCCGTGGTCGGCGTCGCCGATGGCCGAGTCCAGCTCGGTCAGCCGGTCCGCCTCACGGTCCACGGCCGAGGCCGTCACGGTCATCCAGCGGCGGAAGAAAGCGGCGTCGAGCACGAGCGACTCCTTGAGAGGGCGCGGGCGGGAATACGGCAGGCGGACCTTCAGCAGCCCCACCGCAGCGCGGGCGTGTTCACGGGCGCGTCCCACAGCCGCAGCAGCTCCTCGTCTACCTGACACAGCGTCACCGAGGCGCCGGCCATGTCGAGCGAGGTGACGTAGTCGCCCACGAGCGTGCGCGCCACCGGGACGCGCCGCTCGGCCAGCACCCGGTGCACCTCGGCGGTGAACCCGTACAGCTCCAGGAGCGGTGTCGCCCCCATGCCGTTGACGAGCAGCAGGACGGGACTCGACGGCTCCAGGTCCTCCAGGACCGCGTCCACGGCGAAGTCCGCGATCTCCCCGGAGGTCATCATGGGCCGCCGCTCGCGCCCCGGCTCACCGTGGATACCGACGCCGAGCTCCAGCTCGCCGGGCGGCAGGTCGAAGGTGGGACCGCCCTTGGCGGGGGTGGTGCAGGCGCTGAGGGCGACGCCGAAACTGCGCGAACTCGCATTGACCCGGCGGGCGATCGCCTCCACCCGCTCCAGGGGCGCGCCCTCCTCGGCCGCGGCGCCCGCGATCTTCTCCACGAAGAGGGTGGCCCCGGTGCCGCGCCGCCCGGCGGTGTAGAGGCTGTCGGTCACGGCCACGTCGTCGTCGACGAGCACCCTGGCGATGGTCACGCCCTCGTCCTCGGCGAGCTCCACGGCCATGTCGAAGTTGAGCACGTCACCGGTGTAGTTCTTGACGACGAACAGCACCCCGGCCCCGCTGTCCACGGCAGCCGCGGCGCGCACCAGCTGGTCCGGCACCGGCGAGGTGAACACCTCGCCCGGACACGCGGCGGAGAGCATCCCGCGCCCCACGAACCCGCCGTGCAGCGGCTCGTGCCCCGACCCGCCCCCGGACACCAGCCCCACCTTCCCGGCGAACGGCGCGTCCCGCCGTACGATCACCCGGTTCTCCACGTCGACGGTCAGCTCGGGATGCGCGGCGGCCATCCCGCGCAACGCGTCCGCCACGACCGTCTCGGCCACGTTGATCAGCATCTTCATGGGTGCCTCCGGGTGAGCCTCGGGTGGGGTGTGCGCCGGTGAGTCGGGTGTGAACGGTGTCGATCGGGATGCTGTCCGGGCCCAGTATCGGACGAACCCCGTCGCGGGTCACGGACTTCCGCGCCGGGGCGTCGCAGTGGCCGGAGACAGCCCGTCCCGGAGGACCCGGCGGCCCTTCCCGGGGTACGGTGCCACCCTTGCCCCGGCGACCGGCAACCCCGCCCGGGCGACGTGGGGTTGGCTCCCGCTTTCCCGGCAACGCCGAGCGGGGACCCGGCTCCTGGAGACGCACCCGGGTACGGACCAATGACTCCCGGGGTTCACTCGAAGAGCCCGCTCCGTATGTGATTTAGACGACTCGCGCCAGGGGAACTGGCACCGCGTTCCATACGTTCCGTCATGCGCTGTCGCAGCTAGAGCACTTGGCAGGACACGCGCGCGGGGACGGATGTCGTATACAGCCGCTCGCCGAGGCACTGGGTGCCCCGCCCGTGGCCCTGCGTGAGGGAGTTGGCGTCGCGGCGAAGGGGGCGGTACACGGGTACGCTCCTCCTCATCAATCGCCCTGGGGGCCCGAGCTCTTCGTGCATCCCGCGGAGTCCACGACGACGTGGACCCCACCGAACGGGCCTGCGGGATCCGCAGGCCCCGAGGAAAGGGGTGGTTGATCCCGATGGCGAAGAAAAAGAAGCCAGAGGGGCACTGCTGCTGCAAGCGGGACCGGCCGTACCGGGCGGCCCGCTGGATGGGCCCGCTCTACACGATCTACAAGGTCGTGAGGGACAACTGGCCCTTCTGACGCGCAAAGCCCCGACCTGACCGGTCGGGGCCGCGCTGCAGTCGGTGTGCTGAGGAGGCCTCACCTGGGAGCTTGGCCGGCGACCGGTGGGGCCTTCCTTGCGGCCGAATGCGGTTACCGTCACGTACGCAAGGAGAACGCCCAGAGTGTGATACCGATCACACTTCCCCGCGACAGTGCCCCCATCTTGCCTTGTGTTGCGCCGGTTGTGCACCAGCTAGCCGTATGTCGATCAGCGCAGTTGAACGCCCGGAATCGGGCAAGCGGGCAGGGTGACGTGCAATCTTCCCATGAAGAGTGACGCAGATCACACCTGTAAGGGTGAGGCAACACACACCTGACCGGGTGATGTTTTGCGGCAGTTTGCCGGGGGTTCACATCCCCGGGGCCGCTGGAATGGAGGCCTCCGGTTGTGCGGGAAGCACTGTACCCGCGCTGACTGACAAAGCGCGCCAACCCGAACGTCTGGAACAGAAGTGCGGGTCACCATGGGCAGCGCCCGGCCCTCCCGGCCCCGGACGGCCCCTGCGTGTCGGCCACTTGGGGGTGCGGCGGGCGCGCGTCGGACGGTCGGGGTGCCGTGCCCGTGAGTATGGGGGCCGGGCCAGGAGAGGTACAGGGCATGAAGAAGACTTGCCACCCGCGGCGGTGGTGGCGGGCGACCGCCGTGACAACCGCGCTGGGGCTGGCCGCCGGTGCGGCCGGGGCGCCCCGGGTGGCCGCCGCGGATCGCGGGGAGACCGCCCGCCACGCGGCGGCGGGCCCGGGTTGGGGTGGGCCGCGCGCGGCAGTGGATGGCTCGCTCCCGGGCGAAGTGCGCACAGCGGGGGGCAACAGTCCGGGCCCCCGGGAACCGCGCACAGCGGGGGTCGGCCGGGGCCCGGGAGAACCACGCGCGGTAGGGGACAGCCCGTCCCCGGGTGAACTGCGCGCCGCCGAGGCGTGGTTGGCGCGTGCCGTTCGCCGTCCCGGTGACCTCGGCCTCCTCCTGCGCGAGCTGCCCAAGGGCGGCGACCTCCACCACCACCTCGGCGGCGCCGTCCCCGCGGAGTCGCTCATCGCCTACGCCGCCCGCGACCGCAAGTGCGTCGACACCGCCACGTACGTCGTGGTCCCGGGGCCGGAGCCGTGCGCCCCGAGGCAGCGGCCCGCCCGGGACGCCACCCGTCCCGGACCGTTCCGCGGCGAGGTCGTCCGGGCCTGGTCGATGCGCGGTTTCGTGCCGCCGCCCGACGGCGACCCGCAGCCCGGCCACGACCACTTCTTCGCCACCTTCGGGAAGTTCGCCGAGGCCGAGGCGGGCCATGACGCGGACATGCTGGCGGAGGTGGCGCGGGCCGCCGCACGGGAGCGGACCGCGTATGTGGAGACGCTGGTGACGGTGGCCGCCGAGCCGCTGCGCCGGCTGGTCGACCGGGTGCTCCCCGCGGACCCCGGCCCGTCCGGCCTCGCCGGGTTCCACCGGCTCCTCACCCGCGACCCCCGCTTCGAGGAGATCGTCCGGCGGGCCGCCGCCGAGTACGACCGGGCCTTCACCCGCTACCGCCGACTCCTCGGCTGCGGCCGTACGTCCGCGCCGCCCGCCTGCTCCGTCGTCATCCGCTTCGACTACCAGGTGGGCCGCGCCCAGCCCGCCCGCCATGTCTTCGCCCAGCAGATCCTCGGCTTCGCGCTCGCCCGGCACCGGCTCGGCCACGTCGTCGGCGTCAACCTGGTCCAGTCCGAGGACGCCCCCGTCGCGCTGCGGGACTACACCCTGCACATGAGGATGACCGGCTTCCTGAAGTCCCGCGCCCCGTCCGTCCACGTCAGTCTGCACGCCGGTGAACTCGTCGCCGGCCTGAACGGCGTGAGCGGCCGGGACCTCGCCTTCCACATCGCCCAGGCGGTCGACCTGGCGGGCGCCGACCGTGTCGGACACGGTGTCGATCTCCTCCACGAACGCGACCACCGGGCCCTGGCCGCCCGGATGCGCGAGCGGCATGTGCTCGTCGAGGCCCCTCTCATCAGCCACGCCCAGATCCTCCGCGTCACCGGCGACCGCCACCCCCTGCACACCTATCTGGACGCCGGTGTACCCCTCGCCCTGGCCACCGACGACCCGGGTGTCAGCCGCAGCGACCTCACCGACGTCTACCGGCTCGGCGTCACCGACCAGCGCCTGTCCGTCGCCGAGTTGCGCACCTCCGCACGCGCCTCGCTGGACCACGCCTTCGTCGAGGGAGCCAACCTGTGGAGGGAGCAGGACCGGTACGACACCTTCGCCGCGCCCTGCCGCTACGACACCCCCGACCCGGACCACCGGCCCGGCGCCGGCTGCCGCGCGTTCCTGGCGGCCAGCCCCAGAGCGACGCTCCAATGGAACCTGGAGACGGAGTGGCGGGCGTTCGAACGCCGCTGCGCACGCCGCCGTTGAGCCTCGCCGGAATAACAGAACAATTCGGGCACAATGCCGCCCATGACTCTCATCGACCGGCGGCCGTCGCGGCGACCCGCGCGACGGCCGGCCCTGCGGCTGGGCCTCGCCGTCGCCGCCTCGGGCGCGCTCCTGCTGACCGGCGCGACCCCCGCCGACGCGGCGCACGCGCCCGGCACGGACCGTGCGGGGGAGGAGACCGCTCCCCGCGGCGAGACCTGGTCGGACGCCGACGTCCTCGGCTTCTGGACCGCGGGACGCATCGCCTCCGCCACCGACCCCGGGCGCCCCGGCCGCGACGGAAGCACCGCCGGAACGCCCGGGCCTCCGGCCGCCGCCCCCGGGATGCCGAGCGCGGAGCACTTCCCCGGGATCGCCTCCGTCGGCGTCCTGTTCACCTCCGCGGGCACGGACCCGACGACCGGCGAGCTGCGTGCGCACAAGTGCTCGGCGAGCGTGGTGGAGAGCCCGGGGCCGAGCCTCGTCCTGACGGCCGGTCACTGTGCGGGCAGGCGCGCGGTGTTCGTCCCCGGATACCGGCCGCGCACCCGGCTCGCCGACCAGCCGTACGGCTTCTACCGGGTCACCGACTGGTACGTGGACGACCAGTACGTCCGCAACAGCAAGAAGGCCGTCTCCGACCTGGACTACTCCTTCGGGCGCCTCGCGTCCTCACCCGCGGGCGAGGACGCCCAGGACGTGGTGGGGGCCAACCACCTGGCCCAGACGCCCGGCTACCGCCAGGACGTGACGATGCTGGGCTATCCCCGGGTGGGCCGCAATCCGGCGGACACCCCGGTGCGCTGCGCTGCGCGGTCGGGGCGGCTGGCCGGGTTCCGGCAGATGCGGGTGGAGTGCGCCGGAATGTGGGGCGGTGTCTCCGGCGGCCCGTGGTTCTCCGACGTCGACTGGGACGCCGGGACCGGCGAGATCATCGGGAACGTGGGCGGCTACAACGGCGGCGGCATGGACGTGCCCGAGTCCGACCCCCGCTACCACCGGATCACCTACAGCCCCGTCTACGGCGAGCGCTTCTTCCGGCTCTACGCCGACGCCCGCGAGGGCCGCCGGCCGCACTACGGCACGTACCGCTGACCTCGCTCGGTCGGTAGGAGACAGGGACGGAGCCGGAGCCGGTCGTAGCCGGCGCCGGAGTTGGGCGGGCGGCGGGTGGAACCGGTACACCGTTTCCACCCGCCGCCCTGGCCGCACCGCGGCCCGCTGCCATGGGTACCCTCCGGGCTGCCTGGCGGGGGCGCAGGAGCCAGCAGGGGGCGGGGTCACGACACGGCCGTACCGGGGGCGGGCGGAGGCGCCCCGGGAGGATTCCCGGCGGGCCCCCGCCGCTGCGGTACGGGCGTCAGACGACTTCCATCGTCGCCATCATGCCCATCGACGCGTGGTCGAACATGTGGCAGTGGTAGACGTACTTGCCCCGGTAGCCGGTGAAGGTGGCCTGCACCTTCACCTTCTCGCCGGGCATCAGCCGGACCGTGTCCTTGAGCCCGGCCTCGGGCCCGGACGTCACCGGTACGCCGTTGCGCTCCAGCACCCGGAACTGCACCAGGTGGATGTGGAAGTTGTGCGGCACCCGCTGATTGACGTTGGAGACGGTCCACACCTCGGTGTCGCCGTACTTGATGGTGGTGTCGACGCGCTTGTCGTCGTACACCTTGTCGTCGATGTACCCCATGCCGTCCGCGACGTTCTCGTCCACCCGCAGCACGACATCGCGGTTGACGGTCGGCACCGCCGGCGCGGGCAGGGTCCGCAGCTTGGCCGGCACCCGGCTGTAGTCCGCGGCCTTGCGGGTCACCCGGAACTGCAGGACCGGGATGGGCGGGACCCCCACGGGCACGTTCTCCGTGTTGACGATCTGGACGGTGGTGCCCACCGGGTACTTGGAGAAGTCGATCACCACGTCGGCGCGCTCGCCGGACGTCAGCGAGATGGTGTCGGTGGTGACCGGTGCCTCCAGCAGACCGCCGTCGGTGCCGATCTGCTGGACGGTCGAGCCGTCCGACAGCTTCAGCGTGAAGAACCGCATGTTGGCCGTGTTGTACAGCCGGAAGCGGTACTTGCGCGCCGCCACCTCGAAGTAGGGCCAGGCCTTGCCGTTGGCGAGGATGACGTTGCGGCCCCGGAAGTCGTTCATCTGGTAGATGAACTGGCCGTTCTCGTCGAAGCGGGCGTCCCGGATGGAGATCGGGATGTCGTACGCGCCGGACGGCAGCCCCAGCGCCTTCTCCGGCAGGTCCATCAGCGTGTAGATGCCGGTCAGACCGCGGAAGACGTTCTCCGACTCGATGTGGTGCGCGTGGTCGTGGAACCACAGGTTCGCGTTGGGCTGGCTGTTGGGGTAGGTGTACGTCTTCTCGCCGCCCGGCTGGATGAGGTCCATCGGGGCGCCGTCGCTGGACTCCGGGACGTGGCCGCCGTGCAGATGGATCGAGGTCGGCGTGGGCAGGTTGTTCTTCTGCGTGACCACCACGCGGTGCCCCGAGCACGCCTTGATCCACGGACCCGGCCAGTGGCCGTCGAAGGTGCGGACGGTCGTCTGCTTCCCCGGGATGATCTCGGTCTGCACCTCCTGCATCTCAAAGCTGTAGTAGGAGGTGGTGCCCGATATCCGGTCCGGACGCAGGACCTCCGGAACCGTCATCTCCTGCGCGAACTTGGGGATGGTGGTCGGGTCGATGTCCGACGTGGTCCGGGCCTGCGCCTCGCCGCCCAGTGCCGGAAGCAGCAGGCCGGCGCCCCCCACGGCGCCGGTGAGCGCGACACCGGCCTTCATCGCATTCCTGCGTGTGATCATCAAGAACTCTCCCAGCGAAACATGCTGAGGACGCCCCCGCGGCGTCCTGGCAGTGATCGTTCGGGCGGCGTACGGACGTTCCCGCAGGCGCCGCCGGCCCGTCACGCGGTCCGGCGAGTGGATCGGCTCGCCGCCGCCTGACCGGCAGTCCCGGGGAACAGCCCCACCTGGTTCATGAAGCTCGGCCTCGGGGTGTCACATGGTGCTCCGGCGCCCTTCCGGGGTGGGGCCCGGCGCGACGCGGCAGATCTTGCCCCCCAAGTCTCGTGGGGGCGCTCTGGCCGAACAAGACACTCTGGTTTCAGGGTTGTGTCAGATTTCGCAGATTACTTGCCAGTTGTGTAGGGGCTCTGGCATCCGAACGTCAGACTCCGTCAGGCACCCGAGGATGGGCGGCACGGGGGCAGGGAGCTATCGTCGGAAGTCCGGATCGGTCGCGCGTCCGGAGAGTGCGGGCGGCCCCGACCGTGAAGGGCCGGTTCCGCGTGGACGAGGGGGGGCGGTCGGGCGATGGAGCAGGACGATGCCGTGATCGGCTGTACCGGCGAGGTGCTCATCGGCACCCGTGGCCCCGGCGGCCCCGGCGAGGTCCTGGTACGGGTGCGCGGTGGCTCGGAGGCCTTCCTCGCCTGGTCCGAGGAGCCCCTGCCGCGCGGTGCGCGGGTCCTGGTCGTGGAGTCGCGCGGCACCCGTCAGATCGACGTCATCGCGTGGTCCGACCCGTTGGACGAACTGGACCTCGGCACCGGCTGAGACCGTCCGGTCCCTCGGGTCCGTTCAGCAGTACACCAAGCAACAGACAAGGGAGACCCCGATGTTCGGTTACCGCGTGCCCGCCCCCGACGAGGCGATGCTCATCTCGGGCGGCAGACGAGGTCTGGGAGGGGCGCCGTTCCAGGTGGTGACCGGGCACGGCAAGTTCGTGCTCCCCGTCTTCCGCAAGACCCGCTTCCTCACCCTCGCCATGTGCGAGTCCGAGGTCACCGAGACCTGTGTGACCAAGCAGGGCATCGCGCTCACCGTACGGGCGGTCATCGCCTTCAAGGTCGGCAACGACACCGAGTCCATCGTCAACGCCGGACAGCGCTTCCTCTCCGACCAGGACCAGATGTCGGTGCTCACCGGCCGGATCTTCGCCGGTCATCTGCGGGCCATCATCGGCTCGATGACCGTCGAGGAGATCGTGACCGAGCGCCAGAAGCTGGCCGCCGAGGTCCTGGACACCTCCAAGTCGGAGATGGCGAAGATCGGCCTGATCGTCGACTCGCTCCAGATCCAGTCGATCGACGACGGCGACACCGGCTATATCGAGGCGATGTCGGCCCCGCACAAGGCGGCCATCCAGCGCCAGGCCCAGATCGCCCAGGCGCAGGCAACCCAGGCGTCGGTGGAGGCCGAACAGGTGGCCGCGCGCAACCAGGCCGAGTACGCCCGTCAGACCGCCGTCGTCAAGGCCGAGTACTCGGCCGAGGTCGACCGCGCCCAGGCCCAGGCCGCCCAGGCCGGACCGCTCGCCCAGGCCCACGCCCAGCAGGAGGTCCTGGCGGCCCAGACCGAGCTGGCGCTGCGCCAGGCCGAACTGCGCCAGCAGCAGCTGGTCGCCGAGATCGTCAAGCCCGCCGAGGCCGAGGCCGAGCGCATCCGGGTGCTGGCCGTGGCCGACGCCGAGCGGATGAAGATCCAGGCCGAGGCGGCGGCCTCGTACGACCGCGTCGCCCTCGACCGGATGCTCATCGACCAGCTGCCGCAGATCGTCAAGGAGGCCGCGGGCGGCCTCGCCGGCGCCAATGTGAACGTGCTCAACGGGGCGGACGGCCTCGGTGAGATCGCCGCGGGCCTGGTCGGCCAGGGCCTGACGATCCTCGACTCGGTACGCCAGAACCTGAGCGGATCCGGCCAGCCCCAGGACCGGCGTGAGGGTTCCGCGAAGAGCGCGCTGCCGGAGCTGCGGAGCTACTCCGAGGACTCCCAGAAGGCGGCCGAGGACGCGTCGGCCGGACAGCGCGCCCCGCGGCCCAGGACCGGTGAAGGCCCTGTCACCCTGGACTGATCCCGTTTCCGGGCCGCTCGGGCACGGATTGGCCAAGCGGCCTCCCGATCGGTGTGCGGGGGGTGTCCTGCGGGTGAATCGTGCGCGAGGATGGGGCCATGACCGCGGCCCATCGCGCCATGGCTCAGTTGGAGACATGGCCGAATCTGGTAAGTGGCGCGCCCCGGTGCGCCGTTGGGCAAGCCTTCCGTACGACGGAGTACGAGGTGGTGCACTTCCACTCCGACCATGCCGCCGATCTGCATCTCACCCACCCCGCGATCGAGCGGCTGCTGCCCGAGCTGGGGCGTACCAGCGCGATCCGGCTGACGCCCGGATCCGCCTGGCTCACCGTGCTCCTGGACTGCGACGCGGACGTCGAGCTGCTGCTGAGTCTGATCAGTGTGGCGCTGAAGGCGCACGGCGACGCCCGTCCGCGTCAACCGGGCGCGCCCTGCGAGTGGTACGGCCCGCCCGGGCCCCCGCAGTTCGCCGCGGTCGAGGTGGCGGCGGGCGCCGCCCCGGCGGCCCCGCACGGTCTGGTGCCCGCCGCCCGGCGGGCCATGGGCCGCTTCATCCCGCACGGCCACCGGTCCGGCTGACGCCACCGGCGCCTCAGTAGTCGGCGTGGACCGGCGTCTGGTTCCGGCGCTTCGCCGTGGGCTGGATCACGCGCGCTTTCGGGGTGGAATCGGTGGATCATTGTGCGAACCCGCCGGTGAGAGGCCCGGGGCGGATGCGAGGATGAGCGCGCCATGACTGCCACCGACGCCTGCCGCACCGTGCGGGCCGCGATGTTCGCGGCCCTCTGTGTGCTGCTCACCGCGCTCGGACACGCCCTCATGTCACAGGCCCCGGTGCCCTGGTGGGCCCTGGCGTGCGGTTTCGCCGCCACCGGTGCCACCGCGTGGGCCCTGGCCGGGCGCGAGCGCGGGTTCGCCTCCGTCGTGGCGGTGGCCGTGGGAGCGCAGGCCGGGCTGCACGAGCTGTTCTCGTGGGCCCAGACCACCGCGCGCCCGGCCGCACAGCCCATGGACATGCCGATGGCCGGGATGCCCATGGCTCATATGGGCCAGATGGGCCAGATGGATCCCATGGGCGACATGGGCCGCACGGGTCACCTGGAACACGTGGGCTCCATGGGCTTCATGGGTTCCATGGGCCACGACATGGCGGGCATGCCCTGGGGGATGTCGTCCACCGGCATGCTCGCCGCCCACCTCCTGGCCGCCCTGCTGTGCGGGCTGTGGCTCGCCCACGGCGAGCGGGCGGCCTTCCGTATCCTGCGGGCCTTCGCCGGTTGGCTCTTCGCCCCGCTGCGGCTGGTGCTCACGGCCGTGCCCCCGCGGCCCCCGCGCCCGTGTGCCGGGCCGGAGCGCACGGCCCGCCGGCCCCGGCGGCTCTTCCTCGTCCACGCGATCACCTCACGGGGCCCGCCCGCCGGGACCGCTGTCGTCTGACGACAGCCGGTTCCCCGCGGCGCCCCCGGAACCTCTCCGGCGCCCCGGGCATCGGCCGCACCTCCCGGTGCCGCCGTACCCCTTCACCGGACCCGCCGCCTCGTCCGGCCGGTCCGGGTCCCGGATTCCCGAGAAGGACACCAGGTGATCACTCCTGCCCTGCCCCGCTCGCGCGATGCCTCGACGGACCAGGCGATAACGGCGTGGGCGCTGGCCGCCCGCGGCGGCGACCCCGAAGCCGTCGAGCTCTTCGTCCGCGCGCTCCACCTCGACGTACGCCGTTACGTCAGCTACCTCGGCGCCGACCCGCAGGCCGCCGACGACCTCGCCCAGGAGACCTTCCTGCGGGCCCTCGGCAGCCTGCACCGTTTCGAGGGCCGCTCCTCCGCCCGCACCTGGCTGCTGTCGATCGCGCGCCGCGCGGTCGTCGACCATCTGCGGTACGCCGCCGCGCGACCGCGCCTGTCCGACACCCACGACTGGCAGTCGGCCGCCGAACGGGCCCAGCCCCGGGGGCTGCCCGGCTTCGACGACGGGGTCGCCCTCGCCGATCTGCTGGCGGCGCTCCCGGACGAGCGCCGGGAGGCCTTCGTCCTCACCCAGCTCCTCGGGCTGCCCTACGCGGACGCGGCCCACGTGAGCAACTGCCCGGTGGGAACCGTGCGCTCCCGGGTGGCCCGGGCCCGCGCCGCCCTCGTCGAGCGGCTGCGCGCGGCCGAGTGCGCGGAGCCGGCCGCCGTCCCGGCCTGAGTACGCGGAAGGCCCGGACCGTGCCGGTCCGGGCCTTCCCTCCGTACGCGGCGCGCCGGGTCACTCCCCGGCGGCCGAGGCCTCCGGTTCGCCCTGGAACGCGCTCAGGATCCGCTCCGCCGCCAGCGTCGCCGTCAACTCGCCGTCGCGGACGCGTCGCTCCAGCGCCGGGGCCAGCTCGCGCACCCGAGGATGCGCGCGCAGCCGGCCCAGCAGCTCGTCCTGGACCATGGTCCAGGTCCAGTCGACCTGCTGGTCACGGCGTTTGGCCGCCAGCCGCCCGGTGGAGTCGAGCAGCGTACGGTGCTGGTCGAGGCGCTCCCAGACGGTGTCCAGGCCGCTGGACTCGCGGGCGCTGCAACACAGCACCGGCGGGGTCCAGGCCGCGTCCGCCGGGTGCATCAGCCGCAGCGCGCCCGCCAGTTCGCGCGCCGCCGACTTCGCGTCGCGCTCGTGCGGGCCGTCGGCCTTGTTCACGGCGATCACGTCCGCCAGCTCGAGCACGCCCTTCTTGATGCCCTGGAGCTGGTCGCCGGTGCGCGCGAGGGTGAGCAGCAGGAACGAGTCGACCATGTCGGCGACCGTCGTCTCGGACTGGCCGACGCCGACCGTCTCCACCAGCACGACGTCGTACCCGGCCGCCTCCATCACCACCATCGACTCGCGGGTCGCCTTGGCGACGCCGCCCAGCGTGCCCGCGCTCGGCGAGGGCCGCACGAACGCCGCCGGGTCCACCGCGAGGCGCTCCATCCGCGTCTTGTCGCCGAGGATGGAGCCACCGGTACGGGTGGAGGACGGGTCGACGGCGAGCACCGCCACCCGGTGGCCCAGCCCCGTCAGCATCGTGCCGAAGGCGTCGATGAAGGTGGACTTGCCCACTCCCGGCACCCCGCTGATACCGATCCGCCGGGCCTTTCCGGCGTGCGGCAGCAGCTCGGTGAGGAGCTGCTGCGCCAGCGTGCGGTGGTCGGGCCGGGTGGACTCGACGAGCGTGATCGCCCGGGCCACGAAGGACCGCTTCCCGCCGAGCACACCCTTGACGTAACTGTCGAGATCGATGCGCACGGGCGGCTACAGCTCGTCGTGGCCCAGCGCCGCGCCGAGCCGCGTCACCAGGTCGTACGCCGCGTCCGGGATGACCGTCCCCGGCGGGAAGACCGCCGTGGCGCCCATCTCCAGCAGGGTCGGGACGTCCTGCGGCGGGATGACACCGCCGACGACGACCATGATGTCCTCCCGGCCCTCGGCCGCCAGCTCCTCGCGGAGCGCCGGTACGAGGGTGAGGTGACCGGCGGCGAGCGAGGACACACCGACGATGTGCACGTCCGCCTCGACCGCCTGCCGGGCCACCTCGCCCGGCGTCTGGAACAGCGGGCCGACGTCCACGTCGAAGCCGAGGTCGGCGAAGGCCGTGGCGATCACCTTCTGGCCGCGGTCGTGGCCGTCCTGGCCCATCTTGGCGACCAGGATGCGCGGACGGCGCCCCTCGGCCTCCTCGAAGCGGTCGACCAGCGTGCGGGTGCGGTCCACGGAAGGCGACTGTCCTGCCTCGTTGCGGTACACGCCGGAGATCGTACGGGTCTGCGCCGCGTGGCGTCCGTACACCTTCTCCAGGGCGTCCGAGATCTCGCCGACCGTCGACATGGCGCGGGCCGCGTCGACGGCCAGCTCCAGGAGGTTGCCGGTGCCGGAGGCGGCGGCGTTCGTCAGCGCGCGCAGCGCGTCCTGGCAGACCGCCTCGTCGCGCTCCTCGCGCAGCCGCCGCAGCTTGGCGATCTGCTGGGTGCGCACCGAGGAGTTGTCGACCTTGAGGACGTCGATCTGCTCGTCGGTCTCCACGCGGTACTTGTTGACGCCGATCACCGGCTGCCGCCCGGAGTCGATCCGCGCCTGGGTGCGGGCGGCGGCCTCCTCGACACGCAGCTTCGGGATGCCCGCGTCGATGGCCTGCGCCATGCCGCCGGCCGCCTCGACCTCCTGGATGTGCTGCCAGGCCCGGCGCGCCAGGTCGTAGGTGAGCTTCTCCACGTACGCGCTGCCGCCCCAGGGATCGATGACCCGGGTGGTGCCCGACTCCTGCTGGATGAGCAGCTGGGTGTTGCGGGCGATACGCGCCGAGAAGTCGGTCGGCAGGGCGAGCGCCTCGTCGAGCGCGTTGGTGTGCAGCGACTGGGTGTGCCCCTGGGTGGCGGCCATCGCCTCCACACAGGTGCGCGTGACGTTGTTGAAGACGTCCTGCGCGGTCAGCGACCAGCCCGAGGTCTGCGAATGGGTGCGCAGCGACAGGGACTTGGTGTTCTTCGGGTCGAACTGCTTGACCAGCCGCGCCCACAGCAGCCGGGCCGCCCGCATCTTGGCGATCTCCATGAAGAAGTTCATGCCGATCGCCCAGAAGAAGGAGAGCCGGGGCGCGAACGCGTCGACGTCGAGTCCGGCCTCCTGTCCGGCCCGCAGGTACTCCACACCGTCCGCGAGCGTGTACGCCAGCTCCAGGTCGGCCGTCGCGCCCGCTTCCTGGATGTGGTAGCCCGAGATGGAGATCGAGTTGTAGCGCGGCATCTTCTGCGAGGTGTACGCGAAGATGTCGGAGATGATCCGCATCGAGGGCTTGGGCGGGTAGATGTAGGTGTTGCGGACCATGAACTCCTTGAGGATGTCGTTCTGGATGGTCCCGGCCAGCTTCTCGGGCGGTACGCCCTGCTCCTCGGCGGCCACGATGTAGAGCGCGAGAACGGGCAGCACCGCGCCGTTCATCGTCATCGACACCGTCATCCGGTCCAGCGGGATGCCGTCGAACAGCTGGCGCATGTCGTAGATGGAGTCGATGGCCACGCCCGCCATGCCGACGTCACCGGTCACCCGCGGGTGGTCGCTGTCGTAGCCGCGGTGCGTCGGCAGGTCGAAGGCGACCGACAGGCCCTTCTGCCCGGCGGCGAGGTTGCGCCGGTAGAAGGCGTTGGACTCCTCGGCCGTGGAGAACCCGGCGTACTGCCGGATCGTCCAGGGCTGGTTGACGTACATCGTCGGGTAGGGGCCGCGCAGATACGGCGCCACGCCCGGGTACGTCCGGAGGAAGTCCAGGCCCTCCAGGTCGCGCGCGGTGTAGAGCGGCTTGACCGCGATGCCCTCCGGGGTCTCCCACAGCAGTTCGCCGTCGGCCTTCCCGGTGGACTCCTTCACGGCGGTGCGCCACTGGTCTTCGGAGCCGCCGGCGCCGGCGCCCGGAGCCAGCGGCAGCTCCGAGAAGTCGGGGATCGTCATGACGCCACTCCCATACGGTCGAGGGCGGAGGAGAGCACGGCCACCGCGTCGCAGCCGGCGAAGACGTACTCGTCCACTCCGGCGAAGTCGCCGCGGCCGGCGAGGTAGACATGGCGCGCGCCGGCCGAGCGCAGCGCGGCGGCGACCGCCTCGGCCTGCTCGGCGTAGAGCGCGTCGCTGGAGCAGAGGCAGGCGACGGTGGCGCCGCTGGCGGCGAACGCCTCGGCGGCCGTCTCCGCGTCGACCGACACCGGGTCGTGCACGGGCTCGATGCCGCCCGCCTGGAACAGGTTGGAGGCGAAGGACGCCCGGCCGGTGTGGGCGGCGGCCGGGCCGAGCGCGGCGAGGAAGACGCGCGGGCGGGTGCCGGTCGCGGCCAGCTGGGCGTCCGAGCGGGCGCGCAGCTCCTCGAACGCCTCGTCGCGGCGGACCTTCGGCAGTCCGCCCGAGGGCTCGGCGGGGGCCGGTTCGCGCTCGACCGGGCGCTCGGCGAGGGAGGGGAACTCGCTGACCCCGGTGACCGGTTCGCGCCGTCGCGCGAGCTCGGCGCTGCGGGCCGCCCAGGTGGCGGCGAGCCGCTCGCGGACCAGGCCCGAGCGGAGCGCGGCGGCCTGGCCGCCCGCCCGCTCGATGGTCTGGAAGAACTCCCAGGCGCTGTGGGCGAGTTCGTCGGTGAGCCGCTCCACGTACCAGGAGCCGCCCGCCGGGTCGATGACCCGGGCCAGGTGCGACTCCTCCAGCAGGATGGAGGAGGTGTTGCGGGCGATCCGGCGGGCGAAGGCGTCCGGCAGACCGAGGGAGTGGTCGAAGGGCAGCACCGTGACGGCGTCCGCGCCGCCGACGCCCGCGCCCAGACAGGCCACCGTGGTGCGCAGCATGTTCACCCACGGGTCGCGGCGCGTCATCATCACCGGTGAGGTCACCGCGTGCTGGCGCTGTGCTCCGGCGGCGGGGGCCCCGCTCGCCTCGGCGACCCGCGCCCACAGCCGCCGCGCGGCGCGCAGTTTGGCGATGGTCAGGAACTGGTCGGCGGTGGCCGCGTAGCGGAACTCCAGCTGGGCGCAGGCGGCCTCGACGGACAGGCCCGCCCCGGTGAGCGCGCGCAGATAGGCGACCGCGGTCGCCAGTGAGGCGCCGAGCTCCTCGGCGGCCGAACCGCCGGCCTCGTGGTACGGCAGGGCGTCCACGGTGAGTGCGCGCAGCTGTGTGAACCGCTCGTCGCAGAGCCGGGCGAGGCCGACCGCGGACGCCGGGTCCAGCGCCTCACCGGTCCGGGCCTCGTGGCCGAGCGGGTCGGCGCCGAGGTTGCCGCGCGCGGAGCCGTCCGGGACGCCGCGCTCCTCGTACAGGCTCAGCAACGCCCGTGCGGCGGGCTCGGATTCGGCGCCCGCGTCGAGGACGACGGGCGCGAGGTCGAGGTAGACCCCGTCGAGGGCGCGGGCGAGCGAGGAGACCGGGACGCCGCCCCGGCCCACTGTCAGCCAGAGCGAGGTGACGCCGTTCTCCAGATCGGCCAGCACCGCCTCGTTGACCCGGGCGGGGTCGGTTCCGGCGTGGCGCTGGCGTACGCCCCAGCCGTCGGCCGCGTTGCCCTCGGCCCGGCTTCCCCGGACAAAGGGGGCGAAGCCCGGATATCCGGCATCGGGCGCGGAGTCTCGCGCGGTGTACAGGGGCCGGGTGGTGAGCCCGGCCTCGACCGGGGTGGACAGTGCCTCCTCGGCAGCCGTGCCCGAGACATCTTTACCCGATTTGCGCAGCACGCCTTCCACGAGGCGCTGCCACTGCTCATGGGTTGCATCAGGGAACTCGGCGGCCAGCGAAAGCCCGTCGTCAGGCAGGACCGTCATGCTCAGATGTTAGGGCAGCCGCCCAAAGGCGCAGCAGAGGGAAAGGCTGTGACCTTGCCCTCTTCGGAACGCTCTTGATCCGTTACGGACGGTGCCGTATCCGGCGCGGGCGAGCGTTCGTGGTCGCAACGGCCCGTACCGGCCTCTTGGGACGTATCGCCCCTCTCGCGCCGACCTCTTGACCGCACCCGAAGGGCACTGGTTCAGTGGCTCAGCCACTGATCCACTCATGGATCACCGCATCACGGCCCTGGGGAGGGACTTCGTGGAGACGCTGCCCCGCGAGACCATCGTGGACGTACTGGAGCACCGGCTGCGCGAGGACATCCTCACCGGCCGCCATCCGGCGGGCAGCTATCTGCCCCCCGAACGCAGCCTCGCCGACGGCTACGGCGTCACCCGCACCACCCTCAAGCACGCCTTCGGCCGGCTGGTGCAGGCCGGACTCCTGGAGACCCGCCACGGCGTCGGCACCCGCGTCCGCGACTACGCGCGCCTGGGCGGCGCCGATCTGCTGCCGATGCTGGTGCGCCACAGCCCCGACTGGATCGGCGAGGTCTTCGAGGTGCGGCGCGGCGTCGGCGCGCTCATCGCCGAACGCGCGGCGGCCCGCCGCGACACCGGGGCCGTCACCGAACTGCGCCGGCTGCTCGAAGCCGTACGGGAGGCCGAGGGCGGCGACGCGGTGCAGCTGGCCGACGCCGAGGTGCACCGGGCGCTGGCGCGGGCCACCGGCAACCGGGTCTACGTCCTGCTCACCAACACCCTCTTCAACGCCTATCTGCCCGTACGGGCCGCGCTGGCCGGGCCGTTCACCGACCCGGAGGCGGCGTACGCGCGGCTCGCCCCGGTCGTCGAGGCGGTGGAGGCGGGCGACCGCGCCGCGGCACATGCGGCGGCGGACGCCTATCTGACCGCCACCGAGCGGATCATGCTGGAGGACCTGGCGTGAGCGGGCGGGGCACCGAGTTCCGCGAGACACTGCTCGGCACGTTCCGCCTCTACGGCGAGGGCCGCACCCGCGCGGCCCGCCTCGACCTGCGGGCCGTCGCCGACACCGTCCCGCACCCGGCCGGAACGACGACCGCACGCCTCACCGGACGCGTCCGCGTCGAGGGCCGGGCCGACGACCCGCACGCCACCGGGGAGTTGGAGATCTCCCCGCTCAAGCGCCGCCGTATCCGCTACCGCCTCGCCTTCACCGTCGACGGGCGCCGCCTCACCCTGGACGGCTGGAAGTCCCCCACCCCGCTGCGCCCGGTCCGCTCGATGACGGTCCTGCCCTGCACGCTGTACGAGGAGGGCGCGCGGGTGGGCGTGGGCACCCTCCGCTTCCCCCTGTCCTCCCTGTCCATGGGGCTGGTCCCGTTCCTGGCGAGCTTCCGCTTCCCGCGCCGCGAGGACGCCGACGCCCTGGTCGCCCCGCGCTGGAGGGGCGAGCCGGGCCGTACCGAGGTCTGGTACACCACCGCGACCGACCCGGTCACCGGCGACGGCCTCTGGCTCCACCACGAACTGGTCGCCCCCACGGACGGCTCGGCCGCCCGCGCCCACGGCTGGGTCGCGGTGTTCCCCAAGGACGGGCCGGTCGAGCACGCCCGCTTCGGGCCGGGACCGTGGCAGGCGGGCGCCGACGGCTTCGGCACCGAGGACGTCTCGGTCCGGCCGGGCCGGCTGACCGGCCGGGCGGGCCCGTTCAAGTGGGACCTGGCCGAACGCGCCGAGGACACCCCGCTGTTCACCTTCCCGCGCTGGTCCTGGCGCCGCCCGCTGCTCCCCGCCGCGCAGATCCTGCCGGCCGCCCGCGCCACGTACGACGGCACGGTCACCCGGGACGGGCGGACCCTGACGCTCCGGGGCGCCCCGGGCGCGTCCGCCCGTATATACGGACACGGCAACGCCCACCGCTGGTCCTGGCTGCACGCGGACCTCGGCGGCGGGGACGTCCTGGAGGTCGTGGCGGCGGTCTCCACGCGGCCGGTGCTGCGCGCACTGCCGCCCCTGGTCTTCCTGCGGCTGCGCCGGGGCGGGCGCACCTGGCCCCGCCGGCCCGGACGGACGGCCCTCGGATGGGCGGGCGCGGGCCGGTTCCGGGCGGAGCTCGGACTGCCGGTGTGGACCGTGACCGGCCGCTGCGGACCGCGCCGCATCCGCGTCGAGGTGACCCAGCCGCCGGACCGCACCCTGACCCTCGACTACACCGACCCCGACGGCAGCGGAGCGCTCTGCCGCAACAGCGGGGCGGCGGACGCGGTCGTACGCCTGGAGCGCTGGTGGGGCCGGTGGCGGCCGGAGGCCCGGTGGACACTGGAGGGCACGGCCCACGCGGAGGTGGGCGGCCGATGAACGACCACGGCAGCCGGACCGCGGCCGGGCTGGTGGGCGCGCTCCTCGCCGACGACGGCACCCGGCCCTGGACGGCGACGGCGGCGCGCAGGCTCGACGACATCCTCGCCTCGATGCCCGCACCCGCCCGGGCGGGGCTGCGGGGCGCGGCGGCGGCCGTCGACGCCTACGCGTTCGCCCGCACGGGACGGCGGCTGGCGGCCCTCGGCCAGCAGGAGCGCGAGACCGTCATGGCGGCGCTCGGCGCCCGCCCCGCCCTCGCCCCGCTCCTCGACCTGCTCAAGGTCCCGGTCCTGCTCGCCGCCGGGACCGAGCGGATGCTGCACGAGGGGGCGCGCGAGCCTGCCCCGGCGCCGCCGGACGATCCGCCGCTCGACTGCGTCCCGGCCCGGGAGTGGCCCGCGCGCACCACCGCCGACGCCGTGGTGATCGGCTCCGGCGCAGGGGGAGCGATGGCCGCGCGGACCCTCGCGCGGGCCGGGCTGCGCACGCTCGTCCTGGAGGAGGGCCACCACCACACCACCGCCTCCTTCGGCAGGCGCGCCCCGCTCGACCGGTTCGCCGAGCTCTACCGCGACGGCGGGGCGACCGTCGCGGCCGGCCGGCCGCCCCTGCTGCTGCCGACCGGGCGGGCCGTCGGCGGCACCACGCTGGTCAACTCCGGTACCTGCTACCGCACTCCGGACCACGTCCTCGACCGCTGGCGCACCGCCTTCGGCTTCGGTCTCGCGGAGCGCATGCCGCAGCGCCTCGACGAGGTCGAGCGGACCCTGCGGGTCGCCACCCAGCCGCTCGACGTCCTGGGCAACAACGGTCTGCTGGCGCTCACCGGCGCGCGACGGCTCGGCTGGCGGGCCGCGCCCCTGCGCCGCAACGCCCCCGGCTGCAAGGGCTCCTGCCAGTGCGTGGTGGGCTGCCCGTCCGGCGCCAAGCAGAGCGTGCAGCTCTCGGTGCTGCCGGACGCGTGCGCGGCGGGGGCCACGATCGTGACGGGCGCGCGGGTGCGGCGCATCCTGGTGGACGCCGACCGGCCGGGCGGGCCGAGGGCCGCGGGGGTGCGGGTGCGGCGGGCGGACGGCAGCGAGCTGGAGATCCTCAGCCCGCTGGTGGTGCTCGCCGCGGGCGCCCTCCAGTCCCCGCCGCTGCTGCGCCGCTCGGGCCTCGGCTCCCACCCGGGCGTCGGCCGCAACCTCAGCGTGCACCCGGCGACGAGCGTGGCGGGCCGCTTCCCCGGGCCGGTCACCGCCTGGGAGGGGGTGCTCCAGAGCGTCGGGGTGGAGGAGCTGCACGGCCAGGGCGTCCTCGTCGAGGCGACGGCGACCCCGCCGGGCATGGGCAGCTTCGTCCTGCCGGGCGTGGGCCGCGAACTGCGCCGCGAGCTGGACGGCGCCGGGAACCTGGCCACCCTCGGCGCGATGATCGCCGACCGCCCCTCGGGCAGCGTCCACGGCCGCGACCGCACCCTGATCCGCTACGACCTGCATCCCCGCGACGCGCTACGGCTGATGACGGCGGTGCGCGCCATGGGCCGGCTCCTCTTCGCGGCGGGCGCCGAGGAGGTGCTGACGGGCGTCCCGAGGGCCCCGAGGGCGCGCGACGCACGAGAACTGGACGAGGTGCTGGCCGGGGTGACGGCACGTCAGCTGCACCTCTCGGCCTTCCATCCCACCGGTACGGTCGCCGGGGGCGGCGACCCGGCCCGCTTCCCGGCGGACGGCCAGGGCCGCCTGCGGGGCGTCCACGGTGTGCTGGTCGCCGACGCGTCCCTGCTGCCGGGATGCCCCGAGGTGAACCCCCAGCTCAGCGTGATGGCGACGGCGTTGGGCGTGGCAGACGGTTGACGGGCCCGGTCGGCGGCACCGGCGCGGGGCGCGCACGAGCCCGGGACGTCGCAACACGAGCCGCTACGGCGAGCAACTCGTCGAACCGGGCGGCTCCCGCAGTCGGCCGGAGCCCGCGGCCGGCCGGGGTCAGAGCAGGGCCCGCAGCGCGGACCGGTCGACGAGCCCCACCGCGTGCCCGTCCCGCACCGCCACCGCCAGCTCCTCGCCGCGCTCCTCCAGCTCGGCGAGCACCGCTCGCGCCCCCTCGCCCACCCCGAAGTGGGGGAGCGGGGCGGCGAGATGGTCGCGTACCGGGTCGTCCGGCTTCAGCGAGCCGTCCTCCAGGGCCGCGGTCAACGCGTCCAGCCGGAGGGAGCCCGCCAGCTCCGGGACGGTCGGCGCCCGGTCCGGGCCCACCGGGCACGGTCCGGCCGGGGCGAGCGCCGGCAGACCCCGCTCGCGCAGGGCCCGCAGCACCGCCAGCGCCTGCGCGGCCGTGCTGAGCCGGTTCACATACGGCAGCGGCTCGGCCCGTACCGCCGGGGCCACCGCGTCGCCGACCCGGGCCGTGCCCTCCTCGCCGTCGAGGAAACCCAGCCGCAGCAGCCACGCGTCGTCGAAGTACTTCGACAGGTACTGGCGCCCGGAGTCGGGCAGGATCACCACGACCAGTGACTCCGGGCCGAGCCCGGCGGCCACGCGCTCTGCCGCGGCCACCGCGAGACCGGCCGAGCCGCCGACCATCAGACCCTGCTCGCGGGCGAGTCGGCGTACCGCAAGGAGCGCCTCGCGGTCGGCCACCGGGATCAGCTCGTCCACCACCTCCTGCTGGTAGGAGCTGGGCCAGAGGTCCTCCACCGTCTCGGGGTGGCGCACATGCCCGGTCGCCTCGACGAAGTACGGCCGGCCGTCGCCGCCCGAGTACACCGACGCCACCGGGTCGGCCCCCGTCACCCGCACCGCGCCCCCGCTGACCTCCTTGAGATAGCGGCCGGTGCCGCTGATCGTGCCGCCGGTGCCGACGCAGGCCACCAGATGCGTGACCCGGCCGTCCGTCTGGCGCCAGATCTCCGGGCCCGTCGTGGCGTAGTGCGCGGCCGGGTTGGCCGGGTTGTCGTACTGCCCGGCGAGCCAGCTGCCCGGCCGCTCCGCGGCGATCCGCGCCGCCGTGTTGAAGACGTTGTCCGGGTCCTCGGCGGGAAGGCCGCTGCGCCGCACGACCACCTCCGCGCCGAACCCGCGCAGCGTGGCGATCTTCTCGGCGCTCGTCTTGTCGGGGACGACCAGGACCGCGCGGTACCCCTTCACCGCCGCCACCATCGCGAGCCCGGCCCCGGTGTTGCCGGAGGTCGCCTCGACGACGGTGCCGCCCGGGCGCAGCAGCCCCTCCCGCTCCGCCTGCTCGATCATGTGCAGACCGATGCGGTCCTTCACACTGCCGCCCGCGCTGAGGTATTCGAGCTTCGCGTAGAGCGCGGCCGACTCCTCGCCGCCGGGCGTGCGCAGCCGTACCAGCGGGGTGCCGCCGACGAGTTCGAGCACTGATTCGTGAACGTCCATACCGGCGAGCTTACGAGGCACCGGCGGGGCGGAGGATCCGCGTGCCCGGCCGCGTACCGTACGCGGCCGGGCACGTGGTCCCCGGCGGAGGGGTTACGCGTCGAACGTGTAGAACTTCTTGTGGTCCAGCATGTCCGCCGGCGTCACGTTGTTCCACGGGCGCATGGTGTCGCGCAGGTCCACCACGTTCGCCGTCCCGGCGGCCGGGAGGTACGGCGAGGCGGGGTGGCGCTCCTGCCACTGCGCCCACAGCTTGTCGATGAAGGCGTGGTGCAGCCAGAACACCGGGTCGTTGGGGGAGACACCGGTGGCCATCTGGCCGCCGACCCACACATGCACCCGGTTGTGCAGGTTGACCCCGCGCCACCCCTCCAGGTGGTTGCGGAAGCCGTCCGAGGCGCTGTTCCAGGGGGCCATGTCGTAGGTGGTCATGGCGAGCACGCTGTCGACCTCGGCCCTGGTGGGCAGCTGCGCCACGCTCGCGCCGAGCGCGCGGCGCAGGTAGTTGCGGCCGTCCACCCGGACGTTGATGGTCCACCGGCCGCCGCCGGAGGCGAACGGGCCGTCCATCACCTGGCCGTCACGGCTGCGGCCGGTGCCGCCGAGGAAGTCGGCGGCCCAGAGCGAGGAGGCCGTGGTGCGGTCGGCGGTCCAGTCCCAGTAGGGGAGCGCGACGGTGGAGTCCACCGCCTGAAGGGCCTGTTCGAACTCCAGCAGGAATCTGCGGTGCCACGGCAGGAACGACGGCGAGCGGTGGCCGACGCGGTCGGTGTCGTCGTTGTCGCTCATGATGAAGGCGTTGTGCGTGGTGACGAACGCGTCGTACGTCCCGTTGCGCTTCAGCGTCAGGATCGCGTTGACGAAGCGCCGCTTCTCGTCCGCGGTGAGCGTCGCCTGGTTCTTGCGTACGGTCATGGAAGGGCTCCAGATTGTGGTCTGCGCGGGTGCGGTGACGGGACGGGGTCAGGCGAGCGGGACGAGGGTCGCGCCCTGGAGCTCCACCACGGCCGCACGGGCCACGGCGCGCGGGTTCGCGAACGTCTCGTAGTGGTTGACCACGCTGATCCAGGTGCCGTCGGCGTTCCGCATCACGTGCAGCTCCTGGCCGTCTATTCGCACCGCGTAGCCCCCGTGGTGACCGGCGTGACCGCCGCCGTGCACGGGCTCGCCCTGTATCCGGCGGCCCTGGTAGACCTCGTCGAACGAGGCGGGCACATCGTGGCCGGTGTGGTCCATGGTGCCGGTGTGGCCGGTGTGGCCGTCGCCCGCGGCGGGGACGACGCCGTTGGCGTGCTCGTCGGCGGTCGCCGCGTACGCGGTTCCGGCCAGGCCCAGGCCGGCCACCGCGCTCGCGGTGAGGCCCAGCGCGCTGCGGCGGGTGAGTCGGGACATGGGTAACCCCCTGTGGTCGGCGGTGCTCGGTAGTGGTCCAGCGGTGTCGGGGGCGCGAAAGGTGAAGTCGCCGCCCGGCCGACGCGCTTGACGGGTCGTTGACGGACTGTCGTCCGGCTGGTCAGGGCCGGACGTCCGGCAAACCGTCCTGGCAAATGCCTACAGGCCGGCAACGGAACGGCAAAGCGCCGCCCAAGAGGTTGGGCTCAATGCGGACATGTCCAGATTCGAAGTGCAATGTTGAACGGGAATGATCTTGCTGTTCGGGGCTGTCGAGCCCGCCGAAAGTGGAGATCCTTCATGGAATCTGTCGATCCCGTGAAGATTTTGCTGTTCAGGTGGCGGCGGTGTGGTGGCCCTCACGTGCGAAACCTGGCCGGTTTCGCTTGCCGTGCACGGGAGGTGACGGGGTGTGAGATGACCAGGTCATGACAGTAAATCGGGCCCGCGCGTGTGGTGTGCCGTCTGCGCGGATCCGTCAGGCCAGGCCGAACAGCTGCGTCCAGTACGTGCCCGCGCGCCCGCCGCCCGCGAAGCCGACGCCGATGTGGGTGAAGTCGGGCTTGAGGATGTTGGCGCGGTGGCCCGGACTGTTCATCCAGCCCTCCACCACCTCGGCCGCGGTGCGCTGACCGCACGCGATGTTCTCGCCGATGCCCCGGTGCCCGGCCCCGGCCGCCCGGGCCCGGTCCCACGGCTCCAGGCCCTCCGGTGAGGTGTGCGAGTAGAAGCCGCGGGCCGCCATGTCCGCGCTGTACGCCTGGGCCGCCGAGGCGAGGCGGGTGTCGTCCGCCAGCGGGCGCAGCCCCGCCGTGGCGCGGCGGCCGTTGGTGAGCGCGACCACCTCGGCCACCGTCCGGCGCAGCCCGTCCGCGCTGAAGGGTCTCGCCCACAGCGCCGTCCAGTACACCTCGCCGGTGCGCTCGTCGGTGGCGCGGCCGATGCCCGCCTCGGTGAAGGCGGCGTCACGCAGCGGGCGGCGGGTGTGGGCGTCCTCCAGGCAGTACGCCAGGAACTCGGCCGGGGTGCGCGGGCCCGAGACGAGATGCTCGGCGATGCCCAGATAGGCGTACCCCCGTGTGGTCACGCGCTGGAAGACCGACACCCCGTCCGGGCTCTCCACGCTCAGGCGTCCCTGGGCGGCCATGGTCGCGGCGTGCGCCCCGGCGGCCGAGGCCAGCCGTGCGTCGACCGTCACCGCCGGGGTTCCGGCCCGCGCCCGCTCGGCGTTGACCAGCGCGCCGAAGCCGTCGGCCCGTTCGGGCCCGGGGCGCCGCGCGGCCGGGACCGCCGCGGCCGGCGTGGGCAACTGGACGGTGGGTGCGTGCGGCGGTGGGTCCTCGTCGGCCACGTCCACCCCGAAGTCGCGGGCCACCCCCGCCAGGCCGTCCGCGTACCCCTGCCCCAGCGCGCGCACCTTCCAGCCGGTGCCCCGGCGGTAGATCTCGACCAGCAGCAGCACCGTCTCCCGCTCCGGCCTCGGCGGGGTGAACCGGGCCAGGAGCTCGCCGCCGGGGCCGGTGAGGCGCAGGCTCGGCACCGGCAGCCGGCCCAGCGGCACGCCCGGCTCGGCGGGGCTGACGACCACGGTGAGCCGGCTCGCCCCGGCCCGCAGCCGGCCGGGATCGACCGTGATCACATGGTCGTCGAGCCGGGTTCCGGGGGCGGACGGCTGGTTGTAGAAGACGAAGTCGGCGTCGCCGCCCACCTTCCCCGTGTCGTCGGTGATCAGCACCGACAGGTCGAAGGGCCCCGGGACGCCGATCGTGAGAACGCCGTCCGGGAGGGATTGGTTGCCGCCGGGAACCAGCTCACTCATCGCCACCACCTGTCCCCGGGGCCTGCCGCGGTCCGCCGCCGCGCCGCTGTGCCGTCGTGGGGAGAACGCGACGGGCGCGGTGGCCGGTTCCCGGCCCGCGGCGTGTCGCGCCGAGGACTTTCGCGGCCGGGGCCGCCCGGCCGCCGGGGCCCGCCCGGACCACCGGAACGGGTGACACATCCGGGGCGGATGCGTTCTGCGGGGCCGGGTACCAGAATGGAGCCACGCCGGACTAACAAGGAGGCGGTATGAACGCTCAGTCCGAGCCCGCGCCGAAGCGGGAGGGAATCACCCCGGACGCACTGCTGCACACCGGGTCGAGCGGTGACGTCACGGCCGAGGACCTGGTACTGGCCTCGGGGCGCGACATCACGCCCAAGAACCTGGAGTGGGCCGAGCGCCGCCTTGAGCAGGACGGCACCGCGGCGATCGACAAACTGCTGCCCTGACCTGACCTGCCCTGACCTCGAAAGCCCGGCCCCTCCCCGCTCAGCCCCTCGCGTAGACGCTGCTCGCGAACGAGGCGAACTGGTCCGCGGGGAGGTGCCGGGCGAGGTCCGCCTCGGTGATCATCCCGACCGGCTCACCGTCGTCCACGACGACGAGTCGGCGGATCCGCGCGTCGCTCATCACCCGTACCGCCTCGACCGCGTCCGCGTCCGCGGGGACCGTCCGCGGCCTGCCGTAGGCGAGGTCCCCGGCGGTCACCTCGGCCGCCTCCCTGCCGGCCGCGAGCACCTTCACCACGATGTCACGGTCCGTGACGATGCCCGTCAGCGTGCCGTCCTCGCTCCGCACCGGAAGCGCCCCGATGCCGTGGTCCCGCATCAGCTGGGCGGCGCGGTCGAGCGTCTCGCTCGCCGGGATGCAGCGGATGTCGACGGTCATCAGGTCGCGGGCGGTGGTCATGAGGGCCTCCGGGGGCGGTCGGGTACGCCTTCGCCATGCTGGCGGCGCCCCGGAGGTGCGGCGACCGTATGGGGACGAACGGGTGACCCGCGCCGGTCCGGCGCGCCTTGGTCCCGCGAGGTCTTCGCACCGCCCTTCCGCGTTCCCCGCCCTTCCGGATTGCTGGAACACGTTCTACTGTGTGCCCGCCCGCACGACGTACCGAAAGGCGTGCGCCCCCGCACGGCCCCGCACGGCCGCGCACGGCGACGTTCAGCGACACACCGTGACGCGCACGCACCGCGACGGACCGTGACCGCCCGGGAGGGCCCCGTGCACCTCGAATACACGCCCGAGCAGCAGCGGCTCCGCGCCGAGCTGCGCGCCTACTTCGCCGAGCTGGTGCCCGACCGCGCCGACGGCCTCCCCCAGGGCCCGCAGGGCACGGGAGGCGCCCGCGCCACCGGTCCCGCCGCCCAGAAGCGCTTCTACCGCGAAACCGTGCGCCGCCTCGGTAGGGACGGCTGGCTGGGGGTGGGCTGGCCCACCGAGTACGGCGGGCGCGGGCTGAGCCCGATGGAGCAGTTCATCTTCTTCGACGAGGCGGCCCAGGGCGGTGTCCCGCTGCCGCTGATGGCGCTGAACACGGTCGGCCCGACCCTGATGGCCTTCGGCACGGACGAGCAGAAGGCGTACTTCCTGCCGAAGATCCTCTCCGGCGAGATCGACTTCGCGATCGGCTACAGCGAACCGGACGCCGGCACCGACCTGGCCGCGCTGAAGACGAGAGCGGTGCGCGACGGGGACACGTACATCGTCAACGGCCAGAAGATCTGGACGACCAACGGCGACACCGCGGACTGGGTCTGGCTGGCCGTGCGCACCGACCCCGCCGCGCCGGTGCACAAGGGCATCTCCATGCTCCTGGTGCCCACCTCCGACCCCGGCTACTCGTGCACCCTCATCAACACGCTCGCCTCGCACGACACCACCGCCAGCTACTACGAGAACATCCGCGTCCCCGTCTCCCGCCGCGTGGGCGAGGAGAACAAGGGCTGGCGGCTGATCACCAACCAGCTCAACCACGAACGCGTCACGCTCGCCGCGCACGGCACCATGGCGATCCGCGCCCTGCACGACGTCCAGCGCTGGGCCGCCGACACCAAGCTCGCCGATGGGCGCCGCGTCATCGACCTCGGCTGGGTGCGCGGGCGCCTCGCCCGGACCCACACCAGGCTCGACGCGATGAAGCTCCTCAACTGGCAGATGGTCAACGCCGTCCAGGAGGGCACCCTCACCCCGCAGGACGCCTCGGCGGTCAAGGTGTACGGCTCGGAGGCGCGCCGGGACGCGTACGCCTGGCTCATGGAGGTGGTCGGCGCGGCCGGCCCACTGAAGGAGGGCTCGGCGGGGGCGGTGCTCCACGGCGAACTGGAGCGCGGCTACCGCTCGGCGGTGATCTTCACGTTCGGCGGCGGCAACAACGAGATCCAGCGCGAAATCATCTCCTGGATCGGTCTGGGGATGCCGCGCGTACGCCGTTAGCCTGGCCGTACAGGAGGTCCTGTCCGTACAGGAGGTGGCCACAGATGGGTGAGGGCGGTACCGGACACGGCGGCGGCGACCCCGGGTACTTCGGGCCCGACTCGGTGACCTGGCAGATGCACGCCGACCCCGTCATGTGGATCGCCGGGGTGCGGGCCCTGTACCTCCAGGCCCTGCACCCGCGCGCGGTGCGCGGGGTCCTGGCGAACGGCGACATCCGCGAGGACCCCTGGGGGCGGCTGCTGCGCACGGCCCGCTTCGTGGGCACGCTCACCTACGGGACGAAGGCGGACGCCGAGCATGCCGGCGCGCGCGTGCGGCGCATCCACGGCTTCCTGAAGGCCGACGACCCGGTGACCGGTGAGCGGTTCAGGATCGACGACCCGGCCCTGCTGCTGTGGGTGCACTGCGCCGAGGTCGACAGCTATCTGCGGGTGGCGCGGCGCTCCGGCTTCCCGCTCAGCGACGCGCAGGCCGACCGCTATGTGGACGAACAGCGCGAGGCCGCCCGGCTCATAGGCCTCGACCCCGCCCGCGTCCCGGCGTCCACGGCGCGGCTCGCCGCCTACTTCGCCGACGTACGGCCCGAGCTCACCGCCGGTGCCGACGCCCGCGACGTGGACGCCTTCCTGCGGCGCCCGCCCGTGCACCCGCTGCTGGTCCCGGGGCGCGCCCTGGTGTGGCGGCCGGTGGCCCGGCTCGCCTACGACGCGCTGCCCGCGTACGCCCACGAGCTGTACGGGCGGCCCGCGCCCGGACCGGACGAGGTCACCCGCCGGCTCGTCGCCGCCCGGCGGCTGCTGCGGCTGATCCCCGACACCGTGCGCTGGCAGCTGCCGCCGAAGCACATCCTGCGGGCGATGGCCCGGCTCGGTCCCGGAACGCGACCGGCACCGTACAAACTCCGCGGACAGGCGGCCATACTGAACGGAGCCGGGGAGGGCGCAGCGGCACAGTGACGGGGGCGACATCGCGCGATGGCGGACACCAGGCTGATCCACGGCCGGTACCGGCTGCTGGAGCTGATCGGGCGCGGCGGCATGGGCGAGGTGTGGGCGGCCCGTGACGAGTCGCTGGGGCGGCGGGTCGCCGTCAAGTGCCTCAAGCCGCTGGGGCCGCAGCCCGAGCAGTCGTTCGCCCGGGTGCTGCGCGAGCGCTTCCGGCGCGAGGCGCGGGTGGCGGCGGCGCTCCAGCACCGGGGCGTCACGGTCGTCCATGACTTCGGCGAGTTCGAGGGCGGGCTCTACCTCGTCATGGAGCTGCTCGACGGCCGCAACCTGAGCCAGCTCCTGGAGGACGGCAAGGGGCACCCGCTGCCGGTGCCGGACGTCGTCGACATCGCCGAGCAGGTGTCGTCCGCGCTCGCCTACACCCACCAGCAGGGCATCGTGCACCGGGACCTCAAGCCCGCCAACATCATGCGGCTGGCGGACGGCACGGTGAAGATCCTGGACTTCGGGATCGCCCGCCTCGGCGCCGACATCGGCTTCACCTCCCGGCTCACCGGCACCGGCATCGCCATGGGCACCCCGCACTACATGTCGCCCGAGCAGATCGGCGGCGCGTCCGTCGACCACCGCAGCGACCTGTACTCGCTGGGCTGTGTCCTGTACGAACTGGCCACCGGGGCACCGCCGTTCGACCTCGACGACGCCTGGGCGATCCTCGTCGGCCACCGCGACACCGTGCCCGAGCCGCCGCGCGCCCGGCGCGCCGAACTGCCGGTCTTCTTCGAGGAGGCCGTGCTCGACCTGCTCGCCAAGGAGCCCGGCGCACGGCCGCCGGACGCCCGGGAACTGGTGCGGCGGCTGGCCGCCGGACGCGGACTGCCGCCCGCCCCGGCCGTCCTCCGGGCGACGGCGCCAAAGCCCCCGCGGACCCGCGGGCTGCCGTCCTGGGCGCGCGGGATGACCACCGGCCACAAGGCGACCGGTTCCGCCGGGCCGGACCCGGCCCCGCCCGACCCCGACGGCAGCCTCACCGGCGCCTGGACGAGCGCCCTGCCGCCTTCTCCGCCCGTCCCCGGCCCGCCGCCGCCCGCCCCGGCCGAGCTGCTCGCCGCGCTGGCGGACCGCCACCGCGAGGGCCTGGCCCTGGGCCGCGCGGGCCGCTGGGCGCAGGCGGGCGAGGTGCACCGCGCCGTCGCGGCCGAGCGTGCCCAGACGCTGGGCCCCGACCACCCCGACACCCTGGCCAGCCAGTACGAGGTGGCCTTCGCCCTGTGCCGGACCGGGCGCGAGGCGGACGCCCTGCGCGAGTTCGGCCTCGTCGCCCAGGCCCGCGCCCGCACCCTGGGCCCCGACGACCCGGGCACCCTCGACGCCCGCCAGGAGACCGCCTACGTCCTGGGCCGCCTCGGACGCCACTTCGAGGCCCATGGGATGTACGCGGCCGTGCTCGCCGCCCGCGAGCGCGTCATGGGCGCCGGCCATCCGGCCACCCTGCGCTGCCGCCACAACCTCGCCTTCAATCTGAGCCGCCTCGGCCGGCTGGAGGAAGCCCACCGCGTGGCGCACGAGGTCGCCGCCGACCGGGGGCGGGTGCTGGGCCCCGACCACCCCGACACCCTGGTCTCCCGCTACGAAGTCGCCTACGTCCTCGGCCAGTCGGGGCGCTGGACCGAGGCGCTCCAGGTCTACCGCGAGGTCGCCTCGGCGCGCGCGACCGTGCTCGGGGCCGACCATCCCGACACGCTCGCCACCCGGTACGAGACCGGTATCGCCCTCGGCCGTCTGGGACGCGGCGCCGAGGCGCTCCAGCTGTACCGCGTGCTCGTGGAGGACCGCACCCGCGTCGACGGACCCGAGGACCCCGAGACCCTGCGCGCCCGCCACGGCCTCGGCGTCAACCTCGGGCGTCTGGCCCGCTGGGAGGAGGCGCTCGTGGAGGCCCGTGAGGTGTGCGCGCTGCGCGAACGCGTCCTGGGCCCCGACCACCCCGACACCCTGGTCAGCCGGCGCGAGACAGCGGTCGGCCTCGGCTGGCTCGGGCGCTGGGAGGCGGCGCTGACCGTCTACCGGCAGGTCGCGGACGCCCGCGAACGCGTCCTCGGCGCCGACCACCCCGACGCTCTCGCCAGCCGGACCGAGGAGGCCCACTGCCTGGAGCGGCTGGGACGCGCCGCCGAGGCGGCGGCCCTGAAGCACCGGGTCGCGTCGCTGCGAAAGGAGAGCGGCCGGGGGGGTCAGGGCGGCCGGTAGCGGTCGGCGGACCACCGGCGCCACCCTGGCCGCCGGTGATCGGCGCGTGCTAGGAAGGGCCATGCCCGCACAGCAGGTCTACGACACCGTGATCGTCGGCGGGGGCCACAACGGCCTGGTCGCCGCCGCCTACCTCGCCCGCGCCGGGAAGTCGGTGCTGGTCCTGGAGCGTCTGGGCCGCACCGGCGGCGCGGCCGTCTCGACCCGTCCCTTCGCGGGCGTGGACGCCCGGCTCTCGCGCTACTCCTACCTCGTCTCCCTGCTGCCCCACAGAATCGTCGACGATCTGGGGCTGCGCTTCGCCGTCCGCAAGCGGACGGTCTCCTCGTACACGCCGGCGGTACGCGACGGCCGCCCCACCGGGCTGCTCGTCGGGGGCGGCGAGGAGCGCACCCGCGCCTCGTTCCACCGGCTGACCGGCTCCGACGCCGAGTTCACGGCGTGGGAGGAGTTCTACGGGATGACCCGGCGGGCCGCCGGGCGGATCTTCCCCACGCTGACCGAACCGCTGCCCACCCGCGCGGCCCTGCGCGAGCGGCTGGGGGACGACACGGCGTGGCGGGTGCTCTTCGAGGAGCCGATCGGCGTCGCCGTGGAGGAGCGCTTCCGGGACGACCTGGTGCGCGGGGTCGTCCTCACCGACGCCCTGATCGGCACCTTCGCCGACGCCCACGACCCCTCCCTCGCCCAGAACCGCTGCTTCCTCTACCACGTCATCGGCGGCGGCACCGGTGACTGGGACGTACCGGTGGGCGGGATGGGCGCGTTCACCGACGCGCTCGCGGGCGCCGCCCGGGCGGCGGGCGCGGAGATCGTCACCGGGCACGAGGCGACCGCGCTGCGCACCGACGGCCGCGAGGCCGAGGTCGACTTCCGTACGGAAGCGGGCGAGGGCACGGTCGCGGCCCGGCACGTCCTGGTCAACGCCTCTCCCGCCGCCCTGGCCGCCCTCACCGGCGGCCCGGCTCCGGAGCCCGCCGAGGGCGCCCAGCTCAAGGTGAACATGCTGCTCACCCGGCTGCCCCGGCTCAAGGACACGACGGTCGACCCGCGTGAGGCGTTCGCCGGGACCTTCCACATCGGTGAGGGCTACGGGGCGCTGGCCACCGCGTACGCCCAGGCGGCGGCCGGTGAGCTGCCCGCCGCGCCGCCCAGCGAGATCTACTGCCACTCGCTCACCGACCCCTCCATCCTCGGCCCGGACCTCGCCCAGCGCGGCCACCACACGCTGACGCTGTTCGGGCTGCACACCCCGGCGCGGCTGTTCGCGCGGGAGAACGACACGGCGCGCGAGGTGCTGCTGAAGGCGACGCTGGCGCAGTTGGACGCGCACCTGGCCGAGCCGCTCGCGGACTGTCTGGCCACCGACGCCGAGGGACGGCCCTGCATCGAGGCGAAGACCCCGCTGGATCTGGAGCGCGAGTTGCGGCTGCCCGGCGGCCACATCTTCCACCGCCCGCTCGCCTTCCCATACGCGGAGGAGTCCGCCGGGCGCTGGGGCGTGGAGACCGCGCACCCCAACGTCCTGCTCTGCGGGGCGGGCGCGGTCCGGGGCGGCGGGGTCAGCGGCATCCCGGGCCACAACGCGGCGATGGCGGTCCTCGGACGGTAGCCGCGTCAGGACGCGATCGCCCCGGGCCGGGCGCCGGCCGGAGCCCGTGCGACCGCGCCCGGCAAAGAAACTGACGCAGCATCAGAAAATCTCTTCCCTCTCCGTCCCGGCTGCGGCATCCTGCGCCCCATGCAGACGGAGCTGAGCAGAAGACTGGGAGTGGAGCACGCCATCTTCGGCTTCACCCCGTTCCCGGCGGTGGCCGCCGCCATCACCCGGGCGGGCGGGTTCGGCGTGCTCGGCGCGGTCCGCTACACCGCCCCCGACGACCTCGCCCGCGACCTCGACTGGATGCAGGAGCACACCGGAGGGCTGCCCTACGGCCTCGACGTCGTGATGCCCGCGCGGAAGGTGGAGGGGGTCACCGAGGCCGATGTCGAGGCCATGATCCCGGAGGGGCACCGGCAGTTCGTGCGCGAGACGCTCGTCAAGCACGGGGTCCCCGAACTCGCCGAGGGCGAGGTGTCCGGCTGGCGCATCACCGGCTGGATGGAGCAGGTCGCCCGCAACCAGCTCGACGTCGCCTTCGACTACCCGATCAAGCTGCTCGCCAACGCGCTCGGCTCCCCGCCCGCCGACGTGATCGAGCGGGCCCACGCCCGCGGCGTCCCGGTCGCCGCGCTCGCCGGCAGCGCGAAGCACGCCCGCCACCACGCCGAGGCGGGCATCGACATCGTCGTCGCCCAGGGCTACGAAGCCGGCGGCCACACCGGTGAGATCGCCTCCATGGTGCTCGTGCCCGAAGTCGTCGACGCGGTCGGCCCGCTTCCGGTACTCGCCGCCGGAGGCATCGGCAGCGGCGCCCAGGTGGCCGCCGGGCTCGCCCTCGGCGCCCAGGGCGTCTGGCTGGGCTCCCTCTGGCTCACCACCACCGAGGCCGATCTGCACTCGCGCGCGCTCACCCGCAAGCTCCTCGCGGCGGGCTCCGGCGACACCGTCCGCTCACGCGCCCTCACCGGCAAACCCGCCCGCCAGCTGCGCACCGGGTGGACCGACGCCTGGGACGATCCCAGCGGCCCCGGCACGCTGCCCATGCCCCTCCAGGGGCTGCTGGTCGCCGAGGCGCTGTCACGGATCCAGAAGTACGAGGTCGCGCCGCTGCTCGGCACACCGGTCGGCCAGATCGTCGGACGGATGAACTCCGAACGCAGTGTCCAGGAGGTCTTCGACGACCTCACCCGCGGCTTCGAGCAGGCCGTGGACCGTATCGCGCGCATCGCGGGAAGGACTGGGTCATGACCGACTCCCGGCAGCCGCCCAACGGGTTCTGGGCGCAGGCCGCGGCCGACCCGGGACGGGTGGTGCTCACCGCGCCCGACGCCGAGCGGTGGACGGCGGGGCGGCTGCACGCCGCCGTCAACCAGCTGGTGCACGGGCTGCGCGCGGCAGGACTGCGGCCGGGCGACGCGTTCGCCGTGGTGCTGCCCAACGGTGTCGAGTTCTTCACCGCCTATCTGGCCGCCTCCCAGGCCGGGTTCTACCTCGTGCCCGTCAACCATCATCTGGTCGGCCCCGAGATCGCCTGGATCGTGGCGGACTCGGGCGCCAGGGTGCTCATCGCCCACGAGCGGTTCGCGGACGCGGCGACCGCCGCCGCCGACGAGGCGGAACTGCCGGCCGACCACCGGTACGCGGTCGGGGAGGTGGCGGGCTTCCGTCCGTACGCCCAACTCCTGGACGGGCAGAGCGAGTCCGCACCCGAGGACCGCACCCAGGGGTGGGTCATGAACTACACCTCGGGCACCACCGGCCGCCCGCGCGGCATCCGGCGCCCGCTCTCCGGAAAGCCGCCCGAGGAGGCCCATCTCGGCGGCTTCCTCGGCATCTTCGGCATCAGACCGTTCGACGACAACGTCCATCTCGTCTGCTCGCCGCTCTACCACACGGCCGTGCTCCAGTTCGCGGGCGCGTCCCTGCACATCGGGCACCCCCTGGTCCTGATGGACAAGTGGACGCCCGAGGAGATGCTGCGCCTGATCGACACGTACCGCTGTACGCACACCCACATGGTGCCGACCCAGTTCCACCGGCTGCTCACGCTGCCGGAGGAGGTCAGGGCGCGGTACGACGTGAGCTCGCTGCGCCACGCCATCCACGGCGCGGCCCCCTGCCCCGACCATGTGAAGCGGGCGATGATCGAGTGGTGGGGGAGCTGCGTGGAGGAGTACTACGCGGCGAGCGAGGGCGGCGGGGCGTTCGCCACCGCCGAGGACTGGCTGAAGAAGCCGGGCACGGTCGGCAGGGCGTGGCCGATCAGTGAACTCGCGGTCTTCGACGACGACGGCGAGCGGCTGCCCCCGGGCCGGCTCGGCACCGTCTACATGAAGATGTCGACGGGCGGCTTCAGCTACCACAAGGACGAGACGAAGACCCGGAGCAACCGCATCGGGGACTTCTTCACCGTGGGCGATCTCGGCTACCTCGACGAGGACGGCTATCTGTTCCTGCGCGACCGCAAGATCGACATGATCATCTCGGGCGGGGTCAACATCTACCCGGCCGAGATCGAGGCCGCGCTCCTCGGCCACCCGGCCGTCGCCGACGCCGCCGCGTTCGGCATCCCGCACTCCGACTGGGGCGAGGAGGTCAAGGCGGTCGTGGAGGCCGCGCCCGGGCACGAGCCGGGGGACGCGCTCGCCGCCGACATCCTGGCCCACTGCGAGGAGCGCCTCGCGGGCTACAAACGCCCCAGGTCCGTCGACTTCATCGCGTCCATGCCACGCGACCCCAACGGCAAGCTCTACAAGCGCCGGCTGCGCGAACCGTACTGGGAGGGCCACGAACGGGCGATGTGAGCGGCGGGGCGTGTCGTGCGGGTCTCCGCCCTGCGGCGCGGGCCCGGAACGCGCCTCCGCGGCAGGGCCGAAGCCGCGAGATCGGCGGGACACCCCCGAGCCCGGTTGTGGCTCACGTCACATCCGGTGACTGTCACGCGCGACGGGGCTCGCCCGTCCTGATGCCGAACATCCCGTGGGACCGGACCATGGCCCCAGGGGACCGACATCGGGAGGAACCCCCATGCGTGTACTTGTCGCCGGAGCCACCGGGGTCGTCGGACGGGCCCTGGTCCCGCTGCTGGCCTCGGTCGGCCACGACGTCGTCGCCCTGTCCCGCTCGGCCGGGCGGACCGCCGTGCTGGAGGGGACGGGCGCGCGTACCGTCACGGCCGACGCCCTCGACGCAGGGGCGCTGGACCGGGCCGTGCGCGAGGCGGCCCCGGACGCGGTCGTGCACCTGCTCACCGCCATCCCGCCGCGGCTCGACCCCCGCCGAATGCCCCGGCAGTTCGCCCTCACCGACCGGCTGCGCACCGAGGGCACCCGCAATCTGATCGAGGCGGCCCGGGGCGCGGGCGCCCACCGGATCATCACCCAGAGCGTCGCCTTCGCCTACGACCCGGACGGCGACGGGCTCGCCGACGAGACCACCCCGCTGTGGCGCACCCCGCCCAAGCAGTTCCGGCGCTCGCTCGACGCGCTGCGGGAGCTGGAGCGGCGCACCGGCGAGGCGGACGGACTCGTGCTGCGCTTCGGCCACCTCTACGGCCCCGGCACAGCGTTCGACACCGACGGGCAGTTCGTGCGCCAGATCAGGGACCGCGCGCTGCCGCTGGTGGGCGGCGGCACGGCCACCTTCTCCTTCACCCACGTCCACGACGCCGCCACCGCCGTCGTCGCGGCCCTCGACAAGAACACCACCGGACTGCTGAACATCGTCGACGACGACCCGGCCCCGATGAGCGAGTGGGTGCCGGAGGTCGCTCGGATGCTGGGCGCCCCGGCGCCGAGGCGGCTGCCGGCGTTCGTGGCCCGGCTCGCCGTCGGCGGCTGGGGGGTGGCGTTCATGACCCGGCTGCGCGGCGCCGACAACACGCGCGCCCGCCTCGGCCTCGACTGGCGCCCGCGCCACACCTCGTGGCGCACCGGGATGGCGGTCGAGTTGAATGGCACGGTGGCCGCGGCGAAGTGACACCCACGGCCGTGAACAGCGCGAACAGGGGAGAGGACGGCGGCATGGCAACGCCGGCGCGACACCGGGACACAGCGGCGGAGGAGGGCGGCGCGGCCGAGTTCGAGCGGCACCGGCCGCTACTGCTCGGCCTCGCCTACCGCTTCCTCGGCTCCATGTGGGACGCCGAGGACGTCGTCCAGGACGCCTGTGTGCGCTGGCTGGGCACCGACCGCGGCGAGATCAGGGTGCCGCGCGCCTTCCTGATCAGGATGGTGTCGCGGCTCGCCCTCGACCAGCTGCGCTCGGCACGGGTGACCCGCGAGGCCTACACCGGTCCCTGGCTGCCCGAACCGGCCGCCACCGACGCGCTCGGGCCGATGGACACCGCCGAGCTCCGCGACACGGTCGCCTTCGCCACCGTGCACCTCATGGAGCGGCTGACCCCGCCCGAGCGGGCCGTGTTCGTGCTGCGCGAGGCGTTCGAGCTGCCGTACGACGAGATCGCCGACATCCTCGGCCTGAGCGCCGCCCACTGCCGCCAGCTCTTCCGCCGGAGCGGCCGGCACCTCGCGGACGGACGCGAACGCTTCCGGCCCGCCGCGGAGGACCATGTGCGGCTCTTCACCCGGTTCCTGGAGGCGGCCCAGCGGGGCGACCTCGGCGGGCTCACCGATCTGCTCAGCGAGGACGTCATCGCCTGGAACGACGGCGGCGGCAGGGTGCGCGCCGCCCTGCGCCCGGTCATCGGCCGCGCCAAGGTGCTGGCCTTCGTCACCGGCCTGTTGAAGCGCTACACCGTCGGCGCCACCCGCCTCGTCGACGTCAACGGCGCCCCCGCCCTGTTCACCTCGCTCGACGACCGCTCCCAGCTCACCTCCCTCGACATCCGCGACGGCCGGGTCCACGCCATCTACGTCGTGCTCAACCCCGACAAGCTCGGCCACGTCCCGGCCTGACCCTCCGGGGCGGCCCGCCCGGACGGGGCGGGCCGCGCGGCCGTCAGCGGTGCTCGCGCACCCGGACGATCCGCAGGGCGGGCGAGGAGAGGATGTCGCGCTCGCAGTAGCGCGAGGTGACCCAGCGCCCGCGCGAGTAGAGCTCCGTCTGATCGCTGTAGTGGGGCGAGCGGACGTTCTCCGACTGGGAGTACGTCAGCAGGGTGCGGGCGACGGGGCAGCGACCGCCGTCCCAGCCGACCGCCTGGATGTGGCTCGATCCGGTCGACACCTCGGTGTAGCCGCGCGCCGGGTCCCACACGCCCTCGACCTTGTTCCAGACGCCCAGCGCCTCCGTCCCGCCCGAGAGGGGCAGGCGCTCGCCGTCGCGCACCACGTACTGGTGGTCGCCCAGCGCCGAGTCCAGCGGGATGCCCGCCGCGCGCAGTTCACCGACCGCGTCGGCGAGCGCCCGGGCGACACCGGGCGAGGCGGTGTTGAGCGTGTTCGGCGTGTGCACCGGGTCGGCGGCGGAGAACGGCACCTTCCACAGCTCGGCCGCCGGCACCGCGGCCGTCAGCCTGCGCCAGTAGCGGTCGAAGAGCAGGGCGCCCCGGCTCCGTGCGTCGACGGTACGGTCCCAGCGGGCCAGCACCGGGCACGCCCCCGACACGTCGACGCTCCGGCCGGCGCTGTCCGTCGCGGTGCCGCCGGGCAGCGCGGCGCACGCCCGGGCGGTGTCGGCCGCCGCCAGGGTCCCGGCGGGCGCCCGGTCGGCGAACTCCTGGCGCTGGAGGTCGGCGACGGTCAGCCGCCCCTTCGCCGCCATCGCCGAGACGTCCTCGACGGCCCCGCGGGTGCGCAGCGAGCGCGGGGTGGCGACGCTGCCGAAGACCCGCTCGTAACCGGTCAGCGGATGGCCGGCGTTGGTCAGCCAGGCGCTGTCGTTGGAGTTCTCCACGTACGCGGTGTCCTTGAGCACCGGCATACGGGCGGGCCCGAAGACCCCGGACTGGAGCGCGTCCGGGTCCGAGCCCAGGGCGCAGTCGCCGCGCGAGCCGTCGAGGACGGCGACGCCCGAGGCCGGGTAGAGCGCCCGGCCCAGCGGGGTGGAGCAGCGTGCGGCCAGGTCGTCGGTGATCCGGGGCAGCACCTGCGACTGGGTGAACAGCGAGTGCCCGTGCGCGTCGGCGGCGACCGTGTTCACCCAGGGCAGGCCCTGCGTGCGGCGCAGCGAGGCGAGGACGTCGGCGGCGCTCCGCGCCCTGGAGAAGCCCAGCGAGGTGTCGGAGGCGCGCAGATTGAGGGAGTTGGGATCGTTGAGCGCGAACGCCGTGGCCCTGGTCCAGGGCAGCGGCACCGTCGGGCCCAGCCCCGTCACCACCGGCCCGTACCGCGTCCACCACTGCGTGCGGCTCACCGGGGCGCCGCCCTTGACCGCGACCGTCACGGTCCGCCGGGTCATGCGCTCGGAGCGGCCGTCCACGAGGTAGGCGGTGGGGTCGGCCGGGTCGAGGGTCAGCTGATGGAGGTTGAGGGTGACGCCGGTGGCGACGGTGTGGCTCCAGGCCACCTTGTCGTTGAAGCCGATGCTCATGGTGGCGGTGCCCAGCAGGGCCGCGCCGGAGACGTTCAGCTCGCCGGGGATGGTCTGCTGCATCTGCCAGAAGCGGCGGCCACCGTGCCACGGGTAGTGCGGGTTGCCCAGGAGCAGACCGCGCCCGTCGGCGGTGGCGGCTCCGCTGAAGGCGACGGCGTTGGAGCCCATGTCGGCCTGGTCGGCGGCGAACAGCCGCTGGGCGGCCTTCGCCGCCTCGCCGGGGTCGGGCGCCGCGGGCGGGGCCGCGGACGCGGGCGGCTGGGCGGCGGTGACGGCGTCGGTGACGCGTCCCTGGCCGCCGAGCACGGATATCGCGAAGCCGCGCGCCGCCACGTCGGTGAGGGTCACCGGGCGCACCCAGGCCGCGCCCCGGCACGCCGGGTCGGTGACGCGGTGCTGCTTCAGCCAGGCGTTGTAACCCGCCGCCCAGCCGCGCATCAGCTCCTTCGACTGCCGGCCGGGCCCGGCGGGCGCGGGGGTGGCGAGCAGCTTCTCGACCGTACGGGAGTCGCGTACGGAGGTGAAGTACAGGTCGCTGGAGAGGTTCTTGGTGGCCGCCGACAGCGCGCCGTCGGGGGCCGCGTCCGGGCCGAACCACTTCGACCGCTCCCCGCGCAGCGTGACGAACCCGTCGGCGAGGGTGCACACCTGGTCGGCGGCCTGGGCGTAGCCGGTGCCGAAGCCGAGGCCGGCGTAGTCGTCGGCGAGGATGTGCGGGACGCCGTACTCGGTGTAGCGGATGACGGCGGACAGGCCGCCGCCGGAGGGATGGTGTTCGCGGTCGCCGGGCGCGGCCGAGGCCGTCGGGGACAGCGAGGCCGAGGCGGTGAGCAGCGCGACACCGGCCAGCGCGAGGCGCTCGATCCGGGTACGGGCACGGATGCGTGTGCGCGTACGGGTGGTGCTTCGGCCGGTTTCGGTGCCGTCGCTGGTACGGGCGGCGGTGCGGGCGCGGAGAGCCAACGTTCCTCCCAACTCGGGGGGCGACAGGGGTGGTTGCCCAGGACACACGAAGTGCCGCCAGCCACTCAGTCAGCCCGGCGCACGCCTGTCAACAGGCAGGCCGGTACGCGTCCGCACCCACCTGCCGCCGCTAGTCTCCCCGCCGGCTCCCCGTCCACGGGCGCCGTCCCCCTCCTCAGCCCGCCCCGGCGCCCCCTCGCAGATCCACGATCCGTCTGAACTTGCCCACCGACCGCTCGATGGTGTCGGGGTCGACGACCTCCACCTCCACCGAGACCCCGACGCCCTCCTTCACCGCCGTCACGACCGACCGGGCGGCTGCCTCGCGCTGCTCGGCAGCGGTGCCGGCCCGCGCCTCCACCCGTACCGTCAGCGCGTCCAGCCGGCCCTCCTTGGTCAGCCGCAGCTGGAAGTGCGGGGCGAGGCCCGGTGTGCGCAGCACGATCTCCTCGATCTGGGTGGGGAAGAGATTCACCCCGCGCAGGATCACCAGGTCGTCGCTGCGGCCGGTCACCTTCTCCATCCGCCGGAAGACCCGCGCCGAACCCGGCAGCAGCCGGGTCAGGTCCCGTGTCCGGTAGCGGATCACCGGCATGGCCTCCTTGGTGAGGGAGGTGAAGACCAGCTCGCCGCGCTCGCCCTCGGGCAGCACCTCGCCGGTGAACGGGTCGACGATCTCCGGATAGAAGTGGTCCTCCCAGATGTGCAGGCCGTCCTTGGTCTCCACGCACTCCTGTGCCACCCCGGGCCCCATCACCTCCGACAGCCCGTAGATGTCGACCGCGTCGAGCGCGAAGCGCTCCTCGATCTCGCGGCGCATCTCCTCCGTCCACGGCTCCGCGCCGAAGATCCCGACCTTGAGCGAGGTCGCACGGGGGTCGACGCCCTGCCGCTCGAACTCGTCGAGGAGGGTCAGCATGTACGACGGGGTCACCATGATGATCTCGGGGCGGAAGTCCTGGATCAGTTGGACCTGGCGGGCCGTCATACCGCCGGAGGCGGGGATCACCGTGCAGCCGAGCCGCTCCGCCCCGTAGTGCGCGCCCAGGCCGCCCGTGAACAGGCCGTATCCGTACGCCACATGCACCTTGTGGCCCGGGCGTCCGCCCGCCGCGCGGATCGAGCGGGCCACCACGTCCGCCCAGGTGTCGAGATCGCGCTCGGTGTAGCCGACCACGGTCGGGCGGCCGGTGGTCCCGCTGGAGGCGTGGATGCGGCGGATCCGGGACTCGGGAACCGCGAACATCCCGAACGGGTAGTGGTCGCGCAGATCCGCCTTCGTGGTGAAGGGGAAGCGGGCGAGGTCGGCGAGCGAGCGGCAGTCCTCCGGCCGTATCCCCGCCTTGTCGAACGCCTGCCGGTAGAACCCCACATGCTCGTACGCATGGCGCAGCGAAGCCCTCAGCCGGTCGAGCTGGAGCGCCTCCAGCTCCGGCCGGCTCAGCCGTTCCGCCGCGTCCAGCAGGGGTTCCATGGGCCGCTCCCGTCCTCGCCGGTCGTCACTCCGCCAGAAAACGGACGACCGATCATTCGGTAGATCTGCTCGGGTTCAGTAATCCAGCCACCGGACCGCACCGTCAAGACCTGTGGACAACGCGCCCGCACCGCGCCTTTCGCGCTGTGGGCGAAACCCCCTTGGCCCGCTCGCCGCCGGCTGTGAGGATCACCGGCATGCCGAAGTTCACCGCGTACGACGGAACCGAGCTCGCCTACCGCCTGGTGGGGACGGGTCAGCCGCTGATCTGTCTGCCCGGCGGCGCCATGCGGGCCTCGGCCTATCTGGGCGATCTTGGCGGCCTGTCCGCCCACCGGCAGCTGGTGCTGCTCGACCTGCGCGGGACGGGTGACTCGGCAGTGCCGCAGGACCCCTCCTCGTACCGCTGCGACCGGATGACCGACGACGTCGAGGCGCTGCGCGAGCACCTCGGCCTGGAGCGCGTCGACCTCCTCGCCCACTCGGCCTCCGGCAACCTCGCCACCCTCTACGCGGCGGCCCACCCGCGGCGCGTCGGCTCGCTCGTGCTGGTCACCCCCGGTGTCCGGGCCGTCGGCCTGGAGATCACTGCCGACGACTGGCAGGCCGCGGCGGCGCTGCGCGCGGGCGAGAGCTGGTACGAGGAGGGCCGCGCCGCGCTGGCGGAGATCCGGGGCGGGCGCGACGCGCGCGAGGTGTGGACGGCCGTCCAGCCGTTCATGTACGGGCGGTGGGACGAGGCCGCGCGCGCCCACGCGGCGGGCGAGGACACCCAGATCAACCGCGCGGCGGCCGATGTCTACTACCAGGACGGGGTCTTCGACCCGTCCGCCACCACCGCCGCGCTGGCCGCCGTGGACGCGCCCGTGCTGGTCCTCGCGGGGGCGTACGACGCCTCCCCCACCCCCGAGCGGGCCGCCGAGTTCGCCGCGCTCTTTCCCCGGGGCGAGGTCACCGTGCTGCCGGGCGCCGGGCACTTCCCGTGGCTGGACGCGCCCGGCGACTTCGTACGGACGCTGGCCGCCTTCCTGGAGCCGGACGTGCGCAGCGTGCGCACGCCATCCGGTGTCCGTCTCGCCTACCGGGTCCTGGGCGAGGAGTCCGCGCCACCGGTCCTCCTCGTCCACGGCCGGGGCGGCACCGGCGCCGACTGGAACGGGATCGCCGAAGCGCTGGCCGCCACGCGCCGGGTGTACGCGCTCGACCTGAGCGGCCACGGCCTCAGCGACTGGCCCGGCAGCTACTCGTTCGAGGGGTTCCGCGACGATCTGCGCGGCTTCGTCGACGCCCTCGGCCTGGCCGGAGCCGATGTGGTGGCCCACTCCATGGGCGGCGCGGCGGCCCTCCTGCTCGCGATCGGGGCGCCCGAGCTGGTCGGGCGGCTCGTCCTGGAGGAGTGCCCGCCGCTGACCCCCCTCGATCCGCCGCGCGGGTTCGTGGACCGGCCCGACGGGGAGCTCTCCTTCGACTGGCCGGTCGTCACCGACGTGAACGCCCAGCTCAACAAGCCGGATCCGGCCTGGCGCGCGGGTTGCGCGTCCCTGGCCACGCCGACGCTGATCGTCGCGGGCGGCCCGGACAGCCACATCGACCAGAAGGCGCTCGCGGAGCTGGCCGCGGACATCCCCGGCGCCCGGCTCGTCACCCTGGACGCCGGCCACTCGGTCCACGCCGGGCGCCCGGACGAATTCCTGGCGGCGCTGCGGGAGTTCGGCATCTGACGGGCGGCTCTGGCGGGCGCCTCTGACGGACTGCCCCGGAGGGTCAGCCCGCCGACTCCACGGCCACCGCCCGCGCCCACCGGTAGTCGGCCTTGCCGCTGGGCGAGCGCTGGATGCTCGGCGCGATGACCAGCTGGCGCGGCACCTTGTACCCGGCGAGCCGGGTGCGGCAGTGGCTCTGGATGGCGTCGAGCGTCGGCGCCTCGGCGCCCTCGCGCACCTGCACCACCGCCGCGACATGGTTGCCCCAGGTCGCGTCCGGCACCCCGGCCACCAGCGCGTCGTACACGTCCGGATGGGACTTGAGCGCCTGCTCGACCTCTTCCGGATAGACCTTCTCGCCACCGGTGTTGATGCACTGCGAGCCGCGCCCGAGAACCGTGACGATGCCGTCCTCGTCGACCGTGGCCATGTCACCCAGCAGCACCCAGCGCTCCCCGGCCCGCTGGAAGAACGTCTCGGCGGTCTTCACCGGGTCGTTGTAGTAGCCGAGCGGCACATGGCCGCGCTGGGCGATCCGGCCGGGCTCACCGGGCTTCACCGGCTCGTGGGTGGCCGGGTCGACCACCGCCGTACGGGAGTTGACGCGCAGCCGGAAGCCCCTGTCGGGGCCGGAGTCGTCGGTGGCGGTGCCGTTGAAGCCCGATTCGGACGAGCCGAAGTTGTTGAGCAGCATCGCGTTCGGCACCAGTGCGCGGAATTGGGCGCGGACCGTCTCGGACATGATCGCGCCGGAGGACGAGACGCTGAACAGGGACGAGCAGTCGATGCCCTTGAGCGGGCCGCTCAGGGCGTCGATGAGCGGGCGCAGCATCGCGTCCCCCACCAGCGACACGCTGGTGACCCGCTCCCTCTCGATCGTCCGCAGGACCTCCTCGGGTACGAACTTGCGGTGGATGACCACACGCTGGCCGAAGTGGAAGCCGATGAACGCGGTGAGGGTGGAGGTGCCGTGCATCAGCGGGGGAGTGGGGAAGAAGGTGATGCCCTCGCCGCCCGCCGCGACCCGCTCGGCCAGCTCCTCGGGGCGGGAGACCGGCTCGCCCGTGGGCGCGCCGCCGCCGAGCCCCGAGAAGAACAGGTCCTCCTGGCGCCACATCACGCCCTTGGGCATCCCGGTGGTGCCGCCGGTGTAGATGATGAAGAGGTCGTCGGGGGAGCGGGGTGCGAACCCCCGCTCCTCCGACCCCGCCGCCTCCGCCTCGGTGAACGGCACCGTGTCCAGCGCGGGCGCACCCTCGGGCGGCTCCCCGACCCGTACGAGATGGCGGAGTTTCGCGGTGTGCGGCAGCGCGCCCGCCACCCGCGCGGTGAACTCCGCGTCGAAGACCAGCGCGGCGAGGTCGGCGTCCCGGTAGAGGTAGACCAGCTCCTCCTCCACATAGCGGTAGTTGACGTTGACCGGGACGATCCGGGCCTTGAGGCAGCCGAGCACGGTCTGGAGGTATTCCACGCCGTTGTACAGATGCAGGCCCAGGTGCTCGCCCGGTCCGACGCCGCTGTCGATCAGGTGGTGGGCGATCCGGTTGGCGGCGGCGTCCAGTCGGCGATAGGTCAGCCGGCGCTCCGCACCCGTGCCGGGGTGGTCGAGGTGGACCAGTGCCTCGCGGTCGGGGACCACGTCGACGACCGACTCGAACAGGTCGGCAAGGTTGTACTCCACCGCTCCTCCTGACCCCGGCGCCATCCGTGTGGCCGTCATCAGAGCAGAGCCCACCACAAGTGGGAAGGGCCTTCGGCGAAAGAATCTGACTGCCTGTCAGAAAACTATTGAACTGCGCCCCCGGCTCCTGCAACCTGTTCCAGTCCGACGACGGGAGGCAGGTCCATGGGTGGCACCGAACACCTCACCGTGCGGCGCGAGGGCGCCACACTCGTACTCACACTCAACCGGCCCGAGGCCAGGAACGCGCTCTCGCTGTCGATGCTGGTCGGCCTCTACGACGGCTGGCTGGCGGCCGACGCCGACGACACCGTCCGCTCGGTCGTCCTCACCGGCGCCGGTGGCGCGTTCTGCGCGGGCATGGACCTCAAGGCCCTGGCGGGCAGGGGCATGGAGGGCGAGGCCCACCGGGACCGCCTCAAGGCCGACCCGGATCTGCACTGGAAGGCGATGCTGCGCCACCACCGCCCCCGCAAACCCGTGATCGCGGCCGTCGAGGGCCCCTGTGTGGCGGGCGGCACCGAGATCCTCCAGGGCACCGACATCCGGGTGGCCGGCGAGAGCGCCACCTTCGGGCTCTTCGAGGTCCGGCGCGCCCTGTTCCCCATCGGCGGCTCGACCGTCCGGCTCCAGCGCCAGATCCCGCGCACCCACGCCTTGGAGATGCTGCTCACCGGCCGCCCCTACACCGCGCGCGAGGCCGCCGGCATCGGCCTGATCGGGCACGTCGTCCCGGACGGCACCGCCCTCGCCAAGGCCCTGGAGATCGCGGAGCAGATCAACGCCTGCGGTCCGCTCGCCGTCGAAGCGGTCAAGGCCTCGGTGTACGAGAGCGCCGAGATGACCGAGACCGACGGCCTCGCCGCCGAACTCGAACGCGGCCGGCCGGTCTTCGACACCGCCGACGCCAAGGAGGGCGCCCGCGCCTTCGCCGAGAAGCGCCCGCCCGTCTACCGGCGCGCCTGAGCGCGCACCCGCGCCGCGCGCCCGTAAGGAGACCCCGATGCCCGAAGTCCTCAGCGCCCCCCTGGTGGTCGAGTTCCCGTTCACCCGCTCGCTGGGCCCCGTACAGAGCGCCTTCCTCACCGGGCTGCGCGAGCGGACCGTCCTCGGAGTGACGACCTCCGACGGCAGGACGCTCGTGCCGCCCGTCGAATACGACCCGGTCACCGCCGAGGAGCTGCGCGACCTCGTCGAGGTCGCGCCCACTGGCACCGTCACCACCTGGGCCTGGAACCCCTCCCCGCGCCGCGGCCAGCCCCTGGCGCACCCCTTCGCGTGGGTCCTGGTCCGGCTCGACGGCGCCGACACCGCGCTGCTGCACGCCCTGGACGCGCCCGGCCCCGACGCCGTGCGGACCGGGATGCGGGTGCGGGTGCGATGGGCGGGGGAGCGCGAGGGCGCCATCACGGACATCGCGTGCTTCGAACCGTACGAGAGCGAGGCGGCGGGGCGACCGCGCCCGCACGACGGCTCCTTCGCGGACCCGGTCACCCAGATCGTCGCCCCGGCCCGGCTCGACTACACCTACAGCCCGGGCCGCGCCCAGACCGGGTACATCGAGGCGCTGGCCGAGCACCGGACCGTCGGCGAGCGCTGCCCCTCGTGCCGCAAGGTGTACGTGCCGCCGCGCGGGGCCTGCCCCACCTGCGGGGTCGCCACCGAGGAGCGCGTGGAGGTGGGCCCGGCCGGCACCGTCACCACGTACTGCATCGTCAACATCAAGGCCCGGAACGCGATGAACGACGCCATCGAGGTGCCCTACGTCTACGCGCACATCGCCCTCGACGGCGCCGACCTCGCCCTGCACGGCCGGATCGGCGGCATCCCCTACGACCAGGTGCGGATGGGGCTGCGGGTCGAACCGGTGTGGCGCGAGGGTGGCCGCCACCCCGACCACTACCGGCCCACCGGCGAGCCCGACGCCGACTACGACGCGTACAAGGAGCTGATCTGATGCGCCCCGCACGGGACGTGGCCGTCGTCGCCTTCGCGCAGAGCGACCACCGGCGCCGCACCGACGAACTCTCCGAGGTCGAGCTGCTGATGCCGGTGCTGCACCGGGTGCTGGCGAGCACCGGACTGCGGACCGGCGACATCGGCTTCACCTGTTCCGGCTCCTCGGACTACCTCGCCGGCCGCGCCTTCTCCTTCACCATGGCCCTGGACGGCGTGGGCGCCTGGCCGCCGATCGCCGAGTCGCATGTCGAGATGGACGGTGCCTGGGCGCTCTACGAGGCGTGGGTGAAGATCCTCACCGGTGAGGCCGACACCGCGCTCGTCTACTCCTACGGCAAGTCCTCGCCCGGCGAACTCCGCGACGTCCTGACCCGCCAGCTCGACCCGTACTACCTGGCGCCCCTGTGGCCCGACTCCGTCGCGCTCGCCGCGCTCCAGGCGCAGGCCCTCATCGACGCGGGGGACACCGACGAGCGCGCGCTCGCCGCGATCGCCGCCCGCAGCCGGGCCTCCGCGACCGCCAACCCCCATGCGCAGGTGCGCGGTTCACGCCCGCTGGGCGACTACCTCGTACGCCCGCTGCGCACCGGCGACTGCCCGCCCATCGGGGACGGGGCCGCCGCCGTGATCCTCGCCGCGGGCGACACCGCGCGCGATCTGTGCGAACGGCCCGCCTGGATCCGGGGCATGGACCACCGCGTCGAGGCCCACGCCCTGGGCGTGCGCGACCTCACCGACTCGCCCTCGGCGCGGCTCGCCGCCGAGCGCGCCGGGGCCTTCGACCGGCCCGTTGACACCGCCGAACTGCACGCCCCCTTCAGCTCCCAGGAGGTCGTCCTGCGCAAGGCGCTGAGGCTGGCCGACGGGGTACGGGTCAACCCGTCCGGGGGCGCGCTGGCCGCCAACCCGGTGATGGCCGCCGGACTGATCCGGATCGGGGAGGCCGCCGCCGGGATCCACCGGGGCGACTCCGAGCGGGCACTGGCCCACGCCACCTCGGGGCCGTGCCTCCAGCAGAACCTCGTCGCCGTACTGGAGGGGGAGCCGTCGTGAGCAAGGAACCCGTGGCCGTCGTCGGGATCGGCCAGACCAAGCACGTCGCCGCCCGCCACGACGTCTCGATCGCGGGACTGGTCCGTGAGGCGGCCCAACGCGCGCTGGCCGACGCGGAGCTGGGCTGGGCGGACGTCGACGCGGTCGTCATCGGCAAGGCCCCCGACTTCTTCGAGGGCGTGATGATGCCGGAGCTGTACCTCGCGGACGCCCTCGGTGCGGTCGGCAAGCCCCTGCTGCGGGTGCACACGGCCGGCTCGGTCGGCGGCTCCACCGCGCTGGTCGCCGCGAACCTGGTGGCCGCCCGTGTCCACGGCACCGTCCTGACCCTGGCCTTCGAGAAGCAGTCCGAGTCCAACGCCATGTGGGGCCTGTCCCTGCCCATCCCCTTCCAGCAGCCGCTGCTCGCCGGGGCGGGCGGCTTCTTCGCGCCCCACGTACGGGCCTATATGCGGCGCACCGGGGCCCCCGACACGGTCGGCTCGCTCGTCGCGTACAAGGACCGGCGCAACGCCCTGCTGAACCCCTACGCGCATCTGCACGAGCGGGACATCACCCTGGAGAAGGTGCAGTCGTCCCCGATGCTCTGGGACCCCATCCGCTACTCCGAGACCTGCCCGTCCTCGGACGGGGCGTGCGCGATGGTCCTCACCGACCGCGCGGGCGCGGCCCGTTCGCCCCACCCGGCCGCCTGGGTGCACGGCGGGGCGATGCGCAGCGAACCCACGCTCTTCGCGGGCAAGGACTTCGTCTCCCCGCGCGCCGGCAAGGACTGCGCCGCCGACGTCTACCGGCAGGCGGGGATCGCCGACCCGCGCCGTGAGATCGACGCCGTGGAGATGTACGTGCCGTTCTCCTGGTACGAGCCCATGTGGCTGGAGAACCTCGGCTTCGCGGCGGAGGGCGAGGGCTGGAAGCTCACCGAGTCGGGCGTCACCGAACTCGACGGGGACCTGCCGGTCAACCCCTCGGGCGGGGTGCTCTCCACCAACCCCATCGGAGCCTCCGGCATGATCCGCTTCGCCGAGGCGGCCCTCCAGGTGCGCGGGCGGGCCGGCGAGCACCAGGTGCAGGGGGCGCGCAGAGCGCTGGGGCACGCCTACGGCGGCGGCTCGCAGTTCTTCGCCATGTGGCTGGTCGGCTCCGAACCGCCCGGCCGGTAGGGGCCCGGGGTCCCGGGCACCGGGGCGTCCCGGCCCGTCGTCGCGGGTGGGGCGCGGTACTCCTTCCGTGGCCTGTCCGGGACCGGACGCGATCGCTAGTCTGGCCCGGACGACAGGGAACCGGGAGGAGCAGGGACGTGGCCGAGAGCACCACCCAGCAGACCCTTGTGGGCTGGGACAAGCCGGATCTCGATCTCAGCAAGGCCGACTGGAGGTCGAGCAGCCAAGGGACGGGGGACGTCCAGATCGCGTTCGTGGAGGGGTTCATCGCGATGCGCAACGGGGGCCGCCCCGGCAGCCCCTCGCTGATCTTCAACCCGGCCGAGTGGCGCGCCTTCGTGCTGAACGCGCGCGACGGCGAGTTCGACCTCACCTGAGGCACGGGACGGATCGGGCCGCCCGGCCCGGTCGCCGTCTGCCGCGCACCCGCCCGGCCCGCGCGCCGGGCGGGGCCGGAGCCCGCCCGGGGACGGCCGCCCGCTGAGGACGGACGCCCCCCGAGGGACGGGCGGGCCGGTCAGGGGCCCGGAGACCGCCCCGGTCCCGCGCTTGCCCCCGTGACTGCCGTGAGCCGCATGCCCGGCCACTCCCTCGTGCTCGGCCTCGCCCTCACCGGGCGTCAGGCGTCCAGCGCGTCCGCCTGCTCGAAGAGGTGCGCCCAGGGCCGCTGCCCCCGGCCCGCCGCCTCGATGCCGGTCCTGTTGTACCGGGCCGTCGTACGCGACCACGCCAGATTGCCGCTCATCAGGGCGCGCATCCCGGCCACGTAGTCGTCGACCTGGGCCCGCAGCTGGTCCGAGACGCCGGTGCCCGCCAGCGTCCCGGTCAGCTCGGCCGCGAGTGTCTGGAAGCGCTGCACCCGGGAGTTGGCCATCCGGGCGACCTCGCGGGCGGCCCGGTCCACCGAGAGCCCGGACCCCTTGTGCAGGATGATCACGCTGTTGTTGACGTCCCCGGCGGCCAGTTCCTTGTCCGCGGAGACGATGTCGTTCACGAAGATCACCACATCGGCGGTGATGCAGCGCATTTCGGCCAGTGGACTGCCCCGGTGCAGCTCGTCGGGGAGCGTGTACCGACCGCACCGCTCGACGAGATCCAGACAGGGCTGGACCCCTATGGAGTCACGGCGCCCGCGCAGGAAGCCGGGCAGCGACGGCAGCCCGGTCCGGGTGCGGTTGACCGCCTCCCAGTGGTAGGCCGTCAGATAGTCCCGCCAGTGCTCGCGGAAGCGGTTCTGCCACAGCAGCGGGGTGCCGTGGCACAGCCGCTTCCACAACTCCGCGAGGGTGCCCGCGAGATGGCTGGTGGGGTCGCCGGGGGCCGGGCCCCGCTCGCTCATCGTGCGCAGCATGATGTCGATCTGCCGGGCCACCGCGTCGGGCTGCCGCCCTATCGGACCGTCGAACTGGTCGTCGAAGACGAAGAACCAGGCGTTGAGGTCGGTCGCCAGCGCGAGATCCGCGTCGGTGGCGTCCGGATAAAAGTACGCCATCAGGCGTTCCAGCCCCATCGCGTCGTACTCGTCCGTGGCCTTCTGGTCCGAGAGCATCCCGAACCGGTGAAGCCAGTCCAGTGTGTGCCGACGCGCCAGCGCGTGGCGCGGATGGCAGCGGGCCGGAAACGGGATGTCGACCAGTCCCGTGCGGCCGTCCGACAGCTGTGGGCCTGGTGGGGACGCCATCGCTCCGCCTCCTGAACGCCGAAGGGGGTGAGCAGCCTTGGGCGGAGCTGCTGTCCGAAAGCCCATAGTGCGCCCGTGTCCGAAAGGGCACAAGCGGCGTGTGGACCGGCGCTTCGCGCCCCCCGGAAGCGGTCCAACGCCCGAGCAGATCCAGGCCAGTTAGTCAAGCTGGATTTGCAAGACAGTCACATCGGTGTCACGGTGCGTGTCCGAAAGCGTAGGCTCGGCCCTACTGGCAAAGGGGACGGTTGTGGCGGACTCGAAAGGCCGGCGGACCGGTGGTGCGCGCAGGCGGCTGTTCGAACGGGAGAACGAACTCCTGCTTTTCGAAGGCATGCTGGACGATCTGTGCGGCACCGGAGCCGAGGGGGATACGGGCGCGCCGAGCGGCGGGCTGCTCGCGATCGCGGGAGCGGCCGGACTCGGCAAGACGACCCTGATCGCCGAGATCCGCAGGGAGGCCGTCGCACGCGGCTGCACCCTGCTGACCGCCCGCGGCGGCGAACAGGAACAGGGCGTGGCCTTCCATGTGGTGCGCCAGCTGGTGCAGCCCGTACTGGCCGCGACCGGCGAGGACGAACACCGCAGGATACTGGGGACCTGGTACGACATCGTGGCGCCCGCGGTCGGCCTGGTCGCCCTCCCGGGCGGCGGCTCGCCCGACCCGCAGGGAGTGCGCGACGGCCTCGACTGGCTGGTGACCCGGTTCGCCGTCCAGCACACACCCGTCGTGCTCATCGTCGACGACGCGCACTGGGCGGACGGCGAGTCCCTCACCTGGCTGAGCTCGTTCGCGCTGCGCGCCGCCGAACTGCCGATCCTGATCGTGACGGCCTACCGGCCCGACGAGCTGCCCGCGCGGGCCGTCGAGTTCCACCGGCTGGCCGAGCGGCACGGCTCCCGCCCCGTCACCCTGGCCCCGCTCTCCCCGCACGGCGTGGGCAGGCTCGTCCACGACGTACTGCAGAACGGCGCCGACGACCTCTTCTCCCGCGAGTGCTGGGCGCTCACCGGAGGCAACCCGTTCGAGGCCGTCGAGCTGATCGCCAAGATCCACGAGCGGAACATCAAACCGCACTACGCCAACGCGGCCGAGCTGCGCGAGCTCGCCTCCTCCGCCCGCGGCAGCGGACTCGTCGAGCGCCTGGAGCGGCTCGGCCCCTCGCCGGTCAGGCTGGCCTGGGCCGTCGCCATCCTGGGCACCTCGGTCGACCCGCAGATGGCGAGCAGTGTGGGCGGACTGGGCGCCGAGGAGTCGGTGGACGCGATCGGGCGGCTGCGCGAGGCCCGCATCCTGGCCGAGCGCACGGGCGACAGCGACCGGCTGGACTTCTTCCACCCGCTGGTCGGCACCGCCGTCTACCGGGCCATCCCGCCCGCGATGCGGGTGGCCATGCACGGGCAGGCCGCCGTCCGCGTCACCGAGGCGGGCCTCGGCCCCACGGTGGCCGCCCGCCACCTCCTGGAGATGCATCCCGAGGACGACCGCTGGGCGGTGCAGCAGCTGAGGGCCGCGGCGCGCGAGTGCATGCGGGCCGGCGCCCCCGAGGCCGCCCGGCGCTGTCTGGCCCGCGCCCTGCGCGAACCGCCCTCCCTGGAGGACCGGGCCGAGGTGCTGTTCGAGCTCGGCTGCTCGGCGCTCCTGAACGAACCCGCCACCACCGTCAACCACCTCCAGGCGGCCCTGGAGGAGCCGGAGCTCGACCCCGCCCTGCGCGAGGCGATCACCTGCCGGCTCGCCCAGGCACTGGCCCACACCGACCGGATGGGTGAGGCGGCCGAGCTGGTCGCCCTCGAGGCCAGGAGCTCCAACAATCCGCGCACCCGGCTGCGGATGCAGGCCGAGGGCTTCAAGTGGAACGCCTTCCGCGCCGACGAGCAGGACTCCGCCGCCCGCTCGCGCAGGCTCGCCCGCCTCGCCGACCACCTCACCACCCGGGGTATGGCCGAGCGCTACATCCTGGGCCTGCGCGCCTGGGACGCCATGGTCCGGGGCGAGCCCGCCGCCACCGCGCTCGCCTACGCCGAGGAGGCGCTCGGCGACGGCCTCTCCTGGACCGACGAGGAGTGGGGCTTCGAGGTCCCCGTGATGGTCGCGCTCACCTTCATGTACTGCGACCAGCCGGGCCGCGCGGACGAGCTGTTCAGCAAGGGCATCGCGGAGTGCGAGAACCGGGGCTGGCGCGGCGCCCACCTCTCGTTCGGGCTCACCCTGCTCGGCTACATCCGGTTCTGCCGCGGCCGGCTCGCCGAGGCCGAGGACCTGGTCCACGGCGGACTGCGGATCGCCGACCGGGTCGGCCAGCGCATCCCCGCGCAGTGGTTCGCCCTCGGCATCCTGATGGAGATCCTGCTGGCCAGGGGGAGGGTGGACGAGGCGCAGGACCTCTCCGACCGCTACAACTACGGCCAGGTCGTCCCCAACGCCGTCGTCTACCCCGACTCCGAGACCGTCTACAGCGAGCTCCTGCTCGCCCGCGGGCTGCGCAGCGACGCCGAGCAGCGGCTGCGCGCGGTCGGCCGGCGCCTGGACCGCCGGGGCATGCGCAACCCGGCCTGGTGCCCCTGGCGGCCCCTGCTCGCCGAATCACTGGCCCAGGCCGACCCGGCCGAGGCCCAGAAGGTGGCCGACGAGGCCGTGGAGCTCGCCCGCAGGTTCGGCACGTCCGGCGCCATCGGCCGGGCCCTGCACTCGGCCGCCAAGGTCGCCACCGGCGCGAAGAGCCTCAAACTCCTCGCGGAGGCCGTGCACCACCTGGAGCGCTCGCCGTCCGCGTACGAGCTGGCCCGCGCGCTCGTCGACCACGGCGCGGCGCTCAGCCGGGCGGGTCTGCCCCAGGACGCCTCGGAGCTGCTCGTCCGGGGCATGGAGAGCGCGGCGAGCTGCGGCGCCGACGCGCTGGCGGCCCGGGCCCGCCAGGAGCTGGCCGCCTCCGGGCTGCGCCCGCTGCGGCTGCGTGCGGTGGGCACGGACTCGCTGACCACGCACGAGAAGATGGCGGCCGACCGGGCGGCACGGGGCTGGGAGAACACTCGCATCGCCGAGGAGCTGGGTGTGCGGGAGCGGGACGTGGAGCTGCTGCTCTCGGGCGTCTTCCGCAAGCTCGGTACCGACCGGGCCGGGCTGCCGGAGGTCCTGCGGCACAGCGAGCCCCACTCCGCCCCCGGGGCGCCGCCGCGCTGAGCGACCGGACGTGGGCCGGGGCCCGTCGCGGTGCCCCGGCCACGTACCATGGCGGCATGTCGTTCCTCCGCCGCCGCAGCTCCGCCACTCCCGCGGGCCCGGACTTCGATGTCCTGGCCATGGACCCGGGCGACTGGCCCGGAAACCTCGGGGCCGGGCTGCTGCCCGCACCCGACGGAAGCTGCCAGGGCGTCTTCCTGCGCTACGACCTGTTCGGCGGCCGGGGCCCCGCGATGGTCATCGGCAATCTGCCCGAGGGCTCCCCGGCCCGCGAGCTGGACGAGGGCCAGGTGCCCTTCGAGGTCGCCCAGCTCCTGCTGGCGCTGGAGAACGACGAGCCCGTCGAGGTCGTCGGCGCCGAGGACATCCCCGTGATGCAGGGCGACAACCTGCTGATCGTGCGGCGCCTCAAGCTCTCCGAGAGCCGCGTCTCCTGTGTCCAGTTCGACCGCAGCGACCGGGTGCTCGTCACCATCGCGAGCTGGGACCGGCCGATCACCGACGATCTGTACGCGCTCCTCAAGCCGCTTCCCGCGGAACTCTTCCAGCAGGGCTGACGGCGCCAGTGGCAGGTCAACGGCCTGCCACTGGTCTCCTCCACTGACACAACACGCCCTTCCCGCAGCGCTCTTGACGCGCCCTCACCCGGGGTCACACAGTGTGCGCGCACCGCACCGAGGTGAACTCCCGGCAGGAAGGGCCGCCATGACATCCCATCAGAGGACCAGGCTCGCACTCGCGCTGACCGCCACCGGGGCCTTCGGGCTCGCCCTCCTCGCCCCCGTGTCACCGGCCGGTGCCCAGGAGCGTGCCACCGAGTGCCCGCGCGTACTGAAGTGCGACTGGATTCCCGCGGCGTACCAGCAGAACGGCGACCCGGCCAATAAGCAGGCGTACGGGAACTACGACATCGCCGACCGGCCGTCCACCAACCGGATCAAGTACATCGTCCTGCACGACACCGAAGAGGACTACGCCGGGACGATCCGGATCTTCCAGGATCCCAGGAGAGCCGTCTCCGCGCACTACGTCGTCCGTTCCTCGGACGGCCATGTGGCGCAGATGGTGAAGACCAAGGACGTCGCCTGGCAGGCCGGGAACTGGTACATCAACACGCACTCCATCGGCATCGAACAGGAGGGCGTCGCCGTCGAGGGCGCCACCTGGTACACCCCGCAGATGTACCGCTCCACGGCCGCGCTGGTGCGCTATCTCGCCGCCAAGTACGACATCCCCCTCGACCGGCAGCACATCCTCGGCCACGAGAACGTGCCGCCCACCACGGCCGCGGGCACCAAGAACATGCACTGGGACCCGGGCCCGTACTGGGACTGGAACCGCTTCATGGCCGTGCTCGGCGCCCCCACCCACCCCACCGCCCGCCCGAGCAGCCGACTCGTCACCATCAGCCCCGAGTTCGCCACCAACCAGCAGGTCTTCCGCGACTGCGAGAAGAACACCGACCTGCCCGTCCAGGGCAGCAGCGCCGTCCCCCTGTACACCGAGCCCGCCACCACCGCCCCGCTCTTCGCCGACCCCGGCCTCCACGCCCCCGGTCAGCCCGGCACCAACTGCGCCGCCGATTGGGGCAGCAAGATCAGCGCCACCCAGCAGGCCGTGGTGGCCGAGCGCAGACCCGGCTGGACGGCGATCTGGTGGTACGGCCAGAAGGCCTGGCTCCGGACGCCCGAGCACACCCGCACCACCACCCCCACGGCCGGCCGGGTCGTCCGGCCGAAGCCCGGACTGACCGAGGTGCCGGTGTACGGCGTCGCCTACCCCGACAAGGCCGACTACCCGGCCGACTTCACCGCCCCGCGCGTGGGCGCCCCGCTCCCGTACACCATCAAGGCGGGCCAGTCCTACCCCGGCGGCGGCGAGGCCCCCACCGGCTACTTCTACGCGCCGACCATCGACTCCTCGCTCCCGTACGACCACACGTACTTCCCCGGCGCGGCGAAGTACGTCACCGTCCAGCTCGGCCACCGCGTCGGCGTGGTGCGGGCCGCCGACGTGGATGTCGTACGGGTGCGCTGAGGACACCCGCACACGGCGACGCGCCGCGCCCCCGGTGTGTCGGCACCGGGTGCGCGGCGCGCCCCTTTCCCGGGCCCCTCCGGCGGAGCAGGTAGCCGGACGGGCCCCTCACACGGCGGCGGTCAGCGGGTCCCGACCGCCGCACGCACGGCCCGACGCGCCATGGCGCAGTCGTCGTGCAGCCTGCGCAGCAGCAGCCGCTGCTGCTCTCCGGCCGAGGGCACACCCGGCTGCTGCGGCGAGGCGGTGCCCGAGGGCGCCGAATCGCGCATGGCGCGCTGCACGGCCGTCTCGTACGTCCGGATCTCCCGCGTCAGTACGAGCATCAGGTTCACCAGGAAGGCGTCCCGCGCGGCCGGGCCCGCGGCCTGGGCCGCCTGGCTGATCTGCCGCCGGGCCGCCGGGGCGTCCCCGAGCACCGCCCACAGCGTCGCCAGGTCGTACCCCGGCAGATACCAGCCGGCGTGCTCCCAGTCGACGAGCACCGGGCCCGCGGGCGACAGCAGGATGTTCGTCAGCAGCGCCTCACCGTGCGAGAACTGCCAGGTGAGGGAGCGGCCCGCGTGGGCCAGACCGTGCAGCAGCTTCTGGAGGTCGCTCAGATCCCGGTCGGTGAAGAGGCCGAGCTCGTGGTAGCGGGCGATCCGTGGCGCGTACTCCAGCGGCCGGGTGAACAGCTCGGTCGGCGGGCGCCAGTCGTTGACCCGGCGGATCGCCCCGAGCGCGGCCCGGATGTCGGTCCGGGGCGGAGCCTCGACCGGGTGCCGGGCCAGGGCCGCCGCCCGGCCGGGCATCCGCTCGATCACCAAGGTGCAGTTGTCCGGGTCCGCCGCGATCAGCCGGGGCGCCCGCACGGGTGGGCGGTGCCGGACGAACGCGCGGTACGCAGCTATTTCGTGCCGGAACCGCTCCGCCCAGGCGGGCGAGTGGTCCAGCAGGCACTTGGCGACCGCGGTGGCGCGGCCGGTGGTGCCCACGAGCAGCACGGACCGGCCGCTGCGCCGCAGGACCTGCACCGGGTTGAACTCCGGGCAGACGCGGTGCACGGACGCGATGGCCATCCGCAGCTGCGCGCCCTGCGGGCCGGACAGGTCGATCCTCCCGCTGAGCGGCTGGACGCCCGCCCCGGGCCGGCGCGGGGTCCGGCCGGCGCCGAGCGCCGCCGGAGCGGCGTGCGTGGGGTCGAGGTACGGTCCGCCGCCCGTCACCAGGTGGCGGTGCGGCCGGGGCGGGGCTGACACGGAGGACGATGCTGTGTACATGGGCGAGACAGATCCCTTCGTGCGCCGACGAGTTGCTGGCCAGCCCGGCCCGGTGGCCCTGATCCCACCCTGGGGAATGGGGTCCGCCTGCCGGGGCGGGGTGGCGCCTTCTTACCTGACACCCGGTCGCGGGTGGCACACCATCTGGCGCACCCTGGCGAACCCTGGCGAATAGTCCCACCGCGTCTGACAGGGGGTTACTGTCAACTCAGCCGAGAACCTGGGGGCTTGAAGTGAACGGACAACCCAACACTCGCCTGAACGACCTCTTCGGCCTCGCCGGCTGGTCCAAGGGCGAACTCGCGAGGCTGGTGAACCGGCAGGCGGCGGCGATGGGCCACCCCCAGCTGGCCACCGACACCTCCCGGGTGCGGCGGTGGATCGACATGGGGGAGTCCCCGCGCGATCCGGTGCCGAGGGTGCTGGCGGCGCTGTTCACCGAGCGGCTCGGCCGTGTCGTGACCATCGAGGACCTCGGTTTCGACCGGCAAGGGCGCACCGGGAAACGGCGGGACGTCGGACCCAAGCACAACCCCGACGGCCTTCCGTGGGCGCCCGAACGGACGGCGGCGGTCCTCACCGAATTCACGGGAATGGACCTCATGCTCAACCGACGCGGTCTGGTGGGCGCGGGCACCGCGCTCGCCGCAGGCTCAGCACTCAGCAGCGCCATGCACGACTGGCTGCACACCGACCCGGCACTCGCGGCCGACGCCCCCCGTCTCGACGATCCCCTGCACGCCGACCCCGTCGGGTACGACCGCTACGAGGCCGCCCCGATCGGGTCACAGGAGATCGGCGCGCTGGAGCGCTCGGTCGAGGTCTTCCGGGCCTGGGACGCGTCCCGGGGCGGCGGACTTCAGCGCAAGGCCGTGGTGGGGCAGCTCAACGAGGTGGGCGGCATGCTCGCCTACCGTCACCCCGACCACCTCCAGCGGCGCCTGTGGGGCGTCGCCGCCAACCTGGCCGTCCTGGCAGGCTGGATGTCCCACGACATCGGCCTCGAACCCACTGCCCAGAAGTACTTCGTCATCGCCGCGCACGCGGCCCGTGAGGGCGGCGACCGTCCGCGCGCCGGCGAAGCCCTCTCCCGCGCGGCCCGGCAGATGGTCCATCTGGGCCGTCCCGACGACGCGCTCGACCTCATGAAGCTCGCCAAGTCCGGCTCCGGGGACGAGACCCTGCCGCGCACCCGGGCCATGCTGCACACCATCGAGGCCTGGGCGCAGGCGTCGATGGGGCACGGTCAGGCGATGCGGCGCACCCTCGGCGAGGCCGAGGAGCTCTTCGTCTCGGACCGGGGCGACGTCCCCCCGCCCAGCTGGATGCAGATGTTCGACGAGGCGGACATGCACGGCATGCAGGCCCTGGCGTTCCGTACGCTCGCCGAGCACGACCCGAGCGCCGCGAACATCGCGGCCCGCCATGCGAAACAGGCGCTCGAACTACGGGTCAACGGGCGCCAGCGCTCGAAGATCTTCGACTACATCTCGCTCGCCTCGGCGTGCTTCATCGCCGACGACCCCGAGCAGGCCGACCGCTACGCCCGGCTGGCCCTGGTGTCGATGGGGGAGACCTCCTCCCACCGCACCTGGGACCGGCTGCGCGAGATGTACCGGCTGACCGGGCAGTACTCCGGATACCAGAAGATCCAGGACCTGCGCGAGGAGATCCAGCTGGCCCTGCCGAAGGCGCCGACGCGCCGGGGCGGGAACACGGACGTGTAAAGGGCGGGCCCGGACCACCGGACCCGCCTCGTCCCACCGAGCATCACTCGATCCGGACCGCCCTCAACCGACCTTCGCCGCCCGGGCGTTCACGACCCGATCCGTGCCACCAGCACGCACGCGTCGCCCTGGCGGTCCGCGTCGCCGAACTCCTCGACCACCGTACGCACCCCGTCCTGCGCGGTGCGGACCGTGTCGAGGCGGGGCGCGAGCTCCAGCAGCCTGCGGCACCCCGGCTCGTCCGAGGTGCCCCGCCGGGTCAGCCCGTCGGTGTGCAGGACCAGCAGATCGCCGGGCCTCAGCTGCACCTCGGCCTGTCCGTACCCGGCTCCTGACGTCGCTCCGAGCAGCACCCCGTCCGGGGGCGTCAGCGCGCACCCCGTCCCGCCACGGAACAGCAGCGGGGCGGGGTGTCCCGCTTGGGCCCAGGACAGGACGCGGGTGGCCGGGTCGTACTGGCAGCAGACCGCGCTGCCCAGGGCCGGCTGGACCGAGTGGTCGAGCAGCTGGTTGAGGTGGCCCATGAGGTCGCCGGGGCGGATGCCGGCGACCGCCATGCCGCGCAGCGCGCCGAGCAGCATCGCCATGGCGCCGGTGGCGGTCACCCCGTGTCCGGTGAGGTCTCCGACGGTCAGTAAAGACCTGCCGTCGGGCAGCTCCAGCGCGTCGTACCAGTCGCCGCCGATGAGCGCGCTGCTGGCGGACGGCAGATAGTGCGCCGCGACGTCGAGCGCCGCCGGGTTGCCCTGGGGCAGCCGCAGGGAACCGCGCCAGGGCGGCAGCACGGCCTCCTGGAGCTCGACGGCGAGCCGGTGTTCGGTCCGGGCGATGTGCCGCTCGCGCCGCAGCGAGTCGCGCGACTCCCGGACGGCGCGCTGGCTGCGGCGCAGCTCGCTCACATCGCGCAGCACGGCCCACATCGAGGCGGTGCAGCCGTCGGCGTCGAGGACGGGCTCGCCCATCATGTGCAGCGTCCGGACCCGTCCGTCGGTGCGGACGATCCGGAACTCGCCGTCGATCGGCTTCCCGTCGACCAGACAGTCCGTCACCATGGCCGTCAGCAGGGCCTGGTCCTCGGCGAACACCATCGACGGCAGTTCGTCGAGCGACATCGCCCCGCTCTCGGGGGGCCGTCCGAAGATCTGGAAGAGCTCGTCGGACCAGTCCACCGCGTCCGTGAGCAGGTTCCACTCGGCGCTGCCGACCCGGCTGAGCAGGGAGCCGGGCAGCGGGTCGGGCTCGAAGCGGGGCGGCTCCTCCTCGACGGTCTCCTCCGGCGCGGGCTCGGGCAGCCCCTCCTTCAGCTGGTCCAGATGCGTACCGAGGTCGTCGAGGTGATGGACCGCCAGGTCGCACAGGGCACGCTGCCAGCGGCCGTGCGCGTCGTCGTCCACGACCGCGTCCCGCCGTACGGCGTCCACTCCGCCGCGGAGCCGACGGGTCTGTGTGATCAGTGCGTCGACCGTCTCCCGCTCCGGCGGTTGCGGGCTGGGACGGTCCGCGAACAGATGGGACGGCATGACGTACTCCGATACAGGCGCGGCACTGCAAGTCGGAAGGATGGACCGGTAACGACTGTTGCACAGGCGGCGATGCCCCGTAAGGGATTTGGCAACACTCGATACGGTGGTGCTTCTGGCATATGCCTGAGGCCTTCCTTGGGCGATCAGCGCACGCCTCGCCGCACGGGATTTCCACGGGTGGGCGCGCTCCAAACCACCAGTACAGCACCGTTGAGGAGGGGAAAGGACGCCGAGGACAACGCCTCGGTGTCCGTTTTGCCCGTGATCCAGGCCCCGGGACGCCGACCGGGGCCGTCCGGGTCTGCGCGGCACCCCGGTCGAGGGCCGTGCCGCCAGGGCGGGGGCCGATCCGGCCCCGGGGCGCACAGCGGGGCGGCGCGCAACCTCCGATCGACCAATACGCCCGCGCGCCCGGCCCCGGCGACCGCCCTGCCGAAGGAGGCGAAGCGCACGGGGCTCCCGCCCGGCCCCGGCCGCTCGGCGGGCGGCACCGGAAAGGCGGACGTCGTCCGACGGGGCGCCCTGCCCGGGGGACCGCGCTGACCTGCGCCGAAACCCTTTACGGGGCGGAGAGCGAGGTTCTTGGCCGTTCATGACATCCTGTGTCGTCACAGCTCGCCGGACAGATGGGATCGGCGGACGTCCGGGGGGTTACAGGGGAAGGTCGATGAGGCTCTGCTTTCTGGTGGAGGAGCACTACCGCCACGACGGCATGCCGGTGGAGGTGATCCGCCAACTCGTCGCCTGGGGTCATCGGGTGGACGTACTGCGCCCCGGCGGCTCCCTGCTGCGGATGTCCGAGGCGGTCAGCGCGGGCAGCCACGACGCCTGGGTGCTCAAGACGGTGTCCGGCGGCCCCGGGCTCACGCTCCTGGAGGCCGCCGCCGCGGTGGGCCTGACCACCGTCAACGACGCGCGGTCGATCCGCGGCGTCCGGGACAAGGCGCTCGCGGCGGCCATCGGCCGCGGCCGGGGCCTGCCGATGCCGACGACCTACGCCGCGGCGGTCCCCGAACTGCTCGCGGAGATACCCGATTCCGAGTTCCCGCTGGTGGTCAAGCCCGCCGACGGCAGCGCCGGACGCGGGGTGTGCCTGGTCCCCTCGCCGGACCGGCTCGCCGCGATGACGGGACAGCTGGGAGGCCAGGGCATGCTGGTGGCCCAGCCGTACGTGCCCAACGCGGGCGTGGACCTCAAGGTGTACTGCGTGGGCGGTGAGCTGTACGCCACCGAGCGCTGCTCCCCGCTCCACCCCGACCACGCCGTCCGCGAACGGCGGGTGGAGCTGCCCGCCGAGGTGGCCGCGATCGTCGCCCGGGTCGGCGCGGTCTACGGCCTGGACCTGTACGGGGTGGACGTGCTGCTCGGGCCCGACGGGCCGGTGGTGGTCGACGTGAACGACTTCCCCAGCTTCCGCCAGGTCCCCCAGGCGGCGGCGCGCGTGGCGCGCGCGGTGCTGGAACTGGCCCGCACCGGCCGGGCGAGCGCCCCGGACGTCTTCCCGGCGGCGATCATCCCCGAGCAGCCGGGGGCGGCCGTATGAGGATCGGCCTCGTCACCCCGGAGCCCGGCCATCCGCTGCTCGCCGCCACCGCCGCCCTGCTCGCCCCCGACCACGCGGTGGAGGCGGTGGACCCGGACTCGGCGCCCCCGGAGCGCGTCGCCGACGTCTATCTGCTCAAGTCCCGTACGCCCCGCGCGCTCGCGCTGGCCCGGGAGCTGGAGGCGCGCGGGGCCGCGGTGCTGAACTCCGCGTCCGCGACGGGACTCGTCCAGGACCGCACGGCGATGGCCGAGGCGGCCGTCCGGGCCGGGCTGCCGTTCGCGGCGACCCGCACCTTCGCCGCGCTCGCCCCCCTGCCGGACGATCCGGACCGCACCTATCCGCTCGTGGTGAAGAGCCGGCACAGCCGCCGCCACGACCTGGTCGCCCGCGCCGACGACAGCGCGGAGCTGCGGGCGCTCGCCGAGGAGTGGGCCGGGGAGCCGGTGGTGGTGCAGGAGTTCACCGCCAACAGCGGCTGGGACCACAAGCTGTGGGTGATCGGGGACCGGGTCTTCGCCGCGCTGCGCCGCTCCGAGCTCGCGCCCGGGGGCCGCGGCCCCACCCGCTCCCTCCCCCTCGACGCGCTGCCGCCCGGCTGGGCCGCGCTGGCGCTGCGGGTGGGGGAGGTGTACGCCCTGGACGTGTACGGGGTGGACATCGTCGACGCGGACGGCGCCCCGGTCATCGTGGACGTCAACGCCTTCCCCGGGATACGGGGTCAGCTCGGCGCCCCCGAGGCCCTCGCGGAGCTGGCCCTGGCGGCGGGGAGCGGCCGGCTCATCCCGCGGTCGCGGGTACGCCCTGAGCGGGAGTCGTGTTCCACGCCGTGATCACCGGCCGTCCGTGCTCGGTCCCCAGCCGCGACACGGCTCCGGTGCCGAGCAGGAACAGCGCCCCGGAGGCGGCGGGCAGCCCGAGGTAGCGGGCCGTCAGGACGCGCAGGAAGTGCGAGTGGGCGACCAGGGCGACATCGGCGCCGGCGTCCGGGCCGCCCAGCGCGGCCACGGCCTCCGCGAGCACCCGGTCGGCCCGCTCGCCGACCTGTTCGGCGTCCTCGCCCGGGTGCGCGGCGGGCCCGGGGGCGACGCCGTCCGTCCACAGGTTCCAGTCGGGACGGTCGCGCTGGATCTCGGGGGTGGTGACGCCCTCGTACGCCCCGTAGTCCCACTCGCTCAGGTCCGGGCGCACCCGAGGGGCGGTGAGTCCGGCGAGTTCGGCGGTGCGCCTGGCCCGGGTCGTGGGGCTGACCAGGGTGAGCCCGATCCGGCGTCCGGCGAGCAGCGGCGCCACCGCGCGGGCCTGGGCCTCGCCGTGTCCGGTGAGGGGCAGGTCGGTGTGGCTGGTGTGCTGCCCGGTCAGGCTCCACGCCGTCTCGCCGTGCCGGATGAGGATCAACTCGCCCATGGATCGTTCCCGTTCTCCGCGACCGGCCGCCGGGCTCCTCCCGCCGGACCGTGTAGGGCACAACCAACCGGCGCGGAGTGACATTCCGGCAGGTGGGGCCGGTGGCGGAGATCACGGACAAGGGGCCGGGTCCCGGTCGGCGGGCGCGGCGGGCGCTCCGCGCGCTCATCTGTCGGCCAGCGTGTTCCAGAACATCTCCTCGTAACTCTGGAGCAGGCGGCCGTAGCGGCGCGCCGGAGCGGTTCCGGCCTCGGAGCCGATGCCCGAGGCGACCGCCGCCAGGGCCTGGCGTTCCACCTCGGGTGCGGGCTCGGCGAAGAAGTCGAAGAAGCCGCACGCCTCGTCCGGGAAGCCGTAGCGGGCGCGCAGCGCCTCGGCCACGGTGGCGCAGTAGCCGCCCCACGCCGCGAAGTTGGCGGTGAGCGCCAGGGCGACCGACGGTGGCTCACCGTTCAGGGCCAGCCAGGCCACCTGGGCCGGATACGCCTGGCAGCCGGCCAGCGGCTCGTAGCGCCCCACGGCGTCCGCGTCGAGCCCGCAGGCGCTCTCGTACGCGCCGAGCCGCTCCAGGGCCAGCCGTTCGCCGCTCGCCAGCGAGGCGAAGAACTCCGCGCACGCCGGATTGCCCGCCTGCGCCGAGCGCTCGGCGAGGAAGGTGAAGGCGCGCAGGTCGGAGGCGATGACATGGCGCTGTTCGAGGGCCAGCGCGGCCAGTGTGTGGACGGTGGCCGAGCCGTCCGCGATCCGGGGCACCAGCCGGTTGGCGTCCTTCGCGGGAGCGAGCTCCGCCGTGATCCGCTCCACCAGTTCTCGGGCCGTCTCCGCCATACGGGACCCCTTCTTCCGTGTGCGCTCGTGCTGCCCAGGCTCTCACGCGGGCAGGGGACGAGGGGGTCCGATCGGGCGGAATCCGGCCGGATCGTCCCGCGGGGGTGATTCGGCCGAACTCCGCGTAGACCATTTAGCTGCCTCGGGCATGTAGTGGAGATCGGCAAGACGGACTCTTCGCTTGCGAGGTTGACCCATGACCGGACCCATGACCGCAGCCGTCTCCTTCCCCCAGGACCGCACCTGCCCCTACCGCCCGCCCACCGCGTACGAGCCGCTGAGCCAGGCCGGCCCGCTGTCGCGGGTGCGGCTCTTCGACGGCCGCGCCGCGTGGTTCGTGACCGGCCACGCCGAGGCACGGGCGCTGCTCGTCGACCCGCGGCTCTCCTCCGACCGGCTCCACCCGGACTTCCCCGTCGCCACCGAGCGGTTCGCCGCGCTCAACGAACGCCGCACGGAACTCCTCGGCGTGGACGACCCCGAGCACAACACCCAGCGCCGCAAGGTCATCCCCGGCTTCACCCTCAAACGCACCGCCGCCCTGCGTCCGATGATCCGCGCGACCGTGGACGGGCTGCTGGACGCGATGGTCGAGAAGGGGCCGCCGACCGATCTGGTCACCGCGTTCGCGCTGCCGGTGCCGTCCATGGTGATCTGTTCGCTGCTCGGCGTGCCCTACGACGACCACGACTTCTTCGAGGAGCAGTCCCGGCGGCTGCTGCGCGGTCCGGCCCCCGCCGACACCCGGGACGCCCGTGACCGGCTGGACGCCTATCTGGGCGAGTTGATCGAACACAAGGTCCGCGAGCCGGGTGACGGCCTGCTCGACGAGCTGGTCGAGGACCAGTTGCGCACGGGCGGCATGGACCGTACCGAACTGGTCCGGACGGCGGTGCTGCTGCTGGTCGCCGGGCACGAGACGACCGCGAACATGCTGTCGCTGGGGACGTTCACGCTGCTGGAGCACCCCGAGCGGCTGGCGGAGCTGCGGGCGGACCTCTCGCTGATGCCGGTGGCGGTCGAGGAGCTGATGCGCTTCCTCTCCATCGCCGACGGCATCCTGCGGGTGGCCACCGAGGACATCGAGGTGGCCGGGAGCGTGATCCGCGCCGGCGAGGGCGTCGTTCTCTCCACCTCGATGATCAACCGGGACGGTTCGGTCTATCCGGACGCGGACGCCCTCGACTGGCGCCGCCCGGCCCGCCACCACGTGGGCTTCGGGTTCGGCATCCACCAGTGCCTGGGGCAGAACCTGGCGCGGGCCGAGATGGAGATCGCCCTGGGCGCCCTGCTCACACGGCTGCCGGGGCTGCGGCTCGCGGCGCCCGCCGAGCGGATCCCGTTCAAACCGGGCGACACCCTTCAGGGGATGCTGGAACTCCCCGTCACTTGGTAGTGGAGTGGGCTCATGAAGATCAGCATCAAGGGTGACGTCTGTATCGGCTCGGGGCAGTGCGTCCTGACGGCGCCGGGGGTGTTCACCCAGGACGACGACGGGTTCAGCGAGTTGCTGCCGGGGCGCGCGGACGGCGGGGGAGACCCCATGGTCCGCGAGGCGGCCCGGGCCTGCCCGGTGCAGGCCATCTCGCTCGCGGACTGACACCGGGCGGGGGTACGGCACGGGACACCCGTGCCGTACCCCCGACCGTCCCGGTCGTCAGTCGCCGGTGTGCCGCAGCCGTACGACGGGGATGTCCCGCTCGGTCTTCTTCTGGTAGTCCGCGTACGGCGGGAACACCTCCACCAGATGCGGCCACACCCGGGCCTTCTCCTCGGGGGAGAGGGTCTCGGCGCGGGCGGGGAACCGCTCGGTGCCGATCCGGACGCTGACGTCCGGCTCCTCCATGAGGTTGAGGTACCAGAGCGGGTGGTCGTCGGAGCCGCCCTTGGAAGCCACGATCAGGTAGTCGTCGCCGTCGCGCCCGTAGATCAGCACGGTGCGGCGTACGGCGCCGGTGCGCCGGCCGACGTAGTCCAGGAGCAGGCACGGGGCGCCGTGCATGGTCGTTCCCTTGGTGCCGCCCGACTCCTCGTACAGCCGGGCCTGTTCGGCCACCCAACCGGTCGGGCTGATCTCCACCGCGCCGCCGTCGCCGGGTTTCAGAGCCACTGCGTCCTCCTTCGCCGAGGGTGAGTCGCCTTCCAGCCTGCACCACGGCGCGAAGTCGCGTCGTCGGGGCGCACCGGGGCGGCCGGAAACGTCTCCTCGCGCCCGCGCGGCCGTCAGCCCCCGGTGGTGGAGCCGGGCCGCAGGACCATGAGGACGGTCACCGCCGCCCACAGGAGGTTGAACACTCCGGTGTACATGGCCAGTTGGACGGTCCGGCGGACCTCCGGGTCGCCCGCGGGCGCGGTCCGCGCCTCCGCGGCGGCCGTGTCGAGCCCGGTGAGTATCGCGTCCTGGCGGGGCAGGACGAGCGCGATGAGCGCGCCCGCGGCGAGGGTCGTCAGCACGATGGAGACGATCAGCCAGGTGTCGCCGAGGATGTGCATATTGCTGGCCGTGGCGAAGCCGAGGACGGGTACCGCGACGCCCACGGCGGCGTAGACCCGGCAGATCCGGTACAGCAGCCGCACCGACGCCAGCGCCTGCGCGTTGCCGGGCGCGGCCAGGGCCCGCCGGGCGGTGGGCGGGAACATGCTGGCGGCCACGGCGACCGGTCCGACGGCGAGGATCGCGGCCAGGATGTGCACGGTGAGCAGGAACTTCGTCACGGGCTGAGGCACTTTCGTACGGGCGTGCGGGCTTTCGGACGAAAGCCCCGGCCGACGCTATGGCCTGCCCGGGTGCGGGAGAAGTGGCGGGAGTGCCAGCCTCCAACGGATTTCCGCCAGGCCCCGCGTGAGCCTGCCTGTTCTGCGTCCACAGGCCCCGGGGCGCTGTCGGCGCCCGCCCCTACGATGGGCGGAAGATCACTTCGTCGGGAGTGGTCGTCCGCTCGTCGTCGGAGGTCTTTCGTGGAGCAGAGGTCGGTCACCGTCGTCACCGGCGGCAGCCGTGGGATCGGCGCCGCGGTCTGCGCCCGGCTCGCCGCCGAGGGTCACGACGTGGTGGTGGGCTACCGTTCGGACGCGGCAGCCGCCGAAGCCGTGGCCGATCAGGTGCGCGCGGCGGGCCGCGGGGGCCTGGCGGTGGCGGTCGACACCGCGGACGAGGCCTCGGTGGACGGGCTCTTCGACGCCGCCGCCGCGCTCGGCCCGGTCACCGGGCTGGTCAACAACGCGGGGGTGAGCGGCCCCAACGGCCGTCTGGCGGACGCCGACGCGGAGGGGATGCGCCGGGCCATCGACGTCAATGTGCTGGGCTATCTGCTCTGTGCCCGCCGGGCCGTGCGCGACATGGCGGCGCGGGGCGGCGGCTCCATAGTCAACATCTCCTCGGCCGCCGCCACCCTGGGCAGCCCCGGTCAGTACGTGCACTACGCCGCCACCAAGGCCGCGGTCGACGCCATGACGGTGGGTCTGGCCAAGGAGGTCGCGGCCGACGGGATCCGGGTCAACTGCGTGGCGCCGGGCATCATCTGGACCGGCTTCCACGAGGACCCGCAGCGCCCCGCGAAGCTCGCCGGCGCCATCCCGATGGGCCGCGCCGGCCGGCCGGACGAGATCGCCGGGGCGGTCGCCTGGCTCCTCTCCGAGGACGCCTCGTACGCGACGGGGACCGTCCTGCGGGTGGCGGGCGGGATGTAGCCGGGGACCGGCCCCCGCGCCCGGGCGTCAGGTGACGGGTCCCGGTGAGGGCGCCGGGTCCGGTACCGGGTCGGGCCCCGGCGGGCTGGGCACGGGATCCGGCTCCGGTACGGGCAGGGGCCCGGGCAGCGGTCCGGGGTCGGGCGCGGGCGGACCGGGCGTCGGCCCGGGAGTGGGCGGTACGGGATCGGGCCGCCCCGGCGTCGGGCCCGGGGTGGGCCCGGGCGTCGGCGGGTTGGGGTCGGGGTAGGGCGGCTGGGTCACGGGGCCTCCTGGGTGCGCGGGCCGATGGGCGTGGCGGCGGCCCCCGCGCCCGGGACCGGGCTCTTGGGCCGACGCCGCCTCCACTGTCTCCTCCAGCGCGTGCCCACGCGCGTCGGCCGTACTCCATCCGTCACCCGGCGGGCGCTCGCCGCGGATGGCGCCGGGGCGCGTCCGCTGGGATCAGTCCACGCCGTCCCCGAGGGATTCGAGGAGTTCGCGCAGGGTACCCGCCAGGGCCTCCCGCCGCTCCGGGGCGAGGGCCGTGAGCAGCCGCTCCTCGGTGGCGAGGTGATCGGGCAGCGCCCGGTCGATCAGGGCCCGGCCCTCGGGGGTCAGGGCGACCTGGACGACCCGGCCGTCGGTGGGGCTGGGGGAGCGGGTCACCAGACCCCGCTCCTCCAGCCGGTCGAGGCGCTGGGAGACGGCACCGGAGGTGACCATCGCGGAGCGCATCAGCTCGGCGGGCGAGAGCAGATGGGGCGGCGGGCTGCGGCGCAGGGTCGCGAGCACGTCGAAGGAGGCCGGGTCGAGACCGTGCTCGGCGAAGGTGCGGCGCAGCTCGGTCTCGATGAGCCGGGAGAGGCGTTTGAGCCGCCCGATCACCGCCATCGGCGACACGTCGAGGTCGGGGCGGCGCTCGCCCCACTGCGCCAGCAGGAGGTCCACATGGTCGGTCACGGATCCACCCTAGCCAATCTCTTAGCGATGAGATACTTTTCCCTTAGCGCTAAGAGAAACTTCTCGCGGCGAACGGACGAAACAGAAGGAGCGGACCCTCATGCGCATCACCGTCTTCGGAGCAGCCGGAAACGTCGGCAGCCGCGTCGTGGCCGAGGCCGTCGCCCGGGGGCACGAGGTCACCGCCGTCGTGCGCGACCGGGCCCGCTTCCCCGAACTCCACCCGGCGGCCCGCGCCCGTACCGGTGACGCGGCCAGTGTCGAGGACATAGCCGCGCTGAGCGCGGGCCAGGACCTGGTCATCAGCGCCACCCGGCCCGCCCCCGGCAGCGAGGGCGACCTCGTCACCGTGACCAAGGCGCTGCTGGCCGGGCTCGCCGGAACCGGCGTGCGGGTGCTGCTCGTCGGCGGCGCCGCCACCCTGACCCTCCCCGGCACGGACGGCGTCACCGTCGTCGACGACCCGGACTTCCCCGCCGACTGGCGCCCCATCGCGGACGCCTGCACCGAGCAGCTCGCCGTCTGCCGCGCCGAGGCCGAGGTCGACTGGGCCTACCTCAGCCCCGCCGCCCTCCTGGAGCCGGGCGAGCGCACCGGCACCTACCGGCTGGGGGCCGACGAGCTCATCGTGGACGGCGACGGCGTGTCCGCGATCTCCATGGAGGACCTCGCGGTGGCGCTCCTGGACGAGGCCGAGGAGCCCCGCCACCACCGCACCCGGTTCACCGTGGCGTACTGAGCCCCGCCCCTCAGTGCCCGAGCAGCACCCGCAACTCGGGCTGGAGCAGCTCCCCGTGGGCCTGTACGAGGTCGTCGCACAGATCCCAGATCCGTTCCACCGGCAGGGTGGCGGCGGTCGCCGCGTCGGTCATCGCGGCATGCCGCACATGCCGGGGCTCGCCCTCGGTGGCGGCCCGGACCACCAGATCGGTGACGCTCGCGTACGTACGGTTGAGCGCGGCGCACTGCGGCGGGAGCGCGCCGACATGGGTCGGCTGCACGCCCGAGGCGTCGACCAGGCACGGCACCTCGACCACGCAGTCGGTGGGCAGATTGGGGATCAGGGAGCTGTTGGGGACGTTGCCGTAGATCGTGCGGGGCGTGCCGGTGACGATGCTGTGGACGATCTGCGGGGCGTACTCCATGGTGCCCTCGACCGGCAGCGGCCGGCCCGCCGCCAGGGCGTCGCGGGTCCGCTCGTAGCTGAGCGTGTTGTCCTCGATGATGTCGAGGTACGCGCCGATCGGCAGCCGCAGCCGCTCCACCTCGCTGTCGTGGTGCAGATACCACGGCACGTACTCGGAGGAGTGCTCGCTGGTCTCGGTGGGGTAGTGGCCGAGCCTGCGGTACATGTCGACGCGGACCCGGCGCAGCAGTTCACGGTCCTTGTCGATGGCGGCGTCCAGGAGCGGGTGCAGGTCGCGGCCGTCGCGCTCGAAACGCAGCACCCACGCCTGGTGGTTCATCCCGGCGGCCAGATACGACACCTCGGAGAAGTCCACCCCGACCAGCTCGGACAGATCGTGCATCGTCCAGTACACCGAGTGGCACAGGCCGACCGCCTTCAGCCGGGGGGCGATCCGGTGCAGATAGAGCAGGTTCATCGCCATCGGGTTGGTGTAGTTCAGCAGCCAGGCGTCCGGGCAGAGATCGGCCATGTCCTCGGCGATGCCCCGCAGCACCGGGAAGGTGCGCAGGGCCCGGAAGATACCGCCGATCCCCAGCGTGTCCCCGATCGTCTGGCGCAGTCCGTACCGCGCGGGGACGGCGAAGTCGGTACGGGTCGCCGCGTTCATACCGACCTGGACGGTGTTGATCACGAAGTCCGCGCCGTCGAGCGCGCCGCGCCGGTCGGGGTGCGCGGTGACCACGGGCGCGACCTCCAGTACCCCGGCGATGTGCCGGGCCGCCGCCTCGGCGGTCGCCAGCCGCTCCGGATCGATGTCGTGCAGGGCGATCCGCAGCCGGCCGAACTCGGGGAAGGCGAACAGGTCGGCCAGCAGCCCCTGGGTGAACACCACACTGCCCGCGCCCATGAAGGCGATCTTCACTTCGGCCGGTTCGGCCATCTCGGTGACTCCCGTCGTCTCGGTCATACGTGAACTTCCCTGTCCGGTGCGGCTCCCGGGCCCGGGACGTGGGCGACGGCCTCGTCCCAGGTGGGCTGGGCCGCGGTGCCGCCACGGCCCCGGGTCGACAGCGAACCGCAGGCCGCGGCGACGGCCAGCGCGTCCGCGAGGCCGAGCCCGCGCAGCACCGCGGCGACGAACCCGGCGTCGAAGCTGTCCCCCGCCCCGACGGTGTCGAGCGGCTCGACGCGCAGCGCGGGCACGGCCGTCACGCGCCTCCCGTCGTGCGCCAGCGCGCCCTCGGCGCCGTTCTTGACCACGACGAGCGGCCCGCGCCGGGCAAGCGCCTCGGCCGCCTCGGCCACCCCCCTGGCGACCCCGGTCAGGGCGCGCGCCTCGGCCGCGTTGGGCAGCACCTGGTCCGTCACCTTCAGCACCGGGTCGAGGAGATCGGGGTCCCAGCGGCCGGACGGGTCGTCATTGGTGTCGAGCGAGGTGGTCGCGCCGAGCTCGCGCGCCCGCGCGAACACCCCGGCCAGCGCCCCCGCGAGCCGCGGCATCAGGAAGAACGAGGCGGCGTGGACGTGCCGGGTCGCGGCGAGCAGCGCCTCGGGGACGTCCCCGGGCCCGGTCGCGGCCAGACATCCCGGCGCGGTGAGGATCGCCCGGTCGGCGCCCCGGGTGAGGACGGTGGTGAGCGGGGTGGCCAGTCGGGGGTCGGTCGTCAGGGCCGAGGTGTCGACTCCGCGCGCGCCCAGGGCCGTACGGACGAAGGCGCCCGCCGGGTCGTCGCCGACGCGGCCCGCGAACGCCACACGCAGCCCGAGCCGGGCCGCCCCGCACGCCATGATCGCGGCCGAGCCGCCGAGGACGAGATCGGCCCGCTCGACCAGCTGTTCGCGCTGGCCGTACGCGAGGTCGCGCGGTACCGGCCCGAGGACCACGTCCGGGTTGGCGTCGCCCACGACGAGCAGGTCGAAGGGGCGCGAGGAGGGCGGGGGCGCCGGCGGTACGGGTGGTGCGGGCATGGTGAAGGGCTTTCTGGTCCGGGGGAGTCGAGGAAGAGGGAGCCCCCGTGGGGCGGGGGGCGCGGGCGGGGGCGGCGGCGGACGGACGGGTGGACGGGGGTGGACGGGCGGGGCCGTCCCAGCCCTTCAGCGGGGCCGTCTCAGCCCTTCAGCCCGCTCGATGTCAACGACTGGATGAAGGTCCGCTGGGCGAACAGGAAGGCGAGCAGCACCGGAAGCACCGTGATCACATTGCCCGCCATCACCGCCGCCCACTGGGTGTGGTGCTGCCCCTGGAAGGTGGTCAGCCCCAGCTGGAGGGTGTACTGGGTGTCGTGGTTGATGGCGATCAGCGGCCAGGACAGGTCGTTCCAGGTGGCGAGGAAGGTCAGTACCGCGACCGTGGCCAGCGCGGGCCGGGCCAGCGGCGCCACGATCGAGAAGAGCACCCGCAGCCGTGAGCACCCGTCGATCCAGGCGGCCTCCTCCAACTCCCTGGGCAGCGTGAGGAAGAACTGCCGGAAGAGGAACACCGCGAACGGGGTGACCAGCGACGGCACGATCAGCGCGCCCAGCGTGTCGATCAGCCCCAGCCACTTCATCACCAGGAACGTGGGGATCATCGTCAGCTGGAACGGGATCACCATCGTCGCCAGCATCAGCGCGAGCAGCGCCCGTGAACCCCGGAACCGCATCCGGGCGAAGGCGTAGCCGCCGAGCGAGCCGAGCACCAGGTTCGAGCCGACGGCGACGGTCGAGACGATGCAGGAGTTGGCGAACCAGCGCGGGAACATCGCGTTGCCCAGCACATAGCGGTACCCGCCGAAGTCGATCCCCCTCGGCCACAGCGCGGGCGGGAAGCGGTTGATCTCGGCGTTGGTCATCACCGAGCTGAGCACCAGCCACACCAGCGGCAGCGCGAAGAGCAGCGAGAGCGGCGCCAGCAGCAGATGCCAGGGGCTGAACGGCAGTCGGCGCCGCCGGGCGGTCCGCGGCACCGGCGCCGCCGCGGGCGCCGCGCCCTCGCCGACCATGGTGGAGGCCGTCATCGGGCCGCTCCTTCCGCGCGCAGGGGCCCGGCCGCGCCGCCGGTGGTGCGCTCCCGGTGGCGGCGGTAGAGCGTCACCGCCGTGCCCGCGAGCAGCAGGGCGACCGCCAGGACGTACGCGGCGGCGGCGCCGTAGCCCGCGGTGAACGTCCGGAACGCCTGCTCCCAGACGAAGTACACGATGACCGTGGTCGACTCCAGCGGACCGCCCTTGGTCGTCACGTACACCAGGTCGAAGACCTGCAGCGAGGTGATCAGCTGCCACAGCACCAGGAACGCGGTGACCGGGGCGAGCGCCGGCAGCGTCACGTACCGCAGCACCTGCGCCCGGTTCGCCCCGTCCAGGCGCGCCGACTCCAGGAGTTCGGCGGGTACGTCCTGGAGCGCGGCGAGGAAGACCACGACGCAGAAGCCGGTCCCGCTCCACAGCGAGATCGCCAGGAGCACGGACAGCGACTGGCCGGGGTCGGTCAGGAAGCCCTGCGGGGAGACGCCCAGCTTGTGCAGGATCGAGTTGGCCGCGCCGAACTGCGGGTCGAAGATGAAGGAGAACAGCACGCCCTGGGCGGCGGCCGAGATGACGAACGGCAGGAAGACGAAGGTGCGGTAGAGGCCGACGAAGCGGATCCGCCGGTTCAGCGCCAGCGCCAGCGCGAGGCCGCCGGCCAGGCTGAGCGGCACATAGACGCCCGCGTAGACGAGGGTGTTCTCCACCGCCTTGCGAAAGCCCGGGTCCTTCGACAGGGCCCGGTAGTTGTCGAGGCCGACCCAGCGGCCGGGGGTGACCAGGTCGTCGGCGCGGAACGACAGCAGCAGCGACCAGACGACGGGAACAATGCTCAGCCCCAGGATCACCAGGACCGACGGGCCGATGAACGCCCAGGCCGTGGCCGTCTCGCCGCGCGCCCGCCGGCGCCGGGCCCGGCGCCGCTCGGGGGGCTCCCGGTCGGCCGGGGCCAGGGTGAGCGGGCGGGGCGCGCCCGTACGGGATCCTCGGTCCACGACGACCCTCCTCATCGGGGAATCAGCAGGGCGGCGTCGGCCTTGTCGGCGCAGCGGCGCACCGCCTTGGCGGGGGAGGCCCGGCCGAGCAGCACGGACACCACGGCCTCGCCGGTGGCCCGGGAGATCTGCGGATACGCGGGGTGGATGGGCCGCACCCGGGCGGTCTCCAGGGCCTTGGTGAAGACCGGGAGGCCGACGGTGGCGGCGGAGTGCCGCCGCCACGCGCTCTCCCGCTCGGTCCGTCTGCTCAGCGGCAGACTGCCGCCCCCTATGTCCCACCGCACGTCCTGCGCGGGTGTGATGAGCCAGCGGACGAACTCCACCGCGGCCCTCGCACGCGCCCCGCCGTTGTCGAAGACGGTCCAGGTGTCCGGCCCGGAGATGGTCAGCGGCCGGCCGCTGTAGGTGGGCATGGGCACCACGTCGTACGGCAGCTTGGACTCCACGATGTTGGGCAGCTGCCACGGTCCGGTGATCACCATGCCCATCCGGCCCGAGACGAACACCTGGTACATCTGCTCGCTGCCGGGTTTGGGGTCGATGTAGACGCTCTTGTCGGCGACCAGTTGGGCCACCGTCTCCAGGGCCCGCCGCCCGGCCTCGGCGAAGCCGATGCTCTTGCCGTCGGGGGCGATCACGTCACCGCCCAGGTCCCAGATCATCGGCCACAGCCGCCACACGGTGTCCTCGTCGCCCGCGCCCGGCCAGGCGGTGCCGAAGACGCCGTGCCCCGCGTCGGTGAGCTTCTTCGCGGTCGCCACGAACTCCGGCCAGGTCCAGCCCGCCCTGGGCAGCGGGATACCGGCGCGCCGGAAGAGCGTGGTGTTGCAGGCGACGGCGAGCGAGTCGAGCAGCGAGGGCGCGGCCCGTACCTTGCCGTGCAGGGTGACGGCCTCCCTGACGGAGGGCCAGAAGTCGCTCCACGGCGGCGAGCCGTCGTGCAGCGCGCCGGTCAGGTCGACGACCTTGGGGCTGCGGGCGATGCTCGCGAGGTCCGAACCGAAGATGTACGCGATGTCCGGGTAGGCGCCGGCCGCGAGCGCCGCCGTCACCTTCTGGAGCATGGCGTCGGCGACCACGCCGCCGCCGCTCGCGTTCACCCGGATGCGGGACTGCGACCGGTTGAAGTCGGCGGCGAGCGCCTCGACGGCCTTGGCCCCGATCTCGTTCTGGCCGTGCCACATCTCGATGGTGACCCGGCCGTCGGCGCCGACGCCGTCGGAGGTGGTGGCCGCGCAGGCGTCGAGCAGGGGTACGGCCGCGGCCCCGGCGACGACGCCCGCCCCGGTGCGCAGCACCCGGCGGCGCGGGAGGCCCGGGACGGGGTGGGGCTTGCTGGTGCGGTCCTGACCGGCGGGCATGGTCGTCCATCCCTTCGCGGGCGCGCCCCGCCTCGGACGCGGGAGACACGTCCTGGCGACTCGGGCCGGACTCCGGACCGGGTCAGGATCCGCTACCGGCTGGGCGCGCCTCTCGAAGTGCCGGGCCGCACTGAGGCCCCGCACTGGCTGGATGAAAGCGCCTCGGGGAGCACGCGTCAAGTACCCCGGAGGGCCCGCCGACCGCGTGCCGCAGGCCACCACGCACCACCGCCGCCCGCAAGAGCGCGCTTTCGGCCTACTCGCCGGTACGGGCGTGACCGGGTGGCCGGAAGGCGGGAGGGGCGAGGCGGTATGCGGGGGCGGCCGGCCGGCCCGCGTCATGCCTGGGGGGCGGTGAACACCAGCTCCGACCAGCGGACCCCGGGACGCCCGTGCAGATCGGCTCGGCCGCCTCGGTGGGCGAGCCGCAGCCCCGCGGACCCGGCGAGCGCGAGCGTCTCGGCCTCCGGCACATCGAACATGCGCCGCCCGGGCGGTACCGGACCGCTGCGTACGGTCATCGCCAGGGTGCCGCCGGGGGCGAGCAGCGCGACGACGCTCCGCATGCCCCGGGCGCGTTCGGCGGCGTCCAGGTGCATCCACACGGCCGTGAGCAGGACCAGGTCGTACCGCCCGCTCCGTCCGGTCAGCACCGGCAGCCCGGGCAGCGCGTCGTCCAGCCAGGTCACGGAGGTGCCCGCGTGCAACCGCACACCGTGGCGGCGCAGTTCGGCGGTCGGTTCGACGGCCGTGACGGTGTGGCCGAGACGCGCCAGCGCCGCCGCGTCCCGGCCGGTCCCGGCGCCCAGGTCCAGGACCCGTGCGGGCGGCGCCGGGTAGAGGTGCAGCAGGCCGCCGTGGACCTCCTCGAAGGTGACGCTCTCGTACTGCTCGGCCAGCGCGTCGGCGTCCACGCCGTAGCCCCGCGTCCCCGCGACGGTGTCGTTCATACGGTCAGGTTATGCGTCCGGCCGGCCCCTGGGCGGGGCATGACCCCCGGGGTAATCGACCAACTGGCCGCGTCCCCCGCACCATTGATCCCACAGACACCGCCGCCCGAGGCGGTGGCCGAGGGGGAAGGACCCAGCACCATGCCGTACTTCGAGACCGCCACCGACGGCACCCGGCTCCACTACGTCGACTACGGCCCCCGCGAGGGGCGTCCGGTCGTCTTCGTCAACAGCTCCTACTTCGGTACGGAGATGTGGGAGTTCCAGATGCTCCCGCTGGCCGCCGAGGGCTTCCGGTGCGTCGGGCTCGACCGGCGGGGGCACGGGCGCTCCGACGACGTGTGGGACGGCTTCGACCTCGACACCCTCGCCGGGGACCTGGGCGCGCTCCTCGACCACCTCGACCTGACCGGGATCACCCTGGTCGGCCACTCGATCGGCACCGCCGAGGTCGTCCGCCACCTCACCCTCCACGGCAGCGGCCGGGTGGCCCGGATCGCCCTGGTGGCCGGGATGGCGCCCGGCCCGGCCCGCTCGGCCGACCACCCCGAGGGCGTCGACCCGGCGCTCATCACCGCCGGGAACGAGACGTTCCGCAAGGACCGGCCCGGCTTCTTCGCCGACGGCGCGGCCGGCTTCTTCGCCCTGCACCGGCCCGGCAACGACCTCTCGCCCGCCATGGTCCGGTACTGGGAGGACCGCTGCGCGGGCGCCACGGCCCGCGCCGCCAACGCCCTCGGCGACCTCGTGGTGACCCTGAACCTCGCCCCCGAACTGGCCAAGGTGGACATCCCGGCGCTCGTCGTCCACGGCACCCACGACGTCTCCGCCCCGATCGGTCTGACCGGGGAGCGCGCCGCGCGGCTGATCCCGGACAGCGTCTTCCACGTCTACCAGGACGCGGGTCACGGCCTGTTCGTCACCCACGCCGACCGGCTCACCGCGGACCTGCGGGAGTTCGCGGGCCGCTGACGGCGGTCCGGTGGGCCTCGGCGCTCAGTCGCACCGGATGCCGAGCGCTCCCCGGACCTCCCGGAAGAGCCGCTTGTCCAGGCCGTTCACGCTCATCCTGTTCTTCGTCAGGGCGAACGAGAAGCGGTGGGCCGGGTCGCCGGAGGCGGCGCTGCCGCCGGAGCCGTTGGTACCGAAGCCGCCGTCGGGGGAGCGCACCACCGAGCCCGCGCCGCCGAGCATGAACCCGTAGCCCTTCAGCAGGGGGAAGCCCAGCGAGCGGTCCTCGCCCGACGTCCTCGGTGTCGTCGCCTCCTTCAGGGTGGCCGGCGACACCAGCCGTACGCCGTCGAGTTCACCGCAGACCAGCGCCGCGTACATCCGGGCCGCCGCCCGGGCCGTCATCGTCCCGTTGGCGGGGAGCGCGGCCCGGCGGTAGTCGGGGCGGTTGGCGAGTGCGGCCACCGGCAGCACCGGACGGGGCGCGAAGACCAGGAACGGCGAGTCGGAAGGCATCCGGTCCAGATGGTCCGACCAGCCGCCGTCGTAACAGCGGGCCACCCGCCCGTGCAGGTGCTCCGGGACCGAGAACAGCAGCGAGTCCGCGACCCCCAGCGGCCCGGCCAGCTCCTCCCTCAGCAGCTCGTCACAGGTACGGCCGGTGGCCCGGCGCAGGATCTCGGCGAGCAGCACGCCGTAGGTCCAGCCGTGGTAGCCGCTCGCCGTGCCCGGCTCCCACAGCGGTGCCTGTCCCGCCAGCCAGTCCCCGACCGCCGGGACGTCGAACAACTCCTCGGGGGTCACCTCGGGCGGCAGTTGCGGCAGCCCCGCCGAGTGGGAGAGGACCTGGCCCAGGGTGATCCCCTCCTTGCCCCGGGCCGCGAACTCGGGCCAGTGGGCGGCGACCGGGGTGTCGTAGGCCAGCACGCCCCGATCGACCAGGACCGCCACCAGCGCCGCCGCGACCCCCTTCCCCGTCGACCAGGCGGGCACCGGGGTCTCCGCCTCCATCGGCCTCCCGCCCGCCACGTCGGCCAGCCCCGCCCAGGCGTCGACGACGAGTTCGCCGTCGAGGTAGGCCGCCACCTGGACGCCGGTCTCCTCGCCGGAGGCGGTCACCTCGGCCAGAATCTCCTCGGCCCTTGTCTGGGCGGCGTTGCGCGGTCGTTCCCCGGTCATCCCACTGCTCCCCACTCGCGCCGGTGACCGCCCGCCGCGAAGTGCGACGGACGGCCACCCCATTCGTGCCCCCAGGCTAACCGGCTACATCCGGGCGAACTCCGACGCCGTGATCACCTGGAACGGCAGCCAGGTCGACGTGGCCGTCCCCGGAAGGCCGTTCCCCGTCCGCAGCGCGGTCAGCTCCTCGTCCGACAGTGCCTTGCGGGTGATCCGGAACTCGTCCAGGGCCCCGGTCAGCGCATTGGTCCCGTCGGGCTTGGCGCCCAGCCGGAAGCCGTCCACCGCGTAGGTGTCGCCGGTGGTCACCGAGCCCGCCGGGACCGCGGCGCTGCCGAGCGTCCGCCCGTCGACGATCAGCAGGAGCCGGCCGTCCGCCCGCTCCAGGGCCACGTGGTGCCAGGCGCCGTCGCCGAACCCGGCCGCGGCCGAGCCGTCCACCGCCGCCACCACCGTGGTCGCCGTGTCCGTCTCGAACGCGGCGTACAGCCGGTCCTGCGCGGGCTGGGCCCGCAGCCAGAGCTGCCGCTCCGAGGCGCCCGTCCCGTACGCCCACACCAGCACCTGGTCCGCACTGCCGCTGGTGGCCGAGTACTTGAGCCAGGTGCTGACGGTGAAGTCGGCCGAGCCGAGCGCGGTGGCCGCGCCGTACGGCAGGTCGACGGCGTCGTCGGAGCCGTCGAAGGCGAGCGCGGTGCCGAACTTCCCCGGCGTGGTGGCCGCGCCGCCGCGCACCAGAGCGTGGCCGCAGTGGACCGTGGAGTCCGGGGTCGCCGGGCCCGCCGGGGGCCGCACCACGTCCCGGGCGCCGGTGTACTGGTTCTCGAACGACCACCACAGCGCGGGCAGATCGCCCGGGTACGAGCCGGACGAGCCCGCCGTGGACCCCGCGACCGCCGCGGTCTCGGCCGTCGTGAGCGCCCGGTGGTAGACGCGGAACTCGTCCACGTCACCGTCGAACACGCTGGTCCCGTCGGGCTTCGAGCCGACCCGTACGCCCAGCTGCCCGTTGCCCTGCGCGGGCGTCAGCGAGCCGGTGAGACCGGCTGCGTTGGCGGGGGTCCGCGCGTCCACGCCGAGCGTGACCCTGTCGGCCGAGCGGGTCAGCGTCAGCAGGTGCCAGGCGCCGTCCCCGAACGACCGCGCCGACGTGGTGTCCGGGAGGGCCAGCGCCACCGGGCCGGCGTCCGACTGCACCCAGGCGTAGAGCCGGTCCTGCGCGGGCTGGGCGCGCACCCACAGCTGCGGACTGGCGCTGCCCGTCCCGTACGCCCACACCAGCGCCTGGTCGGGGCTGGTGGAGCTCGCCGCGTACCGGAACCAGAGGGAGTACGTGAAGTCGCCCGCGCCCACGTCGAGCGTCGGCGAGAAGCCGGTCTCGGTGCCCGGGTGGCCGGCGTCGACGGTCGCCGCCAGCGATCCGATCCGGCCCGCCGGCTGGGCGGGCACGCCCCCGAGCAGGGTGCCGGGGGCGCAGTGGCCCGAGACGTCGTCCTCGATGGTGATGCGGCGCCGGTCCGGGACGACCGCCGTGTCGATCACCTGGAAGGGCAGCCGGGCGCCCATCGAGCGGGTGGCGGCGTCGGTGTCCAGCTGTGCCGCACCGGCGCGCACCTGGTCCAGCCGGCTGTCCGTCAGTGCGGTGCGGTAGAGGCGGAAGTCGTCGACGGCCCCGTCGAAGGCGTCGCTGGCGCCGGCGTCGGCCTTGGCGCCGATCCGGATACCCCCGACGCCGTTCCGCGGCGTGTCGGTGACCGGTCCGGCCACCCCCGTCGCCGTACCGGTGACCGTCCCGTCGACGGTGAGCCGGATCTGCGCGCCCGTGCGGATCAGCGCCGCGTGGTGCCACTGGCCGTCGCCGAAGGCCACACCCGGAGAGGGGTCGTTGAGCGTGAGCCGGGCGCCGCCGTCCGCGCCCTGCACCCAGGCGTAGAGCCGGTCGTCGGCGGGCTGGGCGCGCAGCCACACCTGCGGTTCGGCGCTGCCCTGCCCGTACGCCCAGAACAGCGCCTGATGCCGGCCGGCGGTCGTCGCCGCGTACTTGAACCACAGCGTGTACGTGAAGTCGCCCGCGCCCGGGTCGATGGTCCTGCCGTACGGCACGTCGGCGTAGTCGCCCGTGCCGTCCAGGACCAGGCCCTGCCCGAACCGGCCGCTTCCCAGGGCCGCGTCGCCCTGGAGGTAGGCGTCGTTGGCGTCCGGTCCCGCGTCCGGGCTGGTGCGGCCGGCCGTCGGGCTGTTCTGCCCGGAGGCCTTGCCGGTGAAGGTGCCGGGTATGCCGAGGGCGCCCGGCGTGGTCACGTCGAAGCGGATCTCGTCGGCGGAGTTGGTCGGGCCCCCTTCGTAGAGGAGCCCGAGTTCGCCCGTGTCGAGCTCGGCGAGGTCGGAGTAGGAGGCCCGGTCGTTGCTGATCAGTCCGTTGGAGGCGGCCGTCCAGGTGGCCCCCTGGTCGGTGGAGTAACGGATCTTCATCAGCTTGCGGTCGGAGGCGTCCGAGGGCGCGGAGAAGACCAGGGTGTCGCCGGGTGTGCGCTGGTACGTCTGGCGCAGGGTGAGCGCCGAGCCCTGGACCTCCGGGGTGATCAGGCCCGGGACGACGGTCGAGGCGGGCACGGTGGTGCCGCCGTCGGTGCTGACCGCGCGGGTGCGGTGGTCGGAGCTGCCGCCGATCTCGTTGCGGGCCGCCAGATACACACCGCCGCCGGGAAGTTCGGCCACGGAGACCTCGCCGGGCTTGACCTTTCCGGCCACATAGGAGTTGGCGGTGGTGCTCGCCTGCCAGGTCGTGCCGTGGTCGTCGCTGTAGAGGACGCCCGCGTAGCGGGTGGTGGCGTCGGGGTTCTGGTGGGCGCCGACCACCAGCCGTCCGGTGTGCGCGCCCGCGGTGAGCTGGAGGCCGTGCGAGGGGCCGGTGGCGAACCAGCCGGTGTCGGCGCCGCTGAACGTCGGCAGGGCCCGGGGCGCGTCCCAGCTCACCCCGTCGTCGTCGCTCCGCTGCACCCAGGGCAGCCGGGGGCCGCTCGGCGTCTGCTCGTTGGAGGTGGTCAGCAGGAAGACGGAACCGGTCTCACGGTCCACCACGGGCGCCGGGTTGCCCCGGGTGAAGGGGGCGGTCTTGTCGGTGGGGCTGCCCTCCAGGACCACATGGGCCGGGCCCCAGGTGCGGCCGTCGTTGGTGGAGCGGCGCATCACCAGATCGATGTCGCCGCGGTCGGCGCAGGTGGGCGACTTGCGTCCCTCCGCGAAGGCGAGCAGGCTGCCGGCCTTCGTCTTGACCAGCGCGGGGATGCGGTAGCAGCCGTAGCCGCCCACACCGGAGCGGAACAGCACCTGTTCGGCGCCGACGAGGGCGCGCGGGGAGACCAGCGGCCCGCCGGCGTACGAGGCGGGCGCGGTGAGCAGGACGCCGACGGCCGCGAGCGCGAGGGCGACCAGGCCCGCGACCGCGCGCGACGGTCCGCGCCACGGGGCGCGTGCGCCGCGTGGTGCGGGTGGGTTGTACGGGGTGAACGACATGGAGATCATGGTGGTGAGCGTCCGGTACCGGATTCGACCAACACCCGGTGGCCAGTTGCTGAACGGACCGTGAAGATCTCCACACCCCCGGGGGCGGAGCGCGTCAGGCCCGCGCCGCCGCCACCAGGGCCTGAGCCGCCTCGCGGGCCCGGAGGGCGGGCTCGCCGGTGCCGAAGATGCCCGCGGTCACCATCGCGCCCTCGGCGAGCAGCGTCAGCTGGTCCGCGAGGCGCTCGGGCAGCCCCGCGTCCGCGACGAGCGAGCCCAGATAGGCGCGGAACGCGCTCTTGTGGGCACGCGCCTGCGCCGCGACCCGGGCCGAGGAGGCGCCGAGTTCGCCGTAGGCGTTGATCCACGCGCAACCGCGGAACCCCGGCTCCCCGAACCAGCGGTGCAGATGGTCGAAGACCGCGAGGAGGCGCTCCTCCGGGTGCGCGTGGCTCTCGACCTCCTGCGCCAGACGCCCCCGCCACACCGTGTCCCGGCGCTCCAGATACGCCTCCACCAGCTCTTCCTTGGCGGGGAAGAGGGAGTAGAGGCGCTTGAGGGAGACACCCGAGGCGGTGCGGATCTCGTCCATGCCGACGCTCTGGACGCCCCGCCCGTAGAACAGCGTCCCGGCGGCGTCGAGCACCCGCTCCCGTGCGACCGCGGTGTCCATGCCCCATCCCTCCTTGTGCTGAGAACGGCCGTTCTCTAGGGTAGCCGAAGACCGAGAGAACGCTCGTTCTCCCCTGCTCGTCCCGTTCGCGCGCCCGTTCGCCCCGTCGCCCCGGAGGTTCCGTCATGACCGCTCGCCCGCCCCTGCCCCCCTTCGACGCGCACACCGCCCGGCAGAAGGTCCAGGCCGCCGAGGACGCCTGGAACACCCGCGACCCCGAGAAGGTCGCGCTCGCGTACACCGAGGACTCGCGGTGGCGCAATCGGGACACCTTCGTCACGGGCCGCGCGGAGATCGTCGCACTCCTCACCGCCAAGTGGGCCCGCGAGCTCGACTACGCGCTGCGCAAGGAGCTGTGGGCGTTCGAGGGCGACCGCATCGCGGTGCGCTTCCAGTACGAGAGCCGGGACGCGGCGGGGCAGTGGTGGCGCAGTTACGGGAACGAGCTGTGGGAGTTCGACGAGAACGGTCTGATGGCCCGCCGCGAGGCGAGCATCAATGACGTGCCGATCGGTGAATCGGATCGTCGGATCTTCGGAACACGCCCCGAATCCGAGCGCGGAGTTCCTTTCCCGCTCCGCTGAACAGGCGAATTTTGGAGTGATAGGCCCTGCGCCCTCGTTCTTCCGGACGGCACCTGTCCGTCAGCTGATCGAAGAACCAGAGGGATGGAAGTACCTATGAAGCTCACCAAGCGGGCCGGCCTCGCGGCCATGATGACGTGCATGGCCGCGGCGGCGGCCGTCACACCCGCCGCGGCCGGGGTGTCCGCTCCCGTCGGGGTACCGCTGGAAGGCCTGGAGACGGTGCTGCCGCTGGAGGCCCCCACGGTGAGCACGGCCGTGCCGATCCCGGTGCCGGGATCGCCCGGCGGGCCGCGCCACGTCGTCGGCTCCCTGATGCCGTCGCCCGTGCTGCCCGCGCTGCCGATCACCTCGGAGGTGCCGTCGACCGTGGTCAAGGCGCCGCTGGCCGACCCGCTCACCGAGGACAGGATCGGCGCGGCGGCCGTGAGCACACCGTCCTCGCCGCTGCGCGCGGAGAGCCCGGGGGCGATCCTCGACGCCCCGCTCACCCCGCCGCAGGCGGAGCTGTTCGGACTGCCCGAGCTGAGTGAGCCCCAGGCCGGACTGCTCGCGCCGACACTGCAGGGCTCGCCCGCCGCCTACCTCGGCCTGGTGTAGGGGCCTTCGGGAGGGGATCACGGCGCGCGGGTGCTCCCGCCGAGGTCCTCTGGAGTCGCTAGCGCATCAGGTGTCCGGCTGTCAAGACCACTAGAAATAGGCGGACGTGGACTCGTAGCGTGCTGAACAGCCCCCCACCGCTGCACGAAGGAGCTGTTCCATGGACCACTCGCGCCTTGTCGAGGTCACCGAATACGTCAACCGCAATGCCCCTCACCTCGCATTCGAGAAGTCGTCATTCAGTGACCTGGACTACTCCAAGGATTGCGTCGGATTCGCCGTGGACGGCGACCGGATCGCCGTGACGCATACGAAGGACACCGAAGCACCGGTGCTCCGGTACACCCGGTCCGAGATCGCCGCCATGGTTCGTGCCGCGAAAGCGGGGCAGCTGGACAAGTTCTGCTGAGCCCGCCGCTTCCCCCAGCCGCCCGCTGCCGCCGTCGAAGCGGTCGCGGGCGGTCCGCTGTCGCGATCCCGTCGGTGTCGCCCAACGCAATGTTCCGGCCGAATCGGTGCCGCGGTGGCGGAGATTGTGAAGCCTTCACCACACACCGCGCGGCCCGCCCCACGACCCGTGCCCCCGCTGGTGGCCGGGGCGGGAGCCGGGGGAGCCGCCCCGGAAACGGGGGGATCGAACGCCGCGGTACGGGGTAAACGATCCCTGCGGACACGCGAATTTGCGACACCGTACGCACAGTTTCCACATCCCGGGGCGAATTTGTTCGCGAAGTCGGTCACTATCGCGGCCGTTGAGTACGTCATAGATGCGGATACCGAACAACACCCGGCGACCGGCCGCCGGTGACTGTCCCGACGAGGGGGGCGACATGGAAGAGATCTGCGTTCCGTTGTATGTCGAACTACTGCACGAGGGTGATGCCATGACCCCCGTGGAGGCCTTGATGGCTTACGACCCCGCCGATCCGCTCGCCGTTTCGGTGGAATTCGTCTGCGGCAATGGCATGCATACGACATGGACCATGGGCCGCGACCTCGTGGCGGAGGGGCTGATCTCCCGCTGCCCGGTCGGTCTCGGCGATGTACGGGTCTGGCAGTACGGCGACAGCGGACTGCGGATCCGGCTGCACTCGGACGAGGGCAGCGCGGACCTCCTCGCCGAGATCGAGGACGTCGCCGAGTTCCTCTCCCGTACCTACCAACTCGTCCCCGAGGGCAGCGAGATGGACGGCTTCGACGTGGACGAGGTCATCCGGATGCTGCTCGCCACCACGCCGGTCCAGGGGCGCTGCTGGTGCGGCCGGGAGTACCCCTGCCTGGACCACGGGGGTGCGTGAGCCGGCCGCCCCGCGCACGCCTCCGCCTCAGCCGCGCCGCGAGGCGCCGAACCGCGCCAGCCGGTCCGCAGTCGCACTCCCCGGCGGAGGCGTGAAGAGCACCAGGCGGTGATCGCCCTCCGGGGCGAGCAGCACCTGGCAGAACAGGTCGAACGGGCCGAGCTCCGGGTGCAGGACGCGCACCCGGTCGCGTCTTCGGACCGCAACCTCGTGCAGCTCCCACAGCTGTGTGAACTCGGAACTGACGCTGTGCAGCCGGGAGATCAGCCGGGTCGACTCCGCGTCGCCGAAACGGCGTGCCGCGGCGGCGCGCAGATCCGCGACATGGAGGTGGCCGTAGTAGCCGTGCTCCTCGGGCGGGTAGGGGAGCCGGGCGGACGGTTCGGTGAACCAGCGCCACACGACGTTGCGGCCGTGCTCGCTGACCGTGCACACCTCACCCAGCAGCTCACGCGCCATGGGGTTCTGGACGAGCACGTCGCCGAGGTCGCTCAGGACCACGGCCGGGGTGTCGGCGAGCTGTTCGAGCAGATGCAGCAGCCCCGGGCTCACCTCGCCGTCCGAGGAGTGCGCGGCGGGCGGACGGTGCCCGGAGAGCAGATAGAGGTGGTCGCGCTCGTCGTCGCTGAGCCGCAGGGCGCGGGCCAGCGCGGCGAGTATCTGCGGCGAGGGCTGCGGCCCCCGCGCCTGCTCCAGCCGGACGTAGTAGTCGGCGGACATCCCGGCGAGCTGCGCCACCTCCTCGCGCCGCAGCCCCGGGGTGCGCCGGCGCGGCCCCGCGGGCAGTCCGGCGTCCTGCGGAGTGACCCGGTCACGGCAGCGGCGCAGGAAATCGGCGAGCTGGCGGCGGTCGGTCGTCATGATCATCATCATGGCGGAACCCGGCCGCCGGAACCAGGGACCGTCGGTACCAGGGTCCAGTGGACCCACGCTCGACTCCGCGGCGCGGGCCCCGGCTCGGTGGTGACGGACCCGGCCGGAACCGGCCATCGGTGACCGGGCGGTGGGCGGTCCCCCGTAGGCTGCGATCACCATGAGTCTTCTTGCCATCAGCGATCTGCACGTCGGTCATGCGCGCAACCGCGCGGTCCTGGACGCGTTGCGGCCGGACTCGTCCGAGGACTGGCTCCTCGTCGCCGGGGACGTGGGGGAGTTGGCCGACGAGGTGCTCCGGGCGATGGAGCTCCTCGCGGGGCGCTTCGCCACCGTCGTCTGGGCGCCGGGCAACCACGAGCTGTGGACCCCACCGGCCGACCCGGTGGGGCTGCGCGGCGAGGCCCGCTACGCGTATCTGGTCCAGCGGCTGCGGGACCTGGGGGTGGCGACCCCCGAGGACCCCTACCTCCAGTGGCCCGGCCCGGACGGGCCGGTGGTCGTCGCGCCGCTCTTCGTGCTCTACGACTACACCTTCCGGCCCGAGGGCGCGCATACCAAGGAAGAGGCGCTGGCCGTCGCCCGCACGACCGGTGTGGTGTGCGTGGACGAGCACCTGCTGCACCCCGACCCCCACCCCAGCCGCGACGCGTGGTGCCGGGCCCGGGTCGCGTACACCCGCTCGCGTCTGGACGCCGTCGATCCGGCGCTGCCGACCGTGCTGGTCAACCACTTCCCGCTGGTGCGCGAACCCACCCGGATCCTGCGCCACCCGGAGTTCGCGCAGTGGTGCGGCACCGAGGCCACCGCCGACTGGCATGTGCGCTACCGGGCCGCCGCCGTCGTCTACGGGCATCTGCACATCCCACGCGCCATCGAGGTCGACGGGGTGCCGCACCTGGAGGTGTCGCTCGGCTATCCCCGCGAGTGGGGCAGCCGTTCGGCGCCGCCGCGGGGGCTGTGCCGGGTGCTGCCCGGGCCTGCCACGGTGACGGCATGGTGAGCCGCGCGCTGCTGCACGGGCTGCTGCCGGCCCAGGTGGTCGTGGCGGAGCTGTTCGCGGACCCGCCCTCGGTCGACCTGTTCCCGCAGGAGGCGGAGCTGGTGGCGAAGGCGGTCGACAAGCGCAGACGGGAGTTCGCGACCGTACGGCTGTGCGCGCGCACCGCGCTGGCCCGGCTCGGGCACCCGCCCGTCCCGATCCTGCCCGTACTGGAGGGCCCGGCCTGGGCGCAGCGTGCCCCGCGCTGGCCGGACGGTGTGGTGGGCAGCATGACGCACTGCGACGGCTACCGCGCCGCCGCCGTCGCCCCGGCCTCGGCCATCGCCTCGGTCGGGGTGGACGCGGAGCCCAACGCGCCGGTCCCCGACGGCGTACGGGAGCTGGTCACCCGCCCCGAGGAGCGCCCCGTCCTGGACCGGCTCACCGTCTCGCACCCGGCGGTGGCGTGGGACCGCCTGCTGTTCAGCGCCAAGGAGAGTGTCTTCAAGGCGTGGTTCCCGCTGACGGGCCGCTGGCTGGACTTCGGTGACTGCGTGATCACCCCCGACCCCGAGAACGGCACGTTCACGGGCGCGTTGCGGGTGCCCGGCCCGGTGGTGGACGGGGTCCGCCACGATGTGTTCCAGGGCCGGTGGCGCACGGTGAAGGGGGAGAGCGGCGAGCTGGTGGCCACCGGGGTCGTCGTGGCGCGGGCGGGCGAGGGGGCGTGAGCGAGGGGGCGTGAAAACCCCCGCGCCCGCCGCCCGGGGTGCACCCGCGCCCGCCCCCCCACAGCGCCCCGACGCCGCCAACGACGTGCGCGCCCGCCCGTCCCTCACCGAGCGGTGGTCGCCGCGATGTGGTCCCGCACCTCCTGCGCCACGGTGGGCAGATGGGCGTCCAGGAAGAAGTGGCCGCCGGCGAGGACCCGCATCCTGAAGGAGGCCGAGGTGTGCCGCTCCCACAGGGCCACGTCACCGGGGTCGACCACCGGGTCGGCGTCGCCGCACAGGGCCACCACCGGACAGGACAGCGACCGGCCCGGCTCGGGGCGGTGTGTCTCCAGGGCGCGGTAGTCGCCGCGCAGCGCGGGCAGCACCAGCCGCAACAGGGACTCCTCCGCGAGGAGTCGCGCGTCCGTGCCGGAGAGCTCGCCGAGGTGGCGTATCAGCTCGTCGTCGTCCGCGAGGTGCAGCCGGCGGGTGACGGGCACGCTGGGGGCCGAGCGGCCCGAGGCGAAGAGACCGAGCGGCCGTACCCCCTTGTCCTCCAGCCGCAGCGCCACCTCGTAGGCGACGGAGGAGCCCATGCTGTGGCCGAAGAGGGTGAGCGGCCGGTCCGTCCACGGCATCAGCTCCTCGGTGACACGGTCGGCGAGCGTGCCCATGTCCTCGATCGGCCGCTCTGCCAGCCGGTCCTGCCGTCCGGGGTACTGCAACGCCAGCACGTCCACCTCCGGCGACAGCGCCTTCGCGGCGGCGAAGAAGGAGGTGGCCGAGCCGCCCGCGTGCGGAAAGAAGACGAGACGGGTCGGGGCCTGGGGCGCCGGATGGAACCGCCTGATCCAGGGGCTCGTCGTCATCGTCGCGCCCCCACCCGGTGCTGGTGCACCCGAAGATGCGCGGTGGCCAGGTCGAGCAGCGGCGTGGGCACCGCGAGGGCGCGGGCGCGCGCGGTCAGGTCCCCGAAGACGTGCTCGACCTCGGTGGGGAACCCGGACACCATGTCGCGGTACATGGAGGAGGCGAAGGTGGAGCCGGCCCGGGTGACCAGGGCCGTGGTGAGGTCCCGTTCGCTCTCGGGAACGGGGTATCCCGCCGCGGCGGCCACCGCGGCCCCCTCGGCGAGCACGGCCGGGCCGATCGCGGAGCCGCCCGGGACGGCCACGACGTCACCGACCTCGCCGCGCATCAGACAGGTCACGGTGGACAGGGTGGTGATGAAGACCCACTTGTGCCACATCGAGGCGAGGATGTCCGGCGGCACGCTCGCGTCGATGCCCGCCCCGGCCAGTACCGTCCGGATCTCCTCGGTACGGGCCGAGGCGCCGCCGTCCTGCTCGCCGAGGGCGAGGACCGCCAGCGGCGCGAGGCGGACGATGTCGCCCTCGTCGTTCAGGGTGGTGATCACCTTGGCCACCCCGCCGAGGACCGCCTCCTTGCCGAAGCGGCCGTTGAGCACGTCGAGATGGCGCAGGCCGTTGAGCAGCGGCACGATCGCCGTACCGGGGCCGACCGCCGGGGCGAGGTCCTCGACGGCCCGTTCCAGGGCGGTGGACTTCACCGACAGCAGGATGAGGTCGTAGGGCTGGGTGATCCGGTCGGCGGTGACCAGCCGTGGGGTGAGCACCTCGTCCTCGCCCGATCCGGTCAGCCGCAGGCCCCGCTCGCGCAGTACGGCGGCGCGCCGTGGCCGCACCAGGAACGTGACGTCGCGGCCCGCGCGGGCGAGCAGGGCGCCGAAGTAGCCACCGGCGGCTCCGGCGCCGACGACCAGGATCTTCATGTGCGTACACCTTTCGTCGTGGACATCGTCGTGCGAAGGGTCGGTGCGAGGGGTTGCTTTCAGCCGCGCAGGGGCTGGAGCAGCCGGTGGGGGCGGCTCAGGGCCACCGTCACCGGGTCGTCGTCCTCACCCGCGGGACCGAGTCCCGGCCCGGGAGCGACGAGGATGTCCGGAACCTCGACGGTGGTGTCGCAGCGGGTGCACCGCCCGTCGGCCCCGATGGGCGCGTCGTCGGCGGCGTGCCGGTAGACCCGGCGCGAGCCGCCCCGCGCGTAGTACTCGTCGCCCCAGCAGGTGAGCGCCCGCACCACCGGCCACAGCGCCACGCCCTTCGGCGTGAGCTCGTACACCTCGCGGCGCCCGGCCGGCACTTTGGCGAGGACGCCCTCCTCGGTGAGGGTGGTGAGCCGGTCGGCGAGGACGGCGCGGGGGACCGACAGGTGCGCCGCGAACTCGCCGAAGCGGCGCACCCCGTAGAAGGCGTCCCGCACGATCAGCAGCGTCCAGCGCTCTCCGACGATCTCCAGGGAGCGCGCGAGGGAGCAGGACTGGCCGGTGTAGTCGCGGGGCAGCGTCATGGGCCGACCCTAACCCGGAACGGTTCGGTGAGTGAACCGAATCCTGAAGGTCATCCGCGCGGTGATTACCTTGGTGTGGACCCCCGTGTGCGGCGCGTGTTCGATCTGGTGCACGATCTGGGGGTACGGGGGAAGCTACACGCCGAATGTCATGACTGCCGGGCGTTGCAGCGTTGAGGGGTTGATCGACCAGTGTTCCGACTTGCCGACGGCCGTCGTGACGGGGTGGAGGGCGGCGGCGCCGTCCGGGGAGCCGGGGCGACGCACGCGCCGCCCGCGACCGCCGGCCGGGGCTCCCGCCGGGGGGCCGAGCTGCCGGCGCGGTTCGTACGGTTCGTCGCGCGCACCCTGCGCGGCGAGTTCCAGGGCATCGTCGTCGACCCCGTACGGCAACTGGTCAACCGGGGGCTGCGCGGTCTCTTCCTCGGTGTGCTCGCCTGTGTGGCGGTGACCGTCTTCCACGCCATCCACCTGACCAGGACGGGCGCGGTGGTGGTCCGGCTGACCGGCGAGGTCAAGGCCGATCTGCCGTTGTGGCTGGCCCTGCTGCGCACCCCCATCTCGCTCTTCGTCCCGGCCCTGGACCTGCCCGTCTGGGCGGGCCTGACCCAGCTGTTCCTCGGCTTCGCCCTCGCCGAGCTGGCGCTCGGCCGGACCCGGACGCTGGTCATCGCGTACGTGACGACCCTGGCGGGGACGCTCAGCGCCCGTGTCATGATCGCGCTCGGCCCCGGCACCTGGGGCGGTCTGGGCCTCCCGCGCGAGGTGGGGCAGGTGCTGGACACCGGGCCCTCGGCGGCCGTGGTCGGCCTGTTCACCTATCTCTCGGTGGTCCGCCGGGCCCCGGTGGTGTTCGCCCTGACCGGCGGCTCGATGCTCTTCGAGGCGGTCGTGAAGCCCAATCTGGCCGGCCGTGAACATCTGATCGCGGTGGGTGTGGCCATCGTGCTCGGGCTGCTGCACGGGCGCGTGGATCTGAGCCCCGCGGCGCTGCGGCGCGGATGGTGGCGGTGGCGCAACCGGCGCGCGATGGCCGCCGCCGAGGCCGTGGCCTAAGCCTTTCCACACAGAACGCCCGTAAGTTCTGTAGGTATTGGATAACAGCAAAAGTTCGCATAAAGGCGGGATAAGAGCACACTGGAACCGCGACCGGATGTCGCATCGGGGCCAGAAGACTTGCAGAGACCAGAAGGAGGCGAGTCACATGGCCGACGTCTCTCACCACCGACCAGGTGACCTTTCGGGACACCCCGACGTACCGGAGATGCGGGACAGGTACGCGGCGATGCTGCAGACGCGGGGGGTCGCGGCGGTCGAGGAACTAGTGATCCTCGCCGGGATCTACGCGGCCATCTCCGGCTGGACCGTGCACTTCGCCAACTCGATGCCGACGCTCGCGCTGACCAACCTGGTCGTAGGCATCGCTCTCGCCGTCGTGGGTCTGTGCATGTCCATCGCCCCGGAGCGGTCGCAGGACCTGAACTTCGTGGTGCTGCTGATGGGCGCCTGGCTGATCGTCGCTCCCTGGGTGGTCGCCCGCCACCCCGGCACCGGCGCGGTCCTGAGCAACATCGTCACCGGAGCAGCGGTGTGCCTGTTCGCGCTGGTCGCGGGCGGCATGCTGATGAGCAAGAACAAGAGGGCCACCTGATCCGCGGCGGCTGCCCGCACAGCCGCCCTTCCCAGGGCCCCCGCCCGCGCGAGCCGCGGCCGGGGGCCCGCCCGCGCCTGTCGGCTGATCGTCCGCGCCCCGCGTCAACTCACCCGGCACGCGAAACCCCTGGGGACACAGGGGTGTTGTGCGCGATATCCGGGCGCTGCCCCTATCGTGGACGCATGTCCACCGCCGAGCTGATCCGGATCGTCTCGCGAGACTCGCCCATGGCGCTCGCACAAGTGGAACGCGTACGCGCCGAGCTCGCGGCCCTGCACCCGCGGGTGGCCACCGAGGTCGTCCCGGTCAGGACGACCGGCGACAAGTGGATGGGCGATCTCTCGCTGGTCGAGGGGAAGGGCGCGTTCACCAAGGAGGTGGACGCCGCGCTGCTCGCGGGCGAGGCCGACCTCGCCGTGCACTGCGTCAAGGACGTGCCCGCCGACCGCCCGCTGCCCGCCGGGACCGTCTTCGCCGCCTTCCTCAGGCGCGACGACATCCGCGACGCGCTGATCCACCCCGGCGGCCTCACCCTCGACGAACTCCCCGACGGCACCCGTATCGGCACCTCCTCCGTCCGCCGCATCGCCCAACTCGCCGCCTCCCACCCCCATCTGCGCTGCGTCCCCATGCGCGGCAACGCCAACCGCCGCCTGGAGAAGCTGGCCGCGGGCGACGCGGACGCGCTGCTGCTCGCCGCCGCGGGCCTGGAGCGCATCGGCCGCACGGACGTGATCAGCGAGGTGCTCTCGCCGGACGTGATGTGCCCGCCGATCGGCGCGGGCATCCTCGCCCTCCAGTGCCGGGAGGGCGACCGCGACCTGATCGACCTGGTGAGCGACCTCGGCGACCCGGACGCCCACCGCGAGGCGACGGCCGAGCGGATGTTCCTGCACGTCCTCCAGGGCCACTGCAACAGCCCGATCGCCGGATACGCGCGAGCCGCCCGCAACGGCGACCTCTCGCTGCGGGCCTGTGTGTTCACCCCCGACGGCAAGACCGTCCTCAACGCCCACGAGTGGGCGGGTCCGCTCGACCCGGCCACCCTCGGCACCTCCGTCGCGGTCACGCTGCTGCGCCAGGGGGCCCGTGAACTGATCGACTCGATCGCCCACTGACGGCGCCCGGGACGCGGTGCCTAAGCCTTTGGACCGAGGGGAAGCGCGACCCGGGACCGATCCGGTGGAGATCGCCCCGCCGCTAGCATGACGCCCACTCGCCGGCTTCGTCGTCGATGCCCAGTCCATCGGCGAAGCCGGCGAGAGCATAGGTTCAGTGGGACAGGAAAGCGACTGGACCGGAGGACGCCCGCAGATGCTCAGCCGTACCGATGAGGTCGAATCACTGATGGCCCGGTTCCCGGGAGTGCCCCGGGAAGCCGTGATCAAGGAAGATCTGCTGCGCGGAGGGATGGCCTTCGACGACTCCGCGCTCAGCGACAACGAGTCCGGAGAGGTCAAGCCGAAGTCGTACTTCATCTTCTCCTTCGACCACCGCACCCTGCCGGAGCTCGGCGCGGCGGCGCTGCGCCGCCCCCCGGAGGAGATCGTGCTGACCGGAGGCCCCTACGACCTGCGCCGGACCGTCGTGTCGGTGCGGGTCAACCCGGCGTCGCCGTACCGGGTCGCGGCCGACGAGCACGGCATGCTCGGTCTGTACCTGGACGGCAGGCGGATCTCGGACGTGGGGCTGCCGCCGATGCCGGAGTACTACAAGCACAAGCTGTCCAACGGCAAGTCCGTGATGGAGGTGGCCCCGACGATCCAGTGGGGCTATCTGATCTATCTGACCGTGTTCCGGGTCTGCCAGTACTTCGGCGCCAAGCAGGAGTGCCAGTACTGCGACATCAACCACAACTGGCGCCAGCACAAGGCGGCCGGGCGTCCCTATACGGGTGTCAAGCCGGTCGAGGAGATCCTGGAGGCGCTGGAGATCATCGACCGGTACGACACCGCCAGGGCGTCCACGGCGTACACCCTCACCGGCGGCGCGATCACCTCGCACGTCGGCGGGCGTGGCGAGGCCGACTTCTACGGGATGTACGCCAAGGCGATCGAGGAGCGCTTCCCCGGCCGCTGGACCGGCAAGGTCGTCGCCCAGGCCCTTCCCAAGGAGGACGTACAGCGCTTCCACGACTACGGCGTACGGATCTACCACCCCAACTACGAGGTGTGGGACCGGCGGCTGTTCGAGCTGTACTGCCCGGGCAAGGAGGAGTACGTCGGCCGTGACGAGTGGCACCGGCGCATCCTCGACTCGGCGGAGATCTTCGGCCCCCGCCATGTGATCCCCAACTTCGTCGCGGGCGTGGAGATGGCCGAGCCCTTCGGCTTCACCACGGTCGACGAGGCGATCGCGTCCACGGTCGAGGGCCTGCGCTTCTTCATGTCGCGCGGCATCACCCCGCGCTTCACGACCTGGTGCCCCGAGCCGACCACCCCCCTCGGCAAGGCCAACCCGCAGGGCGCGCCGCTGGAGTACCACATCCGCCTGCTGGAGGCGTACCGGGCGACGATGGACGAGTACGGCCTGACCTCACCGCCCGGCTACGGGCCCGCCGGGCCGGGGAACGCGGTGTTCTCCGTGAGCTCCTTCATGGACAGCCTGCCGGTCTAGGTCGGAGGCGCTCCCGGCATGGTTTATGATTCATCTATATGCGGGCCGCGCTGAGGCGCCGGTTCACCCGCCCCATGTACGAGCCCCGGCAGGTCTCCCCCGTCCTGCCGGGGCTCTTTTGCTGCCCTGACCAGGCGTGGAGCGGTATCGATCGGCCGCCTGTGTTGCGCCTTCACCCGGTTGGGGTCACGCTGATTGCGTTCGCTCTGTATCTGAGTGACTACTTACCGCTTTCTCGGGGCTGTCATGTCAAAGCGGCAGCAGCCGGTCCGCCGGCCGTCCTGATGAGGAGCGCAGTCGTGGGCGTGGTCGTGGAAGTCAACCGTCAGTACACCCTGGACCTGGAGGCGGCCCCCGAGCGGGTGCCGCAGATCCGCCGGATCGTCGCCGCACACCTTCGGTACTGGAAGCTGGAGTGCCTGATCCAGCCGGTCAGCCTCGGGGTGTGCGAGCTGCTCACCAATGTGTTCCGGCACGCCGAGGGCGACAAGAAGTGCACGCTCGAACTGCGCTGGACCGGCCGCCGGCTGACCGCGGCCGTCCTCGACCGCGACCCGCGGCTGCCCGTCCTCGGCGGCGGCGAGCCGCTGGAGGCCCGCGGCCGGGGCCTGGCCATGGTGGCCTCGCTCAGCGACAGCTGGGGCACCCACGGCACGGACGGTGGCAAGGTCGTCTGGTTCACGCTGCGGGCCGAGGCGCCCGACGCCCAGGCCCTGGTCCGGATGCGCCCGCTGCCCGCGCTGGCCGCGGCCCAGCGCGCGCCCGCCGCGGTGACGCGCCGCCCACTGGTCCCGCCGGAGCGGGAGCCGCATCTGTGCGGATGACGCGACGGCGGTACGGCCCCGGCGCCCTGTTTCACGGCACTTCGCGCAGGAACAGGGCGCCGCAGGTGTGACAGAACGGCCGCGCCTGCGCGGTGCCCCAGGCGTCGGACGGCAACTGGGGCCTGCTCATGTCGAGGGCGCGCCCGCACATGGACACCTCCTGGCCGGCACGGACCATGTGCCACTCCTTGAGCGTGTCGTCGGGTGCGGTCATCTCGGCGACGATGCGGTGTTCCATCGTGTGCTGCTCCTTCGTGGGCCCGTGGGTGCCGGGCGCGGGGAGCGCGGCACCGCCCCCACTCTGACGCCCACCCCGGGAGCGCGCACGTCCGACGGCGCCACATGGGCACGCCCCGGAGGCCGGGTGGTGGCCCGGTCATGAATTCCCCGGGAAACCTTACTATTCAAGATTCAATGTTGTAGTTGCTTTAGAAAGGCAAGCAGAGGCGGCTTTGCGCCTTCTTCTCCATAGGTGCCCATCAGCCCGGCCCACCGCCCCGGCGCCCCTGGCCTGCAACTTTACGCAATCGGAGCGTGGCGGAGTGTGACCGGATCCGTATACGACGCGCTGCGGCACCCCCGGACCTGGACAAGACTCGCCCTCGTTCATCCGTCCCTGAATGACAGGAGTGTTCGATATGCGTAAGACGCTTGGGCGTACGACTCTGGTGGCCGCGCTGGCTCTGGCCGGCGCCGCGGTCGCCGTACCGGGTGCGGCCGGCGCCGATCAGCATGACACCCCGGGTGCCGCGATGAGCCTCTACGCGCCCTCCGCGCTCGTCCTGACCGTGGCGCCCGGCACCGGTGACGACGGTGCCTCCGTGCAGCGCGCGGTCACGCTCAGCTGCGCGCCCACCCCCTCCGGCACCCATCCGGCCGCCAAGGGGGCCTGCCAGGAGCTCCGGCACAACCAGGGGAACTTCGCCGCGATCACGGCCGGCCCGCCGGCCGGGGTGGTGTGTACCAAGGAGTGGAAGCCGACGACGGTCACGGCCGAGGGCGTGTGGGAGGGCCAGCGCGTCTCGTACAAGTACACCTTCGGCAATCCCTGCCTCAAGCAGGCGAGCCAGGGCATCGTGTTCGACTTCTGACCGAGCGGCTCCCGTAACACTTGGTACGGACGGCGGGGCACCCCGAGGGGGGGTGCCCCGCTTCGTGCCGCCGCCCCGGCGCCCGCGCGGAGTGCGCCGGGCGGGGCGGCGGCGGACAATGGGGGACGGTCGGAGGTGGCGATGGACCCGGTGACGGCGTTGCGGCGGATCGCGTTCCTGCTGGAGCGCACCCAGGCCCCCACATACCGCGTCAAGGCGTTCCGTACGGCCGCCGACGTGATCGCGGACATGGCGGACGGCGAGCTCGCCGAGCGGGCCGCGGCCGGGTCGCTGGAGTCCGTGCGGGGGATCGGCCCCAAGACCGCCAAGGTGGTGCTGGAGGCCCTGGCGGGCGACCGGCCCGGCTATCTGCGCCGGCTGGAGGAGGAAGGCGCCTCCGCGCCCCTGGCCGAGGGCGGCCAGGAGCTGCGCGCGGCCCTGCGCGGCGACTGCCACCTCCACTCCGACTGGTCCGACGGCGGCAGCCCCATCGAGGAGATGGGGTGGGCGGCGGCCGGGATCGGCCATGAGTGGGCGGTGCTCACCGACCACTCGCCCCGGCTGACCGTCGCCAACGGTCTCTCCCCGGAACGGCTGCGCAGCCAGCTGGAGGTGGTGGCCGAGGCGAACGAGCGGTGGGCGCCCTTCCGTCTGCTTACCGGCATCGAGTGCGACATCCTGGAGGACGGCTCGCTCGACCAGGAGGAAGAGCTCCTGGAACAGCTCGACGTCGTGGTGGTGTCGGTCCACTCCAAGCTGCGCATGGACGCCGCCGCGATGACCCGCCGCATGGTCGCCGCGGTCCGCAACCCGCACGCCGACGTGCTGGGGCACTGCACCGGCCGGCTGGTCACCGGCGGCCGGGGCAAGCGGCCCGAGTCGGAGTTCGACGCGGACGAGGTCTTCGCCGCGTGCGCCGAGTCGGGCACGGCGGTCGAGATCAACAGCCGCCCCGAGCGCCTGGACCCGCCCCGCAGGCTGCTGCGGCGGGCGGTCGACGCGGGTGTGCTGTTCTCCGTCGACACCGACGCGCACGCCCCCGGCCAACTGGACTGGCAGGTCTTCGGCTGCGTCCGGGCGGAGGAGTGCGGGGTCCCGGCCGAGCGGGTCGTCACGACGTGGACGCGCGAGGAGCTGCTGACGTGGACCCGGGAGGGCCGGACACCCGCGCGGGGGTGACCGGCCGGTGCCGCGCGCGGCCCCGGCCCCGTCCACGGCCGGTGACATCGTCTTCTCGGGTGAGCCGGCCGGGTGGCCGTGTCCATCGGCGGCGTCGGCCGGTTGTCAGGGCGTGATCTCAACACGACGTATCGCCACAGTCCTCGCCCTCGCCGCCGGAGTCACGGGCCTCGGCGCCTCCGCGGCGAGCGCCGCGGGCCCCGCCGGAATCCAGCCCGTCGGCGTCTCGCCGATCGCCGCGCTCGACAGCCTCGTGAACAGCTCCGTCCCGGCGCAGGAGCGGGACCGCATTCCCCATGTGGGGCCGCAGCTCGCCCAGTTGAACAAGTTGAACGACCTCAACCAGCTCCACCAGGTCACCGACCCGGTCGCGCCGGTCATGGGCCTGCTGCCGGGCCTGGGGTAAGGCGCGCGACGCGCGGACGGCCGAAGAACGGCCGAATATGTGTTTGCCCCCAGGGCCGAAAGGTGGCTGTCCGCGGGGCGCACGTGCCGGTAGGAATTGCTCAGCGCAAGTGACCGGACGCCGACGTGGTCGGCGTTCCCCGCTGCACTGACAAGGAGACCGCCCGTGATACGGACCCGTTTCGCCTGTCTCGCCCTTCTGGCCGCCGCGGCCGGCGTCGCCGGGACGACCCCCGCCAACGCCGCGCCCGGTGACACCCTGAACATGTGCGCCTCGACGCTCACCCCGACCGGGTGGGTGGACACCCAGTGGTGGAACAGCGCCGGCTGCGGATCGGGCTTCAGCCCGAACAGCAAGCGGATCATGCAGCTCACGGGCTATCCGGTCGGCACCAGGGTCAACGCCTGCGCCTCCACGTACCCGCCCGCGGGCTGGACCATCACCAGCACGTTCTACAACAGCGCCTGCCGCTACTCGGTGGTCCCGAGCTTCGACCCCAACGCCTGGACCATCGTCAGAACGAACTGAGCCACCCGTACGGAACGGGGCGCCCCGCACTCCTGCGGCCGGGCGCCCCGTTCCGCGCTCCCGCGCACCGGGCCACCGCCCGCGGACTACTCGTCCCAGGCCTGCACCACGGTCTGGTCGACGATCTTGCCTTCCTTGAGCGACATCATCGAGTTGGCCAGCACCCGCACACCGTCGGGGTACTCGCAGGACTCCGTGTACGCGACGGTGTCACCCTGGACCACGCACTGCTCCATCCTGTGCGTCATGTCCCGGCCGTAGACGTCGTCGAGCATCCGGGAGATCTCGCCCTGGCCGTGCATGACCATCGGGCGGCTCGGCTGGCTGTTGCGGTCGACGACGCGGACCTCCGCGTCGTCCGCGTAGAGCGACAGCAAGGCCTTCGCGTCGTGACCCTCGATGCCGCGGCGCAGTGTCTCCGTGTCGAAGGCGGTGCCCATGATGACCTCCTCCAGAAGGTCGCGGCCCGCGCCTGGTGGGCCGCGAGGGGCCTACGTTTCGAGCGTCCTCCGCCGGGGCGCCCGGGGCAAGCCGTGCGGCCGGAAGTGGTGTCGTGCCGCGCGGAAACGCCGCCCGCGGGAGATCGTGGGCGCAGGGCACGGTGAGCGGCGGAGGCGGTATGAAGAGCGACGACGGCCCGGAACTCGTCCTGGTGACCGGCGCGACGGGCTACATCGGCGGCCGGCTGGTGGCCGAGCTCCTCGACGCCGGGTACCGGGTGCGGTGTCTGGCCCGTACCCCGCACAAGCTGCGCGACCACCCGTGGGCCGGGCGCGTGGAGACCGTACGGGGCGATGTCACGGACGCCGAGTCCGTCGGGGCGGCGCTGCGGGGCGTGGACGTGGCGTACTACCTGGTGCACTCGCTCGGCACCGGGCGGGGCTTCGAGACCACCGACCGCTCGGCCGCCCGGATCTTCGCCGAGCAGGCCAAGGCGGCCGGGGTCCGGCGCGTGGTCTACCTCGGCGGCCTCATCCCCGCCGGCGTACCGCAGCGGGAGCTCTCGCCGCATCTGCGCTCACGCGCCGAGGTGGGCGACATCCTCCTAGGCTCCGGCGTGCCCACGGCCGTGCTGCGCGCCGCCGTCATCATCGGCTCCGGGTCGGCCTCGTTCGAGATCCTGCGCCATCTCACCGAGCGGCTCCCGGTGATGATCACCCCGAGCTGGCTGGGCAACCGCGTTCAGCCGATCGCCGTACGGGACGTGCTGCGCTATCTCGTCGGGAGCGCCCGGCTGCCCGCCGACGTCAACCGGACCTTCGACATCGGCGGCCCCGACGTCTTCAGCTACGAGCAGATGATGCGCCGGTACGCGGAGGTCGCCGGGCTGCCGCACCGGCTGATCCTGCGGGTCCCGATGCTGCCGCCCCGGCTCTCCAGCGAGTGGATCGGCCTGGTCACCCCGGTCCCCAGCAGTCTGGCGCGGCCCCTCGCGGAGTCCCTGCGCCACGAGGTGGTCTGCCACGAGCACGACATCGCGCGGTACGTGCCCGACCCGCCCGGCACGCCCATCGGCTTCGACGAGGCGATCGCACTCGCCCTGGGGCGGATCAAAGAGGCCAACGTCATCACCCGCTGGTCCTCGGCCGCACTCCCCGGCGCCCCCAGCGACCCGCTGCCCACCGACCCCGACTGGGCGGGCGGCAGCCTCTACACCGACTCCCGCGAGCGCGTGGTGGACGCCTCGCCGGAGGCGCTGTGGCGGGTCATCGAGGGCATCGGCGGGGAGAACGGCTGGTACTCCTTCCCGCTCGCCTGGGCGGTACGCGGCTGGCTGGACCGGCTGTCCGGCGGCGCGGGGCTGCGCCGGGGGCGCCGTGACGCGGCACGGCTGCGGGTCGGGGACTCACTGGACTTCTGGCGGGTGGAGGAGATCACCCGCCCGCGTCTGCTGCGGCTGCGGGCCGAGATGCGGCTGCCGGGGCTGGCCTGGCTGGAGATGTACGCCGAGCGCGAGCCCGACGGCCGCACCCGCTACCGCCAGCGCGCCCTGTTCCATCCGCACGGCCTGCTGGGACACGCGTACTGGTGGAGCGTGTCGCCGTTCCACGCCGTGGTCTTCGGCGGTATGGCGCGCAACATCACCCGCGCGGCGACGCGCGTGGAAGGGGCGCCGGTGGGGCCTACGGTGGCCGCCCGCCTCAGACGCCCCGCTCCTCGACACCGGGGAGATGGACGACGAGCAGGGTGACCGCGGCGAGCAGGAAGTCGCGGGTCGCCGCCTCCAGCCCGTTCCACGTCTTGGACTGCCACATCGCGAACCACTCGCCCCCGACCGCGATGAACCCGGCGCCGAAGAGCAGCAGCACCATCAGCAGCCCCACCGTGCTCAGCCGACGCGCCCGGGCGAGGCTCCCACCCGCCCGCAGCGCCCGCGCCCACACCGCGCCCGCCGCCACCAGCACCAGCGCGGCGACCGTCTCCCACGCGATGATCAGTACGTAGGCGATGTCCTGGAGCGTGGTGGAGTCGATGGCCCGCCAGGTCAGGTCGGGGTCCTTGAAGGTGGTGTCCATGGCGAGGACGTGGTGGACGAAGGCGCGGTTGGTGTCGAAGTCGGTGATGTTCCCGAACGCCACCAGTGCCATGTAGAGGGCGACGGTCGCGGTGAGCAGGGCGGCGGTCAGGGCCAGTACGGGGAGCGCGCCCGCCCGGCGGCGCAGCGAGGGCCTGGAGGAGGGCCTTGGGGTCATGCCCGACTCTCCCCGGCGCTGCCACGGGTGAAACGCGCGACCCGGGATCAGCCGGTGGCGGGACGGTCCGCGATCGCGGTGATCATGAGGTCACCGGGCCGGACCGTGTACAGGACGTCCGCCGTGGTGCCGTCGCCCCATTTTTGGGTGACGACGACGCCCGAGGTGCCCGGACCGGCGGGCCTGAAGGTCCAGGACGAAGGGGCGTTCGGGGCGCGGAACACCGGGTCCTGTGCGGGGTGGGCAGCCGCCCACGCCTTGAGCGCCCGGTTCAGCTCCGGGGTGAGGAACGTCTCGCGCACCTCGTCCGGGGTGGCGTCCTCGGTGGTGCTCATACGGGCCCTGAGATAGGCGGTGAGGAACGCCTCGACCTGGTCCTGCGCGGCGAGGGCGGAAGCCGGCGCGCTCGCGACGGCCGCGACGGGGTCGGGGCCGGGACCGACGGCGACGGCGGACCCGGCGCCCAGCAGGCCGAGCAGCGCGGCGGCCGTCGCGACACCGGGGGCGTGGACTCGCTTACGACTGGTCATGTCGTCGAGTCAAACACCGATCGCGCGGGACGCGGGATCGGGATCGCCCACCCGGGTGGCGCGCCGCGCCGCGCCGCCGGGCGCCGAGGGGCGCACGCAGGACGTGTGCCCCTCGGACCGCCGTCGGCGGCCGGCGGACGGAAGGGGGACCGTCAGAGCTGGCCGGACGCGGCGATGGTGATCTTCGCCTTGGTCTTGCCGCTCTGCGAGCCGAGGCTCTCGATCTTCTTCACGAGCTTCATGCCGTCCTCGTCCGCGACCTCGCCGAAGACAACGTGCTTGTTGTCCAGCCAGCCGGTGACGATGGTGGTGATGAAGAACTGCGAGCCGTTGCTGTTCGGGCCGGCGTTGGCCATGGACAGCAGACCCGGGCGGTCGTGCTTGAGGGTGAAGTTCTCGTCGGCGAACTTCTCGCCGTAGATGCTCTTGCCACCGGTGCCGTCGCCGCGGGTGAAGTCGCCGCCCTGGAGCATGAACTCGGGGATCACGCGGTGGAAGGAGGAACCGGCGTAGCCGAAGCCCTTCTCGCCCGTGGCGAGCGCGCGGAAGTTCTCCGCGGTCTTGGGGACCACGTCGTCGAACAGGTTGAAGTTGATCCGCCCGGCGGGCTCGTCGTTGATGGTGATGTCGAAGTAGACCTTGGTCGTCATGCCCCCCATCCTGACATCCCGTCCGGCGAACCCGCTCTCCGGGCACCCTCGCGGGGGCTCGCGCGGCGGTACGGGCGGGGTGACGGCCCAGGTCGGAGGGTGTGCCGGCGCCGGACGCGGCACCCGTGGGCGGCTGTACGCGTCACTCGCGGGCGGCCGTGCGCGTCAGCCGTCGGCGTTCGCCTCCAGGCAGGTGAGCTCCATCTCGTCGAGATAGGCCTCGTGCGTCTTGCCGGTCAGACGCGCGTTCGACTCGATACCGACCGCCGTCCACCCGGCCATACTCATGACCAGCACCCGCAGCCCGTCGGGGCCGTGTCTGGCCAGCACCCGGTCGGCCGCTTTCAGCGCCTCCTCGGGCACGCGTTCGGCGGGTTCGATACCGACGACCGTACGCAGCAGATCGATCGTGGTGCGGGTGATCTCCGGCGCGATGGCCCGCAGCCGCCGCTCCTCGTCCTTGTCCACACGCCCCTCCTCACCGGGTGCACAGCGGAACAGTAGGGCTATGCCCCGCGGCCCGGAAGGACAAGCCGGCCCACCGCGCGGGCGGTTGGATTGAGCCGGTTCCGCCGGGGCGGCGGCCCGCGGGCGGAAACCCGGTTTGCGGCGGCCGGCCGACGCCGCTACCGGCCCAGACGCGCGAGGAGGTCCCGCACCTGGCCGTAGGCCTCCTCGTAAGCCGCCGGATCCAGGCCGTACAGCCGCTCGTACGCCTCGACCGCCAGCGCGCACGCCGCCAGCGCGTCCGGGTTGCCGGGGCGCGTGTCGTCGTACAGCCCGCCCGCGAGCCGCCGCAGCGCGTCCGCGGCCGTCGCCAGCCGGTCCACCGGCGTCCGCTCGTCCTCGACGGCGATCCGCAGCCAGGACAGACACCCGTCGAGGTCGTCGTGGTCGTTCATCGCCACCTGCGCGACCCGCAGCACCCCCTCGATGTGTCCGGCCCGCGCCGCGGCGGTCCACCACCGCTCGGCCCCGGCCCGGTCGCCCTTCTCGTCCAGCAGACAGGCCAGTTCGTACGCGCACAGCGCCTCGCCCGAGTCGCCGGTCTCGCCCAGGCTGTGGCGCAGACCGCCCCCGGTGGGCCGCTCCTGCGCGGGGGTGAGCCGTTCGGCGGCCTGCCGCCACCAGTGCTCGGCCTCGTCGGTGCGCTCCGCCCGGGCCAGCAGCATGCCGTAGTAGTACGCCCCCCGGCCGTGCCCCCGCTCGGCGGCCTCACGCCACCAGCGCTCGGCCGCCACGTGATCCCCGGCCCGGTACCGCAGGAAACCGGCGTGGACAGCGGCTTCGTCGCTGCCCTCACCGGCCGCGCGGAGCCACAGCTCCTCCGCCTCGGCGGTGCGCCCCCGGCGGTTGAGCAGGACCGCCAGGTTCTGTGCCGCGTTGGTCCGCCCGTTGGCGGCGGCGAGCCGCCACAGCGTCTCGGCCTGCTCGGTGTCCCCGCGTTCGGCCACCAGCGCGGCGAGTCCGTCGGCCGCCGCCCAGTCGCCCTCGTCCATGCCCCGCCGGTACCACCGTTCGGCCTCGTCGTTCCGGCCGTCCTGGAGCGCCACCAGACCGAGGTTGTTGTAGGCGGTCCCGATCCGGCGCTCGGCCGCCAGCTCGTACCAGTGCCGCGCGCCCGCGAGGTCGCCCTGTCCGTGCAGCAACTGGCCGAGGGCCAGCGCGGCTTGCCCGCTGCCCGCGGCGGCGGCTGCCCGGTAGGCGTCCGCCGCCTCACGCGGCCGGCCGGCCGCCAGCTGCCGGTCGCCCGTCTCGCGACGGCGCAGGCCCTCACCGGTCTCCGGGTCCGGGCCGGTGCGCGAGGGGCCGCGCAGGACATCGGTGCCGTCGGCGGTGGCATGCGCCACGACCGCGAAGGCGCTCTCCGACAGACCCTCCTGTCCCGGCGGGCCGTCGCGGACGGCCGGGTCCCAGTGGTCCGGGAAGAACTGGTGGACGGAGGCCACGGTCGGGGCGCCGCCGCCCGGGTGGTGGGTCGAGAGGCCGGACGTGGCGGTGACGGTCAGCTCCCAACTCGGGTTGTCGGTACGGCCGTCGCACTCGATCCCGGCGTCGAGCCGCCAGTGCACCCAGGCGCCGGAGCCGGTGACGGGCGCGAGGACGAGCGTGGCGCTCCCGCCTCCGGGGACGGTGAGCGGAAGCGCGGGCACGTCCTCGTCGACGGGGCGGACGGCCGCCGGGCCGTCGTCGAGCAGCACCTCGAAGTCCGGCCGCCGCAACGGCTCGAACGCCTCGACGGACCGCTGGACGGACTCCAGCAGATCGGGGCTGAGCACCATGTCCGGCACCCGCCGGTGGGCCACGCTGACGCCGTCCGCCACGAGCGAGGCGTGCTTGGTGACCCGGGCCTCCAGACGGACGAGGGTGACGTCCGACGGGCCGTCCGCGGTCAGCGACAGCACCAGGTTGTGGCCGGTGAGCGGGATGAACACGGCCTCGGAACCGGCTCCCGAACCGGGCGGCCCGATCACCGCGAGATGGCTGCGGGTCGTCACCTTCAGCGTGTACGGCACGCCGTCGGGGAGCCCGGTCGCGGGCACGTCCCGTACGGGCCGCTGCATCGCGTACATCGCGGAGCCGGTCGCGTCGGGCGGGGGAGGGGCCGGCGCGCAGGCGCGCTTCGCGGACGCCGCGCGCCGCGCGGCCAGCGTCCCCGACGTGGCGGCGACCGCGAGGACGGCCGCCCACGCGGGCCAGGCGTCCGTGCCGCCCGCGAGCAGGACCGCGCCGCCCAGGACGAGCGGGACGAGGGTGGCGAGGGCCGCACCGCGCGGCGCGGGGTCCCGTGCCATCAGCGGGCCGGACGGGGATGGCGGGCGGCGGTGCGGAACGGACGGCCCCCGAGGTCCACCCGCACGCTTCCGGTCCGGCCCCCGCAGGACCAGTCGAGCCACAGCACCCACGCCACGTCCCCGGCCTCGGTCCTGATCTCCAGGTCGAACACCTCCACCGCGTCCTGGGCCACCTGGTACGGGAAGTCGCTGCCGGAGAGCGGGCGAACCCGCGGCGGGTCCGCGTCGAGCAGCACCTCGAAGCGCCGTGGCGGGATCTCGGCGGCGTGCCGGGAGAGGTCACCGCGGCGGTCCGCGCGCGAGAGCACCTCGACGCGCAGATCGGTGAGCACCACGGGTAAGGACCCGGCCCCGGTCGCGACCAGCCGGAGCGTGTGGCCGCTCGCCGGAATCTCGACAACCCGGCCGCCCTCCTCCAGCGCCACGTAGTCCTGGTTCCTGATCCGCGCGGTGACGTGGACGGGGACCGCCGCGCCGGAGTCCTCCCGCGCCCTGCGCCGCGCCAGCCGGTCACTGACCCGGCGGGGCAGGTCCTGGCTCAGATATGCGGCGGTGGCCGCAGCCACCACCCCGCCCGACCACGACAGCACTCCTCCCGGCGCCCGGACCAGGACCGCGCCGACCGCGGCAGCCCCCGCGCCGCCGATCAGCCAGGCACGACCGCGCCCCCCACGTCTCGCCATCGCACTCCGTCCCGGACACCGCCTGCGGATTCGCCCGCACACCGTATCGGTGGAGCGATCACCTTGTCAGACGGTCGGAACTTCCTGCCGGGCCGGGCCGGAAGGAGAGCGGGCCGAGGGCCCGAGCGTCCCAGTCCGCTGTTCCAGGGACCGGCGTATTCGCAGGTCAGAGCCGTTGGAACGTTCCGGCGTCCCCAACTCGCCGTCAGGGCTGGCGGCTGGGACGGGCGGGCCGGAAGTGTGTGGCCGCGGGGCACACCGGCCCCGTCCACTCTGACGAATGCGAGAACACCATGTCGAAGAAGACGCGCCGCGCCGCCGTGGGAACGGTCCTGGCCGCCGCCGCGCTGGTGGCGGCCGGCGCCGTCCCGGCCTCCGCCGTGCACGGGGGCAGGACCGCCGGGGGGACGCCCTCGTTCGCGGTGGTCCTGGAGAACCCCGACGGCTCCCAGTGGTGCGGCGGCACGCTGATCGCGCCGGACAAGGTCCTGACCGCGGGGCACTGCCTGGCGAACGCGGCGGACCCCGAGGCCCTGCTGGTGGTCGGCGGCCGGGCGGACCTGTCCTCCAGCGGCGGCCGGGTGCGGCACGTCGCCGCGTTCCGGGTCGCCCCCGGCTTCAACTGGAACCTGGACCACGACGCGGCCCTGGTCACCCTGGACAAGCCGCTGCCCTACAAGCCGCTGCCGTTGGCGGGGAAGCAGGACACCGCGCTGTACCGCGACGGCCGGACGGCCACCGTGTACGGGTGGGGGATGACCGGCCCGAACGTCCCCGGCACCAAGCTCAAGCAGGCCACGCTCCGGCTCGCCCCGCAGGCGTCCTGCGCCCCGTACACCGAACCCGCCGACACCCGCGACCTCCGCGTCTGCGGTCTGCCGCGCACCGGCACCACCGACAGCATCTGCCCGGGCGACTCGGGCGGACCGCTGGTCGCGGACGGCAAGCTGATCGGCATCGTCTCGACCGGCAACAAGTACTGCGACACCCAGCACCCGGTCTCGGTGTTCACCAAGGTGAGCACGGTGGCGGCGGAGCTCGGTCTGTAGCCGCCCCGGGCCGTGGCCCGGCCGGCTTCAGAAGGCGGCGATCGTCCGGGGTGCCCGCTCCGCCCGGCTGAGCGCCCGCAGCACCGCCGTCGGGCCGTGGCGGCGCACGGCCAGGCGCGCGAGCAGATCGACGACGCCTTCCACGGCGCCCGGCGCCCAGGGCGGCGTGGGGATGCCCGCGCTCACCGCCAGGTCGTCGCCGTGCACCGCGATCTCCATCGTCCGGGTGGTCAGGAAGTCGTCGAGCAGCAGCGACCACGGCCCCCACAGGGGGATGCGGACGGGGCGGTTCTCCACCGAGGCCAGGGTGACGGTCAGTTCGGCGACGGCCTCGGCCACCCGGTCGGCCAGCGCCTTCGCCCCGTCGGCCGCGGCGCTCTCGCCGCCGCGCCGGATCCGTACGCTGATCTCGTCGTCGAGCTCCGCCCCGATCCACTCCACCCGTTCGTAGTGGCCGAGCAGCGAGACCGTGGGCTCGGCCGGTACGGGATCGGCCAGCGCGGGCGGGATCGACAGGACCTGGTAGGCCAGATGGCCCGCCAGACCGGCCACGGTGAACTCGGCCAGCGCGCTCGGACCGGACCACGCGGCGGCCACGGCCGGGTCGCGCAGCAGGCCGGGGACCGAGTTCGCCAGGGCCAGGAAGTCGTGCCGGGGTGAGGTCATCCCGGTACGATCCCGCCCGCGGCCCTCACCACGCAAGCGGCAGTGCCTCCGGGCCCCGGTTGATCGAGCCGCGGCGCCAGCGCACCTCCTCGGGCGCGACCGCCAGCCGCAGGCCGGGGGCCATGCGCAGCAGCGTGGAAAGGATCACCTCCAGCTGCATCCGGGTCAGCGCGGCGCCCAGGCAGTAGTGCGCCCCGTGCCCGAAGGCGAGGTTGGGGGACTCGTCGCGGGTCAGCTCCAGGCGGTCCGGGTCGGTGTAGACCTCCGGGTCGCGGTCGGCGGCCAGATACGAGACGTAGACGGCCTCCCCGGCGCGGACGAGCACATCGCCCACCGGCACGTCCTCGGTGGCGATCCGGGGCAGTCCCACGCCGTTGCGCTGCGGGATGAAGCGCAGCAACTCCTCGATGGCGGTGGGCAGCAGCTCGGGTTCGGCCCTCAGCCGTGCCAGCTGCTCGGGGTGGGTGAGCAGGGTGTACACCATCGTGGAGCACTGGTTGCGGACCTGGTCGAGGGCGTTGAGGACGATCATCACGGCCAGTGAGATCAGCTCCGGGCGGCTGAGCGCGCCCTCGGCCTGCGCCAGCGACAGCTCGCTGAACAGGTCGTCGCCCGGGTGTTCGAGGCGATGGTCCGCCAGCGTCCTGAAGTACCCGGCGATCTCGGCCTTGACCGCGTTGCTCTCCTCCAGCGAGTGGTCGCTGGAGAGGATGACGCCCCGCCAGGCCTGGAGCCGGCCGAGGTCGGCCTCCGGCACCCCGAGCAGCTTCCCGATCACCTGTTCCGGCATGGGCCCGGTCACGTACTCGGTGAGGTCGGCGGGTGCCCCCCGGGCCAGCATCTCCCCGACCAGCCGCTCCGCGATCGCCTCCGCCTCCACCTTGAGGACCGCGACCCGCTTGCGGTTGAAGGTCTGGGCGAGGAGCCGCCGCAGCCGGGTGTGGTCGGGCGGATCGGTGCGGCCGATGCCGCCGACGGGGGCGACGACGTGCGGAGTCATGCTGGTCACCGGCCGGTCGACGGTCAGCGCCCGGCTGAACCGCGGGTCCGAGGTGACCTCCTTGACGTCCTGGTAGCGGGTCACCAGCCAGGCGTTGCCCTCCCCGAACCGCATCCGTACCAGGGCGACGGGCTCCTCGCGCAGCAGCCGGTGCAGCAGCGGGTCGAACTCCAGCTCCTCCAGGTGCTCCACCGGCCAGAAGTGCTCGACGGCCTCCGCGGAGGTGCGCCGGCTCAGCTCGTCGGTGGCGATGTCCTCGCTCATGACGTCACCCCCGCGCCCGCCGTCGGGGCCTGGACGGGAGGCGAGTGCCGCAGCGGGGTCAGCTGCTCGATGTCGTACCGCACGCGCAGCTCCTCCACGGCCGCCGGGTCCACCCCGCCCCCGTCGGCGAGGAGCTCCAGCAGCTCCTCGAAGTAGCGCTCGTGGTCGGGGGGAGGGGATGCCTGGAAGAGCATCCGGGCGGGGCGGCCGGTCGGGTTGGCGAAGGCGTGCGGGCAGCCCGGCGGCACCAGGATCATGGTCCCGGCGGTGGCCCGGACGTGGCGCAGACCGGACGGCGACTCCCACTCCCGCCAGTCGTCGCGGGTGCGGACCTTCGGCTCGAAGGCCAGCACGTCCAGCTCGCCCTCCAGCAGGTAGAACAGCTCCTCGCTGCGGCTGTGGGCGTGCGCGCCGACGTCGAAGCCGGGCGGCACCACCACCTCGAAGGTGGAGGCGACCGTCGAGTGCGCCCCGGTGACCTTGAAGGTCACCTGCTGGGCGGCGGTCCTGACGGTCCGGCCGCCGCCGGGCGGGATCACCAGACCTTCGATCGGGCGGGTGTACGGGCCGGGGTCGTCCACGGCTCTCTCCTCTCGGTACGGCTCCTCGACGGTCCTCACCACTGCACCGGCAGTTCCCTGGGCCCGCGGATCAGCGCCCCGCGTTCCCACACCAGCTCCCGCTCCGGCACCGCGAGCCGCAGCCCGGGGAAGCGGTCCCAGAGCGAGCGCAGCAGGATCTCGGACTCCATCCGGGCCAGGGTGGCGCCGGGGCAGTAGTGGGGGCCGTGGCCGAAGGCGACGTGCGGGTTGTGCGTCCGGTCGAAGTCGAGCTGCTCGGGGTCGGCGAACACCTGCGGGTCGCGGTTGGCCGTGAGGTACGAGACGTAGACGGGGTCGCCCGCGGGGATCAGCACCCCGCCCACCTCGACGTCCTCAAGGGCGATCCGGGAGAGGCCGACCGCGTTGCGGTGCGGGATGTAGCGCAGCAGTTCCTCCACGGCCTGCGGGAGGAGCTCCGGTTCGGCGCGCAGCCGGGCCAGGTGGCCGGGCCGGGTGAGCAGCGCGTACACCATGTTGGCGCTGTTGTTGCGTACCGCGTGGGCCCCGCCGATCTGGATGAGTACGGCGAGACCGACCGCCTCGTCCCGGTCGAGCACCTCGTTCTCCAGGGCCTCCGCCAGCACTCCGGCCAGATCCTCCTCGGGCTCGGCCCGGCGCCGCTCGATGAGGTCGCGGAAGTACGCGGCCATCTCCGCCTTGGCCCGCTCGCTGGCCTCACGGCCGCGCGCCGCGGAGATGATGGTGTCCGACCAGCGCGCCATCTTCGACTGGTCCTCGTCCGGTACACCCATCAGCGCGCACACCATGGCGAGCGGGAAGGGCCGGTTGAGGTGGGCCATCAGATCGAGCGGGCCGCCCTTGTCCGCCATCTGGTCGAGGAGGCGGTCGGCGACCTGCTGGGCGTGGTCGCGCAGGCGGCGCATCGAGCGGGCGGTGAAGGCGCTGGCGACCACGCGCCGCATCCGGGTGTGGTCCGGCGGGTCCGCGAAGCCGACGGCGCCGTCCATCGGGATGAAGTGCGGGGCGAGCCGGGTGACCTGGCGTCCCATCACGGCCTGCCGGCTGAAGCGCGGGTCCACGGAGACGAACCGTACGTCGTCGTAGCGGGTCGCGAGCCAGGCGTGGCCCTCGCCGTTGGGCAGTCGCACCCGGGCCACCGGCTCCTCGTGCAGCAGCCGGGCGAGCAGCGGGTCGAAGGCGAGGCCGGGCAGGTCCGGCGGCGCCCAGAAGTGGATCTGCGGTTCGGCCATGGCGTTCTTCTCCTGTCTCGGTGGTGCGCGGTCAGACCGCGGGCTCCGGCACGGCGGCCCTCGGTACGGCGGACTCCTCGGGCGCCGCGGCCCCGCCCTGCGCGCCCTGGACGGTCCAGCGCCCCAGGGCGACTTCGGCGGTGATGCCCGGCCCGAACCCGGCGATCAGGCCCTTGGCCCGGTGCTCCGCCCCGCCCTCGTCGAACAGCCGCCGGAGGGCGTCCAGGACGACGGCGCTGGCGATGTTCCCGTACTCGGTGAGCGTGGCGCGGCTGAAGCGGAACGCCCGGGGCGGCACACCGAGGTAGGTGCAGAGGTCGTCCAGGATGCGCGGTCCGCCCGCGTGGACGATGTAGAAGTCCAGGTTGGAGGCGTTCCAGCCGTGCCGGTCGGCGAGGGTGCTCAGCACGGGTGCGAGGGCCTCCATCGTGCCGGGGACCCTCTTGTCGAGCAGGAAGTGGAACCCGGTCTCGCGCACCGCGTACGCGATCCAGTCCTCGGTCTGGGGTACGAGGTAGGAGCCGTTGCGCTCCAGCTGGATCCCGGTGCCGCCGGAGCCCCGGACGACCGCCGCGGCCACGGCGTCGCCGAAGAGGCCGTTGGACAGCAGGGTGCCGACGCCCAGGTCGGTGGGCTGATAGCTCAGCGAGCAGAACTCGCAGGCCACGACGAGGACGTTGGCCCCCGGGTAGGCGGTGCAGAAGTCGTGCGCCCGGTTGATCGCGCTGCCGCCCGCCGCGCAGCCGAGCTGGGCGATCGGGAGCTGCCGGGTCTCCGGCCGGAAACCCATGGTGTTGATCAGCCAGGCCGTCAGGGAGGGCATCATGAACCCCGTGCACGAGACATAGACGATCAGATCGATGTCACGCGGCGACAGCTCGGCCGTCTCCAGCGCCTGGCGCACCACCTGCGGCACCCGTGCCTTGGCCTCCGCCTCGTAGAGCTTGTTGCGCACCTCGAAGCCCGGGTGGCGAAGCGTGTCCTCAAGGGGCTGGACGAGATGCCGTTCGGCCACTCCGGTGTTCTCGATCAGGCGTAGCGCGAGTGCGAGCTGGGGATGGTCGGCGTGAACGGTGCGCACCAGATCGAGAGTCTGCTCAGAGGTGATCACGTGCTCGGGCACGGCGACGGCAGGTCGGCACAAGACGGCCATGGGCGGAACATCCTGAGGGGTAGACGGCGCCCGGTCTCGTGGCGGGGCTCGGGCGGGCTGCCGGACAGCCGTGGTGGATCATTCCAGACCTAAGGAAGAAGACCCATCAAATCCGCCTGAAAGTACACAAAAGTGTCATACGAGTGGCGGGGCATGGCGCCGGACGTCAGGGGCCGGGCGGCGCCGCCGCGAACGAAGGGGAGTGGACGTATGTCGTCGGCGTTACTGGACGACCGGGTGGCTCTGGTCACGGGCGCGAGCCGGGGGATCGGCGCGGCGGTCGCCCGCGCGCTGGGCGCGCACGGGGCCGCCGTGGCCGTGAACTACCTCCGCAACGCCCAGGCCGCGGCCGGAGTGGTCGCCGACATCGAGAGGGTGGGCGGGCGGGCCGTGGCGGTGGCGGGGGACGTCAGCGACCTCGGACAGGTGCGGGCCGTGGTGGCGGCGAGCACGGCGGCGCTGGGCGCGCCGGACGTCCTGGTCTGCAATGTGATGGTCGGCACCGAGGCGGTCGCCGCCCGGGCGGGGGCAGCCGGATGCTTCGTCGACACCCCGCAGGGCATCGCCTCGGTGCGGGACGCGGTCGCCTCCCAGCTCGACGCGACGCTCGCCTGCTGCCACGCCGTCGTCCCCGCGATGCGGCGCCGCGGCGGCGGCTCGATCGTCCTGATCGGCGCCTCCGCCACACACAACCCCTATCCCGTGCCCGTCGAGATCACGGCGGCCAAGAGCGCCCAGGACGCGGTCGGGCGGGCGCTGGCACGGGAGTTGGCCCCCGACAACATCCGGGTGAACACCGTCGCCCCCGGCTTCGTCCCCACCGACGCCAACGCGGGGCCGTCCCAGCAGGCACTGATCGCCCATGTCGCCGCCGGAACACCCCTGCCCCGGGCGATCCGGGCGGAGGACGTGGCCGACGCGGTCGTGCTGCTGGCGAGCGATCTGTCCAGCAAGGTCACGGGCACGTTCCTGCCGCTGGACGGGGGGCGCACGCTGATCTGAGGCGCCGGCCGGGGTGCGACACCATGGGCGCCATGGATATCGACATGAACGGCGTCTCCGCTGGTGGCGGGCGCGCCGACGGGGTGTACACGGGCAACGCGGGCAAGGACGCCGCACTGGACCGGGGGTGGCTGCTGGGGCACTTCAAGGACGCCGGGGACCCGCGGCACAGCGACGCCGTGGAGATCAAATGGGGTGTCCACCCCCGAGGCGACGAGCGGGCGGAGTGGGTGACCGGCGAGGAGCGCACCGCGCTGCTGGTGCTCATCAGTGGCCGCTTCCGGGTAGAACTCCCGGGCGGCGCCGTGACGTTGGCCGAGCAGGGCGACTACGTCGTCTGGGGGAAGGGGGTGGATCACTCCTGGTACGCGGAGGAGGAGTCCGTCGTCCTGACGGTCCGCTGGCCTTCGGTGCCGGGCTACCGCGTCGGCTAGGGCGTGTCCGCCGGATGCTCGGCGGCAGCCGCGCGCCGGTCCAGGACCGTCAGGGTCCGCTGCGCCCAGCGGATGTTCTCCTTCTCGAAGGCGAGGCCCCGCAGCAGGGTGAGATAGGGGCCGACGCGTGGGGAACGGGCCAGGTACTCGTCCTCGGTACGCCCGTCGAGCAGGCGGTCCCGAAGGCGTTCGTAACGGGCCACCTTGGCCCGGGCCCGCTCCAGCCGCTCCGCGACCGCCTCGCGTACGGCCGCGGCGTCGCCCGCGTCCACGGACTGCACCTTGACCAGGAGTTCGTCGCGGATCGCGCTCGGGCGGGGAGGCTCGGCGGTGAAGGTGCGCAGGGCCGCGAGGCCCGTGTCGGTGAGGGAGAACAGCCGTTTGTTGGGCCTGCGTTCCTGCTGGACGAGCCGCGCTCGGACCAGGCCCTCGGACTCCATCCGCTCCAGCTCGCGGTAGAGCTGCTGCGGGGTGGCCATCCAGAAGTTGGCGACGGACGCGTCGAACCCCTTGGCCAGGTCGTATCCAGAAGCCTCGCCCTCCAGGAGTGCGGCGAGAACGGCGTTGCGCAGTGCCATCGCGCCAAGTTATCACTTCCCTGACCAGGCAATTACGCGGCTGATCAGCGCCTTTGAGCCGGGCGCGGCGGGTCCGGACCCAGCGGGGTCAGGGTGTGGGTTTCGCCGCCGCTGTCGCACGCGTGTTGACCGTGAACGTGGCGCCGTCCGGGTCGCGGATCGTCGCCCACGGGCCGCCCGCGGCCGTGCCCTGGGCGATGACCATGCCGCCGTGGGCACGGGCCGCCGCCGTCTTGGCGGGCACGTCGGTGGTGACGAAGTGGACCTCCCAGTGCGGCCGGATGGTCGGGTCCGGCGCCGCTTCGAGGGCGCCCGAGCTGAGGCGGGCCACGATGTGGCCGCCGTGCCGCAGCACGACCTCCTCCGCCTCGTACCGTACGTCGCAGCAGCCCGGCCGCTCATCGGCCCAGTCGAGGACCTCGCCGTAGAAGATCGCCGCCTCGAAGGCGTTGCGGGTGCGCAGCCGCAGCCAGGCCGGCTCGCGGTCGCGCCAGGACTCCCAGTCGTCGACGAGCTTGCCCTGCCAGATACCGAAGACCGCGCCGTCCCGGTCGGCAGCGAGCGCGCCGCGTCCGGTCTGGAACGCGACCGGCCCCACGGCGACCGTGGCGCTCCGCTCGCGGATGCGTGCCGCGGTGGCGTCGGCGTCCTGGACCGCGAAGTACGGCGTCCAGGCCACCGCCACCTGCAGCGCGGGCGCCAGGGCTCCTATTCCGGCCACGGGCTCGCCGTCGTCCAGCGCCACCCGGAACTGCTCGCCGAGCCGCCCGCCGCGGAAGGTCCAGCCGAAGACGGCTCCGTAGAACTGCAGCGCGGGTTCGAGCTCGCGCGCCATGAGGCTGACCCAGCACGGTGCCCCGAGCACCGCCGCACTCGACGAGGCCTTGCGGTCCGGGACCGTGGTTGTCCTGTCCATCACTGATGCCGATCGCTCTCGCTTGGCGGCTTCCTGTGGTCACCATTTTCCCGCATATCGGGCGCCCCGCACCCAGCCGCCTGTGGTGGTGTGCCGTCGCGCAGTGTAATGGCTACGCTGCGTATGGTGCCGCTCACGGTAGCGGAGGGGCGATCCCCCCGAGGCGCCCGGCCGCGGTGCGGGCGACACGGGTGTCTCGTTCCGGGTCCGCCGGTACGGGTACCCCGTTTCGGATGTAAGAGGCACCGGTCCGGCCGTCCCGCATCACCTTCCGCCCTCCCACGGCACCTCGCAACCGGTCGGGGGCTTGGTGGCCCCTCGGCTACGCGGCCCGCTCGTAGCGGGCGCCGTCGCGGGTCCGGGTGAGCAGGCCGGCCGTGATCAGATAACGGCGCAGCGCCGGGAAGTCGTCGTGGACCGTGAGCAGCGCCTCGTTGACCTCGCGTTCGGTGTACTGCCGTCCCGCCTCGAAGAGCGTCTCCTTGAGGTGGACGAGCAGTTGCTCACGGCGGGCCGCCTTGCGCGGGATCGCCGTCAGACGGCCGTGGGAGAAGAGCGCGGCCACGGCGTGCGAGCCGGTGGCGGCGGTGTGCGGAGTGTCGTCGGTGGTGGGGGCCGACGTGTCGCCGGTGGGGTTCGCTGACATGCCGGGAAGCCTTCCTCATACGGTGGCCGCCGGGCAACGCAATTCCGCCCGCCCCGAGCCGGGACGGCCCCCGCGGATGGCCGATCATGTGCTCGACGCTGGGCGAACACATGTGCCATCGTCGTGCCGGGGGGACATTCCGTACAAGGGGGGTGGGGGATGGGGCTGACCCGCGAGTTCACCACCGCGGTCGTGCCGGCGGCCGAGCGGTTCGCGCTGTGGACCGAACTGGCCGCGCAGTCGCATGTGCGCAACTGGCTCAGCAGCGAGTGCGCCGAGGACTTCCACGCCTGGCTGCGCGTTCTGGACCTGGGCGACGTGCGGGTGTCGACCCTGACGTACCCGAGCGTGGAGATCACCCGCACACCGAAGCTGATACGGCAGGACGACCCCGAGGTCTACCAGGTCAACGTCCTGACGTCCGGCAGGGGTTACGCGGCTCAGGGCGGCCGGGAGGCGGCCCTGAGTGCCGGGGAGCTGGTCCTGGTCGACAGCAGCCGTCCCTTCGAGGGCCGGTTCGACGGCACGCTCTCGTCCATGACGGTGGTGCAACTGCCCCGGAAGCGGCTGCCGCTGCCCCAGGACGTGGTCCAGCGGCTCGCCGCCACCCCCATCGCGGCCGACCGGGGGATGGGCGGGGTCTTCGGCCGCTGGCTCGCCGACCTCGACGCCCGCGCCGACGAGTGCGCGCCCGCCGACCTCCCGGCCCTGGCCTCGGTGACGGTGGACCTGCTCGCCGCCGTGCTCGGACGACGGCTGGCCGTCGAGGACGAGATGAGCCCGCAGGCACGCCGACAGGCCCTGCGCGTGGAGGTCTGCGACTTCATCGGTCGGCATCTGGGCGACCCGTCCCTGTCGCCCGCGACCATCGCCGCCGCACACCGGATCTCCCTGCGCCACCTCCACCAGATCTTCGACTCGCGCGGCACCACGGTCGCCGCCTGGATCCGGGCCCGGCGGCTCGACCGCTGCCGCCGGGACCTCGCCGATCCGGTGCTGAGCCGCCGCCCGGTGTACGCGATCGGCGCCCGCTGGGGGTTCGTCGAGCCGTCCCACTTCAGCCGCGCCTTCCGTGCGGCGTACGGGGTCAGCCCGCGTGACTACCGCGAGGCAGTCCTGAATCGCTGAGCGGGTCCTCCATGTCCTCGATCCGGGAGTGGTGGTAGAGGAAGCCGTATTCGTCCGCCCAGCAGGCGTCGCCCGTGAAGGTCCAGCCGTTGCGCACGGTGTCCCGCTGGCGTTCGTCGTCGAGGTAGCGGCAGCCCGTGGGCCCCTTGACGGCGAGCGCGCCGACCTGGCCGTAGGGGACGGGCCGCCCGGAGGCGTCGACGATCGCGGTGAGATAGCCGGGCACCGGGCGCCCGATCGCGCCGGGGTGGGACCAGGCCTGCTCGCCGCGGATCGCGACGACGATGTGGAGCATCTCGGCGGAGCCGAGCCCGTCGATCACGCTGTTGCCGGTCCGCTGCTTCCATCTGCGCCGCGTCTGGACGGGCAGCGGCTCCCCCGAGGAGACGCACTCGCGCAGCGAGGACAGGTCGTACGGGGTGGGGTCGGCGCAGATCGCCTGGTAGCGGGCGGGTCCGCTGAAGCAGACCGTGGCGCGGAACTCGTCGATGGCACGGGCGAGCCGGCGCGGCGAGGAGGTGTCGAGCAGCACCGTCGAGGCGCCGACGTGCAGGGGGAAGAGGAGCAGCCCGCCCAGCCCGTAGGTGTCGGCCAGCGAGGGGGTGCCGATGAAGCGGTCGTCGCCGGTGGCCCGCAGCACATGCCGGGGGAAGGAGTTGCAGGCGGCCATCACGTCCCGGTGGGTGTGCACGGTGGCCCTGGGCGTCCCCGAGGTGCCGGCGGTGAAGGCGATCAGGCAGGGGTCGGTCGCGGCGGTGTCGACCGGCAGCGACCAGTCGGCTTTCGCCTCCATGGCCCGCTCCAGACCGGACCCGGCGCCCGCCCCGCCGAGGAAGAACAGGGTGCGCGGGGCGCGCCCGGCCGACTCCAGCTCGGACCGCAGGCCCCACTCGCACAGCGCGTGGGTGACCCGGGCCTTGTCGATCACCCGGGTCAGATCCGCGGCCCGCAGGGTGGGCGCGGTGGTCACGACCACACCGCCCGCCCGCACCACCGCCAGCCAGATCGCCGCCAGCATCGGGGTGTTGGCGCCCCGCAGCAGCACCCGGTTGCCCGGGACCAGGCCCATGTCCTCGGTCAGGACGTGCACGACGCGCGCCACGACCGCGGTGAGCTGCCCGTACGTCCAGCGGACGCCGTGCGGGGACAGCACGGCCTGCCGCTGTGCCCGGTCCAACGACCCACCGCCCTCCAGGAGTTCCCACGCGCAGTTCAGGCGGGCGGGAAAGCGTAGGGAGGGCATGCCCAGGAGCAGGTCGGGCTGGAGCGGCCGGGGTGGTAGGTGGTCCCGTACGAAGGTGTCCGTGTGGGCGGATCGGTGGTCTGCTTGCGATGGGGTGTTCAACTGCCTGCCCCCTCCTGGTCGACTTGTGCCTCATTCAACGAGGGTCGACTAGAGATGTCCTTGACGATCCGTGCGCGCTCCTGGCCGGATCGTGCACACCGTGACGATTGGTGCTGGTGGGGCGGGGGTTACTCAAAGGGAGGGGAGTGGGGCGCCACCGGCGCCCGTCCCGGAGCGGCCGGGTCCGGACCCGCGAGGTCCTTGCCACCGGGGGGCTTCGAACTCGTTTCGGCGGGCCCGTTGCGCGCAACACTGTTCATGACAAGCCAACTCCGCCTCGACCCACCGGCCGGTCGACGGGGAGTCACGGAAGACCTCCGGCGGGGACGCGCCCGCGGGGGCCTTCGGCTTCGACGTCACCAGCCGGTTCCCCCCACCCCTTCCCCCCACGGGCCCCCGCACGGCCGGGGCTCCGTTCTGGAGGCACCGATGCCAGATCTCTGGCTGCCCGGCGCAGCACGCATCGACGTGGGCGACCACGCCCCCACCGACAGCGCCTACCCCGCCAAGGCCATCGCCCACATCACCTGGGACAAGAACGCCACCGCCGCCCACCCGCAGGACCAGGTGCCGTACGGCAACCTTCAGGACTGGTTCGGCCGCAACCCCGACGGCAAGGGGTCCGCCCCGCACCTGCTCTGGTCGCCCTTCACCGGCGCGTTCACCCAGTTCTTCCCGGCGAACTCGCGCTCCAAGTCCCTGGTCGACCTGTCCGGCGGCACCCGGACCAACCGGGCCGGCACCGTCGTCCTCCAGATCGAGGCACACTTCTTCCCGTACTGCCGGGTCGGCGGCGAGGTCTACGCCCGACTCGTCGACACCCCGTGCGCCGGCTGGGCGACCCTGAACGCCTGGGTGCGCTCCTGGGGCGTGCCCGACATCTGGCCGATGGGGCGGCCGGTCGACTTCACCTCCCGCCGCGACGAACACGTCTGGGAGACGCGCGGCGGTTGGTACGGACACCAGCACGTGCCGGAGAACACCCACCAGGACCCCGGTTCCTGGCCCCAGTTCACCGGGGCCCCGCCGACGGCGAAGGTCTCGCTGGCCCATGTGGTCGCCGCGGCCCGGCGTGACCCCGGCCTCCCGCAGGGCGGCACCACCTACCGGGGTGAGGTCCTGGTCGTCGAGCGCGCCCTCCAGGCCGAGGGGCTGCTCAGCGCCACCTGGGTGGACGGCTCCTTCGGCACCAGGACGAAGACGGCGTACGCCGCGTGGCAGCGGCGGTGCGGCTACTCGGGACCCGACGCGGACGGCATCCCCGGCCGTGACTCGCTCGCCCGGCTCGGCGCCCGCCACGGCTTCACGGTCGTCTGACGCGTCCGGTCCCGGGGGGGGGGGGGGGAACCGCACGGCCCACGGGTTCCGGCGGTCGATCGCGAGCACGGCGACGACCGCCGGGACCGCCGCGCGCCCATGGACGCTCCGGACGCTCAGCCGTTCGAGGCCGAGGCCACGTCCACCGTCTCCAGGGCCTCGCGGGCCACCCGTTCCGTCCCCCAGGCGCCGAGCGGCCCGAGCGCGTGGTTGAGGGTGCGCCCGTGCTCGGTCAGCGAGTACTCCACGCGCGGCGGCACCTCGGCGTAGACCTCCCGGTGCACGAGTCCGTCCGCCTCCATCTCGCGCAGGTGCTGCGTCAGCATCTTCTCGCTCACTCCCGGCAGACCGCGGCGCAGTTCGGCAAAACGGCGTACGCCGTGGGCTTCCAACTCCCAGAGGATCAGCCCCTTCCACTTGCCGCTGACCACGTCGAGCGCGGCGTCGATGCCACAGATGTACGGTCCGCTCCTCGGCGCCCTGGCCATCCCCAGTCCCCTTACGAAAAGGTAAGTACCGCAGAAAATAGTGGGTACTTCCGAGAATAGTGGTGCTCTCCGAGCATGGAGGGGTGAACGAACAACACCACCCAACTCCCGCCAGGAACACCAGCGCTGTCACCGTGATCGGGCTCGGCCCGATGGGCCGGGCGATGACACGCACCCTCCTCACCGCCGGGCATCCGGTGACCGTCTGGAACCGCACCTCCCACCGGGCCGACGGTGTCGTGGCCGACGGGGCGACGCCCGCCCCGACGGCCGCCGAGGCCGTCGGGGCGAGCGGCCTCGTGGTCCTCAGCCTCACCGACTACCGGGCCATGTACGACGTACTCGACGGCGCGGGCGGATCGCTCGCGGGCAGGACCCTCGTCAACCTGAGCTCCGACACTCCCGACCGCACCCGCGAGGCGGCGAAGTGGGCGGCCGGCCACGGCGCCGCCTTCCTGACCGGAGGCGTCATGGTCCCCGCGCCGATGGTCGGCACGGACGCGGCCCACGTCTACTACAGCGGCCCGCGGGAGGCGATGGAGAGCCACCGCGAGACGCTGGCACTGTTCGGCACACCGAAGTACCTGGGCGAGGACCCGGGCCTCGCCCAGATGATGTACCAGGCCCAACTGGCGGTGTTCCTCACGACCTTGTCCGCGCTGATGCACGCCACCGCCATGCTGGGCACCGCGGGGATGAAGGCGGGGGAAGCGCTCCCGGAGCTGCTCGCCTCCGCCGACTCGATCGGTGCCATCCTGAGGGCCGGTGAGGCCCGGCCCGGGGCCGCGCTCGACGCGGGGGAGCACCCCGGCGATCTCAGCACGGTGACCATGATGGGGGCGACGGCCGACCACATCGTCGAGACCAGCACCTCACTCGGCCTCGACCTCGCGCTCCCGCTGGCCGTGCGGAGCCACTACCGGCGCGCGCTCGCGGACGGACACGGCGGCGACAACTGGACCCGCATCATCGACGGCATCCGGGAGCCGCGCTGAGCGGGAACAGGACCGGGACCGGCAGCAGGACCGGTCCCGCGCCGCGTCGACCGTGACACCCGGGCGGCGGACGGTCTCGTGCACGCCCCGGCCCGCCCACCCGCACGCACGACCGGCCGCCGACCCGGCCCGCATGATCCGCCGGCCGACCCGGTCCGCAGGCGATCGTTTTCGGGCACGTGCCGGGCGCGGCGGCACCAGTCCCTGTCCGTGGGCGGGTGAACGCCTAGGCTCGGGGGTGTGCTGCGCATCTTCGATCATCTCGTCGGCCGGGGTCCGCTGCGGATCTGCGCCCATGTGCCGCGGGCCGACGGCCCGGGGGACCTCACCGGGCTGCGGGTGCTGCTCACCGCCGACGTGCTCGCGCGCGTCGTCGAACTGCGCGGCCGGGCCGTCCTGACGGGACGGACCGGCCCGGGTGTCCCCGGCGCCGCGGCGGCCGGCGTCCACCCCGCCGACGCCGAGGGCACTCCCGAGGAGATCGCCGAGGCCCTGGGCGGCCCGGCGGCCGTGCACCTGAGCGGCCGGCCGTACGAGGGCGGGGGCGGTCTCTCCCTGCGGATCGGGCGGGCGGCGCGTGAGGACGGGGGCGACGGGGGGGACGGTGACGGGGACGGCCTCGCCCTGCGGCTGTCGCTGCTCGACCAGCCGTACCACCAGCCCGTGACGCTCACCGCCGAAGCCGTCGGGAGCGCCGCCCGGCGCCTCGCACGGTGGCGGCGTGCCGTCGCGGGGTGGGCCGACGAGCCCTCGAAACCCCTGCTGGACGATCTCGTGCGCACGGCCCGCGAAGGGCTGGAGGACAGCCTCGACACGGCCGCCGTGCTGGGGGCGCTGGACGAACTGGCCGCGGACAGCGGTGTACCGGCGGGCGCCAAGTTCGAGACGTTCGCCCGGCTCGACCGGGTCCTCGGCCTGGAGCTGACCCGCGAGATCGGCACGGCGCCCGCCGGGGGAGCGGGCGCGTGAGTCCGCTGCGGCGGCTCGTGGTCCTGCGGCACGCCAAGTCGGCTTGGCCCGAGGGCGTACCCGACCACGCCCGGCCGCTCGGGCGGCGCGGGCTGCGCGACGCGCCCGCCGCCGGGCGCTGGCTGAGCGCGGCGGACTGCCTGCCCGATCTCGTCCTGTGCTCCACCGCCCGCCGTGCCCGCGAGACCTGGGAGCTGGCGGCGGCCGAGCTGGGCAGCCCGCCCCCGGTCCGCCACGATCCGAGGCTGTACGCGGCCGACGCCCGCGAGCTGCTCGGCGCCGTACGCGAAGGGCCCGCCGACGTGGGGACGCTGCTCCTGGTCGGCCACAACCCCGGCGTCCAGGAGCTGACCCTGCTGCTCACCGGGGAGGCCCTCGGGGAGAGCCTGGACCGGGCCGGGACCAAGTTCCCCACCGCCGCGATCGCCGTGCTCACCTGGCGCGGCGCCTGGTCCGACCTGGCGCCCGGGGCCGCGCTGCTCATGGACTTCGCGGTCCCGCGCGGGGCCCGCACCTGAGGCGCGCCCGGGGAGGGTCGCGGACCGGCCATCGGAGTGGTTGGTCGTTTCGCTGCGCGGCTCGGGCGGGGGCGGCGTGATGGACGTGATGGAGTTGTCGCGTCCGTCACGTACGCCTGTGGGAGAGGACCGAGGGCGATGCAGTACGGCTGTCCGGGCTGTGACGCCCTGCGCGCGGAGGCACGTCGGCCGGGCGCCGATCTGGCCGATCTGCTGGACCGCGTCCAGCTCCACGAGCTCGACCCCCATCCGCCCCGGTCCGCGGCTTCGCGCGAGCGCGGGCAGGACCGGAAGCGGCGGGCCTGAGCGGGAGGTTCAGCCGACGCGCTCGTAGCGCAGGAGGACGACGCCGTTGCCGAACGCCCGGCTCTCGGTGAGCCGGAGCGCGACCTCCGCGTCGGAGGACGGGAAGGGGAGCCTGCCCCGGCCGATGAGGACGGGGTGGACGTACACGCGGAACTCGTCGACCAGTCCGTGGCGCAGGAAGGCGGCGGCGAGGTCGGGGCCGCCCACCGTCAGGTCACCGCCCGGCCGCTCCTTGAGCGCCCGGATCTCCTCGGGGACGACGTCCCGCAGGAGCGTGGAGTTCCACTCCGCCCGCTCCAGCGTCCGCGAGAACACGAACTTCGGCTTGTCCAGCCAGATCCGGGCGAACTCCCGCATCGGCCCGGTGCTCGCCGGATCGGCCTCCGCGGTCGGCCAGACCCCGGCCATCAACTCGTAGGTGACACGGCCGTGGATGAAGCCCCCCATGGCCCGTAGCTCGTCGTTGAAGTGCTGGTGCAGTTCGTCGTCGAGGCGGTGCCAGTCGAGCTGGCGCTCCGGCCCCTCGAAGAATCCGTCCAGGGACACGGACATCATCAGGATGATTTTCCTCAAGGCGGCCTCGCCGGTGTCAGGGACGGGTACGGGCGCGACGATACGCGCGTGACGGCGGGGCGGGGGCGGGGCGCGCGGACGGGTGGCGGACGGGCGGTCGCGGCGCACCGGCCCGGTGGCGGGCGGTTTGCGGTGGTGGATGGGCCCCGGGGCGGACGGGTGGCAGACGGGTCCGGCGGGACCCGGTGGCGGCCGTGTCCGGCTCCTTGCCGGGCCGGGGGGCCGCGTGCCCCGCGCCCCAGGACCGCCCCCGACCGGCGGTTCTCGGCCATCGCGTCTCCCCACCGCCCCGTTCCGGGCTGACCGCTTCCGCCCGATTGGTAACCTCAGCTAGTTGATCTTGGTGGGCGGGCGGTGGACCGACTCGCCCACCCCGCACGGGCGTTCGCGAACGTCCTCCCGACCAGAATGCGAAAACCATTGGCTCACCGTCAGCTTCGCCGCCGCACCCGTCTCGCCGGTCACCTGGTGGCCTGCTCCACCGTGCTCGCGGTCCTGCCCGCGGCCCCGGCGCTCGCGGACTCCGGCGGGACCCCGCCCGCCCCGGGGACGACGACCGCGCACCTGGACGCGGTCGAACAGGCCCTGCGCCAGGTCTCGCCCGGTCTGGAGGGCAGCGTCTGGGAGCGCACCGCGGGCAACCGGCTCGACGCCTCGGCGGCCGACCCCTCGGACTGGCTGCTCCAGACCCCCGGCTGCTGGGGCGACGACAAGTGCGCCGAGCGGCCCGGGACCAAGCGGCTGCTCGCCAAGATGACCGAGAACATCTCCAAGGCCGAGCACACGGTCGACATATCCACGCTCGCGCCGTTCCCCAACGGGGCGTTCGAGGACGCGGTCGTCGACGGCCTCAAGGCCTCGGCCGCCGCCGGGCACAGGCTCAGGGTCCGCGTCCTCGTCGGGGCGGCGCCGATCTACCACCTCAACGTGGTCCCCTCGAAGTACCGCGACGAGCTCGTCGGCAGGCTGGGCGACGCGGCGAAGAACGTCACCCTCAACGTGGCCTCGATGACGACCTCCAAGACCGCGTTCTCGTGGAACCACTCCAAGCTGCTGGTCGTCGACAACCGCTCGGCGCTCACCGGCGGCATCAACGGCTGGAAGGACGACTACCTCGACACCGCCCATCCGGTCTCGGACGTCGATCTGGCGCTGACGGGACCGGCCGCCGGCTCCGCGGGCAAGTACCTGGACACGCTGTGGGCCTGGACCTGCCAGAACAAGTCCAACATCGCCAGTGTCTGGTTCGCCTCCTCCAACGGCGCCGGCTGCATGCCGTCGCTGGCGCAGGACGCCCCCGCCCCGGCCCCCGCCGACGGCAACGTCCCCGTGATCGCCGTGGGCGGTCTCGGCGTCGGCATCAAGAACAACGACCCGGCCTCCGCGTTCCGCCCGACGCTGCCCACCGCGCCCGACACCAAGTGCGTCGTCGGGCTGCACGACAACACCAACGCCGACCGGGACTACGACACGGTCAACCCGGAGGAGAGCGCCCTGCGCGCGCTCGTCGCCAGCGCGCGCGACCACATCGAGATCTCCCAGCAGGATCTCAACGCCACCTGCCCGCCGCTCCCGCGCTACGACATCCGCCTCTACGACGCGCTCGCGGCGAAGATGGCCGCCGGTGTGAAGGTGCGGATCGTCGTCAGCGACCCCGCCAACCGGGGCGCCGTCGGCAGCGGCGGCTACTCGCAGATCAAGTCGCTCTCGGAGGTCAGCGACACTCTGCGCGACCGACTCGCCCTGCTCACCGGCGACAAGGGCGCGGCCCGGGCGAAGATGTGCTCCACCCTCCAGCTGGCCACCTTCCGCAGCTCGGACAGCCCGAAGTGGGCCGACGGCCACCCGTACGCGCAGCACCACAAGCTGGTCTCCGTCGACGACTCGGCCTTCTACATCGGCTCGAAGAACCTGTACCCCTCCTGGCTCCAGGACTTCGGATACGTGGTGGAGAGCCCCGAGGCCGCGGCCCAGCTGAAGTCGAAGCTGCTCGCCCCGCAGTGGCGGTACTCGCAGGCGACCGCGACGTTCGACTACGAGCGCGGCATCTGCCAGGCCTGACCCCGGCCGTCAGCCCGTGACTCCGTCAGCCCGTCAGCCCGCTCCCGCCCCCGGCCATGCCTTCCGGTGTGCCCTCGGTCGTCCCGAGCCGCGTGGGCGGCAGGAAGTCGCGTACGTACGTCCGCTTCCAGCACGCTCCCGTGGCCCGCAGTTCGCGCCATGTCGTGTACTGGTAGCGGAACAGCCGGGCGCGGATGTACCGGGGCGGGCTGTCGGGTGGGAACGGTGAGCGCCTGAGCAGGCGCAGGGTGTCGCGGTCGTTGTCCAGGAGGCGCTCCACCAGGGGGCCGAACCACGGCCGCGCGTAGCCCGGGGAGAGACCGGCGAACCACATCAGCCAGTCGAGCCGCAGATGGTACGGCGCGAACTGGCGTGGCCAGTGCCGGAGATCCCCGGGCTTGCCCCTGAACTCGTACGCGCGCCAGTCGGAGTCCACGAGCGGCAGCGGGTCCGCCGTGCCCTCGATGACGACCTCCAGCCGCAGCCTGCTGACGCTGCCGAACGCGCCGTAGGTGTTGACCAGGTGCAGCGGGTCGAAGGAGTAGTTCATGATCTGGCGGCGCGAGAACAGATTGCGGGCCGGGCGGTAGCTCAGGGCGAGCAGGCACGCGGCGACGGCCAGTACGACCACCTCGTACCAGAGCGGGGTGGACGGGAAGCGCCGGCCGTCGGTGAGCGCGGAGAAGTCGACGGCGGTGAGGGCCAGGGCGACCGTCGTCCAGTTCAGCCAGGAGAAGTTGCCCGACAGGATCAGCCACAGCTGGGTGAGGATCATGAGCGAGGCAGCCGCCGTGGCCACCGGCTGCGGGGTGAACAGCAGCACGGGGACGGCCAGTTGGGTGACATGGTTCGCCGCGACCTCGACCCGGTGGAACGGCTTCGGCAGATGGTGGAAGAACCAGCTCAGCGGGCCCGGCATGGGCTGGGTCTCATGGTGGTAGTCGAGACAGGTCAGCTTGCGCCAGCACTCGTCGCCGCGCATCTTGATGAGCCCCGCCCCGAACTCGACGCGGAACAGCACCCAGCGCATCAGGAACAGTACGACGACGGGCGGCGCCACCTCGTCGTTGCCGAGGAACACCGCGAGGAACCCGACCTCCAGGAGCAGCGACTCCCAGCCGAAGGCGTACCACGTCTGGCCGACGTTCACGATCGACAGGTACAACGCCCAGGGCAGCAGCCAGAGCAGCATCGCGCCCCACAGCGGCACCCGGCCGTCGACCCCCGCCAGCAGCCCCGCCGAGACCAGGACACCCGTCCAGGCCCAGAGGGCGAAGAACCGGTCCGAGTAGCGGAAGTGGAAGACGCTCGGTGCCCGCCGGAACGGCACCCACTCGACATAGCGCGGTACCGGGAGCATGCCGCGCTCACCGATCAGCGCCCGGAACTGCCGGGCCGCGCCGAGGAACGCGACGAGATAGATCGCGGCGAGTGCCCGCTGGAAGACCAGTCGGCTCAGCCAGTAGTCGGGCGCGACGAACCACTCCACGGTCCCATTGTGACGCTGGGTGACTCGGGTGGCCTGCGGGGCGGGGCGGGGCGTGCGGGCGGACGGGCCGTCCCCCGGTCGGAGCGACGAGCCGCGGCCGGCTGCCGCCACCGCGGGCTCCAGCGGTACTCGACTTCCGCCGCACCCGGAACGGATAGGGTCCGGCCGGGTCGCGCGTGTCGACGGGGGGCCCGCGGTCCGGCTGCGAGGATGCCGGGACGAGCCGGTGCCGGAAGAACGACGAAGCGAGGGCAGCATGTTCAGTGGCGCGCACGCCATCTTCTACAGCACGGACGCCGACGCCGACCGGGCCTTCATCCGGGACGTGCTCGGCTTCCCGGGGGTGGACGCGGGCCAGGGCTGGCTCATCTTCCGGCTACCGCCCGCCGAGCTGGCCGTCCACCCCACCACGGACGAGCCCAGGCACGAGCTGTATCTGATGTGCGACGACATCACCGCCCAGGTGCAGGACTTCCTGGCGAAGGGGGTCGCGGTCACGCGCCCCGTCAGCGACCAGCCGTGGGGCCGGATCGCGGCGGTCCGCCTGCCCAGCGGCGCGGAGCTCGCCTTCTACGAACCCCGTCACCCGGTCGCCCACAACCTCTGAGGCGAGGGGGCCCGGACGTGGGGCCGCCAGAGTGGCGCCACTGTGGCGTCAGGGCAACCCCTGTGGAGTGGGAGTGTGCTGGAATCTGGCGCCATAATTGGCTCCTCGATGACGCCACGCGCCTCCGATCCATCCGTCACCGCAGGTCAGTGCGGCGTGAGCGCGAGACGCGCCGCCGGGCGCCGGCTCCGTCCCGCCCGATTCGCGGTGCCATGGGACCGCGCTCAGATGTCGTCGCGCGCCCCGGGCGCCTCCCCCGGCGCACAAATCCCAGCCGAACGAGGGGTCCCGGATTCATACGATGCCCTTACCCTTGGGCGGGTAGCCTCGGTAAAGAGAAGCCAAAGAGGTGCGTGAGGCCACAGTCGTCCTCACGCACCACAGCGAAAGGCACGGCTTATGGCCCTCACTTTTGCGCACAGGGTCAGCGCTCGGCGTGCGTCCCTGCAGGATGTGAACGCGATAGTCCGTCTGCTCTCCGGCGACCAAGGGCTGCCGCCCGAGACCGCCGCTCTCGTCTCGGCATCACAGGCCCAACTCCGGCTCATCCTCGCGCATTTCGGTCTGGAGACCGGCAAGGTGTGGGTCGCCGAGTCGGGGTCGGGAGTGCCCGAGGCGGCTGCGGTCTGGATCCCGCCGGGTGTCTCCATCGACGAGGAAGAACACAGAGCCCTCCTGCGGCTGCACGGACTGCGGCCGGCGCTGATGCCCGCGCGGGACCACGAGGGACGGATACCGGGCGAGGAGGACCACTGGCTGCTCGCCGCCGTGGGCATAGCCCCGACGGCCCACCCGGCGGCCCTGGAAGTCGTCCTGGACCCGGTCCTGCGCATCGTGGACGACGCCTCCCTGCCCGCCTACGCCACCGCGCCCGCGTCCTTCCGGGCCGAGCTCCTCGCGCCCTTCGGGTTCGAGCCGTGCGCCTCCGGCGCGGCCCGCCCGGAGCCCCGGCTGCGCCGCCCGCCGAAGGCCGCCTACGACGCGCTGACGGGGCCGTAACCCCCTCCCGTACGGCAACGAAGACCTCTGCCCGGCCCGCGTCCTGCGGGCCGGGCAGAGGTCTTCTTCACGGTCGCAGCGCGCGCGCTACGGCCGGGGCCGTCACTGCAGTCCGGCGGACTTGCACGCGGCCTTGTACTTCGGCGTGCAGATCTCGTCGATCGTGTAGAGGCCGTCGGAGACGACGGTGGAGCGGATGTTCTCCTTGATCACGGCGACGACCGGGACGAGCGCGGTGGGGATGTCGCTCTTGGTCGGGCTGTTGGTCTTGGAGTTGGCGATGGAGATGAGGCTCTGCTTCTTGGCCAGCGCGACCGCCATCTGCGCGGCGATCGGGCTCTCCTCCGCGTACGACTTGTAGACGCTCATGTACTGCTCGCCCGCCACGATGCGCTGGACTCCGGCGAGTTCGGTGTCCTGGCCGGTGATCGGCGGCAGCTTGGAGGCGCCCGCCGCCTTGAGGGCGCTGATGACGCCACCGGCCATACCGTCGTTGGCGGAGTAGACACCGATGATCTTGTCCTTGCCCAGCGCCGCGATCGCGCTGCGCATGTTCGCGGCGGCGTTCTCCGGCTTCCACTCCTTGGTGTCGTACTCCTTCCCGATGTTCACCTTGCCGTCCAGCTCGGCGTGCGCGCCCTTCTTGAACTGGGCGGCGTTCGGGTCGGTACGGGCACCGTTCATCATCACGATCTGGCCGTCCTTGGCCTTGCCGCCCAGGTTGTCCAGCAGGGCCCTGGCCTGCACATGGCCGACGTCCTCGTTGTCGAACGAGACATAGGCGTCGACGGGGCCCTCGGCGAGCCGGTCGAAGGCGACGACGGGGATGCCCGCGTCCTTGGCCCGCTGCACCGCGCCGCCGATGGCCTTGGAGTCCACCGCGTCGATGATGAGCGCGTCGACCTTCTTGGCGATCATGGCGTCGACCTGCTGGTTCTGCCGCGCCGCGTCCTGCTCCGCGTTCGCGTAGACGACCTGGCCCTTACCGCTGGTCAGCTCACCGACCATCTTCTCGATGAGCGGCTTGTCCGACTTCTCGTAGCGAGCAGCCTGCTTCTCCGGAAGCAGCAGACCTATCTTGAGGTCCTTCTTCTTGGCGCCCTGCCCGGACCCGTCGGACTTGCTCCCGCCGCCGCATGCGGCGAGGGTGACGGCCATCGCGACGACACCCGCTGTCATCGCTCCACGGCCGATACGCGTGCTCACTTAAAAACAACCTCCCTGACATGGCCGCATAAATTTCGGCCGAGGTGGCTGGAAGCCAACCCTGCCCCTGCCATGCCGTCAAGAAGTTAGCCCTTAACGAGATGACAACGGAATTTTCGGATACGGGCCGGACGGGCTTAATCTGCCCCGCAATACGGGGTGAAACGGTCTTTGAGGAGCGTTTCGCTTCTCCCGACAAATGCTGATGGTTCGTCAATTTGACGGGCGCTGGAATTGTAGTCTCGCAGCTCAGGCCGGCCGTGATGGCGGAGAGGTGCCAGGTGGTCTGCTCGCCGCTCAATGCTTCAGAGAATGTTCTTCAGTGGTGCCACGCGGCCTTTATTCGTTCATGTAGTGAACGCAAGAGCCTCCGTTTCCGTTGAAATTGGTCTACACCTTGGCGGAAACCTCTTATTTCGCCCTGTGGCTTAAGTGGTGAGCCAACAGCCTGTCAAGCCCCTGGTTCAGACCAGACGTTCGAGGCCTGAACCCTTGACGTGTCCATGGGGGAGCCCTAACTTCACGCCTTGAAGAAAGGGTGAGGCCATGACCATTCCCGCAACCCCCACTCCGCCCGACCGTCGGAGCGTGCGTGGCAGAGCAGCCTCACTGGTGGCCGTCGGAGCGCTCGCCGCCTCCTTGACCACCGGTGTTTTCACCGCCCCCGAAGCCCGAGCCGCGACCCTGCCCTCCAGTTGGGTCACCGTGACCGCGCGGCACAGCGGCAAGTGCGTGGACGCGGCGTCGGCCGGCACCGCCGACGGCACCGCCGTCCAGCAGTACGCCTGCAACACGACCGCCGCACAGCAGTGGCGGTTCCAGCCCACCGACAGCGGCTATGTCCGTGTGGACAACCGCAACGACACCGCCAAGTCCTGGGACGTCACCGACGTCTCCACCGCCGACGGAGCGCCGGTCCAGCTCTGGACGTACGGCGGCGGTGGCAACCAGCAGTGGAAGCCCGTCGAGGAGGCCGCCGGCAGGTACCACTTCGTCAACCGCAACAGCGGCAAGTGCCTCGACGTCCCGGGCGCCTCGACGGCCGACGGGGCGCGGATGCAGCAGTACGCGTGCAACGGCAGTACCGCCCAGTCGTTCCAGGTCGACGCGGCCGACAGCCAGCCACCGAGCGGCGGCGACCCCGACCTCGGGCCCAATGTGTCCGTCTTCGACCCGTCGATGTCCTCGGCCGCCATCCAGAGCAGGCTCAACCAGGTCTTCGACCAGCAGGAGTCCAACCAGTTCGGCGACCGGCGCCAGGCCCTGCTCTTCAAGCCGGGCAGCTACCACGTGGACGCCAACGTCGGGTTCTACACCCAGGTGGCCGGGCTCGGCCTCACCCCGGACGCGGTGACCATCAACGGCGCCGTGCACGCCGAGGCCGACTGGTTCCAGGGCAACGCCACCCAGAACTTCTGGCGCTCCGCCGAGAACCTGTCGGTCACCCCCAACGGGGGCAGCGACCGCTGGGCCGTCTCGCAGGCCGCCCCGTACCGCCGTATGCATGTGCGCGGAAACCTGCAGCTGGACGACGGCGGCTGGTCCAGCGGCGGGTTCATGGCCGACTCCAAGATCGACGGACAGGTGCGGTCCGGTTCGCAGCAGCAGTGGCTCTCGCGCAACAGCCAGTGGGGCGGCTGGAACGGCTCCAACTGGAACATGGTCTTCGTCGGCGACACCAACGCCCCGGCCAACACCTTCCCCAGCCCGCCCTACACCACCGTGGCGCAGAGCCCGGTGATCCGGGAGAAGCCCTTCCTGTACGTGGACGCGGCCGGCGCCTACCAGGTGTTCGTCCCCGCGCTGCGCACCGCGACCCAGGGCACGACCTGGGCGAACGACACCCCCGCGGGCACCTCGCTCCCGATCGGCCAGTTCTTCGTCGTCAAGCCCGGCGCCACCGCGGCGGACATCAACGGAGCGCTGGCGCAGGGCAAGAACCTGCTGTTCACCCCCGGGGTCTACCACCTGAACCAGACCATCGAGGTGAACCGCCCGGACACCGTCGTCCTCGGCCTGGGCCTGGCGACCCTGATACCCGACAACGGCATCACCGCCATGGACGTCGCGGACGTCGACGGCGTCAAGGTCGCCGGACTGCTCATCGACGCCGGTCCCACCAACTCCGCGCTGCTGATGCGGGTGGGCACCCCGGGTGCGACCGCCCGGCACACCGCCGACCCGACCTCGCTGCACGACGTCTTCTTCCGCATCGGCGGCGCGGGGGTCGGCCGGGCCACCCAGAGCCTGGTGGTCAACAGCTCCGACGTGATCGGCGACCACATGTGGCTGTGGCGCGCCGACCACGGCAGCGGCGTCGGCTGGACCAGCAACACGGCCGCGAACGGGCTGGTCGTCAACGGCACCGGCGTGACGATGTACGGCCTCTTCGTCGAGCACTACCAGCAGCACCAGGTGATCTGGAACGGCAACGGCGGCCGTACGTACTTCTTCCAGAACGAGATGCCCTACGACCCGCCGAACCAGTCCGCGTGGACGAACGGCTCGACCCGCGGCTACGACGCGTACAAGGTCGCGAGCTCGGTGACCAGTCATGAGGCGTGGGGCCTGGGCAGCTACTGCTACTTCAGCGCCAACCCGTCGGTGGTGGCCGAGCGCGCCTTCGAGGCGCCGAACACCGCCGGCGTCCGCTTCCACGACATGGTGACGGTCTCGCTGGGCGGTACGGGAACGATCAACCACGTCATCAACGACAACGGAGGCACCGCCGGCTCCGCCGGCAACGTGGTGAACCTGGTCTCGGGTCCCTGACCGGGAGCCGGCCGAGGCCGGTCCGGAGGCCCGAGGGCCACCGGACCGGCTCGCACATCAGGTCGCGGCCCTTGTCAGGTCGCGTCCCCGCGCCGCTCGACGCGGTAGTCGAAGGGCACCGTCCCGGGGTCGAGCGCCGTCGCCCCGCCGTCGATGGTGAGCGTCGCGCCGTTGACGAACGACGCGGCCGGGGAGAGCAGCCACGCGATCGCCTCGGCGACCTCCCGCGGCTCACCCGGCCGCTGGGCGGGCAGCAGCCGCGTGGCCGTCTCGTACGCCTCGTCGACGTCCGCGAGGCCCGCCTCCTCGGCGAACCGCGCCATGCGCCGGTCGGCCATCTCCGTACGGACCCAGCTGGGGCACACCGTGTTGGCACGCAGCCCCTTCGCCCCGTAGTCGACCGCCAGGGAGCGGCAGAGCTGGAGCAGCGCGGCCTTCGACGTGGCGTAGGCGGCGTTGCCCACCCCGTTGCGCAGCGCGGAGACCGAGGCGACCGCGACGACGGAGCCGCGCGCCTCGACCAGGTGCGGCAGCGCGCTGCGCAGCAGCAGGAAGGGGCCGGTGAGGTTGGTGCGCATCACCAGGTCCCAGTCCTCCACGGAGGTGTCGCCGACGGCCCCGCTGCGTCCGGTTCCGGCGTTCAGCACCACCCCGTCGAGCCGGCCGTACGCGGCGAGGGCCGCGTCCACCAGGCCCGGCACGGACTCGGGGTCACCGATGTCGCAGGGGTGGGCGAGGGCGCCGGTCTCCTCGGCGATCTCGCGCAGTGGCTCGGGGCGGCGCCCGGCCACGACCACCCGGTGTCCGGCGCCGGCCAGCAGCCGGGCGGTGGCGGCGCCGATCCCCGTCCCGCCTCCGGTGACGATGACAACCTGTCGCTCAGCCATGCCCGTTCAGCCTCCGTGGTCGCGTGCGGTCGCGCCGGGCCGGTGCCCCGATCGCCTGGATCGACCCCCGCCCGGACCCTCGAAACGATCATAGGTGGACACCACCGGCGCACCGCCGCGCGGAATCCGGCCATCCGCCTCCCGCAGCCCGGTCGCTCAGACGTGGAACTCCGGAGGGAAGCCGGTCCAGCGGAGCTCCGCGGGCAGATGCCCCATGTCGTTGAGGAAGACGACGGAGGCGGGGCGGTCGGACGCGTAACGGATCACCGTCAGGGCGGCGTTGGCGTGGTTGAGGCCCTGCCAGCGCCAGTTGGGAGCGTCGAAGGCCGCCCGGACGAGCCAGCCGATGAGGAAGTTGTGGGTGACGACCAGTTCATGGCGCGGCTCGTCGCCCTCCACCGGGCGCGCGAACCGCTCCAGTGCCGCCGGCGCCAGCTCCCGCCCCCGCTCGCGCATCGGCGCCGGGAACCGCGCGAGCCGGTCGAGCAGCCCTTCGGCCCACTGCGCCGGCAGCTCCTCCGCCCGGGGCACGTAGGGGATGTAGTCCCCGGCGAGCTCCGAGGACTCCAGTGGGACGCCGTCGAGTTCGCCGTGGATCAGGCGCGCGGTCTGCTCGGCGCGCGCGAGCGGGCTGTGCAGCACCACGGAGAGCGGACTGCCCCTGAGCCGTCGGCCGAGCAGGACGGCCTGGCGGCGCCCGTTCTCCGTCAGTCCGCTCTCGTCGGGCAGGGCCTCGCCGTGGCGGGCGAGGTAGAGGTAGCGGTCAGCCGTAGCGGCCATGGCGACGTCCTCCGTGCGACAGACAGTGATCATCCAGTGCCGGAGGGGACGCCTTGGTACGGCCGCGCGGTTCCGTGGCACGTTCCGCTTTCCTGTTGCCACCCGCCACCCCCGTGGGCGGGTGGCAACAGGGAAACGGACCGACCCGCGCCGGGCCCGCCGGGCCATCCGTACCGTCGCCCGACTGGCCGTAGGCCAGGGGCATATGCGCCGGGCCTCGGGCGATGGCCGATATTCGGCCAGGGGTTCGTCCATTCCTGGCCTTGACCGCCTGTGCCGTCCCAGACTGCTGCCGAGGCCGACCGCTGGTCTTGTAAGAAGGCGCACTGCCTTGCCGGATTCCGGTCGGCGGAACACGCGCATGGTGAGGAGAGGGTTGCAGGTGGAGGCCAAAGCATCCTTGATTACCGAAGACCGAGGGGAGAGTGTGGAACGAGTGGCACCCGACTGGTTGCGGGGCCGGGTGGTCAAGTACCGGGGCCGGCGCACACCGGGAGGAATGCCCGCGCGGCTGACCCTGCCCGCCGCCACGGTGACGCTGATCGTCGGCTGGGGCGACCCGCTGTACCTGTTCGACGCCGCGGACAGCGGGTCGGGCGGGGCGTGGTACTCGCTGGTCGGAGGTCTGCGGACATCGCCCGTCCTCGGTGGGTACCGGGGTTCGGGGCAGGCCGTCGAAGTGGATTTCACCCCGCTGGGCGCCTATATGTGCCTGGGCGTGTCCATGCACCAGCTGGCCAACGAGACCGTCCACCCGGACGAGTTGCTGGGAAGGAGATGGACGGAGCGGCTGACCGAACGGCTCGCCGCGGCGCCCGACTGGGAGGCGCGCTGGGCGCTCCTCGACGACGCCCTCGCCAGCCGGCTGGCCGAGGGACCCGTGCCGTCCCCCGTGGTCGCCGAGGCCTGGAGCCGGTTGAGCGCACGCCACGGCGGGATGACCCTGGGTGAACTGGCCGGGGCCACCGGCCGTGGTGGCCGCAGGCTCCAGGTGCTCTTCCGGGAGCAGATCGGTCTGCCGTTGCAGTCGGTCGCCCGGATCCTGCGGTTCCAGCGGGCGCTGACGCTCCCGTACGGCTCGCACCGGTCGCTCGCCGAACTCGCGGCGGCTTGCGGCTACTACGACCAGGCGCATCTGAACCGCGACTTCAAGGCGCTGGCGGGCCTGACGCCCGCGCAGCTGTGCGGACTGGCCAACCAGACCCCGCTGGACGGCACGGCGACCGTCGAAGGGAGCCGCACCAGCGTCTTCAACCGCTGATCCCCCCGCCCCCAACGACAGACGACAGAGGGACAGAGGGGTGGGGGGCGGGCGGGGGGGGACCCCCCCCCCCCCCCCTCCCCCCCCTCCCCCCCCCCCCCCCCCCCCTCCCCCCCCCCCCCCCCCCCCTCCCCCCCCCCCCCCCCCCCCCCCCCCCCCCCCCCCCGCC
>NZ_JBVILC010000001.1:131717-396220 GCF_055580545.1 Streptomyces sp. NPDC031670 | reverse complement strand
TGGGATGGCACGGGGACTGTAGAGGGGATCGACACCGGTGTCTCAAACCGTGGGCCCCCCCCCCCCAAACGACAGAAGAAGGGGGGAAGGGGGGGTGCCGCCCGGCCGGGCGGCACCCCTCACCTGCATCCGTACCTCGCTGACGCCCGACTTCATGCCGGCTCGACGACGCCCGCGGACGGTGACTTCCGGAACACCGTCCCGGAGTGGCCCCCTCCCGGCTCCCCGCTCTTCGGCGTCCTGTACGAGGCCGGCTCGCCGGTACTCCTGGCCACGGCCGTCAACGCGGCCCGGACCCCGACTCGTTCGCGGCCCGTCGCGCCGGACCCTTTGGCCGAAGCGCCCTCGCCCTCGCCCGGCTCCGGTTCCGGCGAGCCGATTCCGTCGCTCCCGCCCTCGTGCTCGAACTCGCCGCTCCCGCGTCCCGCCAGCATCACCGCGAGCGCCGCTCCCGCGGTCGCCAGCGCGATGCCCATGCCCCCAACGCGCACCGGTCACATTCCTTCCCCCGTGGTGAAAAATCCTCGTGATCCTAGTCGTTCGCGCAGGTGACAGGGGTGCGAAGGGATCGTTGGGCGAGGGACCGATGAGTTCCGGGGCCACCGGCGGTCTTCCTTTTCGACTGCCCAGTACCGACATGTGAAGGCGGACCGATGAGCGAGCTGCACGACATCCTCGACAAGCACGTGGGCGCCGGCCGCGCGCCGGGGGCCGTGGCCCTGGTGGTGCGGGGCGACCGGGTGGAGGTGGCCGCCCTCGGCTCCACCGACGCCGGGGGCAGCACCCCCATGGCCCGGGACTCGATCTTCCGTATCGCCTCGCTCACCAAGCCGATCATGGCGGCGGCGGTGATGACGCTGGTCGACGAGGGCCGGATCGCACTGGACTCGCCGGTGGCCCGGTGGCTGCCGGAACTGGCGTCCCCCACCGTGGTGCGGACGCCCGCGAGCCCCCTCGACGACGTGGTCCCGGCCGTCCGCCCCATCACGGTGGAGGACCTGCTCACCTTCCGCGCCGGATACGGCTTCCCGGCCGACTTCTCGCTCCCCGCGGTCGCACCGCTCTTCACCGAGCTGCTCCAGGGCCCCCCGCAGCCGCAGGCCGTGGCGGCACCGGACGCGTGGATGGCGGCGCTCGGCCGCATCCCGATGCTGCACCAGCCGGGGGAGGCCTGGCTGTACAACCTCTGCTCCGACATCCAGGGCGTCCTGGTCGCCCGGGCCGCCGGCCTCCCGCTGCCCGACTTCCTGGCCGAGCGGATCTTCGAGCCGCTGGGCATGACCGACACCGGCTTCGCGGTCCCGGCCGCCGACCTGGGCCGCTTCACCGGCTACTACCGGGCCGGCGGCGCCGACCACGGCGGCCTGGAACAGGTCGACGCGCAGGACGGGCAGTGGAGCACCCTGCCCGCGTTCCCGTCCGGGGCGGGCGGGCTCGTCTCGACCGTCGACGATCTGCACACCTTCGCCCGGATGCTGCTCGCCGCGGGGACGCTCGACGGCCGCCGCGTGCTGTCGCCCGCCGCCGTGCGGCAGATGACGACCGATCACCTCACGCCCGCCCAGCGCGAGACGGGCAGGCTGTTCCTCAGCGGTCAGGGCTGGGGGTTCGGCGGCTCGGTCGACATCGAGCCGGACGAGCCGTGGCACGTGCCGGGCCGGTACGGCTGGGTCGGCGGCACCGGAACGGCCGCGTACATCGTCCCCTCCACCGGCACGGTCACGATCCTGCTCACCCAGCTGGAGCTGGGCGGCCCCAGCCCGCTGCCCGACGCGATGCACGACTTCTGGCGGTACGCGGCGAACGCCTGACCCCCGTCCCGGACTTGCCCGCCGGACGCGAGGGCGGCGGGACCGTTTCGGACGAGACCGCCCCGCTCCGGGCGGCCTGCGGTACGGTCGAGACATGTCCAAGTCGGTGACGATCCGGGTCGACGACCAGCTGCACGCGCTGCTCAAGGAGCGCGCGGCGGCGGAGGGGTCGACGGTGACCGCGCTCATCACACAGGCGGCGTACGAGGCGGTCCGCGATCCACGGCTGGAAGGCGCGGCCGAGGTCTTCCGCTCCTTCATCGCCGAACAGGGCGACGCCTTCGACGCGGCCTTCCCGGAGGACGCACCCGGCCGGGGGGACACCTCGGGGCGGGCCGCCTGACGGTGGAGTTCCACATCGACATCCGCTGGCTGCTCGAGCGCCAGACGGAAGTGCTGCCCAAACAGCCCACCGTCCACGACTTCTCCAGCCTGGTGGCCGCCGTCGGCCGCCACCGCGTCAACACCCCCCGGGTGGAGGCGACCGTCGACAACTCCTGGCGGGCGGGGGCCCTGATGCACGCGATCATCCGTCTGCGCCCGCTGCCCGCCCGCAACGCGCTCTTCGGTGCCGCGGTGGTCGTCGCGTACATGAACGCCGCGGGCGAGGGCCTGGACGCCCCGTACGGCGCCCTCATCGACCTCGCCCGCGACATGGACGCGGGCCACACCGACGCCTATGACGCGGCCGACCGGATACGGTCCTGGCGGATCTGACCGTCGCCCGTCTGGCCGGAACGGCACGGTTGCCCACGGGGTGCGTGGTGCGCCAGCGTGTGGGGGCATGGATCGTGACACCGGCGGCCTCGCCGCGAGCTCCCTGTCCCGTCGTCAACTGCTCGCCGCCGCCGGTGCGGCCGGGGCCGTCACCGCCGTCGGCACGGTCCCCGCGGCTGCCCGCCCGCGCGCCGGGCTCCCCCTGTCGTTCAGCGAGGCCACCAACGGCTCCGCGAGCCTGTCGCCCGCCGGGGACCGGCTGGTCGCCGAGGTCCAGAGCGTGCTGTGGTCGCTGCCACGGCACGGCGGCGAGGCGGTGCCGCTCACCCCGGCGGGGCTGGAACCGCTGCGGCCCGTCCACTCGCCCGACGGCTCGCTCATCGCCTTCTGCGCCTATCGGGGCGGCGGCTACCACGTGTGGACCATGCGGCCGGACGGCTCGGACGTGCGCCGGCGCACCGACGGGCCGTGGGACGACCGGGGACCGGCCTGGTCGCCCGACGGAACCCGGATCGCCTTCGCTTCCGAGCGCGCGGGCGACCCGGTGGAGGGCAGCGCGTACCGCGTCCATGTGCTGGACCTGCGGACCGGGCGGCTCACCCGGCTGACCGGGCTCCCCGGTCAGGACGGGCCGCTCCAGGACGGCGGCTGGGAGGACTTCGACCCCACCTGGTCCCCGGACGGCACGCGCGTGCTGTTCGTGCGCGCGAAGGTCGTCACCACCGCGCTGGGACTCGGTGTGGAGGCGCGGACCGTCGCGGCCGTCGCGGCCGACGGCGCCGGACCCGTCGGCGTCGTCCACACGGAGAGCGCAGCCGCGCAGGTCATGTGCCCCGCGCTCGCGCCCGACGGCCACCGGCTCGCGTATCTGTGCACCACGGCCGCGCCGAACGGCTCCTGCGTGCTGGTCGTCGACGGTGAACGGGTGGCCGTCGCCGGGGACATCGCGCCGGTGCCGCCGCGCTGGACGGCCGCCGGGGAGCTGCTGCTGACGGTCGACGGGCACTTCACCCTCGTACGGCCGGAGCGGCCCGGTGAGCCGGAGCCGATCCCGTTCGAGGGCGTGCTGCCGGTGGAGCGCCCGCGGTACCGCGTCAAGGAGTACGACCTCGGCGAGGGGCGGGTGCGGCCGGTGCGGGGCGTCCATCTGCCCGCGCTCTCGCCCGACGGGCGGCACATCGCCTTCGCCGCCCTCAACACGCTGTGGCTGGTGGACACTTCGGGTACCGGGGTGCCCCGGCGGCTGCGTACGTCGGCGCCGACGCGCTATCTGCTCGGTCCGGTCTGGACCCGCGACGGGACGGCGCTGCTCTACACCGACGACCGCGACGGGCTGCTCGGCGTGTACCGACGGGATCTGGCCACCGGTGAGGAGACCGCGCTGGCCACCGGCGGCCGGGTGCACCCGGCGCTCTCGCCCGACGGCACCCGGCTCGCCTGCTTCGACATGACCGGCCGCCTCCTCCTGCGCGACCTGGCATCCGGTACCGAACGCGTCCTGGCCGCGCCCCTGGGCGGCGGCGGCCTGCCGGGCCGTCCCAGCTGGTCGCCCGACGGGCGCCGGCTCGCGTTCTGCGACCGCAACCGTCTCAACGCGCGCTTCAGGGAGGGCTACAACCTCATCCGGGTCGTGGACACCGAGACCGGCACCGCCCGTCCGCACGCGGTGGCGCCGCACGTCTCCGTCTCCGACCGGTACGACTCGGGGCCCGTCTGGTCGCCCGACGGACGCTGGATGGCGGTGATCGTCGAGTCCGCCCTCTGTCTGCTGCCCGTCGCCCCCGACGGCACCCCGCAGGGCCCGCCGCGCACCCTCACCGACGAGCCCGCCGACCACCCCTCCTGGTCCGGGGACTCCAGGACGCTGCTGTACCTGTCCGGCTCGCGCCTGCGGCTCATCGGCGCCGAGGGCGGGCCCGCGCGCACGGTTCGGGTGGCGCTCCAGGCGCGTACGCCCGCGCCCGCCGACACCGTGGTGCACGCCGGGCGGCTGTGGGACGGGACCGGCGAGAGGGTCCGGGACGACGTCGACATCGTCGTACGGGACGGGCGCATCACCTCCGTCGAGCCGCACCGCGGCGGCCGGGGCGCGCTGCGACGGATCGACGCCTCGCGGCGTACGGTCGTGCCCGGTCTGTGGGACACGCACACCCACCCCTGGCAGAGCACCTACGGTGGCCGCCAGACGGTGGGCCAGCTCACCTACGGGATCACCACCGCCGTCTCCCTCGGCGGGTTCGCCTACGAACAGGCCCGGATCCGCGAGGCGGTCGCCGCGGGGCAGCTCGCCGGGCCCCGGCTGCTGACCACGGGGGAGCTGCTCGACGGCTCCCGGGTGGCGTACAGCATGGGGCGCGCCCATCGCACCAGGGCGGGGCTGCGCCGGTCGCTGGAGCGGGGCGCGGCACTGGACTGGGACTTCGTCAAGACCTATGTGCGGGCGCCCGGCTGGGTGATGGAGGAGGCGGCGCGGTTCGCGCACGAACGCCTCGGGGTGCGCGCCGGAAGCCATCTGCTGTCGCCCGGTGTCCAGTTGGGACAGGACCTGACGACGCATCTCCAGGCCACCCAGCGCGCCGAGGCCGGCCATGCCACCACCGCGTCGGGGCACGCGTACGAGGACGTGGTGGAGATCTACTCGGCGCGGGGGGTGAACTTCGCGCTCATCGCCACACCGTTCACCTCGGCGCCGCTGATCGGGGCCGATCCCGGGCTCGCGGCGGATCCGCGGGTCACCGTGGTGATGCCGCCGTGGGACGCCGCGGCGGTGCGGCAGTCGGCGGGCGTGCCACCGACCGAGGCCCAGCTCGCCACCCTCCGCACGGAGACGGACGTCTACCGCCGGGTCCTCGCGGCGGGCGGCCTGGTGGCGCTAGGCACGGACGCCCCGATCGTGCCCGTGGGCCTCTCGCTGCACCTGGGGCTGCGCGCGCTGCACCGGGGCGGACTCTCCCCGGCGGCGGCCCTGCGTACCGCGACCGTGCTCCCGGCCCGCCTCTTCGGGGTCGAGCGCCATCTCGGCACCGTGGAGCAGGGGAAGCTCGCCGATCTGACGGTGGTGGACGGCGACCCGTTCGAGGACTTCGACGCGATGGTGCGGACCGTCTCGGTGCTGCGGGGCGGAGTGCCGTATGCCACCGAGGAGTTGGTGGACGCCTTCGAGGCACCGGAGCGGCACGCCGACGCCGACGAGGCGTGGCTGTCGGTGGGGCGGCTGATGCGGCGCGGCGGGTGCTGCGACATGGAGGCCGCGCTCCTGCCCGGGTGAGCGCGCCCGGCGGTCAGCGGCTCGCGGCGACCGCCGCCACGACGGCGTGGGCCAGCCGCGTGACATAGGCGTCGTCGGTCGGGCCGCCGGCCGCCAGCACGCGGAAGTACAGCGGCGCGCCGAACAGGTCGGTGGCCAGGGCCGTGTCGATGCCGGGCGGCAGCTCGCCCCTGTGCGCCGCGCGGTCCAGGAGGGTGGCGACCGCCGCGCGGCGGGGCCCGAGGACCGCCAGGTGCAGCGCGTCGTGGAGCGAGGCGCTGCGGGCGGACTCGGCCAGCAGGTCGGGGATGATCCGGCCCACCAGCGGGTGGCGCAGGGCGCGCAGGGTCTCGTGGAGGAACCGCTCGACGTCGCCGTGCAGCGATCCCGCGTCGGTGGTCGTGGGGATGTGGGCGGCGGCGGCCTCGGAGACCAGCTCGACGACCATGGCCTCCTTGGACGGCCAGCGGCGGTAGAGCGCGGCCTTGCCGACACCCGCGCGGCGGGTCACGGCCTCCATGGACATCCGCGCGTACCCGGACTCCGCCAGCTCCTCGAACATGGCGCGGCGGATCGTCTCGGTCACGGACTCGCGCAGTACACCCGCTCCCGCGGGCGGGCGGCGCACTTCGTCGTCGGGGAGGGCGGCCATGATCGGAGGCTAACACGGAACGGAACGGTTGCGTTCCACGCCTCCCGGGAGTACGTTCCGCTACGAGCCGGAACGGTTCCGTTCCGTCAGTCCGCCGGGAGGGCGCGGCCCTCCCCTTCCGCAGGCGGGTCCTCGACCGGCCGGAGGAGCGGGGAATCTGATGCTGTCCGACATCGCGGTCGTCCACGGGGCACGCACCCCCGTGGGGCGTTTCAAGGGGGCCCTGCGGTCCGTCCCGGCGCACCGGCTCGGCGCCCTGGTGATCAGGGAGGCGCTGCTGCGCGCGGACGTCGATCCGCAGAGCGTCGACGAGGTCGTCCTCGGCTGCGTCGGCCAGGTGGGGCCGGACGCGTTCAACGCGCGGCGCGCCGCCCTGGCCGCCGGACTGCCCGCCGGGGTCCGCGCGTACAACGTCAACCGGCTGTGCGGTTCCGGCCTCCAGGCCGTCTGGTCCGCGGCCCAGACGCTCGCGCTGGGCGAGGCACAGGTGATGGTGGCCGGCGGCAACGAGTCGATGACCCGGCAGCCGCTGCTCGACTACGGCGAGCGCGCCGCCGACGAGCTCCCCGGTGAGCCCTGGATCGACGGTACGTTCTCCCTGGTCACCGACCCCTTCTCGCACGGCCCGATGGGGCTGACGGGGGAGACGGTGGCCGCGCGGTTCGCCATCTCCCGGGCGCGCCAGGACAGCTGGGCCGCCGGGAGCCAGCAGCGGGCCGCCGAGGCCCTGGCCAAGGGGCGGTTCACCGCCCAGATTGTTCCCGTACCCACCCCGGACGGCACGGTCGGGCAGGACGAACACCCGCGCCCCGGCACCACCGTGGAGCGCCTCGCCCGGCTCGACCCCGCGTTCACCCCCGACGGCACGGTCACCGCAGGGAACTCGGCCGGGATCAATGACGGGGCCGCCGCCGTGGTGCTGACACGCCTCACGGACCTGCGCGCGGGGACCGTCCCGCTGTGTCTGCTGCGGGATGTGGTGGTCACCGCCCTGGAACCGGAGATCATGGGCTTCGCGCCCGCCGGGGCCATCCGGAAGCTGCTGCGGCGCGCCGGGCTGGACGCCGGCGACATCGCGGTCGTCGAGCTCAACGAGGCGTTCGCCGCACAGGTCCTCGCGGTCCTCGACGACCTCCGACTCGACCCCGAGCGGGTCAACCCCAACGGCGGGGCCATCGCGCTCGGCCATCCGGTCGGCGCGACCGGCACGGTCCTGCTGCTCAAGGCCGCCCATGAACTGCGCCGCACCGGCGGACGGTTCGCCGTCGTCGCGCTGTGCATCGGTGGCGGCCAGGGCATCGCCGCGCTCGTCGAGAACCCGGAGGCGTGACGTGGGCGAGTACGCCTGGTACCCCGGCCGGGAGCTGATCCGGGACAGCAACGTCGCCCGGTTCTGCCGGGCCCACGGCCTGGACGGCTACCGCGCGCTGCAGGCCCGCTCGGTCGCGGACCCCGAGTGGTACTGGTCGGCCGCCGCCCGCGACATCGGCGTCGTCTGGCACGAGGAACCGCGGCGCACCCGCGACGGGCAGGGCGGGATCGCCGCCACCCGCTGGTTCCCCGGCGGGCGGACCAACCTGGTCGACTCCTGTCTGGAGCGCCATGTGCGGGGCGGGCGCCCGGACGCGACCGCACTGCGGTGGGAGCGCGAGGACGGCACACAGGGACGCCTCGGCTACCGCGAGGCCGCGCGCCTCAGCGCCCGGGTCGCCACGGGACTCCGCGGCCTGGGAGTGGGGGAGGGGGACCGGGTGGCGGGGTATCTGCCGCCCGGTCCCGAGGCCTTCCTGCTGCTCTTCGCCTGTGCCCGCGTCGGCGCCGTCCTCGTCCCCGTGTTCTCCGGCTTCGGCGCCGACGCCCTGGCGGTGCGCCTCGCCGACGCCGGGGCGCGGGTGCTGGTCACGGCCGCCTCCACCACCCGGCACGGCAGACGGTACGAGATGCTGCCGGTCGCCCGCGCGGCGGCGGAGCGGGTCCCGGACGTGACCCACCTGGTGGTCGTCGCCGACGAGCCGCCCGGCCCCGCGCCCGCGCCCGCCCCGGCCACCACCACCTGGCGGGCGCTCACCGAGGCGGAGCCCGCCGAGACCGTTCCGCTGGCAGCCGACGCGCCCTTCCTCCTCCTGTACACCTCCGGCACCACCGGACGCCCCAAGGGCGCCGTCCACACCCACGGCGGATTCCCCGTCCAGGTCGGCTCCGAGGTCCGCTACAACCTCGATGTGCGCCCCGACGACGTGGCGTTCTGGGTCACCGACCCCGGCTGGATCATGTTCGCGCTGGTCGCGATCGGCTGCACCCTCGCGGGCGCCTGCGTCCTCACGTACGAGGGCGCCGTCGACCACCCCGGCGCGGACCGGCTGGGACGGCTGCTGCAGGAGCACCGGGTCAGCGTCTTCGGCAGCTCGCCCAGCCTCGCGCGGGCCCTGATGGCCACCGGGGCGCCCGCGCCCACCTCGTCCCGGCTGCGCGTGCTCGGCTCCACCGGCGAGCCCTGGACCGAGGACGCCTGGCGCTGGTACTCCGAGCAGGTCGGCGGCGGTCGCTGCCCCGTCATCAACATCAGCGGCGGCACGGAGGTGGGCGGCTCGCTCCTGGCCTCCGCGCCCACCGTCCCCCAGACGCCGTGCGGCTTCACCGGACCGTGCCTCGGTATCGACGCGGTCATCGAGCACGCCGACGGCGGCGAGGCCGGCGAGGGCGAGCTGGGCGAGCTGGTGGTGCGCCAGTCCTGGCCGGGCATGACGCGGGGCCTGTGGCGCTCGCCCGAGCGCTTCGCCCGCACCTACTTCGGCCGCAGGCCCGGCCGCTGGTCCCACGGCGACCTGGTGTCCCGCTCGGACGGTGAGTGGTTCGTGCACGGACGCCTCGACGACGTGATGAAGGTGGCGGGCAAGCGGCTGGGCCCCGCCGAGGTCGAGGAGGCCGCGCTGAAGGACCCCGCCGTGGCCGAGGCGGCGGCGGTCGGGGTGCCGCACCCGGTGAAGGGCGAGGCGCTCTGGTGCTTCGTGGTGCCCGCGACCGGGACGCTGTCGGGGCCGCAGGCCGAGCGGATCCGGGCCCGCGTGGCCGAGGCGCTCGGGCCCGCCTTCCGGCCCAGCCGGGTCCTCGCCCTGCCCGAACTGCCGCGCACCCGCACCGGCAAGGTGATGCGCCGCCTCATCCGCGACTGCGCCACCCAGGACGAACCCGGCGACCTGTCCACCCTCGCCAACCCGCACAGCCTCCACGCGCTGCGCGCCGCCCTCCACGAGGCGGCCGACGGCTGACACCGGACCGGCCGCCGCGCCCCGACGGCGGCCACACCCAAGGGAGCCCCATGCCGACGATCGACATCCTCCTGCCCGGCTTCGCCATCGACACCGACCAGGGCTACCCCGCCTTCTGCGGCGTCTTCCTGGTCCGGGGCGCCGACGCCACCGGCCGCCCCCGTACCGTCCTCGTCGACGCCGCCCACGTCGGCCGCCGCCCCCATCTGTGGGCGGCGCTCGCGGCCCACGGCCTCACCGCGGCGGACATCGACACCGTGGTGCTCACCCACGCCCACTGGGACCATGTGCAGAACATCGACCTGTTCCCCCGCGCCGAACTCCTCCTCCACGGCGACGAACGGCGCTACGCCCACGCGCCGCACTCCAACGACTGGGCGACCCCCGCCTGGACGGGGCTGCTCCTGGAGCAACTGCCCATCCGCGAGGTGGCGGACGGCGAGGAGATCCTGCCCGGCGTCGGCGTCATCGCCCTGCCCGGCCACTCGCCCGGCAGCATCGGCGTCCTGGTCGACACCGACGCCGGGGTCGCCGCGATCACCGGCGACGCCCTGCACTTCGCGTACGTGGCCACCACCCGCCGCAACCCGCTGGTCTTCTGGGACGCCGACCTCGCGGCCCGCAGCATCGACCGGGTGGTGCGGGAGGCCGATGTCATCTATCCGGGCCACGACCGCCCCTTCCGCCTCACCGCCGACGGCGCCGTCGACTACCAGGAGTCCTTCGCGCTCACCCTCACCGGGCTGCGCCCCGACACCGAGGGGCTCGCCTTCGCCGACGGCTCCTCGCGCCCGTTGTGGATCATGCCCGGCGTGGACGAGCAGCGCGCCCTGTACGAGAAGAACGCGGGTGAGGCGCGGCGGCGCATGGCCGGGGTGCCGCGCGTGGTGGGGCCACGGTGAGGCGGCCCCCTCACACGGGGGCCCGACGGGCTTCGGCGAGCAGGCCGGTCAGCGAGCGGTTGAGCTCCTCGAAGAAGGGCTCGGGGGCCTCGCGCGGGAAGAAGTGCCCGCCCGGCACCGTCGTGAGGCGGAACTCGCGCCCGTACCGCTCCCAGGCGTACACCGACCCGGCGTCCACGAGCGCGTCGTCCGCGCCCGCGAAGGCCCGGATGTCCAGCGGCAGCCGCTGCCCCTCCTCGGCCGGGTCCGGCAGTCCCGCCGCCCGGTGGCTGGCGCAGATCCGCAGATCGTCCCGGACGACGGGCAGCAGCGCCCGCAGCCAGTCGGCCCGCCCCAGGAACTGCGGGTGCAGCCCGCCGACGTCCACCAGCAGCCGGGCGAGCTCCGCGTCGCCGTACAGATCGGCGGGCGGCAGCGGCGGAGTGAGGTGCGGGGCCGCGTACGCGCCGACGAACACGGCGAGCGGCGCCCGGCCCCCCGCCCGCATCCGGGCCGCCACCACCGCGAAGGCGAGCAGCGCGCCCATGCTGTGCCCGTACACCGCGTACGGGCGGTCCAGCCATGGCGCGAGTTCGTTCGCGAGGGCCCCGGCCGCGGTCCCCGCGTCCTGGAACCGCCGTTCGCGCAGACGGGACTCGCGGCCGGGCAGCTGCACCGGCAGGACGTCGACGCCGGGCACGACCCGGGACGGCCACGGACCGTAGAACGAGGCGCCGCCGCCCGCGTGGTGGAAGCAGAACAACCGCAGCGGCGCGTCCTCGCGCGGCGCCCGGAGGAGGCAGCGCGCCGGCGCGGCCGGCCCGTTCACGCGCGCACCACCTCGTACATCTGCTGGAAGGTCACGGCCTCCAGGAGACCGGCCACCGGGATACGGCGGCCCGTGACGTTCTCCACCACGGTGACCAGGCGCAGCAGATGGACCGAGTCCCACTCGGCCACTTCGTCCAGTGGCCGGTCGAGGTCCTCGGGGGCGATGCGGATACCGAGCTCGTCCTCCAGGAGCGCGCAGAACCCGGCGGTGTCGGCGATGGCGGTGGCGGTCATGGTCAGCTCTCCTGGAAGGCGGTGTGCAGCCGCAGATGGGCCGGGGCGGGTGTGATGTCGCGCAGTGCGTGGCGGAACACCACGGTGGTGGGGTCGTCGGGGGCCACGCCCGTGGGGACGAAGCCGTGGTCGGGGTAGAAGGAGGCGAAGGCGGCGTTGCGCGAGGTGGGCCGGTGGCGGGCCCGCGCGCCGCGGGCGCCGGACGTGGCCGCGTGCTCCAGCACGGCCGCCAGACAGGCGCTCTCGATGCCGCGCGAGAACACCCGGCAGCTCAGCACGTAGTTGTCGATGTGCAGGTCCTGTGCGTCACGGCGCAGGAACACCGCCCCCACCAGGCCGTGGTCGCCGAACCGGTCGCGGGCGTGGACCACCAGTACGGCGCGGTCGGGGTCCTCGGCCCACTCCCGCACCTGCGGCAGTTGCAGCCGTTCGGGCGCCAGGTGGAACTGGTTGGTGCGCAGGGTGAGTTGGGAGACGCGGGGCAGCTCGTGGGGCTCCGGTGGGCGTACCGTCACCTCGATGCCGAGGCCGTCCAAATAGTCCTGGTAGGAGCCGGTGTCCTCGCGGAACTCCTGGCGCCGGACCTCCGTGCGGTAGCGGCCGGCCCGCTCGCGGTCCTCGTCGGTGAGCACGGGCAGGTCGAACCAGCCGTCCGCGAGCAGCGCGGCCGGGTGCAGCGCGGGCTCCTCGTCGACCCGGACCACCGCGACCTGCGGCAACCGCTCCCGTACCAGCCCGCATTCGAAGGTGCTGTCGTCGACGAAGACGAAGCTGTCCAGACCGATCCCGAGCCGCTCGGCGATGTCGCGCAGATTGTCGTGCTTGGCCGACCAGTTGGCGTTGACGCGGACGAAGTCGTCCTCGCGCAGCAGCATCGAGGGGTGGTCGCGCAGCGCGGCGCGCACCTGGTCGTCGTCGTTCTTGCTGCTGACGGCGAGCAGGACGCCCTGGGAGCCGAGCTGGGCCAGCACCCGCTGGAACTCGACGAACGCCTCGCCCCGGAACCCGCCGCCGAGCTCGACACCCTCCATTCCGTCCTCACCGAGCACCCCGCCCCACAGCGTCCCGTCCAGATCGAGGACCAGGCACTTGCGGGTCCGGCCGAGCAGCCCGGTGACGAGGTGGCCGACATCGCGGGCGTACTCCGCCAGCAGCCCTTCGGCGAGGCGTGCCTTGGCGTACAGCCCCGTACGCGGCTCGTACGCCGGAGTGCCCCGGGCGACCAGCGGGTCGAGGTCGACCACGGTCAGCCCGGGGTGCTCCTCGGCGAGGGCGAGCACTCCGCTGTTGAACTCCCGCCACACCACGCCGAGCCGGGCCCGGGAGCGCAGGTCGATCAGCTGGCGGGCGTGGCCGTGCAGCAGCGGGACGGTGTTGAGGACCAGGGGGCCCCGCCCGGCGTCCTGGTGGGCGCGGACGGCCCGGCCGATCAGGGCGAGCCGGGAGCGGGCCGCGCTCTCCACGTCCTCGACCCGCCAGGGCAGCGGCACTTCCTCGAAGACGGTGTGCGCGTCCAGCAGGCACAGGGTGAGGCGGGGCGGGGCGCCGCCCGGGGAGCCGGGCCCGAGGAGGTCCGCGAGGTACGAGCCGTACGGCGAGAGCACCGGGTCGAGGAGCAGTCCGTGGCGCGCCAGCTCCGCGGTGAGCGGGGCGACCAGCGGGGCGACGGTGGACTGGCCGGTCACGGCGACGGTGACCACGGGCACGTCCGGGTGGTGGCGGGCGACCTCCTCGCGGTCGAGCCGGGCGAGCAGTTGCCCGGCGGCGGGCAGTTGGGCCCCGGGCAGCCGGGCGAGCAGGGGGCGCACTGAGGGATACGCGGCTTCGAGGCGTCCGGCCGCGTACAGGCCGCGCAGGGTCCGCAACGCCTCGGGGGCCAGCCAACTGCCCGTACCGGACGGGGCGTTGAGCGGTTCGGTCGTGGTCATGCGCGCTCCAGGGCGATACCGGACTTGATCCACTTGCTGGACTCCACGGCGACGGTGACGGCGCGCCCGCCGCCCTCCCACTGGCCGAGCAGTTCGGCGAGCTGGAGGAAGGGCAGGGCGTTGCCGTTGTTGCCCACCGTGCGCACCACGTTGACCCGCCGGGCCAGCGGGGCGGGCATCGCGTCGGAGATACGGTCGCTCATCCGGCCCGACAGCTGGGGCGGGAGCAGATAGTCCACCTGGTCGGCGGTCCAGCCCACGTCCCCGATGAGCTCCCAGAACATCTGGGTCGCCAGGACCGGCACGGCCGCCTCGATGGCCTTGTAGTCCTCGCTGACCGCGGTGCGGTCGCTGTGCCGGTCGCCCAGGCCGAACCACTCGATGACCTGTCCGGGCGCTTTGCCCAGGCCCACCAGGCGGTTGAGGACCTGGCGGATCTCGACGCGCTCCCCGAAGGACTCGGCGCTGAGCACGGCCGCGCCCGCCCCGTCGCCGAACAGGACGTAGTTGACCAGCTCGGCCGGGGTGCGCGAGCCGGCGTCGAAGTCGGTCTCCAGGTGCTTGGCGCAGACGTCGCCGCCGATCACCAGCACCGTCGAGCAGCGTCCGGCCAGGAGCAGGGTGCGGGCCACGTCGAGCGCCTGCACGGCTCCGGCGCAGCCGGACTGGAGCTGGTAGGTGGGGACGTTGTCGATGCCGAGGCGGTCCGCCACCAGGTTGACGGTGGCGGGCATCAGCTGGTCCGGGGTGGCGGTGCCCATGACGACGCAGTCGATGTCCACGGCTTCCAGGCCCGCCGCCGCGAGGGCCCGGTCCGCGGCGGTCGAGGCGATGTCGGCCAGGGAGTGGCGGACCCGGCCGGTCGCCAGGTCGACGGCGAAGTGGCGGCTGACGTTGCCGATGAACATGTCGGCCCACTGCTCGTCGATGCCGACGAGCTTGGCCAGGGTGGCGTTGTCCACCGGTTCGCCCGGCAGACAGGTGCCGACCGAGACGAGATGGGCGACGGGGGCGGGTGACGGGCTCATGTGCGCGGTCCTTCCGGGGTGGACGGCTCGGCTGCCGCCGCGGACGCGGCCGGTACGAGCAGGCGCTCGGCGAGATAGCGGCTGAGGTCGCCCACGGTCTCCAGACTCGCGAGCAGCTCCTCGACGGGCAGACTGCCGAGTTCGGGCAGCTCGTTCTCGATGCGGGTCTTCAGCTCCATGACCTGGATCGAGTCGAAGCCGAGGTCCTCGGCCAGGCGGGAGCTGCTCCGTACGGAGGAGTCGTCGTGCCCGCCGACCCGGCACACCAAGCGGCGGGTCACCTCGGACACCCGGTGGGGAGCGCCCTCGTCCGGACCCGGCGGGCGCGCCGGGACGGGGTCCGTCGCCGGGGCCTCGGCCTCCACGGCGGGGAGGCGGGGCGCGGGTGGCTCGGGGGCGGTGGCCGAGCGCCAGGCGCGGAAACTGTCGTCGAAGACGTACGGCGGCAGCCGGCGCGGCACCCGGTCCGCCTCCGGGTACAGGCTGTCCCAGCCGGGGGCCGCCCCCGTGCTCCACAGCTCGCCGAGCAGATGGTGCAGCGGGTGGCGGGGCGCGCGCTCGCCCGGGTGGGCGGCGAGGCAGCGCACCGGGTCCGCGTCGGCGGCCCCGAGCCGGGCGAGCAGGGGGGTGAGCACGGCGCGCGGGCCGATCTCCACGACATGGGTGACGCCGGACGCCAGCAGGTCGGCGGCGGCGTCGGAGAATCGTACCGGCGCGGTGATCTGGCGCGCCCAGTACGCGGCGTCCATGCGCTCCTCCTCGCCCATGACCCGCCCGTACAGGGTCGAGAAGACCGGCACCGCGGGCGCGCGCACCACCACGTCCGCGCCCTCGGTCAGGAACGGCTCGACGGCCGGCCGCATCAGCGGGGAGTGGAAGGCGTGCGAGACCGTCAGCGGGCGGGCGGTGACACCCCGGTCGGCCAACGCGCCGCGCAGCCGGGCGAGTTCGTCGAGGTCACCGGCGACCACGGTGGTGCGCGGGCCGTTGACGGCGGCGACGCACACGCGCGCGGGGTCGCCCGGCAGCGCCCGCGTCTCCGCCTCCGGCAACGGCACGGAGAGCATGCCGCCGCCGTCCGGCAGCGCCTCCATGAGCGCGCCGCGCCGGGCGACCAGACGGGCCGCGTCGGCGGGGTCGAGTACCCCGGCCGCGCAGGCTGCGGCGAACTCGCCGACGCTGTGGCCGATGACGGCCGCCGGACGGATTCCGGCGTCGGCCAGGGCGCCCGCCATCGCGTACTCGACCGCGAAGAGCGCGGGCTGCGCCAGACCCGTGCGGTGCACCCCCGGGTCGCCCTCCAGGACCGCGTCGCGCACCGAGCGGCCGACATGGACGGCGAGCTGCCCGTCGATCTCGTCGAGGAGGCGGGCGTAGACGGGGGAGGAGGCGTACCAGGAGGCGGCCATACCGGGGTGCTGGGCGCCCTGGCCGGTGAACGCGAACGCCACCGCGGGCGCGGTGCGTCGCACCCCGCCGTCCTCGTCGCGGGTGCGCCCGGCCGCCTCGCGCAGCCCCGCCACCAGGGTCCCCAGATCGTCGGCGGTGACGGCGACGCGGTGCGGCAGCCGGGACTTGACGCGGTTGCTGGTCCAGCACAGCTGGGCGAGCCGGTCCTCGGGCTGCCGGGCCAGCGCGTCGGCCTGGGCCAGCAGATTGGGGCCCAGTTGACGTGCCGAGCGGGCCGAGACGGTGAACACGCCCGGGACCCGCGCGCCGGAGTGGTGGACCGCGCGCGGCGGCGAGGCGAGCACGGCGTGCGCGTTGGTGCCGCCCATGCCGAAGCTGCTGACGGCGCCGTGCACGGTGCCGGACGGCAGCCGCAGCGGGGATCTGAGCAGTGCCAGGCGGCGTTCGGGCAGGTGGAGGCCCGGATTCTCGTCGTCGGCGAACCGGCTCGGCGGTACGGTGCGGTGGTGCAGCGCGAGGACGGTCTTGACGACTCCCGCGATCCCGGCGGCGCCCTCGGCGTGCCCGAAGTTGCTCTTGACCGAGCCGAGGGCGACGCTGCCGCCGCTGCGACCGCCGGTGAGTGCTCCGAGCGCCTGCGCCTCCATCATGTCGCCGAGGAGGGTGCCGGTGCCGTGCGCCTCGATGAAGCCGATGTCGTCGGCGCCGACCCCGGCCGAGCGCCACACCCTCTCGATCAGCTGCTGCTGGGCCCACCGGTTGGGCGCGGTGATGCCGTTGCTGCGGCCGTCCTGGTTGACGCCGGTGCCGCGCAGCACGGCGTAGACGGGCTGGCGTTCGGCCAGCGCGTCCGCGAGCCGGCGCAGGACCAGGACGGCGACGCCCTCGGCGCGCCCGATCCCGTCGGCGGAGGCGCTGAACGGCTTGCAGCGGCCGTCCGGCGCGGACAGGCCCGCCTGTGTGTAGAAGATGTTGAGGACCGGCGTCATGATCAGGTTGGTGCCGCCGGCGAGCGCGTAGTCGCAGTCGCCCGTCCGCAGCGCCCCGGCCGCCAGATGCAGTGCGACCAGCGAGGACGAGCAGGCCGTGTCGACGGCGAGGCTGGGCCCCCTGAGGTCGAGGTGGTACGAGACGCGGTTGGCGCCCATGAAGTAGCCGTTGCCGGAGCCGTGCCGGGCGGTGATCCGGTCGTAGTCGGCGAGTTGCAGATGGGCCCACTCGTTGGCCATCACCCCCACGAACACACCCGTGTCGGTGCCGGCCAGGTCCTCGGGGGCCACCGTGGCGTCCTCGACGGCCCGCCAGGCGCACTGGAGCAGGAGCCGCTGCTGCGGGTCCATGGCGGCGGCCTCGCGCGGCGCGATCCCGAAGAAGGCGGGATCGAAGGCGTCCGGGTCGTCGATGAACCCGCCGCGTACGGTGTTGGAGCGGCCGGGGGGCCGGGCCTCGCCGGGGGCGGCGGGGCCGTCCTGCCGGTAGCGGTCCGCCTCCCAGCGCTCCTCGGGGACGCGACGGGTGCCGTCGCGGCCCTCCATCAGGAGCTGCCAGAACTCGCCCGCGTCCCGGGCCCCGGGGAAACGGCAGTCCAGTCCGACCACCGCGACCGGTTCGGGTGCGCTCACGAGGCGGCCCCGGAGTCCCCCGCGGCGAGCAGCCCGGCCAGGTGCCCGGCGATGGCCCGTACCGTCGGGAAGTCGTAGGCGAGGGTCGGCGGGACCGCCAGCAGGTGGCGCTCCTCTATCTCGCCGCAGATGCCGATCGCGGCCACCGAGTCGATGCCGTAGTCGGCGAGCGGGGTCGTCGGGTCGATCTCCCGGACGGGCGGGTGCAGATGGAAGGCGACCCGGTCGATGAGCCACTTCTCCAGGTCCGCCGGGGTCAGGACGGGGGTCTGCGGACGGATCGCGGTGCGGGTGTCGGGCGCGATGGGCATGGGGAACCTCTTCCTTGGTAGCGCTCGGTGGGCCGGGCGGCCTCAGCGGCCGGGGGCGGCCAGCGGAGCCGGCTGCTCGGCGGCCGGGGCGAGGAGGGCCGCCACCGGCCGTTCCAGGCGCTGGTGGAGTACGGACAGGGAGCCGTCGAGGAACAGACGGCGCATCAGGGTGCGCTGGGTCTTGCCGCTGGTGGTCTTGCGGACCGCGCCGGGGCGCACCAGGACCACACTGGCCGCGGGGAGCTGGAACCTGCGGCTGAGCACGGCCTGGACCTGCGCGGCGAGGGCGGGCAGATCGTGTTCGCCGTGCCGGCTGGGCCGCACCTCCTGCACCACCACCACGTGACCGCGGTCGTCCTGCTCGTCCCCGACGGTGAACACCGCGCCGCCGCCGCGACGCAGGGACGGGCCGGAGTCCTGCACGGCCTGCTCGATGTCCTGCGGGTAGAGGTTGCGGCCGTGGTGGATGAGCATCTCCTTGATGCGTCCGGTGACGAACAGCTCCCCGGCCACCAGACCGCCGAGGTCGCCGGTGCGCAGACAGCCCGAGCGGCCGTCGGCGGTCGTGGCGCGGAAGGTCTCCTCGGTGGCCTCGGGACGGTTCCAGTAGCCGCGCGCGACCGAGGGTCCGCGCAGCCAGATCTCCCCGACCCGGCCGTCCGCCAGCGCCTCGTGGGTCATCGGGTCGACGACCAGCACCTCGCAGCCGGCGGGTGCGCCGCAGCCGACCAGGGTCCTGGAGGTGCGGTCCGGGCGGGCGGGGCGCAGCTCGTGCTGCTCCAGCAGGTGCGCGTCGACGACCAGTTCGACGTGGCGCGCGGTGGTGTCCCCGGCGGAGGCGAGCAGGGTGTTCTCGGCCAGGCCGTAGCAGGGGAACAGCGCCTCGGGGCGCAGTCCGTTGGCGGCGAAGCGGGCGGTGAAGGTACGGATGGTGGCGGCGCGCACCGGCTCCGCGCCGTTGAGGGCCACCCGCAGGCTGGACAGGTCGAGCCCCTCGGCCTGTTCGTCGGTGGTGCGGCGGGCGCACAGCTCGTAGCCGAAGTCGGGCGAGGCGGTGCCCTCGACGCGGTAGTCGTGGATCATCCGTAGCCAGCGGTGCGGTTGCTTGATGAAGGAGATGGGCGACATCTGGACGCTGGTGCCGCCCATCCACAGCGGGTGCAGCGTCATGCCGATGAGGCCCATGTCGTGGTAGAGCGGCAGCCAGCTGCCGGTGACGACGCCGGGCCCGGTGAGCATCGCGCGGTGGATGGCCTCCTGGTTGGCGGCCAGGTTGGCGTGCGTGACCATGACGCCCTTGGGCCGGCTGGTGGAGCCCGAGCTGTACTGGAGGAAGGCGATGTCGTCGTCGCGGACCTCGGGCGGGAGCCACAGTGCGGGATCCCCGCCGTCGTCCTCCAGCGCCAGGCACACCACGTCCCGCTCGCCCGAGGCCGCCAGCCAGGCGGCGAGCGACTGGCGCTGCTCGGGGACGGTGAGGACCGCGCCCACCGAGGCGTCCCGCAGGATGCCGCTGACCCGGGCCAGCCGCTCGCCCGGCTCGTCCGGCAGCGGCGCGGGGATGGCCGTGCGCCCGGCGTAGAAGCAGCCGAGGAAGGCGGTCACGAACTCCAGGGTGGGCGGATAGAGCAGCAGCACCGGCCGGTTCGGGTCACCCGGCGCCTCCTGGCGCAGCCGGGCGGCGAGAAGGCGGGCGCGGCGGTCCAGTTCGGCGTAGGTGATCTCCTCGGGCCGCATGGTCGGGCCGTCCTCGTGCAGGTACACGAACGCGGGCCGGTCGGGGTGCTGCTCCGCTCCGGCGCGTACGGCCTCGGTCAACGTCCTGTGCATCTCTTCCCCTGTCACTGGGTCCGGTGTCGCTGGATACGGGCTGACGCGGCACCAAGTGCCATCTGTCGGACCATCGTTGGCGGGAAGTGAAAAGGACCTGTAAAGGCAGCCTTGCGGTGCACGTCGCAGCTTCGGGGCTTCCCGCAGGTGCGGTGGAGTGGGGGAGTGCGGGGCCCGTTCGTCCGTACGGGGAGGGACGGTTGGCACGCAGTGCCGCACCATCGTGGGCCATCCGGAGCCGTCCGGATATGAGTCAGGACTGTTTCGATACGGCATTGACTCGATTGGCGGGCGGGTCTAGCGTCGGTGACCGCACAGCGACAGACGGCAGTTCACGCAGCACCCTCTTCCTTCCGAGGAGCGGCATCCGTGACCACTCAGCTCGCATCCCGTCCGGCCGAGCAGGACCGGGCCGCCGCCCACCGCTGGTGGGTCCTCGGCGTCCTCGTCGTGAGCCTCCTGCTCGTGGTCCTCGACACCTCGATCCTCAACGTCGCGCTCAAGACGCTCGCCGAGCCCGCGCCCCGGGGCCTGGGCGCCTCCTCCGGCGCGCTCCAGTGGTCGGTGGACTCCTACACGCTCGTCTTCGCGGCCCTGCTCTTCAGCACCGGCGTACTGGCCGACCGCTGGGGCCGCAAACGCACCCTGGTGGCCGGGCTCGTCGTCTTCGGCGGCTGCTCGCTCTGGTCCGCCCTCGCGGGCAGCGCGGGCGAACTCATCGCCGCCCGCGCGGGCCTCGGCGTCGGCGGCGCCCTGGTCATGCCGGCCACCCTGGCGATCATCATGAACGTCTTCCCGCCGGACGAACACGCCAAGGCCGTCGGGATCTGGGCCGGAGCCGCCGGTCTGGCGGTCGCGGTGGGACCCATCACCGGCGGCGCGCTCCTGGAGCACTTCTGGTGGGGCTCGGTCTTCCTCATCAACATCCCGATCGTCGTGATCGGCACCGTCGCCGCGCTGGTCGTCGTACCGGAGTCCCGCGACCCCGGACGCGGCGGCTACGACCCGGTCGGCGTCGCCCTGTCCGTGGCGGGTCTCACCCTGCTGGTGTACGGGGTGATCCAGGGCGGCGAGCACGACGACTGGGCGGCGGCCCGGGCGTGGGGGACGATGCTCGGCGGGCTCGTGGTGCTCGCGGCGTTCGTCCTGTGGGAGCGGCGGGCCGCGCGCCCCGCGCTCGATGTGGCCCTGTTCCGCGTCCCGCGTTTCTCGGCCGCCGTGACCGTCATCGGCCTGGTCTTCTTCGCGCTCCTCGGCGCCACCTTCTTCCTGGTCTTCTATCTGCAGAGCGTGCGCGGCTGGACGCCCCTCCAGGCCGGATACTGTTTGCTGCCGCTGGCCGTCGCCCAGTTGGTGTGCTCACCGCCCGCGACACTGGCGGCGCGGCGGATCGGGGTGCGGCCGGTGTGCACCGCCGGGATGCTGCTGACCACGCTGGCCTTCGTCACCGTCGCCGCCGTCGACGCGCACACCTCGCTGTGGCTGCTCGAATCCGTCTTCTTCCTCCTCGGTGTGGGCATCGCCTGTGTGATGCCGCCCGCCACGGCCGCCGTGATGTCGGCCCTGCCCCGGCAGCGGGCCGGCACCGGCTCCGCCGTCAACACCACCTTCCGCCAGGTGGGCGGGGCGCTCGGCGTCGCGGTCCTCGGCTCGGTGCTGTCCACCGCGTACCGCTCGCGGATGTCCGGCCATCTGGCGGCCGTGCCGGAGCAACTGCGCGACAGGGCCGGGGAGTCCGTGCAGAGCAGCCTCGCCGTCGCCGACGCGCTCGGGCCGCGCGGCACCGCCCTCGCCGACCACGCCGTCGACGCGTTCGTCTCCGCGATGCACGTCACCGCACTGGTCGCCGCCGGAGTCACCCTCCTCGGCGCCCTCCTCAGCCTGCTCCTGCTGCCCGCCCGCACCCCGGACGGACACACCGGAGCCGAGAAACCCGCCAGAGCCCACCACCCCACGGAGGTCTGAGCATGCGACCACCCGTTCCACCGGAGGCCGGGGGCGCCGCGCCCGCCGGCCTCCGGCCCGCGTCCGCCCCGGCCGCCCGGAACACCGCCCGCGGCGGACGCCCGCGCGACCCCGCCGCCGACCGGGCGATCCTGGAAGCCGTCCTCGGTCTGCTCGGCGAGGGGCACAGCTTCCGGGCCCTGTCGATGGACCTGGTGGCCCAGCGGGCCGGGGTCGCGCGTGCCACCGTCTACCGCCGCTGGCGCAACAAGGAGGAGCTGGTGCTCGCGGCCCTGAGCAGCCTCGACGTACCCGTGACGCCCTCGGAGGGACTGCCCCTGCGGGACCGTCTCGTGGACCTGGTCGACCAGATCCGCCACCGAGGCCAGGACACCAACCTGCACCGCCTCCTGGCCGGCCTCCTCGGGGAGGCGGTGCACCGCCCGCAGCTCGTGGAGCGGTACGAGGACACCGCGGTCGCCGCACGGAGGGACGCCATGCGGCAGGTGCTGCGCGACGGGCTGGACAGCGGGGAGCTGCGCCCCGGACTCGACGTCGACCAGGCCATCGAGCTGCTCACCGGACCGATGCTCGCCCGGCTGATCCTGCGTCAGCGGCCGGTGGAGTCGGCGGCGTTCGCGGAGGCGATCGTCGACACCTTCCTCGACGGCACCAGGTCCCGCCCCACACCCCGGTAGCCCGCGCGCACCACCCGGCCGGGCACCGGTACGCACTGGTCGGCCGCGCGCACGCGCACGGCCATCCGCCCGTCCCCCCGGACGGGCCCCGAACCGCCTCCCCACCCAGGAGCCGCACCCATGAAGTTCCTCTTCGACGATCCCGCCTTCGACTACCAGGCCCTACGGGCGGCCGGCTACGCCGACTTCGGCGGCGCCCAGCTCGGCGAGGTCATCGCCGTCGCCTCGCGCATCCCCGACGGCGACACGGACGCCTGGCGGCGCGAGTGGACCGCGCTGGCCGAGCGCGTCCACGGCCTCGCCGCCGCCGCGCTCGCCCAGGGCCGTACCGTCGACGCCCGCGCCTCCCTGCTGCGCGCCCACACCTACTACCGCACCGCCGAGTTCTTCCTGCGCGACGACCCGCACGACCCGGAGGCGGCACGGCTGATGCGGCTCTCCAAGGAGACCTTCGCCGAGGCCGCCCGGCTCATGGAGCGCCCACCGGAGTTCGTCCGCATCCCGTACGGGGACGGCTCGCTGCCGGGGTACTTCTACCGGGCCGACGACTCCGGGGGCCCCCGCCCCACGCTCATCCACCACGGCGGCATCGACTCCACGCTCGAAGAGGGCCACTTCTTCATCGCAGCCGCCGCCCAGGCGCGCGGCTACCACTGCCTCTGCTTCGAGGGGCCCGGCCAGGGCTCGGTCCTGCGCGAGCAGGGCCTCACCTTCCGGCCGGACTGGGAGGAGGTGGTCACGCCCGTGGTCGACTTCGCGCTGGCCCGGCCTGGAGTGGACCCCGAGCGCATCACTCTGATGGGGACCAGCCTCGGCGGGCTGCTCGCCGTCCGGGCCGCCGCGTTCGAGCACCGGCTCGCCGGGTGCGTGGCCCATGACGCGGTCTGGCAGCTCGGCGACGTGGTGTGGCTGCCGCCGTTCGTCCTCGAATGGGTGGAGCAGGGCTGCGACGACTTCGCCAACCCGGTGATGTACGGGATCGCCGTCCAGCAGACCTTCACGCGCTGGCTGCTGCGGCAGGCGATGTGGACGTTCGGCGCCCACAGCCCGGCCCAACTCCTGCGCCGTATGCCCGCGTTCGGCCTCGCGGACGTGATCGGCCGGGTGCGCTGTCCGGTCCTCGTGCTCGACGCCGAGGAGGACATGTTCTTCGCCGGTCTGGAGCACGCGAAGAAGGTGTACACCGGCCTCAACAGTCCCAAGACCCTGCATGTCTTCACCGCGGACGGGGGCGGCGGAGCGCACTGCCACTCCGGCTCCATGACCCTCTTCCACGACCGGGTCTTCTCCTGGCTGGCCGGGACACCGAAAGCCGGGACACCGAAGGCCGGTGCCCCGCAGCCCGAACCGGCGCCGTCCGTCTGAGCGTTCGCGCTCGCACGCCCGAGGCGGGCGGCCCGGGGGACACCCCGGCCGCCCGCCTCCGGCGTCCGTATGCGGCGCCCGGAATTAATAATCGAATTCCCGCTGATTGGTGGCCGAAATGGCTCGCGGGTGCTGCGCTCCAGGTGTTAGCGTCCTTTTAATGGTTACGTAACGACTGCTCGACTACGATGTTTATCGGCAATCGCGTGCATCGTGGGCGCGAGTGCCCGGGGTGAACGGGGAGATCCGAACTAGTTGAATGCCCGGCAGCATTCAAGGGGGTTGCGTCACGTGTCCCTGTCCTATGCACGACACAGTCATCCGCTGCGCTACGAGGTACTGGGGCGGCTCCGGGTGACCTGTGGCGACGTCGATCTCACGCCGGCGCCACCGAAGATCGCCAAGCTGCTGGCTCTGCTGACGATCCGGGCAGGGGAGACGGTTCCGGGCGACAAACTCATGGCGGAGCTCTGGGAACAGCATCCGCCCCGCTGCGCGGCGGCCAGTCTGCGGGTCTATGTGTCCCAGTTGCGCAAGCTGCTCGCGGCCCCGGGCCGGGCGTCCCCGATCGTCACTGTTTCCCCGGGTTACATTCTCGATGTCAACCAGAACCAACTCGATGTCCGGACCTTCGAGCGGCTGTATGAAAGTGGCCGGGCCCGTTACCTGGCCGCCGACTTCCCGGCCGCGTCGGAGTGTCTGAGAAATGCCCTCGCGCTGTGGCGGGGGCCCGTTCTGGACGGCATGTCGGGGTCTTCGGAGATCAGCTCGTTCGCCGCCGTGGCGGACGAAAAACGGCTGAATTGCATCGAGCTGAATATTGAATCCGCACTGGCGCTCGGCCGCCACCACGCGGTGATAGAGGAGCTCAAGGGACTGGTGGTCCAGCACCCGCTGCGCGAGCCCTTCTACCGGCAGCTGATGGCGGCCCTGTACCGGGTGGGCCGCCAGGGCGACGCGCTCGGCGTCTACCGCAGCGCGCGCCGGGTCATCCGGGAGGAGCTCGGCGTCGAGCCGGGCCCGCCGCTGCGGCTCACCCAGGAGGCCATCCTGCGGGCCGATCCGGCCCGGCTGGAGGCGGTCGGCGTGACGGCGTCGGCGCGCTGATGCACCACCGGCCACCCCGCACCGGCCCGGGTGGTACTCGCGGGGCCGGCGCGGTCGGTGCCGGGCCTCAGAGGACGCGCCGGAGGGCTTCCGGAGTGAGGTCGGCGAGGGTGGGATAGCCGTCCACCGCCATCAGCAGATCCGCCTCGGCGAGCAGCGAGCGCAGGACGTGGACGACACCGTCCGTACCGCCCAGGGCCAGCCCGTACGCGTACGGGCGGCCGACGCCCACGGCCGTGGCGCCCAGGGCGACGGCCTTCACCACGTCCGCCCCGGTGCGCACGCCCGAGTCGAACAGGACGGGCAGATCCCCGGCCGCCTCGACCACCCCGGGCAGCGCGTCGAGCGCGGGCAGCCCGCCGTTGGCCTGGCGCCCGCCGTGGTTGGAGCAGTAGATGCCGTCCACACCACCGTCCCGGGCGCGCCGGGCGTCCTCGGGGTGGCAGATGCCCTTCACTATCAGCGGCAGCTCGGTGAGCGACCGCAGCCAGGGCAGGTCGTCCCAGGTGAGCGGGGCGCCGAAAATCTGCGCCCAGCGCAGGACGGCGCCCCTCGGGTCCTCTTCCGGCGTACGCTCCAGGGCGGCCCGGAAGACCGGGTCGCAGGTGTAGTTGGCCAGGCAGTGCCCGCGCAGCTGGGGGAAGTTGCCGGTGCTCAGATCGCGCGGGCGCCACCCCGTGACCCAGGTGTCCAGGGTGACGACGATGGCCTTGAACCCCGCCTTCTCCGCGCGCCGCACCAGGCTCTCGGCCAGCTCCCGGTCGGTGGGCGTGTACAGCTGGAAGAAGCCCGGTGCCGGGCCGAGCGCGGCGGCCACCTCCTCCAGGGGGTCGACGCTCAGCGTCGAGGCGACCATCGGGACGCCGGTGCGGGCGGCTGCCCGGGCCGTCGCCAGATCCCCGTGCCCGTCCTGGGCGCACAGCCCGACGACCCCGATCGGCGCCATGAACAGCGGCGAGGGCAGCGTCATCCCGAACAGTTCCACGGACAGGTCCCGGCTCGCCGCCCCGACGAACATCCTCGGACACAGCCCCCAGCGCTCGAAGGCCGAGGCGTTGGCCCGCTGGGTGCGCTCGTCACCCGCGCCGCCCGCCACGTACGACCAGAGCGACGGGCCGAGCGCCGCCTCGGCCCGCGACTCCAACTCCTCGTACGTGAACGGGAACCGGGGCACCACGCCGCCGAGGCCCTCGAAGTAGATCTCGTTCTGGTAGAAACCGAATGGCTGGTTCATCAAGCGGCCCTCTCCCTCGATCCCCGGCTCCCCGGGCGACGCGCCCGGGCGCGGACCCACAGTGCCCCATCCCGCGATCCTTCGTGGCGACGGGTTCACGACCCCGGGCGGACGCCCGGCGGGCGGGGCGGTGACGTGCTCAGTCGCCGGCCGGCTCAGTCGCCGTCTATCAGCCGCTGCAGACCGGGCGCGTACAGGTCGGCGACGCGCTCGGGCGCGGCGCGGCTGCCCGCGCCCGGCCGGTGCAGACTCAGCGTCGCCCCGAGCCCCAGCAGCTGCCCGGCGATCAGCTCGGCCCGCAACTCCCCGTCCCGCCCGGGCAGCAGCGCGGCCAGCCGGGCGGTGATCTGCTCGCGGAACCGGTCGCGCAGCAGCGTGCGCTCGTCGTCCCGGCCGAGCGAGAAGACGACCCGGAGCAGCGGATCGCCCCGGAACTCCGCGCGCAGACGCAGCATCGTGAGCACCAGATGCCGCCCCAGCCCGGCGCGCGGCGCCGCGAACAGCTCGTCGGCCACCGGCTGGAAGTCGGCGACCGTGTGGAACAACTGCTCCTTGCTGCCGAACCGCTTGACGATCAGGGACGGGCTGACGCCGGCGTCGGCCGCGATGCCGCGCAGGGTCACCTCGGCGTAGGCGCGCAGCGCGAAGGCGCGGCGCGCGGCCCGCAGGATGGCGTCGCGGCCGGTGCCCTGCTCGGGCGGGCTCGTGCCGGGGTGCTCGGCGGTGGTCATCTGCCCTCCTGGGCCGCGGGCTGCGAGGTCGGCCTCTCGACCGTACCGGGCAGCGGCGCTCCGGCGCGTCCGGGCCGCCGCGCGGGCAGGAACGCCGTCGCCACCAGCGCCAGGAGCGCGGCGCCGGCGGCGATCAGGAAGATCAGCAGATAGGCGTGGAGGGTGGGGGCGGTGCGGCCCGCCGCCACGAACGTGACATTGGCCAGGACCGCGGTGACCACCGCGCTGCAGCAGGCCTGGCCCACCGAGCGCATCAGGGTGTTGATTCCGTTGGCGGCGCCGGTCTCGCTCACCGGGACGCCCTGCATCACCAGGGCCGGGAGCGCCGAGTACGCGATGGCGGTCCCGGCCGAGACCACGGTGGCGCCGGCCACGATCAGCCAGAGGCTGTGGCTGGTGAAGAACCGTACGACGTACCCGAGCGCCATCACACAGGCGGCCAGGGCCAGCGCGGACCTGGGGCCGTACTTGGCGGATATCTTGGCCGACACCGGTGAGAGCGCGACCATCGAGAGGCCGCCGGGCAGCAGGCAGAGTCCGCTGACGACGATGGAGGCGCCCAGTCCGTACCCGGTCGCCTCGGGCTCCTGCACCATCTGCGCGGTCACCAGCGAGTTGGCGTAGAAGGCGAAGCCGATGAAGAGCGCGGCGATGTTGGTGAGCAGGACCGCGGGGCGTGCCGAGACCCGCAGGTCGACGATCGGGGACTCGGTGCGCAGTTCGTAGCGGCCCCAGACGAGGGCGACCACCAGCGAACCGGCCAGCAGGCCGAGGGTGGGCGCCGAGGTCCAGCCCCAGTCGGCGCCCTGGGTGATCGCGAGCAGCAGGCCGACCAGGGCGGCGGTGAGGCCGAGCGTGCCGGGTATGTCGAAGCGGCCGGGGGTGCGCACGGGGGACTCCGGCACGATCCGGAGCACCAGGACCAGATCGAGCAGACCGAGGCCGGCCGACGCCCAGAACATGGTGTGCCAGTCGAAGTGCTCCACGACCAGGGCCGCCACCGGGAGCCCCACGGCGGCGCCGATGCCGAGGGTGGAGCTCATCAGGGCGATGGACGGCAGCACCCGGGCGGGCGGCAGTTCGTCGCGGATGATGCTGATGCCGAGCGGGATGACGGCGAGGGCGGCGCCCTGGAGCGCCCGGCCCGCGATGAGCACGCCGATGTCGGAGGTGGCGGCGCACAGCACCGACCCCGCGGTGAGCACGCCGAGCGAGGCGAGCAGGACGCGCCGCTTGCCGTACATGTCGCCGACCCGGCCGAGGACGGGGGTGAAGACCGCGCCGGTGAGCAGGGTGATGGTGACGAGCCAGCCCGCCGCCCCCGGGGTGCTGCCGGTGAGCTGCGGGATGTGCGGCAGCAGGGGCACGACCAGCGTCTGCATCACGGCGACGACCACGCCGCAGAAGGCCAGCACGGGCACCACGAAGCGGGTGCGGGGCTCGTGGACGGGGCCGGCGGTCGCCGCGGTCATGCTGCTCCAGAGGCTGGTGGGGAGGGGGGTGTACAGGCGTACACCCCCGTTAGGGTAAACGCTTGTGCACCCCCGTGTCCGCACCTTGGGAAAGCTGCCGGAGACGTCCCGGGACGACGGCCCGACGGCCTCAGCCGGACACCGGAGCCAGCCGCCGCAGCGTCTCGATCACCGCCACGGACGCCTCCGACCCCGGCTCGATGAGCGTGTAGTGCCCGGTTCCGGGCAGGACGACGAGCTCCGCGTCCTTGTGGACCGCGGCGTAGTCGGCGAACTGCCCGAGCGGCACCTCCTCGTCCACTTCCCCGTGCAGCACCACCGTCCGCACCCCGGTCGTCCCCCCGCCGTCGCGCAGCAGGGTGAGCGGGTCGACCAACGGCAGCCGTGCCTCGGCCGGCTCGGCGCCGCCCAGCAGTTGCAGCGCCGCCCCGTCGCTGAGGTCGTCGCGGATGGTGGCCGCCAGGTCCGTGAGGGGGGCGAGGCCGAGGATCGCCGCGGGCAGCTCGGTGGTGTGCCAGGGGGAGCTCTCGGGCAGCAGGCCGCGCGCCCCGGCCCACAGGGCGAGATGGCCGCCGGAGCAGTGACCCGCCAGCACGAACGGCCTGCCCTGCGGGATCGTGTCCACGGCCAGCGCGATGTCGTCGAAGGTCTCGGGGTAGCCGCCCGCCCCGCCCGACCGGCGGAAGCCCGGCAGGACCGTGGTGAACCCGTGCCGCGCCAGATGAGCCGCGAACGGGGTCAGATGCATCCGGTCGTAGCGCCAGTAACCGCCGTGCAGCAGCATCACCAGCGGCGCGTCGGGGTCCTCGGCCGGCCACAGGTCGTACACCTGGTGCGGGTGCGAGCCGTACTTGCGGTGCACGGGAGCCAGGACCGGGCGGATGCTCAGCACCCGGCGCTCCTCCTCCAGCGCGAACGCGGACGGAGTCCTGGGCGCGGGGGAGCGGGGCGCGGGCGTCTCAGACATAACTGCGCGCCGTCCACAGCTCGGGGAACACCGACCGGCGGGCGCGCTTCTCCAGCCACGCCACCCCCGGGGAGCCGCCGCTGCCCGCCTTGGCGCCCATCGCCCGGCGGGTGGCGAGCAGATGGTCACTGCGCCAGCGCAGCACCAGCTCGGCGACCTCGGTGAGCTCCTCGCCCAGACGCACCAGCGGATCGTCCTGCGGGCCCGCGTAGATCTGCCGCCACACCTCCTCGACCCAGGAGTCCGGCTGGTAGGCCTCCGTCACGTCCCGTTCGACCACGTGCTCCGGCACGGGCAGTCCGCGCCGGTACAGGAAGCGCAGCACCTCGTCGTAGAGCGACGGCTCGGACAGCGCCGCCTCCAGGTCGGCGTAGACGGCCGGGTGTCCCCGGTGCGCCTGCACCATGGAGCGGGACTTGTCGGCGAGCAGGAACTCCATGTGCCGGTACATCGCCGACTGGAACCCGGAGGCCTCACCGAACGCCGCGCGGAACCCGTTGAACTGGGCCGGGGTCAGCGCGGCCAGCGGCGTCCAGGAGTCGTTGAGCGCCTGGTGCGAGCGGCGGCTGCGGCGCAGCGCGTCCATGGCCTGCTCCAGGTCGTCCTTGCACAACGCGTCCCGTGCCGTGCGCCACTCGTGGACGATGAGGGTGAACCACAGCTCCATCACCTGGGTGGTGACGATGAAAGCCATCTCGCCGGGGTCGTGCGAGAGCGGTCGCTGAAGGGTGGACAGCAGTGAGGCGTGGATGTAGTCCTCGTACGGCGTCGTCCCCTCGAACTGCGCCTGGGGCACCTCGTCGGCCGAGGGCGGGGCGACGGTGCTGGTCTGCTCGGTCATGGGTCTCCGTAGGTGGTGGGCGGGCCGGAGGGTCAGGCCGGCATTCCGATGTGCGCGCCCCCGGTCGCGTCCAGCCACTGGCCGGTGACCCAGCGCGCGTCGTCACTCGCCACGAACGCCACCACATCGGCGATGTCCGACGGGCGGCCGATCCGGTTGAAGACGGAGGTGGCCGCGTACGCGTTCAGCACCTCCGGCACCTTCAGCGTCGGGTTGATCTCCGTGTACGTGAAGCCGGGCGCCACCGCGTTGACCGTGATCCCCCGTGCGCCCAGCTCCGGGGCGAGGGCCAGGGTCAGGGTGTCGAGTGCGCCCTTGGTCATCGAGTACGCCGAGATGTTCGGCATGGCGATCCGGGTGACGCCGGAGGAGATGTTGATGATCCGGCCGCCGTCGCGCAGCCGGCCCAGGCTCTGCTGGATCACGAAGAAGGGGGCCTTGACGTTGACGGCGAAGAGCCGGTCGTACTCCTCCTCGCTCACGTCCGAGATCCGCTTGGGCAGGGTGATCCCCGCGTTGTTGACGAGGATGTCCAGACCGGGCCGGGCGCCGTACTCGGAGAGCCCCTTGTCGAAGGCGGTCCACAGCGCCTCGGCGTCGCCGGGCACGCCGAGCTCGGCGCGGAGCGCGAACGCCCGGCCGCCCGCCGCCTCGATCTCGGCGACGGCCTCCTCGGCGGCCTCGGTGCGGTACCCGTAGTGGACGGCCACCAGGGCGCCCTCGGCGGCGAGCCGCAGCGAGATCGCCCGGCCGATTCCCCGGCTGCCGCCGGTCACCAGCGCCGTCCGGCCGCTCAGCCTGCCCGTACTGGTCATGCTCCACACTCCTGTGTCTCGGGGGCCGCGCGGTCGTCGCGGCGATAGGGGGGAACGGCCATCCCCGGGCGGCGCACGGGCGCCGGGGGCGGCCGGGGCGGGCTCAGGCGTCGAAGTCGAGCGCGATCTCGTCCGACTCCGGCCGGGCCCGGCAGGGCAGCGTGTATCCGGCCGCCAACTCGGCTTTGCCGAGGGCGTACTGACGGTCCATCACCGCACTGCCCCGGACCACCTTGGCGCGGCAGCTGCCGCACAGGCCGTCGCGGCACGAGTACGGGGTCTCGGGCCGGGCGCGCAGGACCGCGTCCAGCACCACCCGGTCCTCGGGCCGCATCACCGTCTCGGTGGTACGGCCGTCCAGGCGGGCGGAGATGAGACCGGTGCGGCCCAGCGGCTCGGGCGGGGGAGCGGGCGGGAGCCCGCCGCCGGTGGTGAAGAGCTCGAAGCGCACCCGTGCCTCGTCCGCGCCCCACCGGGTGAGCGCCTCGCGGACGGTCTCCACCAGCCCCCACGGCCCGCAGAGGTAGAAGTGGGTGCGCGCGTCGGGCTCGGCGCCCAGCAGCGCGAGGAGTTGGGGCAGCCGGGCCCCGTCGATCCGTCCCGACAGCAGTTCGCTCTCGCGCTGCTCGCGGGAGAGCACGTGCAGGGCGAAGAACCGGCCGACGTGGGCGTCCTTCAGGTCGGTCAGCTCGTCCGCGAGAAGCACCGACTGGGCGCTGCGGTTGGCGTACACGAGCGAGACCCGGCAGGCGGGGTCCTGGCGCAGCGCGGTCGCGGCCATGGCGAGCAGGGGGGTGATCCCGCTGCCGCCCGCCACCAGCACATGGTGCGCGCCGGGCACCTCAGCCAGCCGGAAGTCGCCGGTGGGCGGACCCAGTTCGAGGGTGTCGCCCACGGAGAGGTCCGTGGTGGCGTACTCGGCGAAGCCGTCCGCGCCCAGACGTTTGACCACGATCCGCAGCCCCGCCGGGTCCCGGGGCGGCAGACAGACCGAGTAGCTGCGCCGCAGCTCCCGGCCCTCGGGCCGGTGGCGGACGACCACATGCTGCCCGGCGCGGTGCGCGAAGACGTCCGTGAGCGGGCCGGGCACGCTCAGGCTGATCGCCACCGACTCCTCGCCCACCGGCTCCACCGCGGTGACCGGCAGCCGGTACCAGCCCGTCGCCCGGCGTGCGGGCGCCGGGGCGCCGCTAGTCGTCGCTGTCGTCATGATGGTGCGTCACATCGCCTTCAGATGCGCGAAGGTCTCCCGGCACGAGGTGCATACCAGGACGGCTTGGCAGCGGGTCGCCCCGAACGGGCTCTGCGGCCGGGTCGCCACCGAGCCGCAGTGCGGGCAGGGCACACCCAGACCGACCCGGACCGACAGGGGAGCCCGGGCGGAGCCGGGCGGCACGATGCCGTGCTCGGAGAGCTTGCGGCGGCCCTCGTCGGTGATCCAGTCGGTGGTCCAGGCGGGTGCGAGCACCTGCCGCACCCGGCCGTCGGGGTGGCCGCACTCGGTGAGCACGGCCCGGATCCCGGCCTCGATCGCGGGCATGGCCGGGCAGCCGAGGTAGGTCGGGGTGATGACGACCTCCAGGGTGCCGTCCCGCGCCGCCCCGACCGCGCGGACGACACCGAGGTCGGCCAGGGTGATCATGGGGAGTTCGGGGTCGGGCACGGTGTTCACCCGGGCCCGCACCTCCTCTACGTCCAGACGTGCGGCGCTCACCAGGTGCCTCCCGGGTACTGGAGGCGTACCGACCGGAACTCGGCCATCAGCGGCGCGAACTCCTCGGTGTGCAGCCCGTCCCGGCCGCCCGTCGCCCGCCAGGAAGGCCTGGGCGGTGTCAGGCGCGCGTCGTCGAGGACGGCGGTGATCCCGCGCTCCCACTCCTGTCGCAGCCGCGCCGGGGCGACGGCGGTCCCGTCCGCGTCCAGCCGGTCCGCCAGGGCGTCGGTCTCGAAGAGTTCGGCCGTGTACGGCCACACCAGGTCGAGTCCGGCCTGCATCCGGCGGCGGCTCTCGGCGGTGCCCCGGCCCAGACGTACCGTCCACTGGTCGGCGTGCATCCGGTGGTACTCCACCTCACGGGCGGCGCGGGCGCCGAAGGCCGCCAGGGTGGCGTCGCGGGACTTCTCCAGCGCGCTCCACAGCAGCGTGCTGTAGTGCGCGTACACCAGCTGGCGGGCCACCGTCACCGCGAAGTCCGCCGGCGCGAGCTCCACCAGCAGGACGTTGCGGAACTGGCGCTCGGTGCGGTGGTAGGCCAGCTCGTCCTCGCCGCGGCCGGTGCCGTCGAGACGCCCGCTGTACGCGAGCAGGGTGCGGGCGTGGCCGAGCAGGTCGAGCGCGATGTTGGCGAGCGCCAGGTCCTCCTCGATGGTGGGAGCCCGGGTCACCAGGGCGCACAGCCGCTGGCACAGCACGAGCGCGTCGTCGCCGAGCCGCAGGACGTAGGCGGCGAGGTCCGCGTTCTCACCGGAGGGCTCAACCGTCATGGCCGCTCTCCTCGTTCAGCGGGATGTAGTGCTCGGGGTAGCGGTACGGCTTGTGGGCGGCGTTGCTGAAGAACGGGTCCTTCTCGCTCGGTGAGGCGGCGTGCACCGCGTCGGAGCGCACCACCCACACCGACACCGTCTCGCCCCGGCGCGTGTACAGGTCGCGCGCGTTGGCGAGCGCCATGTCGGCGTCGGCACCGTGCACCGAGCCCACATGCTGGTGGGCCAGGCCCCGGCGCGGCCGGATGAACACCTCCCACGGGGTCAGCACCCGTGCGGACCGCTCGCTCATGCCACGCGCCTTTCCTCGTCGTCGCTGTCCGCCCCGTCGGCGAGGCCCGCCGCGTAGGCGTCGACCGCCTCGCGCACCCAGGCGCCGTCCTCGTGCGCCGCGACCCGGTGGGCGAGCCGCCGGTGACTGCACTGCGAGCCGTCGCCGAGCGCGCCGCGGAACAACTGCCAGTCGATGGGGCTGAAGTCGTAGTGCCCCCGCTCCTCGTTCCAGCGGATCGCCGGATCGGGCAGGGTCACCCCCATCCGCTCCGCCTGCGGCACCACGTTGTCGACGAACCGCTGGCGCAGCTCGTCGTTGGTGTGCCGCTTGATGCCCCAGGCCATCGACCGCTGCGAGACGGCGGCGCCCATGGCCGCGGTGCGGTCGTCCGCGCCGCCCGCCACGGTGTCCGGCGGCCCGAACATCAGCGCCACGGCCGGCAGCCACCAGCGGTCGACCGCGTCCTGCGCCATCGCCTTCTGCTCCGGAGTCCCCCGGCACAGCGACCACAGCACGTCATAGCCCTGGCGGACGTGGAACGCCTCCTCCTGGCACACCCGGCGCATCGCCCGCGCGTACGGGCCGTAAGAGGTGTGGCACAGCGGCGCCTGGTTGACGACGGCCGCGCCGTCCGTGAGCCAGGCGATGGCCCCGGTGTCGGCCCAGGTCAGCGCGGGGTGGTCGAAGGTGGCCGCGTACCGCTGGTGGCCGCTGTGCAGCGCGTCGAGAAGCTCGGCGCGCGACACCCCGAGGGTCTCTGCCGCCGAGTAGAGGTAGAGCCCGTGGCCCGCCTCGTCCTGCACCTTCGCCAGCAGACTGGCCTTGCGGTGCAGCGACGGGGCCCGGGTGAGCCAGGAACCCTCCGGCTGCATACCGATGATCTCGGAGTGCGCGTGCTGGGAGATCTGCCGGATCAGCATCCGCCGGTAGCCGTCGGGCATCCAGTCCCGGGGCTCGATCTGCTCCCCGGCCGCGAGCAGCGCCTCGAAGTGCGCGTTGAGCTGCTCCACGCCGTCGACCACCCCTTCGTCCCGTACCGCCGCGGTGGCGGTGCCTTCACAGAGAAAGAGGTCCGGACCGGGGCACCCAATCCCCGGGCACATGCCGTCGGCCCGTGACGAAGGTCACGCGGGGGCGGGGGAGTGCGCGGCGCGAACCGCGCCTCTCTCTTCGGTAGTCCGTGCAACGAGAGGGGTACGCCCATGAGCACCATCAGGACGATGCTGGTCGAGCTGACCGGCACACCCGAGTTCGCCGAGGCCATCGGTGACGACGAGGACCTCAGCGCCAGCGGTATCGACTCCGGCGACCTCGTCCGGCTGATCCTGCTCATCGAGCAGCGCACCGGCGTCGAGGTGACGGCCGAGGACATGGAGGGCCTGACCACCATCGCCGACTACGAGCGGTTCATCGCGGACCGCGACGCCGCCACCCCGCAGCCGGGCGCCGCCTGATGTGGCTGACCCAGTTGGCGGAGCGCAACCGCCAGTGCTTCCCGGACCGGACGGCCCTGGTGGACGAGCACCGCTCCGTCACCTGGGCCCAGTTCCACGACCGCGGCCTCGCCCTCGCCCACGGACTCGCCGGGCTCGGCATCCGGCGCGGTGACCGCGTCGCCGTGCTCTCGCTGGACCGCGTCGAGGTCCTGGAGACGTACTTCGCGCTCGCCCGTATCGGCGCGCTCTTCGTCCCGCTCAACCACAGCCTGACCCCGGCCGAGGTCACCGGGATCGTCGAGCGCACCGGCGCCGTCGCCGTGATCGGTGAGGGCGCGCTGCTGGACCGCCACCCCGACCTGCCGGTGCGCACCCGTATCAGGCTGGACGACGAGGCGTTCGCCGCGCTCGGCGCCGACGGCGGCCCGAGGCTCGAGGACATCCCCGACGACGCCCCCGCGGCGATCCTGCACACCTCCGCGACGACCGGACAGGCCAAGGGCGTCACCGTCGACCACGCCTCGTTCCGGGCCATCGCGCTCGGCTGGCTCGCCGTGGCCCGGCCCGCCGACGACATGGTGCTGGTCAACTGCTGCCCGCTCTACCACGGCAGTATGGTCGTCTCGCTGACCTATATGGCGGCGGGCGCGACCGTGGTCCTGATGCCCGGCTTCAAGCCGCAGACCGCGCTGGCCGCCATCGAGACCCACCGCGCCACCCACGTCTGGCTCGTCCCGCAGATGCTGCGCTTCCTGCTGCGTGCGAAGTCCGCCGAGACCACGGACCTCTCCACCCTGCGCGAGATCCTGTACGGGGCCGCGCCCATGCCGCCGGACATCTACGCCGAAGCCGTCGAACGGCTCGGCTGCGGCTTCCGCCAGGTGTACGGAATGACCGAGGTCGGCGGCCCGTTCGTCACGCTCGGCCCCGAGGAGCACCCGGCACCCGACGCGGTGCCCGAGGTGATCCCGGCCGGCCGGGTCGTTCCGGGGATGTCCGCGCGCGCCCTGGACGAGCACGGCCAGGAGGTGGAGCCCGGCGCGATCGGGGAGATCTGCGTGCGCGGACCGGGGCTGATGCGCGGCTACTGGAACGACGAGGCCGCCACGGCCGAGATCACCGTCGACGGCTGGATCCGCACCGGCGACCTCGGGCACATCGACCGGGACGGTCTGATCCGGCTGATCGACCGCAGCAAGGACCTGATCATCCGGGCAGGTCAGAACGTCTACCCCTCGGAGATCGAGCGCGCCCTCCAGACCCACCCGGCGGTACGCGACGCGGCGGTCGTCGGGGTGCCGGACGAGGACTTCGGCGAGGTGCCGCTGGCGTACGTCGTCGTCGAGGAGGGCACGGGAACGGCCGAGTTGCAGGCGTACCTCGCCCAGCGCCTCGCCTCCTACAAACGGCCCCGGCGCATCGAGTTCATCGACCAGGTGCCGCGCAACCCGGCCGGGAAGATCATCAAGAAGCTGCTGCGTGCGTGAAGCCGCGGCGCCGGGCGAGGCGGCGGACCGGGCGCCCGGCGCCCGTGTCACCCGGCCGGACCCGGACTCCGGCCGGGCAGCCGCCGAGCGCGCGCTGCTTCTGCTGCGCCCCGCCCTGCACGCCGAGGGGCTCTCGCTCGGACTGGCCCGCGCCGGCGAACCGGGGGCGTGCCCGGCCGGACCGTGGGAGCGGGCGTCGGCCGCCGCCATGCCGCCGCCGCGCCGCCGTGACTTCCTCGCCGGACGCCTCGCGGCCCGCCGGGCGCTGGCCGGGCCGGGGCACGCCCTGACGGAGATCCTCCGGGACGGCAGACGGCCCCGGTTCCCCGCCGGGTGGGCCGGCTCGATCAGCCACTCCGGCGGCCTCGCCGTCGCGCTCGCCGCGCCCGCCGCGCACGTCCACGCCGTGGGATGCGACCTCGAAGTGCGCGAACTGCCGCTGGAGAGCGCGCACATCGTGCTCGGCCCCGACGAGCGGACCTGGACGGACGCCACACCGGCGCCCACCGCGGCGCGCCGGCTGCTCGCCGCGTTCTCGGCCAAGGAAGCCGCGTTCAAGGCGTTCGCGGCCCTGCTCCCCGCCGGGCGGGCACCGGCCACCCTGCTCGCGATCGAGGCACGGCCGGTCCCGGGCGGCTTCCGGGCCCGGCCGAGGGCGCTGCCCGGGTACGTCCTCGACGTCCGGGTGCGCCCGGCCGGCCCGGGGGTGTTCAGCTGGGCCGCCGCCCCCGTGGCGCGGCGGCCCGACTGACGCCTTACGCCTCGGCGTTCACCAGCACCGCCATGTTCCCGGCAGGATGCTGGTTGTCGTGGATCAGCTGGTGGGCCTTGCCGATCTCCTCGAAGCCGAGGGTCAGCGACAGACACGGGTCGAGCAGCCCCTGGTCGATGAGCGTGGTGACCTCGCGGGCCTCGCGGGCGTTGGAGACGTGGGAGCCCTGGAGCCGCTTCTGCCGCATCCACAGAAAGCGCAGGTCCACATCGCCGTTGTAGCCGGTGGTGCCGCCGCAGATGACGACCATGCCCGCGTTGTCGCACAGGTACATGGAGGTCGGGATCGTGTCGGCGCCCGAGTGCTCCAGGACGATCCTGGGGGCCCGGCGCTCGCCGAGGACCTCCCAGAAGCGGCGGCCGAAGGCCCGCGCGCCCTTGAGCCACCGGGCCATGGCGTCGTCGTCGGAGGTGTCGGGCAGCCGTCCCCAGTGGTCGAAGTCGCGGCGGTTGATATAGCCCTTGGCTCCCAGCTTCACGCAGTACTCGCCGCGTTCGTCGCTGGAGACGACCGCGATGGGGATGCCGCCGCGCTGCTTGACCAACTGGATCGCCATACAGCCCAGGCCACCCGCCCCGCCCCAGATCAGCACCGCGTCGCCGGGGCGCACGGTGTGCGGCTCCCAGCCGAAGAGCTGGCGGTAGGCGGTGGCGGCGGTCGCCATGTAACAGGCGGCCTCCGCCCAGGAGAGCCGCTTCGGCTTGGGGTGGCACTGGTACTCGTCGACCACCGCGAACTGCGCGAACGACCCGTAGTTCTCCTCGTACCCCCACACGCTCTGCGAGGCGGAGGTGGAGGGGTCGGCGCCGAGGCGGATGTCCTCGGCGCTCTCGTCCCACACATTGGCGAGCAGCACGATCTCGTCGCCGGGCTTCAGGCGCACGCCCTCGCCGACGGCCCAGACGATGCCGGACGCGTCGGAGCCGCCGATGTGGAAGTCCTCGACGGCGCCGCGCTTCTGCCGGGTGGCTATGACGTCGACGGGGTCACCGAGCGACGCCCAGACGTTGTTGTAGTTGACGCCCGCCGCCATCACCTTGATGAGGACCTGGCCCGGGCCGACCGGGGGCACGTCCACGACCTCGGTACGGAAGGCGTCGATGGGCTGCCCGTAGCGTTCGGGCCGGATGAGGGAGGCGTACATGCGCTTGGGCGCCTCGCCCAGCGGCGGCGCGTCACCGAGTTCGTACAGGTCCTGGGTCACGAGGTGGCTCCTGAGGGGGTAGCGGGGGACGGGTGGGCGTCGGTCCGCGCCAGACGGGCGAGGCAGACACTGTGGGCGGCGGCGGGGCCGGTGGCCTCCCAGCCCGCCGGTACGGCGGCGAACGCGGGCCACAGGGAGTGCTCTCCCGCCGCGTTGACGAGCACCAGATGCGACGGCTCGTCGCCTCCGCCGGGTTCGAACGGACTGGGCACGGCTGATCCCTTCGTTGCTGTGCGGCCGGGGGTGCGGCCGGGTGTGCGGCGCGGTGGGCGGGTGGTCATCCGGCGGCGGGGCGCAGGGCGGTGGCCAGCACCGCGCCGATCCGGGCCATCGGCTCCGGCTCGGTCATCTCGTAGTGGCCGCAGGGCACGGCGTGGTCGGTGAGGACGCCGCTCACGTACGGGCGCCAGCTGTCGGCCTTCCCGGTCGCGAGCGACAGATCGGCCGGGTCGGCGGGGGTGCCCGTGTCCCCGGTGGCGCTGAAGAAGAGCACGTCGCCGCGGAACACCTCGGGGGCGAAGCCGCCCGCGATGGCGAGGTTGTTGCGCATCACCCGGGCGATCGCGAGCGCCTCCTCACGGGTCACCGGTGACGGTCCGCGCTCCGCGTCGTCCGCACCGATCAGCCGGACCACCTCGTCGACGTCCGCCCCGCCCTCGGGCATCTCCACGCCCGCGACCCGCACGAGCAGCGACGCCACCTGGCGCTCCGTCGCCGCCGGGTCCGCGGGCTCGTCCCCGGTCAGCGGCGCGTCCAGCATCGCCAGCAACTCGATGTCCTCGCCCTGCCGTTGCAGCGCGGTGGCCATCGCGTGGGCGACGAACCCGCCGTAGGACCAGCCCATCAGCCGGTACGGGCCCCGCGGCTGCACCTCGCGCAGCCGGGCGAGGTAGGAGTCGACCATCTCCTTGGCGTCGGCGGCCGGTTCCACCGTGCCGTCCAGGCCGTGCGCCTGGAGGCCGTACACCGGCTGGCGGGCACCGAGATGGGGCAGCAGGCCCGTGTAGCGCCAGGCGATGCCCGCGCCCGGATGCACACAGAACAGCGGACGCTGGTCGCCGTCGGCGCGCAGCGGCAGCAGCGGCGCGAACGCGTCCCGCCCGGCGGCGCCCGCGCGTCCGGCGAGCGCCACGAGCCCCGCGACGGTGGGCGCGGACAGGAACGCGGCGGCCGGGACGTCGAGGACGCCCTCGGTGCGCATCCGGCCCGCCAGCATCACGGCGCGCATCGAGTCGCCGCCCAGGTCGAAGTAGTTGTCATGGACGCCGATGCCCTCGATGCCCAGGGCCTCCTCCCAGTGCGCGGCCACGGCGCGCTCCTGGGGGGTGCGGGGCGCGGCGTACTCGGTGGTCAGATACGGCCGGGGCGCGCGGCCGGAGCCGCTCTGCCCGTCCGTCTCGTCGTCGGCGCCGGTGGGCGCCTCGGCCCCGGGCGCCTCGATCCAGTGGCGGCGCCGCTCGAAGGCGTACCCCGGCAACGGCACCCGGCGCGGTTCGCGCTCCTCTTCGGGACCGGTGATGTCGACGGGCACGCCCGCGCTCCACAGCCGGCCCAGCGCCTCCGCGAAGACCTGTCCGTCGGGGCTGGCGGCCTTGGCGTGGCGCATGGTGGGCACCGTGGTCACGGGCGCGTCCCCGAGCCGGGCCGCGGCCAGCTTCGCGAGGCTGTCGCCGGGGCCGATCTCGACGAACAGCGGGTTGCCGCGCTCCCACAGCGTGGCGATGCCGTCCGCGAACCGGACCGTGCGACGGGTGTGGTCGAGCCAGTGCTCCACCCCGGTCGCCTGCGCGTCGGTGACCCAGGTCCCGGTGACGTTGGTGATGTACGGGATCCTGGGCGCCCGCAGGGCCACGGTCCGCAGGGCGTCCGCGAAGGCGGGCAGGATCGGGTCCAGGACGTGGGAGTGCGCGGCGGCCGGCATCCGCAGCCGGCGGAAGGCGACCTCGTCGGCGAGCAGCCGCGCCTCCAGGGCCGCCACCGCATCCGCGCGCCCCGCGACGGTACAGGCGGCCGGCCCGTTGACCGCGGCCAGCGACAGGTCGTCGGTGAGGTAACCGCGCAGGGCCTCCTCACCGAGGGCGACGCCGACGGTGGCGCCCCCGGCCGAGGTGATCAGCCGGATCCGCTCGGCGGCCAGCGGCAGCATCTCCTCCAGGGTCATCACCCCGGCCAGCGTGGCCGCGGTGTACTCGCCCAGCGAGTGCCCGATGAACGCGGCGGGCCGAACGCCGTGCTCCATCAGCGCGGTGGCCAGCGCGTATTCGGTGACCACCAGGGCCAGGAAGGCGTCGACGCTCCCGGGTTCGGTGTGCTCGTACAGCGCGGTGCGCAGATCGCGGCCGGTCACGGGACGCAGGATGGCGGCGCAGCGGTCGACGGCGTCCCGGTAGACCGGCTGCTCGCGGTAGAGGTCGGCGCCCATGCCGGTGTACTGGGTGCCGCCGCCGGGCAGCAGGAAGGCCACCGGCGGGGCCTCCTCGCCGCGTGCCTCGGCGGGGGCCTGGAGCGGGTGCAGCAGGATGCGCGCGGCCTGCTCGGTGCTCCGGGCCGCCACCGCGGCCCGGTGGGGCATGGCGGGACGGTCGGTGCGCAGGGTGTGGGCGACGTCGGCGAGGTCGAGGCCGGGGTGCGCGGTGAGGTGGCGGCCGAGGTTCGCCGCCTGGCCGCGCAGGGCGCCGGGTGTGCGGGCGGAGAGCGGCAGGACGTGCCACCGCTCGTCCTCCCCCCGGCGCGGGGCCGGAGCGGGCGCGGCGGCCGGCGCCTCCTCCACGATCACATGGGCGTTGGTGCCGCCGACGCCGAAGGCGCTGACGGCGGCCCGGCGCGGCGCGGACCCCGCGTCCCACTCCTCCAGCGCGGTCGGTACCCGGAAGGGGCTCGCCGCGAAGTCGATCAGCGGGTTGGGCCGCTCGAAGTGGAGGGTCGGCGGGATCTGCCCGTGTTCCAGCGCCAGCACGATCTTGATGAAGCCGGCGATCCCGGCGGCGGCGCCCAGATGCCCGATGTTGCTCTTGACCGACCCCAGGGCGCAGAACCGCTCGCGGTCGCTGCTCTCGCGGAACGCCCGGGTCAGGGCGGCCACTTCGATGGGGTCCCCGATCCGGGTGGCGGTGCCGTGGGCCTCCACGTAGCCGATGGAGCCGGCGTCGATACCCGCGGCGACCTGGGCGGCGAGGATCGCCTCCGTCTGGCCCTCGGTGCTGGGGGCGGTGAAACCGACCTTGCGGCGGCCGTCGTTGTTGATGGCCGAGCCCCGCACCACCGCGCGGATGCGGTCGCCGTCGGCGAGGGCGTCCTCCAGGCGCTTGAGCACGACCATGCCGACGCCGTCGCCCGAGGAGGTGCCCGCCGCGTCGGCGGCGAACGCCCGGCAGCGGCCGTCCGGCGAGAACGGTCCGTCGGGTACGTGACGGTAGCCGAGCAGCGCCGAGGGGTTGAGCGAGGCGGCCCCCGCGAGGGCGACGTCGCAGCGGTAGTCGATCAGGTCCTGGCAGGCGGTGTGGATCGCGACGAGGGCGGTGGAGCACGCCGTCTGGAGGGAGAGGCTGGGCCCGGTCAGCCCCAGTTCGTAGGAGATACGGGTGGCCAGGGTGCCCAGCGAGTTGCTGGTGGCGGCGTGGACCAGGGCGACCGAGGCGCTCTGCCCGGCGAAGCGGGGGTGGACGTGCCCGGGGTAGTACCGGCTGTCGCCGGCGCCCGCGTACACCCCCACCTGGAGGTCGCCGTGCCCGCCCGCGTACCCCGCCTCCTCCAGGGCGTGGTAGGCGCACTCCAGGAGCAGGCGCTGCTGCGGGTCGATGACCTCGGCCTCGGCCGGGCTGTACCCGAAGAAGGCGGAGTCGAAGCGGTCGATGCCCTCGACCACCGAGGCCATCCGCACCAGATCGGGGTCGGACAGGTGCGCGGGGTCGCCGCCCGCCGCCAGGAACTCCTCGTCGGTGATGGGCCGGATCGACTCCCGGCCGGCCGCCAGGTTCTCCCAGAACTCCTCGACGGTGTCGGCGCCGGGGAAGCGTGCCGCCATGGCGACGACCGCGACCGCCGTCTCGGGCCCGTACTCCGGCCGTTCTGTCTCATCCATCGTCACGGGGTCCTTCGTGCTCGGTGTGCGAGGTGTGGGGGGTGTGCGGGGTGTTCGGGGCGGGGCGGCGGGAGGCGCGGGCGGCCCGCTGGCGTTCGGCCCGCTGCCGTACGCGGTCGAGCCCGCCGGACGGGGCGTCCGCAGCCGCGGGCCGCTCGGCCGGTGCGGCGCCGACGCCGATGTCGACGAGGTGGCGGGCCAGAGCACGGACGCTGGGGTGGCTGAACAGGTCGACCACGCTCAGCTCGCAGCCGAACTCCTCGTTGACCGCGCCCTGGGCACGGACCAGGAGCAGGGAGTGGCCGCCGAGGTCGAAGAAGTTCTCCTCGACGCCGACCCGGTCGCGCTCCAGGACACGGCACCAGATGCCGCTGAGGATCTTCTCCAGCCGGCGCGGTCCCTCGGCCGGGTCGTCGGCCGCGCCGGGTGTCACTCCCGTCGCGGAACCGGCCGCGCGCAGCACCCAGTTGCCGTCGGCGCCGGCCGCCCCGGCGGCCTTGGCGGCGGCCGTGTACAGCGCGCCGAGGTCCGCGTCGTCCTCCAGGACCACCCGGCCCGCGAGGCGGTGCACCGGGCGCGGCGCGGACCGGACGTGGCCGCGCACCCAGGGCAGCGACCGGTCGGTGCCGATCAGCAGATGCGGCTCGGCCAGGGTGCGGGCCAGGTCGAAGGAGCGCAGCGCGGCGGAGGTGTCCAGGACGCGGTAACCGCGCGCCTCCGTCAGCGACTTGAGCCCGTAGCCCTCGCTCATGCCGAGCTCGTCCCACATGCTCCAGGCCAGGCTCTGCGCGTCCAGACCGGCACCGCGCTGATGGGCGGCGAGGGCGTCGAGGAAGGCGTTGGCGGCGGCGTAGGAGCTGCTCATGGAGCCGCCGAAGTAGCCGTTGACCGAGGAGAAGGAGACGAAGGAGCGGGTCGCGTGTTCCCGGGCGAGCCGGTGCAGCGCCCAGCCGCCGGTGACCTTCGCGGCGAGCGCCGCACGCCACTCGTCCAGGGACAGATCGGTCACGGCCCGCTGCTCGAAGCGGCCCGCCAGGTGCACGATCTGGGCCAGCGGGGCGGACCAGGCCGCGGCGGCCTCGTCGACGACGGCGCGCAGCGCGTCCAGGTCGGTGATGTCGGCGCTCGCGTACCGCACCTCGCCCAGCTCGCGCAGGCCGCGGTACGTCGTGATCCGGCGGGCCAGCGGGCCGCCCTCGGCGAGGTGCTTGTCCCAGCTCTCCTCGTCGGGCAGCTGGGTGCGTCCGACCAGGAGCAGCCGGGTGCCCGGCGTCTTCAGCAGATGCTCGGCGAGGCGTCCCGCGACGCCGCCCAGGCCGCCGCTGACCAGCCGGAACCCTTCGACGGCGGGTGCGGTGGCGCGCGGCAGCGGGTCGGGCAGGGGGGCCAGCCGGCGGATCCAGCGCTGCCCGTCGCGGAAGGCCACCTCGGTGTCGGCCACCGGGGCGGCGCTCTCCGCGAGCAGCAGCCCGGCCCGCTCGCCGGGACTGCCCCCGGACGCCAGGTCCACCTGGACGGTGCTCAGCCAGGGCAGCTCCTCGCGCAGGCTCTTGAGGAGGCCGCCGACCGTGCCGTGGGTGTAGGAGGGCCGTTCACGCGCGCCCACCGCGTGGCACCCGGCGCCCACGAGGAACAGGGCGACCCGGCCGCCGGAGCGGTGACGGGTGGTCAGGGCCTGGGCGAGGCAGAGCAGGGAGTCGGCGCCGTCGCGCTGGGCCTCCAGCAGCTCGGCCGCACTGGCCGGTTCATCGCCTCCCGCTCCGAGTGCGCCGAGGTGGAGGACGGTCTCCACGGGCCGGTCGTCCGCCGCGAGAGCGTCCAGCAGCCGCCCGTAGTCCTCCGGATCGTCGACGCGCAGCCGGTAGCGGGCGGCGTCGCTCCGGGCGAACTCCGGCCCGGCGGTGACCACCGTGCACCGGCCGCCGCGCTCCCGCAGCAGCTCCGCGACGGCGTCGGCCACCTCCGCGGCCGGGGTGTGGCGCCCGGCCAGCACCAGGGTGTGGCCGCCCGGCACGGCCCTTTCGGCGTGGACGCGCTCGGCGCGCTGCCACACCGGGCGCAGGAACCAGTCGGGCACGGTCGCGGTGCTGCCGAGCAGGATCTCCGAGGCCTGGGCGACCGGGTCGAACTCGCCCGCCTCGAACCGTTTGCGCAGCTGGGTGCGCTGGATCTTGCCGATCTCCGTCTTGGGGATCACGGCCGCCTCGACCGGCATCAGATGTGCCGGGCTGATCCCGATCTCCCGGGTCACCTTGCCCCGGATCGCCCGCAGCGCCCGGGCGGTGTCCGTGCCCTCCTCCAGATGGAAGAAGAGCGCGAGTTCGTCGGTGCCCGCCGTCGGGTCGGTGCGCACCGCACAGGCCGCGGTGAAGCTCCTTACGACGAAGGGGAGTTCCTCGACGCAGGTCTCTATCTCGTGGCTGTAGTGGTTGACGCCGTTGACGATGATGACGTCCTTGGCGCGGCCGGTGATGTAGAGCTCACCCGCGCGCAGGAAGGCCAGGTCGCCGGTCTCGAACCAGCCCTCGGGGGTGAACGACTCGGCGTTGACCTTGGGGTTGTCGTGGTAGCCGGAGGTCACGGTGGTGCCGCGCACCTGGAGGCGGCCCGCGGTGCCCTCCGCGACGATACGGTCCTGGTCGTCCACGATCCGCATGGCGAAGCCGGGATAGGGCAGTCCACAGCTGACGAACGCCTCCTCGCCGGGGCGCGGTTCGGCCGCCAGCACGGTGTCGGTGACCACCGACGACGTCTCGGACATGCCCCAGCACGGGTGCATGACGTCCTGCGGCAGCCCGAACGGCTTCATCACCTCCAGCCAGCGCCGGGCGGTCGCCGCGACGACGACCTCGCCCGCGTTCATCACCAGCCGCATCGGGGAGAGGTCCCAGGGCCGCCCGGACATCCGGTGCGCCTGCTCGCTGACCAGGCCGAAGGCGAAATTGGGCGCCCAGGTGACGGTGGCCCGGTGGCGGTGCGCCAGGTCCATCCAGCGCAGCGGGTCCTCCAGGATCCAGGAGGTCGGCGCGTGCACCTGGCGGCAGCCCAGATAGACGTCGCGCAGATGGAACATGACCACACCGGTGACGTGGTCCAGCGGAATCCAGTTGAGCGAGACGTCGTGCTCGGTCAGCGAGTTGAGGGTGGCGGTCGCCGCGGCCCGGGTCAGCACATTGCGGTGGCTGAGCCGGACCGCCTTGGGCAGACCGGTACTGCCCGAGGTCAGCAGCATCAGCACCACGTCGTCGGGGTGCGCGGGGTGCCAGTCCTCGTCGAGCGGTCCGGCGCGCAGCGCGTCGGTCGTGGTGAGCCGCAGGCCCTGCCACTCGCGCCGCCGCGCCAGGTCGCGCAGCCCCTCCTCACCGGAGGCGGAGGTGATGATCCAGGGGCGGTGCAGCATCTCCCACACGCCCTCCAGCTTCGCCACCGGCGCCGACGCCGTCGCGTACGAGACGGGGACGGTCAGCGGTACGGTGACGAACCCGCCCAGGACGCAGCCCCACAGCGTGGCGAGGAAGTCCTCGGTGTCCTCGCACTGAAGGATCACCTGGTCGCCGGGGCGCAGCCCGAGCTCGCGCAGGCCGCCCAGGACGCGGGAGGCCTCCTCGATCAGCGAGGCGTAGCTGCGCCGGGTCTCGGTGCCGTCGGCGCGGACGTGGACGACCTCGGCGTGCGGGCCGCCGCCGGCCGCCCGCCGCAGCGCCTCGGCCCAGCCGCCCACCGTGGGCTCCGGCAGCTCGGGCCCCTCGCTGAGCGAGGGCACGGCCGTGGCGGCGCTGTCACCGGCGGAGTGCGCCGGGGTGTCCGCGCGCGGGGCGGAGGAGCCGATGTACAGCCGGCCGATCGGCTCGGTGGCTTCCTCCAGGGCCACGGTCGCCGCGCGCACGCCCGGCAGGGCGGCCAGACCGCGCTCCCACCGGTCGGCGGCCTCCGTGTCGATGAGGGGCAGCCGGTGGAGGGCGTCGGTGTCCAGGGTGCCGTCGGCGTTCCTGGGCAGATCGCTGACGGCGGTGATCCGGGGCGCGGGCCCGGTGTCCGCTCCGGGGCGCCGCAGGGCGCGGGCCGCCTGTTCGGCCGCGGCGGCGCGGGTGGGCACGGCGAACACGGCCGTCCGTCCGTCCGCGCCCGGCACGGCCACCGCGTCCCGCAGGTCGCCCCGGGCGAGGAGCCCGCTCTCCAGCTCCGCCGTGTCGGTCACCGTGTCCGCCGTCTCCTCGGCCCGTGCGGCGGGCTCGGGGGCGGGCAGGGCGCCGAGGCGCACGCCGGGGTCGTCGGCCACGGCGGCCAGGAGCGCGTGCAGGGCGCGGGCGGCACGGTCGACGGTCGCGTGGTCGAACAGGTCGGCGGCGTACTCGACATGGCAGACGAGCCCGCTCCCGGCGCCGTCCCGGCCGCGGTGCTCCACCACGTCCACGAACAGGTCGAACTTGGCGGTGCCGGTGGCGCTGGGCCGCAGCGGCGCCTCGTTGCCGCCGAGCCGCAGCACGGCCTCGGTGTTGTTCTGGAGCGCCAGCATGACCTGGAAGAGCGGGTGGCGCGCGGGGGTACGGGGCGGGTTGAGCTCCTCCACCAGCCGGTCGAAGGGCAGGTCCTGGTGGTCGTAGGCGGCGAGGTCGAAGTCCCGGACCCGGGCGAGCAGTTCACGGAAGGCGGGGTCGCCGGAGGTGTCGGTGCGCAGCACCAGCGAGGTGGCCATCAGGCCGATCAGGTCGTCGAGCGCCTCGTCGGCCCGCCCGGCCACGGGGGTGCCGATGGGGATGTCCGTGCCCGCGCCCCAGCGGGTGAGCAGGGCGGCCAGGGCGCTCTGCAGCACCATGAACAGGCTCGCGCCGCTCTCGTCGGCGAGCCGCAGCAGCGCGCGGTGCAGCTCGGCGGAGATGTCGAGGGTGAGATGGGCGCCCCGGCGGGCGGGGGCCTGGGGGCGGGGCCGGTCGGTGGGGAGCGGGGTCTCCACCGGCAGACCGTCGAGTGCCTCCTTCCAGAAGGCGAGCTGACGACCGCCCACGCCGCCGTCCGGGCCGGTCCCTTCGAGCAGTTTGCGTTGCCAGAGGGCGTAGTCGGCGTACTGGACCGGCAGTTCGTCCCAGCCCGGGTCACGCCCTTCGGCGCGGGCCGCGTACGCGGTGGACAGGTCCTCGGCCAGCGGGCGCAGCGACCAGCCGTCGGCCGCGCTGTGGTGCAGGACCACGACCAGCGTGCGGGCCGCCCCTGTCCCGTAGAGGCCGGCCCACAGGGGCTGGTCGCGGGTGAGGTCGAAGCGGTGTCCGCGCGCCGACGCGACATGCGCCGCCACCTCCCGCGGGGGGCAGTCCACGACGTGCAGGACGGGACGCAGGGAGCCCGGCGGATGTATCTCCTGGCGCGGGGTGCCGCCGGTCTCCGGGAGCAGGGTGCGCAGGCTCTCGTGCCGGTCCGCGACATCGGCCAGCGCCGCGCGCAGCGCGTCCACGTCGATCTCCCGCTCCAGCGGGATCACCAGCGGGATGTTGTACGTGGCGGCGGCCCCGTCCAGCTGGTTGAGGAACCACATGCTCTGCTGGGTGGCGGAGAGCGGCAGCGGGTCCGGCCGCTCCGCGCGTACCAGCGGCGGCCTCGCCGCCCCGCCGCCCCCGGCGGGGACGCGTTCGGCGAGCGCGGCCGGGGTGGACCGGGCGAAGAAGTCGGCCATGGAGACCTCGGCTCCGGTGGCCGTGCGCAGCCGGGTCATCAGCCGGGTGGCGAGCAGCGAGTGGCCGCCGAGGTCGAAGAAGTTGTCCTCGGCGCCGACCGTCCCCTCGGGCAGCCGCAGCAGCTCCTCGTACAACCGGCACACCAGCGCCCGGGGTCCGGTGGCCGGGGCCCGGCCGGTGGCCGCGGCGGCGAAGTCGGGGGCGGGCAGGGCCTTGGTGTCCAGCTTGCCGTTGGCGGTCAGCGGCAGCGCGTCCAGCACCACGCACGCGCTGGGCACCATGTGCTCGGGCAGGGACGCGGCCAGATGGGTCCGCAGCACCGCCGGTTCGGGACGCGAGCCCGGGGCGGGGACCGCGTAGGCCACCAGGATCCGGTCGGCCGCGCCCTCCGTCTCCCGGGCGACCACGGCGGCGCGGGCCACGTCCGGGTGGCCGACGAGCGCGGCCTCGATCTCGCCGGGCTCGATACGGAAGCCGCGGATCTTCACCTGGTGGTCCGAGCGCCCCGCGTACTCCAGGGTGCCGTCGGCCGCGCGGCGGGCCAGGTCACCGGTGCGGTACATCCGCTCGCCCGGCGCGCCGAAGGGGTCGGCGACGAACCGCTCGGCGGTGAGTTCGGGGCGGCCCAGGTAGCCGAGGGCGAGACCGGGACCCGCCACGTACATCTCGCCCACCCGGCCCGGCACGACCGGCTGGAGGCAGTGGTCGAGGACGTATACGCGCAGGTCCGGGAGCGGGGTGCCGATCACACTGCGTCCGCGCGGGTCCTCGATCAGCTCTCGGGTGACGCGGTGGTGGGTGACGTGCACGGTGGTCTCGGTGATCCCGTACATGTTGACCAGCGCGGGCGAGGTGTCACCGTGCCGCTCCAGCCAGGGGCGCAGATGCGCGGGCTCCAGCGCCTCGCCGCCGAACACCACATACCGCAGGGCCAGGGGGCCGGCCTCCGCGCCCGCCTCCTGTTCGGCCTGGATGAGCTGCTGGAAGGCGGACGGAGTCTGGTTGAGGACGGTGACGCCTTCGTCCCGCAGCAGCCGCAGGAAGTCGCGCGGCGAGCGGCTGGTGGCGAAGGGGACGACGACGAGCCGGCCGCCGTGCAGCAGCGGTCCCCAGATCTCCCAGACGGAGAAGTCGAAGGCGTACGAGTGGAAGAGGGTCCACACGTCGTCCGCGCCGAAGTCGAAGTGGGCGGCGGAGGTCTCGAAGAGCCGTACGACGTTGGAGTGCGGGATCACCACGCCCTTGGGGCGGCCGGTGGAGCCCGAGGTGTGGATGATGTACGCCGGGTCGCCGGGGGTGAGCGGCGCGGTGCGCTCGGCGTCGGTGAGGTCGGTGTCCGGGCGCGCGGCCAGATCGCCTTCGAGAGCCGGTTCGCCGAGGACCAGGACGTCGGCGCCGGTCCCGGGAAGCGTCGGGGCGGTGGCCGCGTCGGTGACGAGGAGAGCGGGTGCGGCGTCGGCGGCGACGGCGCGGATGCGCTCGGCCGGGTAGCCGGGGTCCAGTGGCAGATACGCGGCGCCGGACTTGACCACGGCGAGCAGTGCGACGACGAGCTCCAGGGAGCGCGGCAGTGCCAGGGCCACCACCTCACCGGGGCCCGCGCCGCGCTCGACGAGCAGGCGGGCGATCCGGTTGGCGCGGGCGTTGAGCCGCGCGTAGGTGAGCGAGGCACCCTCGCAGGTGACGGCCACGGCGTGCGGGGTGCGGGCGGTCTGGGCCTCGAAGCGCGTGGCGAGGACGGCGTCGGGGGCGGTGCGCTGGGGCTCGGCCGGCGCGTGGGCCGGGGTCTCGCCGGGGAGCAGCAGGCTCGTGCGGGCGAGCGGCAGGGCGGCGTCGGCCTCGGCGAGCCGGTCGAGCAGGAGCAGCAGCCGCCGCTGGTGGTCCTCGACTTCGGTCTCGGTGTACAGGGCGGGATTGGCGTCGAAGGCGATCCACAGCCCTTCGCCGCCCGCGCCGGGCCGCACGTTGATCTGGAGGTCCTCGACGGCGCCGCCGGACAGGTGGTGCGAGGTGGTGCGGTGGCCGCCGAAGGGCGGCTCCTCGTCGAAGGGGACGAGGTTGACGACCGGCCCGTACAACCGGCGCGACCCGCCGATGAGTTTGAGGTCGCGGCGCAGGTCCTCGGCGCGGTACTGCTGGTGCCTGCGGACGTCGCGTAACGCGGCGGCGACCGCCGTGACCAGCTCCCCTGCCGTGGTGGCGGGGGTGAGGGCCAGGCGCAGCGGCAGGATGTTTGAGGCCGTGCCGGGCGTGCGCAGCGCCGTGGAGCCGAGCCGGCTCATGGTGGGCAGGCCCAGCACGATGTCCCGCCGGCCGGTGACCCGGTGCAGATAGGCGGCGACGGCCGCGACCACGAGGTCGTTGCGCGACCCGCCCAGGCGCCGGGCCGCGGCCGTCAGGCGCTCGGTGTCGGCGGCGGTGAGCAGGGAGGTGCGGCGCAGGAAGGCGGCGGCGGGCGGCGCGGTGCCCTCGGTGAGCCCGGTGGCCGGCGGGGCGTCGGCGAACCGGCCGGTCCAGTAGGCGCGGTCACGTACGAAACGGTCGGAGGCACGGTAGGCCGCCTCCTCGTCCAGCAGCCGGCCGACCGGGGCGAACGGGCTGGGCGGTACCTCCCGGCCGTTCGCGAGCGCCGCGTAGACCTCGGACAGTCGCCGGGCGACGAGCTTGTAGCTGTAGCCGTCGAGGAGGATGTGGTGGGCCCGCAGGAACCAGAAATAACGGTCGGGGGCGACCGTGAAGAGGGCGTGGGTGAACAGCGGGCCCTCGCCGAGGTCGGCCGCGGCTCCCATGTCGGCGCGTATCCACGCCTCGGCCGCCGCGTCCGGGTCCGCCTCGCCGCTGACGTCCACCAGGTGCAGCGGCCAGTCGTCACCCGGGGCCGGCGTCGAGCGGGGGCCGTCGGCGGTGTCGGTGAACCGCAGGGCGAAGGTGCCCGCCTCCCCGACGGTGCGGCGCAGCGCGGTCTCGAAGAGCGCGGTGTCCACGGGGCCGTGGATCTCCACGTACTCGGCGGTGTTGTAGGCGGCGTTCGCGGGGTCGAGCCGCTGGGCGAACCAGAGCCCCTGCTGGGCCCCGGTCAGCGGGCTACTGGTGTCCTCCTGGACAGACATGGCACCAACCCTTATTAGGCGTCTTTGACATTCTCGGCACGCAGCAGGAACCCGCGGGCCCTTACTGGGAAGCCGCTGGGCAGGCGTGGTCGATCCGCCCACCGGATGCGCGGAATTGGGCACGGGAACGGAAAGAGGAATGCATCGCCGGAATACCGTTGCGGGAGATGGAACTCCGGTGAGTGCGGGCAGTGCCCGTGGTGGGGCGCGGCCTTCCTCGGCACAGCAACCCTGCATGAGGGGAAGACGGCGGGTCAAGGGGATCTTCCGCCGGGCGTGTCCCCCGACGAGCCGTCAAAAGTTGGCCCATTGACCGGTTCCCGACCTTGTATGTCATGAGCACGGCCGCATGAATCGAGCCAGCTTGTGGAGTTTACTTCGTGTCAACAAACCAGCCATGCGCCGAGGAAAGACCGTGCTGTTGGCATGTGCCCCTTGGGGAAATCGCGGTATACGAGCGGTTGGTGCGGCTCGTCAAACGCCGAAGTTGAGCCAAATCGGCTCGCGTTCCGGAGATGGGAGGGCGGGTCCGGTTAGCGCCCGGGGCGCTGTGGGTATTCCCCTCACTGCGGTCGCGGGCCGGGCTCGCGGCGGCTGAGGGATAGGTCACTTCGCGGGCTCTTCCGAAACCCTTGCGAGAGAATGGAATTGCGGCTTCACTGAAGCGCGATTCGGGATCCGGGTCTGGGCCGAAACGGTCTGGCCGCAATGGGGAAAGGGTTCCGTCTCCGTATGCGTACTTCGTATGCGTGCGCCCCGCTCCCAGCCGGTCCGTGCGAGCGGCCCCATTCCGGGGAGTCCGGGGCGCGGCCGGGTCCGGTATACCGCCGGGACAAAGGAAAGTCGAAAGGTCATGGGGATGCAGCGCAGGTTATGCCCGGTCGAGACGATCTACGTGGCGCAGCGGAGCCGTGCCGTGCTCTCCTGCACCGTCCGCGGCGACCTCGACGAGAAGCTGCTCGCCGAGGCGTTCGCCGCCAAGGTCGCCGAGCACCCCTCGCTGCGCTGCCGGATCGCCGTCGAGGACGGGGCCCATGTGCTCCAGCCGCTGGCGGCGGACGAGGTGCCGAGGCTGCTGGTGCGCGAGGGCGGACCCGGCGCCTACACCGAGGAGTTCAACACCCCGCTGCCGGTCGGCGGACCCCTGGTGCGGGCCGTACTGCTGCGCGGCGGCGACGAGCACACCATGGTGCTCAGCATCGACCACACCATCACCGACGGCCACAGCGGCATCGCCCTCCAGAACGCGCTGTGGGACACCTACACCCGGCTGGCCGGTGGACTCCCCGGCGCGGCGGGCGAGTTCGGCGAGCGGTGGCCCGAGCCCGTCTCCCACCTGCTGCCGACCGTCTCCGCGCCGGAGGCCGAGGAGTACCTCGCGGGTCGCGTCGAGCGCACCCGCCAGAAACCCGTCGTCTGCCTGCCGTACGAGGCCGCCGGCACCGAGCCGACACCCGGCGAGCCCGAACTCGGCGTCGTGCGCGTTCTGTTGGAGCGCGAGGACACCGCCCGCGTGCTGAGCTTCGCGAAGGCCGAGGGCGTGTCGGTGCACGGGCTGATCGCCGCCGCGGCCCTCACCGCCGTCCGCCGCCGCCTCGGCGGCGAGCCCGGGACGCGCACGCTCGGCTGTATGTCCCCCGTCGACCTGCGCTCCCGGCTCACCCCGCCGCTGGCGCGCGAGGTGATGGTGCCCGCGGTCACCTCCTGCCTGGACGTGCTCGACGTGGCGCACGACGCCGACCCGCTCGCCCTGGCCCGCCACGTCACCGAGAACCTGCACACCGCCATCGCACGCGGCGACTACCTCCAGGAACTCCACCTCCTGCCGAAGGTCCCGCAGCATCCGGCGCTCCTCGCCACCAGCGTGATCGTGACGAACATGGGCCGGGTCTCCGGGCCGGCCACCCCGACCGGTCTCCAGGTCACCGATGTACGCCTCGTCCCCGCGCGCGAGCACTACTTCCCCGAAGCCGGCCGCGGACCGCTGATGGTCTGCGTGGTCTCCTTCGACGGCAGGCTCGGCCTCGAACTCCCCTACAGCGCGCAGTGCTTCACCCGCGAGCAGATGGAGGATCTCCGCTCCGCCCTGCAGACCTCCCTGCTCGCCTTCGCCGCCCGCCGCGACGACGCCGAGGGCGCGGTGGCGGTGCCCGCGTGAGGGACGCGCGGCCGGCACCCGGCACGCACCCGTCCCGCATTCGTACGAGCAGACCGAGTCCAGGAGTACTCCCGCGGTGATCACCACGAACGACACGCAGGCCCCCGTCGCCACGGCCCTGCTGCCGCGCGCCCAGGCCGGGGACGACCGCGCCATGAACGACATCCTCCTGCACATCGCCCCCTTCGTCGGCCGGCTCTGTCTGCCCATCGCCCAGAACCACAGCTCCGACGCCGCCCAGGAGGCCATGCTCGCCATATTCCGCGGCATCCGGGGGCTGCGCGAACCCGAGGCCTTCTACGGCTGGGTCCGCGCCGTCACCGTACGGGAGGCGGTCCGCACCTCCAAACGCCTCAGCCAGGGCCCCACCGACGACCTGACCGACCGCGCCCTGGACGGCAACCCCCTGGACACCGTGCACATCTCCGACGCCATGGACCGGCTGCCCGACCACCACCGGCAGGTGCTCATGCTGCGCGCCGTCTATGGCATGAACGAGGAGGAGATGGCCCGGACCCTCGCCCTGCCCGTCGGCACCGTCCGCTCCCGGCTGCACCGCGCCCGCCGCAACTTCCAGGACGCCTGGCACCAGCAGTCGGCGTGAGGCGGGCGGCTCCGTCCGGCGCCCCTCACTCCGTGGCGGACCGGGCCGCCAGGGCGACGGCGCTCAGCAGGAGCAGCGCGGGCGCCGGCGCCGCGGGCGTGCCGTGGTTGATCTGCACACCCATGCCGAACGCCGGCAGCACGATCAGTACGTACTCCGCCGCTGCGGCGCGCGCCTGTTCCCCGGCGACCCGTCGCCACGGCGACGAGTGCGGACGAGGGGTGTTCACAGGCCCCCCTCGGCAGCCGCGCACCCGGCCGGGAGGGTCATCCCACGGGGCGGCGGTCGATCGGGGTGACGGGCGTGCGGACGGCGACCGTGGTGCGGCGCGGCCCGGACCAGGGGGCGGGGACGGCGTCGATGTCCCTGGCCAGCCAGTAGGCGAGCTGCTCGTAGTTGACGCGCCAGCCACGGAAGTGCGGCCACGCCTCCTCGGGCGTGCGCTCCATCGGGTACCCCTGGTCGGCCATCCGTGCCACGCCGTGGAGGAAGTCCTCGTAGCTCAGCTGGATCGGGTCGTCGGGGCGCGGGTCGCGGTCGTACGCGATGCCCCGCAGATCGGCGATGTCGCGCAGGCACACGAACCCGGCCCGCAGGGCGAGCCGGATCTCGGCCGAGGGCCGGGAGGGGTTGAAGGCGAGACGCAGGGCCGCCGCGTCCATCACGGCCAGCAGCGCGATCAGCCAGTTGCGGTTGGCCTTGGGGGAGCGGAAGTGGACCAGGACCGGATAGGTGGTGTGGCTCTCGCTCACCTCGGCGCTCCACCGCTCCCAGTTGCGGAACAGCTCGGTGAGGCTGTGCAGCAGCTCGACCTGGGCGTAGCGGGCGAGGATCTCCGGACCCCAGGGCGGGTCGCCCGCGCGCGACTGAAGGAGCGTCACCTCCGTCTCGCGCCGCTGGTAGGCCCCGTAGAGAGTGGGCAGATAGCCGACCTGGAGGCCGATCACGACGGGACCGGTGGCGGCGGCGCAGAAGTCGATGGCGTTCAGCGTGACGCGGTTGCCGCCGGCGAAGCCGAGCGTGAAGAGGGAGGAGCCGGACTCGACCAGCGCGTCCCGCAACGGCAGCCGGCTGACCGCGGCCTCCAGGAGCGCGTAGCCGACCATGAAGCACCCCAGCCACGCCATCAGCGTCACCACGACGGCCAGCGGCGCCACCGGCGCGAGCACCCGGTCCTTCGACTCCGCCCCGGTCAGCCGGTCGGCCACCATCTGGAACGGCCGCCGCACCAACCCGTGGACGAGCTGTGTGAAGCCCGAGCGCGTCGGACGGGGTATCACCAGGGTGCGCAGCACCGAGGAGAAGATGCCCAGCACGATGACGGCACCCATGATGCCCTGTAGTACACGCACCGCAGCTCTGTTCCTTCCCAGGTCGTGGGGGACATTCAAGCGCACGGCGCGCGCGGGCGCGGCGGCGTCCGGCGGCGGCGGCCTCCCGCGCGCCGGACTCCGGTACGGCTCAGTCCGCCAACGGGTTCTCCGGGACGATGCCGGGACCGGGGAAGTCGGGGTCGTCCTCGGCGCGCGGCAGCGGCCGGTGCCCCTCGGACCAGTCGTTGGTCCACCCGCACACGCCACAGGCGTACCGCCCGTCGAGCCCGGCCACACGCGTTCCGCATTTGCGGCACTCCGCGTGGGTGATCTCCGGTGTGACCACTGTGGGCCGCGCCGGGGGTGTGCTGCCATGAACTTCACCCGGGGTGCCACCGGTTGGCGTAGCGCTCATGTACTTCTCCAGGTCTGCTGAAGTTTCCGCCGCGCCGCCGTCCGGGGCGCGGCCCGGTTCAGCACCGTTTCCGGGTGAGCGAGACGTTGATGAGCGTACTGTGGCACGCCGCTCGGGCGGGCGCCGCCGCCGCAGCCGTCGGGACGGTCGCCGGGGGCCGTTCTCGGCCATCGCGTCGAGCCTGCCCGTGGGCCGCCGCGCTCCTCGCTAGGCTGCGGCTGCCGATGCGGAGTGCGGAGTGGGTCTCGGGAGATGAGGCGCGATGGGGTGGTCCCGGGGCCGGACGCGCCTGGCGCTGACAGGGATCGTCGCGGCCGGGATGGTCGTGGCCCAGGGCGCGCCGGCGCCGGGCGCCGCGCGCGGCGCACCGGCCATCGGCTACGGGGGGCCGGTCGCCGTCGCGCCCGGCGTCTCCTACCGGAGCTTCACCGTCACCGCCTCCCATGGGCTGACGCGTGGTCACCTCGTGGTGGCGGAACTGAACAACCCCCATGTCACGGTGGACCTCCTCACCCCGGGCGCGGTGGCCGCCCGGGCGAAGGTGACCGCGATGGCCGACGCCCGGGACGCGGTCGCCGCCGTCAACGGGGACTTCTTCGACATCAGCGAGGCCCAGCACCCCGGCGTGGAGGCCACCGGCGCCTCCTCCGGCCCGGCGGTCGCGTCCGGACAGCCGCTGAAGGGCGCCGTCCCCGACGGCCAGCGGTTCGGCCCCGCCCTGCCGCCGGGCACCAGCGCCCGCGACGTCATCGGTGTCGGCCCGGCGGGCAACGGACGCCTCGACCGCCTCACGCTGGAGGGAGCCGTGGACACCCCCGGCGGCCGGCTGCGCCTGGACGGGCTCAACCAGTACGCCGTGCCGGTGGACGGGGTGGGTGCCTTCACCACGAAGTGGGGCGCCGTCTCCCGGGCGCGGGCGGCGTGCGGAACCGATGTGGTGCGCGGCGCGCCCTGCACCACGGACACGTACGAGGTGACGGTACGCAAGGGCCGTGTCGTCAGCACCTCGGACGTCCTGGGTTCGGGACCGATCGCCGCCGGTACGGTCGTCCTGGCGGGGCGCGAGAAGGGGGCGTCCGCCCTGCGCGCGCTCCGGCCCGGCGACCGGGCCGCGCTCGGCTACCGGCTGCGCAGCCGCCGGGGGCCACTGGTGTTCGCGGTGGGCGGCATGCCGGTGCTGCGGGCCCGTACCCCCTTGGACGGGCTCGACGACCGCACGGCCGCCACCCGTACCGGCGCGGGGATCGGCGGCCACGGACACCGCCTCTACCTCGTCACCCTGAACGGCGCGGCCGAGAGCGACGCGGGTCTGACACTGGCCGAACTCGCCCGCCTCCTGAAGGACATGGGCGCCGACGACGCGGTCAACCTGGACGGCGGCGGTTCCTCCACGCTCGCCACCCGCGGCCCGGGCGACCAGGCAGTCGTCGTACGCAACCGGCCGCCCGGCAGCTTCGAACGCGCGGTCGCCAACGGCATCGGGGTCTTCGTCCGGCGGTGAGGCGCGGTCGGTCGCGCGGTTCGCTTTGAACGGACCGTCAGCGGCTGACGTAACAACGCCCAAGACCCCTACGGGAGTCGATCGCGTCACTCGTTGCCGAGGAGGGAGTCTTCTTGTGAACTGGCGAAAGCGTGCGGCGTGCCGTACGGAGGATCCGGAGCTGTTCTTCCCTACGTACAGCAGACGTTTCGCGGACCAGCAACTGGCCGAGGCCAAGGCGATCTGCCGCAGATGCCCGGTGACCACCCCGTGCCTGGAGTGGGCGCTGTCGAACAACGAGAAGCGCGGGGTGTGGGGCGGCCTCAGCGAGAGCGAACTGCGCAGGCTGAAGCGGATCTCCGTGCGGTTGGACATCGGCTGAGGGGCGTCGCCGAAACCTGACGGAGCGGCTCGTACGGCCTCGGCGGACGGGCGGTGTCGAGGCGCGAACCGGCCGGGCCGGTGCGTCCGAACGCCGATCGGGCGCCCGGCACCGGTGGTTGAACGCCGAGGGGCGCGGTGCCGTATCAACCGGGCAGTAGCGTGTCGCGCCCGAGGAGGAGCCCGTGCCTTTTCCCCGTCTTCGTATGGTCGGCCGTCTTCGCCGTCGCCTCCGGGGGACGGCCGCCTGGTTGCTCGTCGCCGTGGTGGCCGGGGGACTCGCGTACACCGTCACCAAGAACTCCACGGGACCGCGGGACGGTTCCGGTGCGGTCGGGTCCGCCGGTCCGGCCGGGGCCGCACGGCGAGCCGACCCCAGCCGGACACCCCGTGGATGGCAGGACTGGAGCGTGGGACGGTGGTTGCGGGGCGCCGCGGACTTCGTCAACCCCGTGGTGGACGGGTTGTGGGGGCCCGAGCGGATGGCCGGGGCCACCGAGGGCGAACGCGCCTTCGACGGCAGGCACATGCCCCGCGGAGTCTCCGACCCCGAGCCGGACGCCGTGCCCGCACGTCCCGTCGCCCGTCCCTACGGCGACCGGGCGCCCACCGCCGGCCGGCTCTTCTTCGACACCCCCAAGGGCCCCGCCGCCTGCTCCGGCACCGTGGTGCGCGACCCGGCCCGCCCCGGGCGTTCCAACCTGGTGTGGACCGCCGGGCACTGCGTCCACTCGGGCAAGGACGGCGGATGGCTGAGGAACATCGTCTTCGTCCCCGGCTTCGACAAGCGCGGCCCGGTGGCCACGGGCGGCTCCAACAGCGCCGCGCCGCTGGGCATCTGGTGGGCGGACTGGGCGCAGACGTCCCAGCAGTGGATCGACCACGGCACGGACGGTGCCGGGGTGGGGGCGGCCTTCGACTTCGCCGTACTGCACGTACGGCAGGCCGCCGGGGAGACGAAATCACTGGAGGAGGCGGCCGGCGCGGCGGCGGACGTCGGCTTCGACGCCGAGCTGTCCGGGTCGCGGAGCCCGGTCGACATCGTGGGGTACCCGGCGGGCCGCCCCTTCGACGGCTCGTCCCTCTTCCACTGCGCCGACCGCCCCGGATCGTTCTCGGTCGCCGCCGACCAGCCGGACATGTACCGCATGGGCTGCACCATGACCGAGGGCTCGTCCGGCGGCGGCTGGCTGGTGCGCCGGGGGGACGGAGCACTCGTCCTGGTCTCCAACACCTCACTCGGCTCCCGCCCGGCCGCATGGCTCGCGGGGCCACATCTCGGCGCGGACGCACGGCGCCTTCTGACGGAGGTGAGCGGGAGGTTCGCGGGCCGCTGAGACAGCGGGGAAGTGGGTGTGCGCCGCGGTTTGAGCAGCTCCCACGACCCGCGTCGAGCTTTGCTGACGAGGCGTCAACAGTGTTCTTTCGCAACGAAGGTGAACACCACAGCCGTCCCATCCGTACCTAGGACCGCACACCTTCCACCGATCCCGATCGGTACGGAACAGATACCAGGAGGCGGCGAGTTGACTCACAGGCGCATACCCAAGCGGCGGGCCGTGATGGCGGGAGCCGGGGCCGCGGGCCTCATCGCAGCGGCCGTACTGCTCCCACGTGCGAACGCGTCCCAGCCGGAGCCCCAGTCCCCGTCCGGGGCCGCGGCCGGAAAGATGAACACCACCGCGGCGGCCGAAGCGGCACGCGGCCTCGCCCGGCAGCTCGGTGACACCTTCGCCGGTTCGTACTACGACGCCGCCAAGCGGCAGCTCATCGTGAACATCGCCGGTAACGACAGCAACGCCGACGCCCAGGTGAAGAAGGCGGGAGCGGTGCCGCGCGCGGTCCGCAACAGCGCGGCCGAACTGCGCTCGGCGGCGCACACCCTCGCCCGTACCGCGACCATCCCCGGCACCGCCTGGGCCGTCGACCCCCGGACCAACCGCATCGTGGTCTCGGCGGACCGGACGGTGAAGGGGGCGCAGTGGAACAAGCTGGAGAAGGCCGTACGCGCCCTCGGCGCGGACACCGCCAGGATCCAGAAGTCCGCCGGGCGGTTCACGGCGTTCAGCGAGGGCGGTGACGCCATCTTCGGGGGCGGCGCCCGCTGCTCGCTGGGTTTCAACGTCACCACCCAGGACGGCAAACCGGGGTTTCTCACGGCGGGCCACTGCGGTGTGGCGGCCAAGAAGTGGTCCCTGAGCGCGGGCGGGGCTCCCGCCGCGACCGTCCAGAAGGCGACCTTCCCCGGCAACGGCGACTTCTCCCTGCTCACCTACGACGACGCCGCCACGCAGGCCCCCAGCGCGGTCGACACGGGCTCGGGGAAGCTGGTCGAGATCACGGCCGCGGCGGACGCTTCCGTGGGGCAGCGCGTCCTGCGCATGGGCAGCACGACCGGTTTGCACGACGGTACGGTCACGGGCCTCGACGCCACGGTGAACTACCCCGAGGGCACGGTCACCGGGTTGATCCAGACCGACGTCTGCGCGGAGCCGGGCGACAGCGGTGGGTCCCTGTTCACCGCAGACGGCGCCGCGGTCGGCCTCACTTCCGGGGGCAGCGGGAACTGCACCGCGGGCGGGGAGACGTTCTTCCAGCCGGTGACGAGCGCGCTGACGGCCACGGGGGCGACGATCGGGGCGGGAGGTCAGGGCCAGGGACAGGGACAGGGACAGGACCAAGGACAGGGGCAGGACCAGGGCCAGGGCCAAGGTCAGAACCAAGGTCAGGACCAGGGGCAAGGCCAGGATCAGGGGCAAGGCCAGGACCAGGGTCAGGGACAGGGACAGGTGTCCGGTGGCTCCGGTGGTTCAGGTGCCTCGGGTGGCGCGGGGGGTTCAGGTGCCTCCGGCGGCTCCGATGACCCGGGTGGCTCCGGTGGGCAGGGCGGTGTGATCACCATGAACCCCGTGCCGGGGTACGGCGGGCAGTGACCGACACCGACCGAGACTGACGGACGTGGCCACCCCGTTGCGGATGCCTGGGCACCGGGGTGGCTACGACGCGTGGCCGCGCGTTCCCGTCAGGCGGTCGCGGGCGCCGGCGCGGAAGCTGTGGCGGGGGCGGCCACACCTTCCGTAGCGGCGGTGGGTGCCTCGGTCTTCTCTTCCTGCTTCTCGGCGGGCGCAGCTGCGCGGCTGGCCGTGTAGAACACGGAGCCCTGCTTGCGCTCGCGCTCCAACTCGCCCTTGGCGACCAGTGCTTCGAGGGTGTTGCGGACCACCTGGGGGCTGGTGTTGCGCTCCGGGTGATGGGTGGTCAGCTCGGTGAGGATGTCGGCGACCGTACGCGGCTCCTGGTGGCCCGCGAAGAGGCCGAGCACCACCTCGCGCAGGGTGGGCCCACTGTTCTCCGCGCTCTTCCGGGTCGGCTTCTTGGCCTGGGAAGCGGCCTTCCTGGGGCTCTGAGCCGCCTTGGTGCCCTTGACCGCCTTGGCCGTCCTGGCCGTCTTGCTCTTCGTTGCCTCCTCCACCTCCGTCGTCTCCGGCTTCTGTGCCCGGGCCTTACGCGGCTTGGGCACCGGCGCGGCGGTGGGTGTGGAGGCGGATGCCGCGGCGGGGGACGGTGTCTTGGCCGTGGACTGCGACTTGGTGGTGCGCTTGCGCGGTGCCTTGGCCGTTTCCGTCGCCGCCGAGGCCTGCGCCGCCGCCTGCGCCGCCGCGCCGGCGGTGCTGACGAGGGTGTGCTGCATGGTTTGCAGCAGACCGTGGTCCCGCTCCAGGGCCTCCAGTTGCCCCTTCAGCGAGTCGAGTTCCGCGCGGATGCGTGCCTGGTCCTGCTGGTTGGCCTCCAGGTCGGCGGTGACGCGCGCCGCGTACTGGTCCTTGAGTGTGGTGAAGTCCGGCTCGTCCGCCATGAGAATTCGCTTTCCTCGTGCTGGATGTTGCCGCCGGATGCTACCCATTGCTGCGGCAACAGCACAGGTGAGTGCGCACAAGATTCACACGTTGGAGACACCGGCGGCCACAAACCGTCGTCGACGCGGTGGGGGTTGGACACGGTTGTCGGCCCCGGGGGCGTGCGGCGCTTGCCCCTTTCCGCCCCGTGCTCCCGTGCGCCGTACCCCTGAGCGAAACGAAGGCGCGGGGCCGGGGCGTCAAACAAGTGCACCCGAACGGGGACGGCTGGGGAGGCCGTGCGGTTACGAGGGGGGACACTGTGGGACGCAGGCGGAAGACGTGCGGATCAACGGCGGCGATGCTGACGGTGCTGCTCGCGACGGTGTCGCTCCTGGGCTCGCCGGGGCCGAGTTTCGCGGGTGGTGTGCGGGGTGTCACGGGGGTGACGGCAGCGGGGTCCGACCCCGCACCGCCGCCGTCGGGGGGCGCCTCATCGCGGTCTGCGGTGGTCATCCACCCCTCCAAGTCCCTGGCCGACGGGTCGACTTCGCATCCGACGCCGCCGGGGGAGCCGGATCCGACCACGCCGAAGCCCAGCCCCTCGAAGCTCACCCCGGCCCCGTCCCTGTCCCAGCCCAGGCCCTCCAAGTCCACACCGCAACCGACCAAGCCCACGCCCACCACCCCCACGATCAACATTCCCGCCCCACCACTGCTCTCGGCGGATCCGAAGAAGGTGGAACAGGGCAGCACTACCGTGGTCGTGTCCGGCAGCGACTTCGACTGCGGGGCGGGCGGCGAGACGCGGGCGGGCCCGCTCACCCTGACCGGTGACCTACCGGCTCCGATCGCCGCCCGCACCGACGCGTCCGGCAGGTTCTCGCAGCCCGTCAAAGTGGCCGAGAAGGCACCGCTCGGGCGGTACGAGGTGATCGCGACCTGCGACGCGCGTCCCACCATCACCCAGCGGACTTCCTACGAAGTGGTGGCGGCCCAGGTGGTCCGGCCCCCGCGCCCCACCCCATCCCTCACCCTGTCGCCCGCCTCCGGGACGTCCGGGACGAAGGTGGAGGTCTCCGGTGAGGGGTTCCTGTGCCGCGGCCCCGCCCGCCTCCTGTGGGACGCGGCGGCCCTGCCCGACCCCGGCGCGACCACCCGGAGGGACGGCGGACTGTCCGGCTCCTTCACCGTCCCGCAGGGCGCCGGCGCCGGTACGTACAGGGTGACGGTCACCTGCGAAGCCGCCTCCGCGAACGGCGGTGGCACGGCGGACGCGGGATCGGTGTCCGCCCGGCCGGGGCCGCCCGAGGCCCTCTCCGCCTCGCGGACCTTCACGGTGATCCCGCCACCCCTCACACCGCCGCCCACGGGGAAGTACGAGATCACCATCCATATGACGGACTACCCCGCCGCCTGCACCTGGGGGAGGATCCTGGTCGGCGGAAACGGGCTGCTCGACCCCTGGCTGGACGGGGACTCGAACAAGGGCGACGCCGCGCCCGGCCACTGGAGGTTCATCGACCTCCATGCCTACATTCCCCCGGACATGAGGGGCCACCAGCCGGTGGACCTCGACTGTCCCAGACGCGCGGTGGAACGGGCCGGGACCATCGACCTGCCGCCCGAGCCCTTCACGGCGTTCTTCCTGCCCAGCGGCTCGCCGGTGGAACACCACGCGGAGGCCAGGACCGGCGTCCTGCCCAAACCCGATCTGCCGGGGATCACACCACTGCCTCCCACCCCCACCCCCTCCGTCTCCGCCTCCGCCTCGGGCGAACCCGAGCCCACCACCTCGCACGGCGGCGTGGCGGGGCCGGGACCGTCCCCCGGGCCCAGTGGACACCCCGCACCACCGCGGCACGGGCACCACGAGCGCCCGGCCGGGCTGGTGGGAAGTCTGCGCACCCCGGCGGAAGTTTCCTGGGCGCTCAAGGACATCGCGGGGTCGGTGGGTATGGCCGCCTGGTTCCTGCTGCTCGTGCTGCTGCTGGAGAAGGCCTTCCCCTCGCAGCTGGCGGAGAACGCGCTCGGCCGCTGGTGGCGCCGGCGCCGTGCGGAGCGGTCGGCGCGGACGAGCACGGCCCGGCTGCCGGGCTGGGTGCGGATGGGCTGCTTCGCCCTGCTCGGTGGGACGCTCGTCGTCTGGGCCGATGCCACGGCCCACTGGAGCACGCCCACCGCGGCGAAGGTACTGGGAGCGGCGGTGGGCACCCTGCTGGTCCTGGTGACGTACGAGAAGACGAAGGACTCGCTGCTGCGCCCCGGGCGCGGCGGTATACGGGCCGAGCTGAGGGTGGTTCCGGCCGGTCTGGTCCTCGCGGCCCCGATGGCGGCGCTCTCGCGCGGCCTGGCCTTCCCGGTCCCGTATGTGTACGGCCTGGTGGCGGTCTACATGGTGCTCGGCACCGCGCCTCCCGCACCGAGCCCACTGCCTCACACCACGCCTCACACCATGCCGAAGGGGCAGGCGGTGCTGATCGGCGGCATCTGCGTCTTGAGTGCCTCCCTGCTGGTGTGGATCCTCGGCACACCGCTGATCGAGGCGGGCCGTACGGCCCCGCCCGACAGCGCGCGCCACGCGCTCGCGTACACGGTCGGACTGATGGTCGTCGGGGGTATCGAGGTCGTGGTGTTCGGGATGCTGCCGCTGTCCGGCATGGACGGACGCGCTCTCAAGAGCTGGAGCAAACCGGCGTGGTACGGCCTGTATCTGCTCGCCCTGACGTTGTTCTTCCACGTCCTGCTGAACTCCGTACACCCCGGCCTCGGCCCCGGATTCGTGGTCTCGAAGGATCTGCGCTGGTGCACCCTGGCCATCGCGACCGCCCTGTTCCTGGCGGCCTGGGCGTTCTCGCTGGGCCTGCGCAGGCACGTGGCGCGGCTGGAACGCACGGCGGCGGCGGTGGGCTGAGTACCGGAGCGGTGGTGTGTGCGGGGTGGGTGAGCGGTTCGCCGAGCGGCTGCGTCCCCCGCCGGGGGTAACGACCACGCTCACGGGTTGACGGTCCGTCGCGCGAGCCGAGAGCCGGGTGTCGTCGCTGTGACGGGCGGTGTGCGGCCTGGTTGCCGAAGGGGCGCGCGGCCGGGAGTGGGCATGCGCGGGTCGCGAGATTGACATAAGGGGTAGTTACGGAAATGTCCTGAATTCGTAAAGAACGTCGGGTCGGCGGGCCTTGATCGCTCCGGCGGGCCAGAGTGTGGCTCCTCGGCACCAGCCGGGAACCTGGCCCGCCCCGTCACCGGCCCGAACAGAGCCTGATCCGGGGCTTGTCCTTGAGAGAGCACGCACATGACTGCTTCGCGCACCAGCCGCCGTATCCTCGCCGCCGCCCTCGCCGCCGGCACCCTGATCGGTGCCGCCGCCCTGCCCGCCGCGGCGGACAGCCACCACCGGCACGCCGACCGTTCCACCGTGGTCATCGGCAAGGTGCAGTACAACAGCCCGGGCCGTGACGACCGTTCGAACCGGAGCCTCAACGGCGAGTGGGTGGAGGTCATGAACACCGGACGCCACGCCGTGAACCTGCGCGGATTCACCCTCACCGCAAGCGACGGCGCCCGCTACCGGTTCCACGGCCTGCGCCTGGAGGGCCACTCGGCCGTCAAGGTCCACACGGGCATGGGCCGCGACACCAGCCGCGACGTCTACCAGGACCGCCACAACTACGTCTGGGACAACCACCGCGACACGGCCACCCTGCGCAACGACAGCGGCCGTATCCTCGACACCGCCATGTGGGGGCGTACCCACCACATGGGTACCCGGCACCACTGACGCCCGTCGGTGACCGCCCCTCGTGACAGGGACGGTTCCCCGCCCGCACCTCGGACCCTCGCGCGGCGCGTCCCGCGGCCCCATCGGCCGCCGGGCGCGCCGCGCTCCGTTTCCCCGGACCGGTGGCGGATTCCCAACCGAGCGGCGGTGGCCCCATCTCGGATGCGGCGTATGCGTACAACTGCACGGGAATGGCTGGCGGTTGTATACGCGTGAGACGCCTGGAGCGCAGTTCGTCATCGTCTTCCAGGAGGACGCGCGTACACCACACTCGCACTAGCCTCACTCACTCAGACCGAACGTTTTACGGGGAGTGGGAACGCATGAACGACAGGATGAAGAGGCTGGGCGGCGTGGCTTCGGCGGTGGGTCTGCTGGCGGCCGGTGTGATGCTGGGTGCCGCTCCCTCGGCGAGCGCGGCCGTCGGGCCCACGGGGTGCAGCGCGTATGTGTCGCACACCAACGACCACGTGGCCGTGGGATGGTGTTCGCACGGCAACGGCACCTGGTACGTGCAGGCCAAGTGTGGCGGCCCCGGACGGGTGAACGGCCCGTACAAGGGCGACCAGGGCTACCGCAAGCTCGGCACGGAGAAGGCGTCGACGCTCAACTGCGGCTCGTCCGGCTACCCGCTGGAGATGAAGGTCGTCGACGTCAAGCCGTGACGTGACGGACCCCGCGTGACGGAACCTGCCTGAAGGAGCCCCGTGCGTGCCGCGATTCGGCGGCCCGCGCGGGGCTCTGTCACATGCTCTGTCACATGGTGACGACCGGGCCGCCGGGAGAGGGCCGTCTGGGCCGCGAACACGCCGGGCAGTCGCCGGATCGGGCTGGCCGTACCAATGCGATGGAACAGTCCGCCTCATCCCAGCCGCTCGATCGCGACCATCGCGGCGTCGTCCCCCAGGCGGCGTCCGGGCACATGGGCGAGCAGGTCGTCGCAGAGCTGGCGGAGCAGGGCGCGGGGGGTGTGGGGGCCGGTGGCCGCCCAGGCGCCCATCCGTTCGGCCAGCGGGTAGAACGCTCCCGCGCCGTCGCGGGCCTCGATCACGCCGTCCGTGTAGAGCAGCAGGATGTCGCCCGTCTCGAAGGCGAAGGTCTCCGCCGTGAAGACGTACTCGCCGGGCCCCTCGGATCCGGCGAGCTCCGAGAGGCCGAGCGGCGGCGCCGGGCGGGTGACGTCGAGGGCGATGACCCGGCCGCCGCGCAGGATCAGGGGTGGCGGGTGTCCGCAGTTGACCAGGCTCAGCGTCTGGCGGTCGTCGGGTACGTCGAGAACGGCCGCGGTGATGAACGCCTCGCCCGGGGCGTCGGCGTCGGCCCTGTCGGCGGCGGCGCCGTCACTGCCGTCGCTCTCGCCTCCCTGGCCTCCCTCGCCGTCACTGCCGCCGCCCTCGCCGTCCTCGGCGCCCGCATCGTCCGGCTCCGGGCCGACGGCGCCCTCCAGATAGGCCACCAGTCCGCACAGCTCGTCCTCCTGGTGGGCCGAGGCCCGGAAGGCGCCCAGGACGACGGCCGCGTCCCCCACGGCCTCCAGCCCCTTGCCGCGTACGTCGCCGATGAGCAGCCGGGTGCCACGGGCGGTACGGGCGGCGGCGTAGAGGTCGCCGCCGATCTGCGCCTCGGCCTCCGCGGCCAGGTACACCGACGCCATCCGCAAGGGGCCGAGCCGCTCCCGCAGGGGCCGCAGCACCACCTGCTGCGCGGCCTCGGCCACCAGGCGCAGTTGGACGAGCTCCCTCTCGTGCACCTCGCGCAGATGGGCGAAGAGCGTCACCAGCACCGAGATCAGGGCGAGCGAGATGATCTGGAAGGAGTGGTTGAGGTCGGTGACGCTGCCGCGCAGCATCGCCACCCCCACCTGGGCGGCGATGGCGACGGCACCGACGAGGCCCGTGGTCCTCGGCCCCGCGAAGGACGCCGTGAGGGCGGGCGGGGCCGCCAGGAACGGCCCGAGGTGGACGTCGGGCGGAGCCTCGACGTCCGCCACGCTGATGATCGCGATGAGCGCGAACGGCGTGGCGAGCAGTGCGCGGCGCAGCCGGTGGGACGGGTGGCGGCGTGCGACCAGTGCCCGAAGATCCATCCCCCCTGCATACACCGCAGGACGGCCGGGGTGCCCCAGGCCCGGCCGTCACTGAGCGGCTGCCTCACACCGTAGGCCCTGGTGGGAGCGGCCCCCGGGCGCCCGCATGGGCACGGACGGGCTGGGTGCGGGCGATGACGCGACCGGGGTGAACGAGTCCGTGAACGAGTCCGTGAACGAGTCCGTACGGGCTGCTCTCCGGGCGGTGGCCCAATGACCCCTCCCCGCTCCGGTTCGTAGCAAGCCCCCCAGTCCTCACCTCCGGCGCGTGAAGTCCCCTGCTGACCTTGACAGTTGAGGGGGCTGCGGAAAGGATCACGGAGGGGAGGGGTTGCCGTGACGGAGCATGTGCTGGTGTTCGGGGCCGGGGGAGGTGTACCGGCCCGCATGCGCGCGCACGTCGAGACGGCCGGACAGAAGGTCACCACGTCCGTCCTGTGCTGGCCCGGACACCTCGCGGCGATGGACGACACCGAGGACCACGGCCGGATCGTCGTCCTGAGCCCGGACGCCTCCGACGAGGAGTGGATCGCGATGGCCCGGGCCGTCGACGCCGTCGAGCCGGTGACCCGGATCGGCTGCTTCTCCGACGACTGCCGGCCGCAGGCCGCGCTGGTCGCCCTGGTACTGGGCCTCGACTGGCACACCCCCGAGATCGTCGAACTCCTCATGGACAGGCGCGCGATGGGGCGGCGGCTCGCGCGGGCCGGTGTTCAGGCCGAGGCGGATACGGCCATGGGGCACACCGATGTCCGGTACCGCGTGGAGGCGTTCTCGGAGCGGGGCGAACACGTGGTCGTCGCCATCACCCCCGCGTGCTCCCAACCCGTCGCCCCGGCCGGCCCGGCAGGCCCGGTCGACTCCCTCGGCCCTGTCGCTCCTTTCCCGCAGGGGCGTGTGACGCCCGCGCCGCTGGAGCCCGCGCGGGCGGAGGCGGTCACCCGGCACGTCGTCGCCGCGCTGGACGCGCTGGGCGTGGAGTTCGGGCCCACCTGCACCGAAGTCGTCCTCACCGGGCACGGGCCGCATGTCACCGCCGTGCATCTGCGCACCGGCGGCGGCACACTCACGGACGTGGTCGCCGAAGCGACGGGCGGCGTGGACCTGATCGAACCGCAACTCCGGCAGATCCTCGGCGAGAGGGTGCTGCCGGGTATCCGCGCCGCCGTGGATGCCCCGGGCCGGGCCGGGCGGCCCGGCACGGTGACACCACCCCTCCCGGGCACGCCGGCCGACGAGTTGAGGGGCAGTCCGATTGCCACTCGCCATACCCGGTGATATCCCACCGGGTATGGAATGTCTCGTCACACCACGGCTCGTCCTCCACCCGATGAGCGTCGAGGAGGCGCTGGCCCTGATCGCGGACGAGCCGGCCGCGGCGAACACCCACTGGGCGCCCGGATACCCCACCGAGGCCGACACCGCCGGGGCCCTTCGCTACCTGGAGACCTACGAGGGCCGAGGGGACCCGCAGCCGTTCGGTGCGTACGAGATCCTCCGGCGCGAAGACGGCCGCGCCATCGGCGGTCTGGGCTTCCACGGGGCACCCGACCTCGACGGGACCGTCACCATCGGCTACGGCCTGGTGCCCTCGGTCCACGGCAGGGGGTATGCCACCGAAGCCCTGCGCGCGCTGCTGCACTTCGCCCGCGCCCAGGGCGTCACCCGGGTGAAGGGCGACACGGCCCACACCAACATCGCCTCCCAGCGGGTGATGACCGCGGCCGGTATGCACCTCGTCGCGGAGGACGAGTGGCTGAAGTACTACGCGGTGGAGTGGACGCAGGACCTGTGACCCGCCGACGGGGGGTTGTCGCTACGCGTCCTTCCCCTCCAGGAACGATGTCACCGTCCGCGTGAAGCCGCACGGGTCGTCCAGCCACGGGTAGTGGCCCGCGCCCGGCTGCACGGTGAGCCGGGCGTCGCGGAACAACGCGGCGATCGTCGCCGCGACCCGGGGCCGCGGCCCGCTGTCCAGTTCCCCCGTGAGCAGCAGGACCGGTGCGTGGAGCGTCTCCATGACGGCGCGTGCGGCGGCGGGCGCAAAGGCATCGGGCGACGCGTACGCCTCCGCGGCCCCGGCGTTGGTCTGCTCCACCTCGGCCGCGGAGTGCGCTTCGGCAGCGGCGTCCCAACGGCCGTGGAAGAACGGGGCGACGGCGTCCCAGTCGGCGTCCGTGTCCGATCCGGCCCAGAGCCGCTCGTAGGCCTCGTGCGCGGGGCCGAACCACGGCTCGGCCGCGCGCAGGGCCGCCGCCTCCCGCCGGTGCTCCTCGGTGAAGTCGATACCGAGGGCCCGCGCGCGGGCGGTGACCAGGGTGAGCGTACGGACGCGGTGCGGATGGCGGGCCGCGTACAGCAGGGCGAGATCGCCGCCCGCCGAGTGCGCGAGGAGGTCGACGCGGTCGAGGCCGAGATGTGCGCGCAGGGCCTCGACGTCCGCCACCTGCCGGTCGCAGCGGTACGTGGCCGGGTCGGCGGGAACACCCGAATCACCGGTCCCGCGCAGATCCAGCAGGACCAGCCGGCGCCGCGCCGAGAGTCCGCCGAGGTCCCCGAGGTAGGCCGAGGCGCGCATCGGGCCGCCCGGCACACAGAGCAGCGGCTCGCCCTCGCCGCGTACGTGGTAGGCGAGGCGGGTCCCGTCAGGAGCGGTGAAGGCAGACATGGGGGCCATCCTCACGGCCCGGCGACGATCACGGCAAGGCAGTTGTCCCGCCCCGCGACGATCACGCCAAGGGGGTTCTTCCGGCCCGGTGGGGGTTACTGCTGTCCCGCGTACAGCAGATCCACGTTCCGCTCCGCCCAGTCGCGCATGTGCGCCAGCGGCTCGGCCGCGCTGCGGCCCAGCTCGGTCAGGGCGTACTCGACGTGCGGCGGCACGGCCGGGTAGACCGTGCGCGACACCAGTCCCGCGTCCTCCAGGCGGCGCAGCGTCTGGGTGAGTACCTTGGGGCTGACCCCCTGAAGGACGCGCTGGAGTGCGCCGAACCGTACGGGACCGTCCTCCATGGCGCCGATCGCCAGCGCGCTCCACTTGTTGGCGAGCAGCTCCAGCACGTTCCGGCAGGGGCACAGGGCCGCGTAGACATCGTGCTTGTCGTGGCTGCCGGTGTCGCAGTTGGTGCTCATGGGGCGGTTCCTCCGCGCGGGGCGCGATCGAGTCAATGCTATCCAAAAGATAGTAGGTGCCCTTGCAGGTTACTGCTACCCCTCCCATAGCGTGACCGCATCGTTCACCGCGCGGGCGCAGTCGCCCGTATTCGAGGAGTCAGCCATGTCCCACCCCACCCCCACGATGCGCACCGTCACCCAGTCCGCCTTCGGCGGCCCCGAGGTCCTGGAGGTCACCGAGGCGCCCCGGCCCGCGCCCCTGCCGACCGAGGTCCTGGTGCGGGTCGTCTCCGCCGGGGTCAACCCGGTCGATGTGAAGACGCGCGAGGGTCACGGTATGGCGGGCGTCCTCGGGGAGCCGCCGTTCGTCCTCGGCTGGGACGTCGCCGGGGTGGTCGAGGAGGTCGGCTTCGGTGTGCACACCCTGGAGGTGGGCGACGAGGTGTACGGCATGCCGTGGTTCCCCCGCGCCGCCGGTGGCTACGGCGAGTACGTCACCGCCCCCGCCCGCCAGTTCGCCCGCAAGCCCGCCTCCCTGAACCACGACGAGGCCGCGGCCGTCCCGCTCGCCGCGCTCACGGCCTGGCAGGTCCTGGTGGACACCGCCGACGTACGCCCCGGTCAGCGCGTGCTCGTCCACGCCGCGGCCGGTGGCGTGGGTCACTTCGCCGTCCAGATCGCCAAGCACCTCGGCGCCCATGTGATCGCCACCGCCAGCGCCGGCAAGCACCCCTGGCTGCGGGAGCTCGGCGCCGACGAGGTCGTCGACTACACCGCCACCCCCTTCGAGAAGGCCGTCTCCGGCGTCGACGTGGTCGTCGACCTCGTCGGGGACGAGATCGACAGCACCAGCACGCGCTCCCTGGAGGTGCTGCGTCCGGGCGGTCTGCTGGTCGCCGTCCCCTCCGGGGTCTCCGCCGAGCTCGCCGGGAAGGCCGTCGCGGCCGGTGTGCGCGCCAGGCCGTTCCTGGTGGAGCCGGACGGCACCGCCCTGACCACCCTGGCCGGGCTGATCGACGCCGGCGCGGTCACCGTCGAGGTGGCGTCGGTGCTGCCGCTGGCGGAGGTCGCGCAGGCCCACCGGCAGCAGGCCTCGGGCCGCACCCGGGGCAAGATCGTCCTGCGGGTTGCCGAGTGACCCCGTGGCGGCGAGGGGGCGCTACAGCGCCGGGGTGTCCAGGGCGAACAGCCGTCCGTACCCGGTGATCGCCTCGGTGTGGCTGTCGGCCGCGCGCAGCACCGCCCACAGCAGTACCTGATTGGCCGTCAGTACCGGTCGTCCCAGGGTGGATTCGAGGCGTTCCACCATCCCCACCGCACGGAAGCCGTTGCCTCCCACGACGACGGCTTCCGTCTCCTCGGGGGCGTGGGCGGCCACCCAGTCGTGCAGCTCGCGCGGCCGGATGAGGGACTGTCCGCTGGGCAGGGCGCAGGGCGCGGAGAACCGTACGTCGAAGCCGGCCGCCTCGTAGTAGGCGCGGCCCAGGTCGTTCAGCTCCTGGTCGAACCACGGCGGATCGACCAGGCAGATCCGGGTGGCGCCCAGCAGACGCAGGGCCTCCACCGTCGAGGCGCAGGTGGCGACCACCGGCAGGCCGTCGGCGCGGGCCGCCAGCCGGGTGAGCATCGTCGCCTCGCCGTCCGCGCCGATGACGTACGCGGAGCTGGTGAAGGCGTAACCGATGGCGGCCAGGGGCGCGGCGGCCAGCCGCGCGGCGGCCTCGTCCACGTGCGGCGGCGCGGCGAAGGCCCTTACCGGGGCGAGCGGGATCGTGGCGTCCATGGCGCCGCCGGAACGCATCGCGCCGAACGGCACCCGGGCGGCGTGCACGCCCACGTCGGGCGGGGCCATCGCGCGGAACTCCGACTCCGGCCCCACATCGGCGTGGGGCGTGAGCAGGCCCACGCGCACCCGCACGTCCCAGCCATCAGGTCGCCACATCGCTCCCGCACCTCCACACGGACGGCTCTGCTGTACGGACCGCTTGCTTCCGCTTGTCCATCGTGCGGGCCCACGGCCGCCCGCGCGATATGCCGCCGCCATCCGGGTGCGCCCGGCCCGGCCGCGCTGACCTGCGCTTTCCCGTGTTGGTCGGGATCGGAAGCCGCGCCGTCAACACCCTTGCGGCATGCCGCAGTTGACCGGCGTCCTTGGATTCCGCGACCTCACCGTGGCTATCGTCCCGCTGTGAGGAGCGACAAGCAGCGGCGAACCGCCCGGTTCCCCGCGAACCGCTCCCCGCCACCCCCGAAGGCACCGGGCAGGACGACAGGAGTGTGTGGGCATGAGGAGTGAGGTTCCCAGGACGGTGTGCTTGGTCGGCGCCGGACCGCGCGGTCTGTCGGTGCTGGAGCGGCTGTGCGCCAACGAGCGCGCACAGCCGACGCACTCCGCGGTCACCATCCACGTGGTGGAGCCCTGCGAGCCCGGTGCCGGAGCCGTATGGCGCACCGACCAGTCCCGGCTGCTGCTGATGAACACGGTGGCCTCCCAGATCACCGTCCACACCGACGACGGCTCTCGCATCGAGGGGCCCATCGAGCCCGGCCCCACCCTGGAGGAGTGGGCGCGCGAGATCACCGCGTCCGGCGACCGCGCCGGCCACGACGAGCAGACCCTCGCCGAGGCCCGCGACCTGGGGCCGAACACCTACCCCAGCCGCGCCTTCTACGGCAGCTACCTCGCCGCGATGTTCCAGCAGGTGGTCCGGCGCGCCCCCGCGCACGTCACCGTCGAGGTCCACCGCTCGCGCGCCGTCGCCCTCGCGGACAGCCACGGCGAGGCCGACTGCGAGCAGGCCGTCGGTCTCTCCGACGGAACCTGGCTCAGCGGCCTCGACGCCGTGGTCCTCGCCCAGGGCCACGTTCCCGTACGGCCCACCGCCCGCGAGGAGCGGACCGCCAGCCTCGCCCGGGTCCACGGTCTGCGCTACCTCCAGCCCGCCAACCCCGCCGACCTCGACCTGAGCGTGGTCGCGGCGGGCGAGCCGGTCCTGCTGCGCGGCCTCGGCCTCAACTTCTTCGACCACATGACCCTGCTCACCCAGGGACGCGGCGGCTCCTTCGAACGGGTCGGGGGGCGACTGGTGTACCGGCCCTCGGGGCAGGAGCCGGTGATGTACGCCATGTCGCGCCGGGGTGTGCCCTACCACGCCCGCGGTGAGAACGAGAAGGGTGCCTCCGAGCGGTATCTCCCGCGTCTGCTCACCCCCGAGCACGTCGAGGCCCTGCGCAAACGCGCCGCCGACGGTCAACGCATCGGACTGCGCGAGGAGTTGTGGCCGCTGATCACCCGTGAGGTGGAGAGCGTCTACTACGGCACCTGGCTGACCGCCCACGGCCGTGACGCCGAGCGCCCGGCCCTGGTCGACCGGTTCCTGGCGTGCGAGAGCGCCGAGGGCCGCGGCGCACTGCTCGACGCGGCCGGCATACCGCGAGCGGAGCGCTGGAGCTGGGAGCGGCTCTCGCGGCCGTACGGGGACCAGGAGTTCGTCGACCGGGACGCGTTCCGCGACTGGCTGCTGCGCCATCTGCGCGACGATGTGCGCGAGGCCCGGCGGGGAAACCTCAGCGGTCCCCTCAAGTCCGCCCTCGACGTCCTGCGCGACCTGCGCAACGAGGTGAGACTCGCGGTCGACCACAGCGGTCTGCACGGTGACTCGCACCGCGACGAACTCGACGGCTGGTACACACCGCTCAACGCCTTCCTCTCCATCGGGCCCCCCACCTCGCGCATCGAGGAGATGATCGCCCTCATCGAGGCGGGCGTCCTCGAACTGACCGGCCCGGGGACCGAGATACGTATCGACACCGTCCGCCCCGCGTTCGTCGCCCAGTCCCGGTCCGTCCCCGGGCCGCCCCTGCGGGCCCAGGTGCTGATCGAGGCCCGGCTGCCCGAGGCGGATGTGCGGCGCGCCGCCGACCCGCTCCTGCAGCACCTGGTCGCCACCGGGCAGGCCGTGAACCACCGGGTGCCCAACGCCGGGGGCGACTGGTACGAGACCGGCGGCCTCGCGGTGGCCGAGCGCCCCTACCGCGTCCGTGACGCGCGGGGCCGGGCGCACCCGCGCCGGTTCGCCTACGGGGTGCCCACCGAGGCCGTGCACTGGGTGACCGCGGCCGGGATCCGGCCCGGGGTGGACTCCGTGACCCTGGCCGACTCCGACGCCATCGCCCGCGCGGTACTCGCCCTCGCACCCCGCCCCACCGCGTCCGTCACCGCCGCCGACCGTCTGCAAGGAGCCCTCGTATGACCAGCCGCCCCGACAGCCCGCCCGACTCCGGCCTGCTCTCGCCGGTCCGCGCCGGCACCCCGGTCGAGGAGGCCGTCGGCGACCCGGCGTGGCTCCAGGCGATGCTGGACGCCGAGGCGGCGCTGGCCCGGGCGCAGGCCCGGCTGGGCACCCTGCCGAAGGAGGCCGCCGAGGTCATCGGCGCTCAGGCCCGCGCCGACCACTTCGACCTGCGGGAACTGGCGCTGGCCGCGCGCGAGAGTGCCAACCCGGTCGTGGGTGTGGTGCAGGCGCTGAGCAGGCGCGTCGCCGCCGTGGACCCGGCCGCAGCGCACTACGTCCACCGCGGCTCCACCAGCCAGGACATCTTCGACACCGGCGCGATGCTGGTGGCCGGGCGGGCGCTGCGGCTGATGCGCGCCGACCTCGCCAGGTCCGCCGACGCCCTGGCCGGTCTGGCCCGGCGCCACCGCGCCACCACCATGGCGGGCCGCACCCTCGCCCTGCACGCCGTCCCCACCACGTTCGGGCTGAAGGCCGCGGGCTGGCGGCAACTGCTGCTCGACGCCGACCTGCGACTGGAACGCGTCCTGGACGCGCTGCCCGTCTCCCTGGGCGGGGCGGCGGGAACACTCGCCGGATACCTGGAGTACGCGCGCCTGGACGGTACGGGCCCGCTGGACCCGGGGGAGTACGCGGCCCGGCTCACCGAGGCCTTCGCGCGGGAGACCGGGCTCACCGCGCCCGGCCTGCCCTGGCACACCCTGCGCACCCCCGTCGCGGACCTCGCCGCCGCCCTCGCCTTCACCGCCGCCGCCCTCGGCAAGATCGGGGTGGATGTGCAGTCGCTGACGCGCACCGAGGTCGGCGAGGTCGCCGAGCCCGCGGTCACCGGACGCGGAAGCTCGTCGGCCATGCCGCACAAACGCAACCCGGTCCTGGCGACGCTGTTGCGCAGCGCGGCGCTCCAGGTGCCCGTGCTGGCCGCGGGCGTCACGCAGTGCGTGCTCTCCGAGGACGAGCGCTCCGCCGGGGCCTGGCACGCCGAGTGGCAGCTGCTGCGCGAGTGTCTGCGGCTGACCGGCGGCGCCACCCACACCCTGGTCGAACTGGCCGAGGGACTGGAGGTGCGGCCGGAGCGCATGACGCGGAACCTGGCGCTGACCGGCGGCCAGATCGTCTCCGAGCGGATCGCCGCCGTCCTGGCGCCCCGGCTGGGCAGGGCCGAGGCCAAGCAGGCACTGACCCGGGCCTCGCACACGGCCCAGAGCTCCGGCCGCCCGCTCGCGGACGTCCTCGCCGAGTCCGAGGAACTGCGCGGCCACTTCACCCCCGCGGAGCTGGCCGAGCTGTGCGACCCGGCGCGGTACACGGGCGCCGCGGCGGCCCTCGTGGACCGGGCGGTGGACACCCCGCGCTGAGGCCGGCCGGGTGGGATACCCCGATCGGCCCCTTCGTCTGCGTGGCTGACGGTCACTCAGGTCCGGAGGTGCTGCCCTGTGACGGGGGGTCACACGACGACAGGAGACTCATGCGTACCGCACTGCTGCGCAACGGGGCCAGGGCGGCGGCTGCCGCCGCCCTGGCCCTCGCCACCGCACTCGGTGGCGCCGCCGCCGACGCCACCGCCCGCGGCGAGGAGCACGGCCACCACGGCAACCCGGTGGAGGTGGAGATCGGGGTCTCGGGCATCCACGCCCCGGACACCGCGCAGGCCGGCCTGGTGGCCTTCCACGTACGGACCGACGACCCCAAGGGCCACTTCCTCCAGGCCTTCCGGCCGCACCGCGGTGTCACCGTGGGCAAGGTCCTCGCCGACCTGGGCAAGGCCGTCAGCAAGAAGCCCGCAGCCGCCGCGCGGGGCATCTCCGCGGTGCGTGACGAGGCCGAGCTGTTCGGTGGCGCCCAGGTCAGCCCCTCCGTCCCGGAGACCTTCACCACCCCGGTCGGCGCGGGCCCCGTCGTCCTCCTCGACTTCACCGCCTTCCTGGCCGACCCGGCCCACCCCGTCACCCGCGTCCTGCACCTGCGCGACGGATCGTCCCGCGACCTGGCGGACTTCCCCGACAGCATCGTGATCACCCGCGAGACCTCGAACGGACCCCGCTTCGACGTCCACGGCCTGCACAAGGCCGGGGAGAACGTCCTCGTCCACAACGCCTCGGACGAGATCCACGAGATGGGCCTCCAGCCCGTCAAGCCGGGCACGACCGACGCCCAGCTCCAGAAGTTCTTCACCGGCCAGGCCGGGAGCCGGCCGCCCTTCACCGGGCCCTCCCTCGGCCTCGGCGCCATCTCGCCGGGACGCACCGCGCTGCTGGAGCCCCACCACCTGCGGCCGGGCACCTACGCGCTGCTCTGCTTCGTGCCGGACGACAAGACCGGTGTTCCGCACGTCGCCGAGGGCATGCACAAGGTCGTGGTCCTGACCTGACGCCCGTCGCGCGTCCGTCCGGCCCCGAGCGGCGGACGCGCCGGGACGGTGTGCGGCGGCTCCACCGCCGCCACCGCTCCCGGCGGCTTCGGCGGGTTCAATTCCGGCCCGTAGGACGGGAAACGGCCGGAAAACGCCGTACCTCGGATCCGTCCAACCAGTGCGGAACGGCAAGAAAAGGATCTTCGTGTCCGGGGCGTTGTGACACGCTGTCGAGGTGTCCCGCGTGCAACACCGAACGAGAAGAGAGACGTTCATGACCACAGTGCTCGGATCCTCCGTGGACATCCCCACGCAGGACGGCACCGCCGACGCCTACCTCGTCCACCCCGACGACAACGCCCCGCACCCCGGGGTCCTGCTCTACATGGACGCCTTCGGGCTCCGCCCCCACCTCAAGGGGATGGCCGACCGCATCGCGGCGGCCGGATACACCGTGCTGGTCCCCAACGTGTTCTACCGGGCGGGCCGGGCGCCGATCGCCGAGCTGCCCGACTTCATCGACCCGCAGCAGCGGCCGGACATCTTCGAGACCCTGGGCCCGCACATATTCGCCCTCACCGCCGACCTGGTCGTGCGGGACGCGGAAGCGTATCTGGGCTGGCTGGCCGAGTCCCCGCTGACGACGGACGGGCCGGTGGGCGTCACCGGCTACTGCATGGGCGCGGGCCTCGCCCTGCGCACCGCCGGGTCCTTCCCCGAGCGGGTCGCGGCGGCGGCCGGCTTCCACGGCGGCCGGATGGCCACCGACGCACCCGACAGCCCGCACCTGCTCGCCGGGCGGATCACCGCCGAGCTGTACTTCGGCCACGCCGACCAGGACCCGGGCATGCCGGCCGAGCAGATCGACCGCCTGAACAAGGCGCTCTCGCAAGCCGGGGTCCGCCACCGCGCCGAGGTCTACCCGGGCGCCCAGCACGGCTACACCCAGGCCGACACCGCGGCCTACGACGCCGCTGCCGACGCCCGTCACTGGGAGGCCCTGCTCGCCCTGCTGGACCGCGCGCTCTGAGGTCCACGGACACGCGGACAGGCGAAGAGGCCCGCATCCCAGGGGATGCGGGCCTCTTCGTACAGTAGCGGGGACAGGATTTGAACCTGCGACCTCTGGGTTATGAGCCCAGCGAGCTACCGAGCTGCTCCACCCCGCGTCGGTGAACACAACTGTACGGCACTTCGCGCGCCCTTCCGACCAGTCGCCCCCGCCCGCCCCCGCACACGGCTTCTCCCGGGTCCGGCCGCCCCGGACCGGGGGTTTGGTTGACTGGGGCCCATGAGCGATCTCTTCGTCAAGATCTGCGGTCTGCGGACCGAGCGCGATGTGGACGCGGCCGTGGAGGCCGGGGCCGACGCCGTGGGGTTCGTCTTCGCGGCCAGTCCGCGCACGGTGGACCCCGGGACCGCCCGGCGCCTGGGCGCACGCGTGCCGGAGCACGTGCTCACGGTGGGTGTCTTCCGCGGGCAGCCGGTCGAGGAGGTCCGTCGGCTGACGCGGGAGAGCGGTGTCCGTGCCGTCCAGTTCCACGGCGACGAGGGCCCCGAGCACTACCGCGCCCTGCGCGCCCCGGGCCGTACGCTGATCCGGGCCACCGCCGCGGGGGAGGTCCCGGTCGGCTGCGGAGAGCTGGACGAGGACATGCTGCTGCTCGACGCCCCCGACCCCGGCTCGGGCAAACCGTGGAACTGGGCCTCGCCCCGGTTCACCGCCCCCACGGGCCGCTGGCTGCTCGCGGGAGGCCTGCACCCGGAGAACGTCTCGCGGGCGGTCCAGGCCACCGGGGCGTGGGGCGTGGACGTCTCCAGCGGGGTGGAGAGCGAACGCGGGGTGAAGTCGGAGCGGCTGATCCGCGCGTTCGTGGCGGCGGCGCGGCGGTAGGCGGTACGGACCGTCGAGGATTCGCCCGTCGGCGGGAGGCCCGGCGGTTCCCGGCGGCCGGGGGTGTCCGCGCCCGCCCGGATGCGGAGTGGCGGGGGAAGGGGTGATCCTGGAGTCCGGGGGCTGCCTGCTCTAGGAGGACAAGACATGTCCGTCATGGACAAGCTCAAGCAAATGCTCAAGGGGCACGAGGACCAGGCGGGTAAGGGTGTCGACCGCGCCGGTGACTTCGTCGACGAACGAACTCAGAGCAAGTACAGCGGCCAGGTGGACACCGCCCAGGACAGGCTCAAGCAGCAGCTGGACGCGGACCGCGAGCAGGGCGGTGGGCAGGACAACCCACCGATGGCGTGACGCACCCGGGCACCTGGTCGTCGGCCCCGGCACGGCCGGGGCCGACGACCGCTCACGTCCGGTGACCGTTCACGTCCCGGCGACCGTCGCGCCGCACACGGGGCAGCGGTCCCTGCCGTCCCACCCGCGCCAGCCGAAGTCCGCGGGGGAGAGGGACTGGCCCTCCAACTCCGCGCGTACGGCGACCCGGTAGGCCCATACCGCCGCGATGTACGGGTGGTACGCCTCGTGGAAGACGGGTGACGCCGCCCCCGCGCCGGTGGCCACGGCCCGGCGCAGCGCCCGGAGTTGTTCGTACATCCTCTGCCCGGCACGGGCCACGTCGGTGCCGGCCTCGATGAACAGCCGCTCCCGCACTTCCTGGATCCCGCCCTCGCGCAGGGCGGCGCGTGTGGCGGCCTCCAGGCCGGGTTCCTCCCCGGCGGTCTGCGCGAGGTGGCGCAACCGTGTGAAGCACGCCTCAGCGGCGGAGATGAACTCCAGATACACCGTGCGCCGCCGCGCCCCGGACCCGCGCTCGTCCTCCCGGCGGTGCCGCAGGTAGTCCGCCAGCACCGTCCCGGAGATCGCGATCGTGCCACCGCTGAGCGTCGCGACGAGCGTGCCCCAGTCCACCTTGCCTCCCGCCCGCCGCCGGTGCCTCCCGTCCTGCCTCAGGCTCCCGTGGCCGCCTGGTACTGCTCGGCCGTCAGGAGCTCCTGCGTCGGCTCGCCTTCGGCGGGGGACAGTTTGAAGAGCCAGACGCCGTACGGATCGGTGTTGACCGTCTGCGGGGTGGCCACCGCGTCCGCGTTGGTCGCGACGATCTCGCCGGCGAGGGGCGAGTAGATGTCGTTCGCGGCCTTCACCGACTCCACGGTGCCCACCGCCTCCTTGCGCGAGACGGTCTTTCCGGCGTCGGGCAGTTCGAGGAACTCGATGTCGCCGAGGGCCTGTCGGGCGTAGTCGGTGAGGCCCACCGCGAGTACGCCGTCGCCCTCGTCTCGGACCCACTGGTGGAACAGGGTGTAGCGCAGGTCGGCGGGGATGTTCGACATGCTCGGGCTCCATTCGGCACACACGGCACAAGTAGGTGTCGTCCGGTGCGGACGATCACCGAGAAGCTTGCCCGGCCGACGGTTGGTGGGAGACGTTTTTTGGACACCGGGGCACACCCCCGACATGGTGGTGTCCGGCGCGGAGGACCGCGCCGGACACCCTCACCTCGAGCGCGCCGGGTTCAGCAGGCGCCCAGGTCCTGCCAGACACCCCACTCACCGGTGGTGCCGGGCTCCTCGCCCTGTGTCCACCACTTGGCCTTCCAGTTGTGGCCCTTGTGCGACACCTGCGTCCCGCCGGTGTAGACCGACGTGGCGTTCCACGGCGTCGCCGTGCACTGGTGTCCGCTGCCGCCGGTGACGGTCAGGGTGTACGTCGCCGAGTGGCTCGCGGAGGCGCCGGAGCCGGTCACGGTGAGGGTGTACGTACCCGGGACGGCCGCCGAGGTCGTCGCGACGGTGAGCGTGGACGATCCGCCCGCCGTCACCGAGGCCGGGCTGAGCGAGGCGGTGACACCGGCCGGGGCGCCGCTGACGGTGAGGTTCACGGACTGCGCCTGGCCCGCGGTCACCGCGGTCTTGACCGTCGTGGTGGCCGAACCGCCCGCCGCGACCGAGCCGGTGGCGGGCGAGGCCGTCACCGAGAAGTCGTTGACAGGAGCGGTGCTGCCCGAGGTGAAGGGCTCGAAGACGTGGCTGAAGTCCCAGGTGTTCTGCTGGATGCCGGAGCAGTTGTCCGCGGCGGCGCCGCCGGGGCAGCCGCCGTTGTCGCGCTGGAGCGCCCAGAAGGAGAGGGTGTTGATGCCCTTGGAGACCGCCCAGTTGTACACCTGGGCGGCGTTGGCGAGCGTGAACGTCTCGGCGGGGCCGAAGTCGTCGACGCCCGGCATCTCGGTGACGCCGACCATCCCCCACAGCTGGGCCGAGGTCTTGCCCGGATAGAGCTGGGCGAGCTGGTTGTACAGGCCCTGGGCCGCCGTCTGGGTGTCGTTGGCCATGTTGTGGGCGGCGTTGTCGTAGTAGTCGAACGTCATGAGGTTGGCGACGTCGACGCGCGCCCCGTTGCTCACCGCGTTGCGCAGCACGGCGAGGCCGCTTGCGGCGAGGCCCGAGGTGGTGGTGGGGAGGGTGTACGAGATCTCCACCTTGCGGCCGTTGGCCGCCGCCCAGTCCTGGACCTGCTTGATCGCCTTGTTGCGCCGGTCGATGCCCGCGCTGTTGTCCAGCGAGTCGACCTCGATGTCCATGTCGAGCCGGGAGATGTCGTAGGTCGTGATGACCTTCTCGTACGCGGCGGCGATCTGGCTGACGTCGGTGCAGCTGTCGGCGATCTCGGTACCGGTGGTGTCCGCGGTGTAGCCGCCGAAGGACGGGATGACGTCCCCGCCGCGCGACTGGATGGTCTTGATGTCGCTGCCGAAGGTGGAGGAGGCGATCGGCATACCGCTGTTGCCGTTCCAGTACGGCGTACAGGAGCCCTTGGACGCCGTCTGGATGAACGCCATCGTCAGGTGCTTCGCGCCGGACTGGGCGGCCAGGGCGGCGGGGCTCTCGCCGGTCCAGGCCTCGAAGTAGGGGGCGAAGACATGGGCCGGCAGGGGGGTGGCGGCCTGGGCGGAGCCGCCGCCGAGCACGGCGAGGCCCGCCGTGGCCGCGGCGGTGACGGTCGCGGTGAGAACCGCGCGGAGGGTACGCATGCGTCTCATGTCTGTCCAAGGTGTGAGGGGAGGGTCCGCCAATTCCCGTGGGGCGCAGCGGTGTTGGATATGGGATATCCCCGTGATCAGAGACATGTCAATGGACTGGACCAAAACAGGACTAGACCAATTTCGGGGGAGAGGCGGTTACGCCATGGGTCACCGGGGGTGGCGCGCACTGGACCACTGCTCGGGGAAATCCGCGGTCCGCGGACGGCCGGCGTCCGGTGCGGCACCCGGTGGGGGCCCGGCCCCGTCACCCGGACGGTCCATGCCGTTCGCGTCCCTCCACGGCCCTGGTTACGTTCGGAGCGTCTTTCGTTCCCCCACCCGCCGCCCGAGGAGAAGCACTCATGGCCGGTCTCGTACGCAAGAGTTTCGAAGCGCCGGAGGAGGTCCGTCCGTTCGAGGGCGGCAAAGGGCGCCTGGAGCTGATCAACGTCGGCGGGGGGCAGGTCGGCCGGGCGACGTTCGAGCCCGGCTGGCGCTGGTCCGAACACGTCAAGCCGATCGCGCAGACGGACAGCTGCCTGGTCGCGCACGCGAGCTATGTGATCTCCGGGCGCATCAAGGTCGTCATGAACGACGGCCAGGAGGAGGACTTCGGCCCCGGCGACTACATGAACGCCGCGCCCGGCCACGACGCCTGGGTCCTCGGCGACGAGCCGTGCGTCGTCGTCGACTGGATGGGCTTCTCGGACTACGCGAAGCGGTAGCCGTCCCGTACGGCACCGCCCGCCCACGCGGACGCACCGCGCCCCCTCCGTACGGAAGGTGCGCGGTGCGCCGCCACGGCCGTTCGGTGAACGGCCTGATTACGTCTGTCCGTCACATCCCGGGCTCGCGGCGGAACAGCGCGGTCCACAGGAACGGCTCACCGAAGCGCGGTGAGTCCGGGGCCTCGTCGCGCATACGGCGCAGCTCGACCTCCGTGAGGTCGGAGAAGATCCACCGCAGGGACTCGGGGGTGTAGGCGAGTCCGCCGTGCAGCCCTGCTCGGCGGTAGAAGTCACCGTCGGGGAGCTCGGAGCCCATCTCGCCGGACGCGAAGCAGGTGAGCGAGAGATGGCCGCCGGGGGCGAGCACCCGGTCGAGCAGGCCGAGGTAGCTGATGCGACGGTGCGGCGGCAGGTGGTGGAAGCAGCCCGAGTCGTGGATCAGGTCGTACGGCCCGCTCAGCGCCGCCCCGGCGAGCGTGAACGCGTCACCGTGGTGGAACCGGATGTCGGCCCCCGCGTCCCGGGCCCGTTCCCCGGCCCAGGCGATGGCGCCGGGGGAGAGGTCGACGGCGTCCACCTCGAACCCCCGCGAGGCGAGGTGGAGCGCGTTGCGGCCGGGCCCGCAGCCCAGGTCGAGCGCCCGGCCCGGGGCGATCAGACCGCGGTCGAGATGGGCGACGAGGTTCTCGTCCGGCTTCGCCACGAAGAACGGCACCGGCTTGGTGCGGTCCGCGTAGAACGCGTCCCACCAGGACGCCGCGCCGGTGGTCCAGCGGTCGGCCCCGGGTGCGAACAGGCCGTCCATGAGCTTGAGTACGTCGTCCACGGTGCGGATGTTCCGGTCCATCCGGCCCCCCTTTCCCTGTCCGGCGATCGTAGGTTCGACACGTACGGAAGACCAGGTCAGGCGAGGTGCGGGGAGGCCGTGGGCGGCTGTGTGCGGGCCGTGAGGGGGCGGGGGGAGGGGCCCCCGTCCGGGGTGGAGGTCCGGCGCCGTCCGGGCCCCCGTCCAAGGTCGTCACGGGGGCGCGGACGCTGGGTCCGGAGAGGGTTTCTCGACGGTGTTCCGGGCTCGGGGCCGCGTCAGCGGGTCAGCGGCCGGGTCCGGTGCCCCGCCGCCTCGTCGATCTCGGCGTGCGCCTTCTGCAGCAGTTGGGACGCCAGGTCCATCAGGACCCGGGAACCGGCGATCTCCTCCCCGACCCGCACCTGCTCCGGGTCCAGGGGATGGCGCAGGGCGTAGCCGTGCCCCCTCATCTCGGTACCGTCGGCGAGCCTGAGCAGCCCCGCGGCGCTGGTGCGGTCCCCGACCTCGGAGAACTCCAGCTCCACATGCCACCCGACGAGTGTGGTCATGACGGTCACCTCCAGGACTCGCCCACGTACTCCCAGGGTCCCCCCGGGGCGCCGCGGAAGCGAGCGGCGACGGCGTGCGGCCGGTGCCGGGCGTTCCTACCCTGGAGGACGCGGGGCCCCTATCGACGGAGGACGCCATGACCACCGAGCCCGATCCCCATCTGGCCATGATCCGGGACGTGGAGCCCCGTACCCCGCAGGGGTGCGAGGACTGTATGCGTGAGGGCTCCCCCTGGGTCCATCTGCGGCTCTGCCTCGTCTGCGGCCACGTCGGCTGCTGCGACTCGTCCCCCCGGCAGCACGCCCGCGCCCACGCCGCGAGCGAGGAACACCCCATCGTGCGCTCCTTCGAACCGGGCGAGGACTGGCGCTGGTGCTTCGTCCACGACGCCCTGGTCTGACCAATCTCCCCCCGCCGGGGCCGCCCGTCCCACGACGTGGCAGCGGACCCCGCCGCGCTGCGGGGCGGCCGACCGGAGCGGACCCGGGCCGTGTTTCCATACCGCGGTGAACAGCGCAAGCACCTCCCCGTCCGACACCCGCCCGTACGTCCGCCCCCGGACCGATCGCGACCTGGACGCGTGCGTCCGGGCGCTCGCAGCCGTCCACGAGCGCGACGGCTATCCCGTCAACTGGCCCGAGCGCCCCGGCGACTGGCTCGCCCCGCCCTCGCTCGTCGCGGCCTGGGTGGCCGACCTGGACGGCGAGATCGCCGGCCACGCCGGTCTGTCGCTCGCCGGTACGGGCGATGCGGCACCCGGCCTGTGGAGCGCCCGCGCGGGAGTCGGCCCCGAGGCGACCGCCGTGGTCAGCCGGCTCTTCGTCGCTCCCGGGGCGCGCGGCCACGGCATCGGACGACTGCTGCTGGACCGCGCGGTGAGCGGGGCGCGGGCGCGCGGGCTGCATCCCGTACTCGACGTGGTGGCCTCCGACACCGCGGCGGTCGCCCTGTACGAGCGGCTCGGCTGGGAGCTGCTGGCCGAGGTCGAGCAGGAGTGGGGGCCCCGGCAGACCGTGACCGTCCGCTGCTACGCCGCGGGCGACTGACGGCGCCGGAGACCCCGGCCGGGCTCAGACCGCCGCGTGGGTCTCGCGCAGGAAGCCGACGAGCAGGGAGTTCACCTCGTCGGGGCGTTCCAGGCTGGGCAGGTGGCCCGCCCAGGGCAGCGCGAGGTGGCGGGCGTCGGCGAGGACATGGGTGAGGTGCACCGCGATGTCGTGGAAGTCCGCGAAGTCGTGGTCACCGGAGACCAGCAGGGCCGGGGCCACGATCGCGGCGAGGTCGGTCTCCACCCTGAGCTGGCCGAACTCCTCCTCGGCGGCCAACTGGACGTCGAAGGCGTTGCGCTGCATCCGGCGCACCTGCTCCCGCACCGCCCCGTCGGCCTCCGGCCCCAGCCAGGCGTCCACGTTGAGGTCGGTCGCCCCGGCTATGTCACCGGCCTCGATCAGGGTGTCCTCGCGCTCGCCGAACGCCCGCAGCTCGGCGCCGGGTTCGTGCCCGGCCAGCGCGGTGCAGAGCAGCGCCAGCGCGGTGACCCGCTCGGGCCTGCGGGCCGCGATCTCCAGCGCGACCCGGCCGCCGCCGGACGCCCCGACCAGCGCCGCGCGCTCGATGCCGAGCGTGTCCAGGAGGGCGACGACGTCCTCCGCGTTGTTGTACGGACGGTCGGGCACAGGCGTCTCGCCGAAGCCGCGCAGGTCGCAGCGGACCACCTGGTAGCCGGCGTCGACGAGCGCGGGAACGTTCGGCTCCCACATCCGCCGGTCGCAGACCGTCGAGTGGAGCAGGAGAACCGCCGGGCCGCTTCCGGCCACATCATGGGAAAGAGTCACCGCGCCACAGTAGAGACCGCTTCCGCTTCGCGCATCAGCGTTTCCCCGCGGCCAGCGAGTCGGCCGGGTGCTGCGCCTCGGTGCCGTCGCCGGCCGCGGGCAGCGTGGCCACGGGCCACCAGAAGTCGTCCGGGATGCCGTCCTCGGTGGCTGCGTCGGTCTCCGGCCGTTCGCCGGTCGGGCGTCGAGTCAGTCGAGTCATACGGGCAAGTGTGGTGGTTGGAAAGGTCGTTGGGGAGTCGATTTCTAGAACAGTCTTCTACAGGTCGGTGGAGATCGCTGCGCTAGGGTTGCCGCCATGGCAGACAGCGTCCCGATCGGTGCCCTGTGGAGCACCCCCAGTGCCCGAGCTCGACGGACCGGGCCCGGCAGGCACCGCGAGGAGCAGAGCCGTGTCGCCTAGGCAGCAGCGCGGCGAGGCGACGATCGACCGTCTGCTGACCGCGGCCCTGCGGGTGTTCGCCGAGTCGGGCCAGCAGGGCTTCACCGTCAGCGCCGTCACCCGCGCCAGCGGCGTCAGCCTCGGCAGTCTCTACCACCACTTCGGCAGCTTCGACGGTCTCGCCGCCGCCCTCTACACCCGCTGCATGGAGCAGCTGTTCGACGAGATGACGGCGGTACTCATGCGGGCGCGCACCGCCCGCACCGGCATCCGCGCGCTCGTCCAGTGCTATCTGCGCTTCACCGAGGAGCACCCGGACGTGGCGCTCTTCCTGCACGCCTCCGCCTACTCGGGCTATCTCGCCGCCCACGCCGACGAGATCCGCCGGGTCAAGGCGGACAAGCTGGCCGCCATCGCCGCCTGGCTGGGACCCCGTATCGAGGCGGGCGAGATCGCGCCGCTGCCCTCGCCGCTGATCGACGTCCTCGTCCTCGGCCCCCCGGCCGAAACCGCACGCCGCTGGCTGTCCAGTACGTACGACATCGACCTCGCCCAGGCCTACCGGATCCTGCCCGACCGGGTGTGGCGCTCGCTTCAGCCGGACTGACCGGACTGAGGGGACGGGACGGGAGCGGCGGCCGGACCGGCGGGAGCCGCCCGGCGCTCGCCCCGGCGGGCCGCGGGCCCCATCGCGTACGACGCCACCAGGATCAGCGCGCCGAGCACCAGCCATCCGGGGCTGCCCCAGTCCACCAGGAGCGCGGTCAGCAGGAGCGGGCCGAGGGTGCGGGCGATGGTGACGCCGGTGCCGAACAGGCCCTGGTACTCGCCGATCCGCTCGGCGGGGGCCAGGTCGAAGCCGATCTGCCAGGAGCCCGCCGAGTGCAGCATCTCGGCGACGACCAGGAGCACCGATCCGGCGACGAGCGCCGCGGCGGCCGTCCGGGCGTCGTCGCCCACGGCCGACAGCGCGAAGACCGCGCAGGCCGCCAGCATCACCGCGCCGGAGCGGCGCACCGCCCGCACGGCGGTCGTCAGTCCCCGCACGCTCCGGGCCGTCCGCACCTGAAAGAGCATCACCGCGCCGGTGTTGAGCACGAACAGCGCCGAGACCAGCCAGGCCGGCGCGGCCGTGCGCTGGGTGATCCACAGCGGTATGCCCAGGCTGAGCAGCGGCATCCGCAGCAGCAGCACGGTGTTCAGAAGGGCCACGACCACGTACGGCCGGTCGCCCAGGACCGTCGGGCCGCGGCGCCCGCCCTCGGGCCGCGGCACGGGCACGACGCGGGGGAGCCGCGCCAGGAGCAGGGCGCAGAGCAGGAAGCTCGCCGCGTCCAGCGCGAAGACCGTGAGGTAGGCGCCGGTCGTGTCGGCGTGCAGGGCGACGCCCCCGAGCGCCGCGCCCACGGCGAGTCCCGCGTTCAGCGTGGCCTGGAGGCGAGCCAGCGTGCGCGTCCGCTCGGTCTCGGCCACCAGCCCCGCGAGGAGCGACTGACGGGCCGCCGCGAGCCCCGACTGGGCGGTGGCGTAGAGGCAGGCGGCCAGGAGGAACGGGAGGAAGGAGCGGACCACCAGGAAGGACGCCACCGAGGCGCTGGTCGCCAGGGCCAGGAGCACCGCCGTCCCCCGGGGCCCGCGCCGGTCCGCGAGCCGCCCGAGCGGTACGCCCGCGACCGAGCCCACGGCCCAGGCGAGGGTGAGCCCCAGACCGATCCGCGCCGGGGCGAGTCCGACGACACGGGTGAAGTACAGGGCGGAGGTCACGAGGTAGGCGCCGTCGCCGACGGAGTTGGTCAGCTGGGCGAGCGCCAGAAGGCGGCGGGGGCCCGCGGGGGACACCGGATGGGTCGTCATGAGCTGGAGACTATGGCCCGGTTGGCCCCTTCGTCTGGTCCATTTCCCGGGGAAGCGAGTGGGCCATTCGCGCCTCTCTCCCGAGGTGGGGACCGTGATGGCCGAGCCGGGAGGTTTTCGATCCGAGGAGCCAGGTAAACGTGTGGTTATGGTGCAAATCGGCTACACGATGATGACCGAGCAGACCGGCCCCCGCGCCCTCGTCTCCGACGTGGTCGCCGCGGAACGCGCCGGCTTCGACTTCTCCGTCACCTCCGACCACTACTTCCCCTGGCTGGAGTCCCAGGGACACGCCTCGTACGCCTGGAGCGTACTCGGGGCCGCTGCCCAGGCCACCTCGCGCATCCCACTGATGACATACGTGACCTGCCCCACGGTCCGCTACCACCCCGTGGTCGTCGCGCAGAAGGCCGCGACGATGCAACTGCTGTCCGAGGGGCGGTTCCGGCTGGGTCTCGGCTCCGGCGAGAACCTCAACGAGCACGTGGTGGGCGCCGGATGGCCCTCGCCGCAGGTCCGCCTGGACATGCTGGAGGAGGCCGTCGACATCATCCGCGCCCTCTTCGAAGGCGGCAACGTCAACCACCAGGGCGCCCACTTCGACGTGTCCAACGCGCGGCTGTGGGACCTGCCGGACGAGCCGCCGCCCATCGGGATCGCCGTCTCGGGTGAGGTGTCCTGCGCGCTGGCGGGCCGCTCCGCCGACCTCGTCATCGCCACCGAACCCAAGGCCGAGCTGCTGGAGTCCTTCGACCGGCACGGCGGCAGCGGCAAGCCCCGCGTGGGGCAGCTGCCGGTCTGCTACGACCCCGACCGGGACGCGGCGATCGCCCGCGCCCACGACCAGTTCCGGTGGTTCGCCTCCGGCTGGCCGGTGAACTCCGAGCTCCCCGGGCCGTCGGGCTTCGAGGGCGCCACCCAGTTCGTCACCCCGCAGGACGTGGCGGAGTCCATCCCGTGCGGCGACGACGTCGGCGCCTTCGTCGACGCCGTACGGCCCTACGTCGAGGCGGGTTTCACCGAGATCGCCCTCGTCCAGATCGGCGGCGAACACCAGCTCCCCTTCATCCAATGGGCCGAGACGAAGCTGTTGCCCGCCCTGCGCGAGCTGTGACACCGCCCCGGACGGCTATCCGGTGAGGATGCCGGGCAGCGCGAGGGCGCCGAGCAGGGCCGTACCCGCCAGGAGCCAGGCGACGTAGTCGCCGATGTGGCCGGAGTGCAGGCGGCGCAGCGGCTCGGTCCAGCGGTACGGCACGCGGCGCGCGGGGCCGCGGACCGCCGCGCCCGCGTGGACCAGATGGCGGCTGGTGGCGAGGCCGCGCGCGGGCCGCCGACGACGCACGGCGCTCGGCACACCCGGCCGCCCCGGCCCCTCCGGGCCGGCGGGTACCCGGCGGCCCGGAGGGCAATCCGCCGACGGCGGCACGGCTGTTTCACCGGGGCGGGCAGGGGGACCCGGCATCCGGGCAGGCCGGGTTCGTGCCGTGCGGCTGGTGTGGCCGGATGCCCGGCGGTCGGACATGCTCGGTCGAGAGGCGGCGGGCGGCCGGGCCGTGGCCGCACGCGGTTGCGACGGGAAGGGAGCGCACGCCATGCAGGTGGCATCGACCCCGTGGGTGGGCGATGGCGACCGTGCGGCCTGAGGGCGAGGAGGGCCGCGAGCCGGAGCGCGCCGCCCCGGCGGGGCCCGGCGGGCCGGTGGGCGCGTGGGTGCGGGGTGCGGGCAGGAAGGGCCCGGGCGGCCGGTCCTGGTTCGCCGTCGGCTTCTCGCTGGGGCTGGGCGCCACGCTGGCCTGGCTGACCGTGCAGACGGTGCTGGAGGTCGGCAGTCTGCTCACCCTGCTGCTGCTCGCGGTGTTCCTCGCGCTCGCCCTCGAACCCGTCGTCGTGTGGCTCACCCGCCACCGGATGCGCCGGGGCTGGGCCGTCGCTGCCGTCCTGGTGCTGCTGCTCGCGGTGTTCGCGGGCTTTCTGGCGCTGGTCGTACCGCCGGCCGCGGACGAGATCAACGCGCTGGTGAAGGCCGTTCCGGGCTGGCTGCGCGACCTGCACGACCACAACTCCACGCTGGGCCGCTTCGAGGACCGCTACCACCTGGTGGACAAGGCCAAGCAGCAGTTCTCCTCCGGCGGGGGGGCCGGGCTCGCCGGAGGCCTGCTGGGCGCCGGGAAGTTCGTGGTCGGCGCGGTGACCTCGGGGGCCATCGTCCTCGTCGTGATGGTCTACGTGATGGCCTTCCTGCCCGCGCTGAAACGGTTCTGCCTGCGCTTCGTGGCGGCCCGCAAACGCCCCCACGTGCAGGAGGTCACCGAGGAGATCCTCAACCGGGTCGGGCGGTACATGCTCGGCAACGTGGCCACCTCCGTCATCGCCGGCGCGGCCACCTTCGTCTGGTGCGTGGCCCTCGGCGTCCCCTACGCGGCGGCACTGGGTGTCTTCATCGCCCTGATGGACCTCATCCCCATCGTCGGCAGCACCATCGGCGGCTTCGTCGTCAGCCTGGTGGCCCTGTCGGTGTCACTGCCCATCGCCCTGGCCACCGCGGCCTTCTACGTCGGGTTCCGGCTGGCCGAGGACTACCTCATCGTGCCCAAGGTCATGCGGTTCGCCGTCGACGTGCATCCGCTCGTCACGGTCGTGGGCGTGCTCGTGGGCGGGGCGCTGCTCGGTGTGATCGGCGCCCTGGTCGCCATTCCGGCGGCCGTGGCCATCGGCATCGTCCTGGACGAGCACGTCTTCTCCAGGACGGACGTGTCGTGACGTACCGCTTCCGTACGGACGCGTACGGAACCGGTACGTCGGGGGGAGAGCGCTACCGTGCCGACGGCGGGGGAGCGGTCGGGGCGAACGGGGGGCGTGGCGCGGGGCGGCCGAGGGCGAGGTAGCGCTCGGCGGCGTGCACCGCCTCGCGTGCCGTGCGCTCGCCCATGAGCACACAGAGCGTGTAGGCGGTGTCCTCGAAGCGTCTGCGCAAGGCAGGCTCGTGGGGCTGTGCCAGGACCGCGCGCTCGTGCGCCCGGTAGAGCGAGAGCAGCCGCGCGAGGGTCTCCTTGTCGGGCAGCAGCATCATGTCCTCCTGAACATGGGGCGGGCCCAGCCCACCCATCCTGACCGGGTTCGGGGAACCGCGCGAGCCGTAGGGCTGCGCTCTGTGACGGGCCATGACGACGGGGCCCCGCGAAGTGGCCTTCGCGGGGCCCCGCAGCACCGGGAGCCGGTTACTTCTTGAAGGCGTCCTTGGCCTTCTCCTTGGCCTGCCGCAGATCGCCCTTGGACTTCTCGGTGCGGCCCTCGGCGGTCTTGCTCTCGTTCCCGACCGCGCGGGCCACCGTCTCCTTCACCTTTCCCTTGGCCTGCTCGGCCTTCGCCTTGGCCTTCTCGTTCTTTGCGGTCACGGTAATCACACCCTGATCTCTGGGAATTCGGCGGTCACGTCCGGGTCCGGCCGGGCCGGTTCTCGAACGCGTACATCTACAACGTTTACCTCGGCTTTGTGGGCCGCACCCCGGGAACTGCTCCGGTGGGAGTTGTTCCGGCGGGAATCACGCCGGACGTCGCGTCACCAGCGGTACCAGCGGCCCCGGCGTCCACGGCCGCCACCGGCGGCGGGACGCGCGACGAAGCCGACGAGCCACAGGACGAGTACGACGAGGGCGACCCACCACAGAACCTGGAGTGCGAAACCGGCGCCGAAGAGAAGCAGCGCGAGCAGCAGAACGACAAGAAGGGGAACCATGCCATGCACCTCCGTCAAATCGAGTGCCCCCGCCCGGCCGTGTCATGCACGGTGAATTCCGGACAGGGGCCTTTTCCCGGTGAATGACGGCCGGGGCAGAGATCGATTTCAGGCGATACGTTCGCCGCGCGCCCGGGCGTCGGCCGTGGGCGCGTCCGTCACGTCGAGGAAGACCTGGTCGGCGTCCGGCCAGATATTGGCCACCGAGGCCTTGATGCGCTCGCAGACCAGCTCGATCTGCTCGCTCTCCATCCCCGGCATCAGATCCACCCGGGCCGCCACGAGCGCGGAGTCGGTGCCCAGCCGCATGGTGAGCACCGCCTCCACGCTGTCGATCTCCGGCTGGGCGTCCAGCAGGGCCCGGATGCGGTCGCGCATCTCGGGGTCGACCGCCTCGCCGATGAGCTGGTCGCGGGCCTCCTTGCCGAGCCGGTACGCCACGTATCCGAGGAGCACGCCGATGGCCAGCGAGGCCGAGCCCTCCCATACCGACTGCCCGGTCGCCATGTGCAGGGCCATTCCGATGATCGCGAGGGCGACGCCGAGCACGGCCGTGCCGTCCTCCGCGACCACCGTGCGCAGTGCCGGGTCGTGCCCGATGCCACCGGGCTGCCCGCGCACCTGGTGCAGGGCCCGCAGCAGCGACCCGCCTTCGGCGACCAGGGCCACGGCGAGGACGGCCAGACCGGCGATATAGCCCGAGTGCGACTCATGGGCCCCCGAGCGCAGGGCCTCGATGCCCTGGAAGACGGAGAAGCAGCCGCCCATCACGAAGATGCCCACCGCGGCGAGCAGGGACCAGAAGAAGCGCTCCTTGCCGTAGCCGAAGGGGTGGCGGCGGTCCGGCGGACGGCGGCTGCGGCGCAGCGCGGCCAGCAGGAAGACCTCGTTCATGCTGTCCGCGACGGAGTGCGCCGCCTCCGAGAGCAGCGCCGGCGAGCCGGCCACCACGCCGCCGGCCGCCTTCGCCGCGGCGATGAGCAGGTTCGCGCCGAGCGCGACGAGGACCGTGAGACGGGTCCCGGAGTCCTTGCTCCCGCCCGCCCCGGCCGTCCGGCTCCTCCCGGCCGCCTCGCCGTCACCTTTCCCGCTCACCGCACGCCCTCCCCACCGCCGTCGCCCGCCGTGGCCTCCACGGGCAGCAGCGGGCCGAGCGGACCGAGGTCGATGTTGAGGTCCTCGGGCCGCAGCCCGAACTTGGACCTGAGCTCGCCCATCCGGTCCTCCAGGAGCATCAACGTCAGGCCGATGCGCTCCTCCTGGTCCTCCGTGAGCTCACCGGTCTCGACCCGCCGCAGGGCCTGACGCTCCATCAGCTGCCGTAGCAGCTCGACGACGGTCAGGACCAGCCGCGCCAGATCGCGCTCCACCGTGTCCGGGTCCAGCTCGACCCGCCTGGGCCCGCTCATGAGCCCTCCCCGGGAAGCGCGAGCGGGTCACCGGGCGCCGGCGGCGCGGGCGGGTCGCTCTCGAAGCCGCTTTCGAGACCACTCTCGAAGCCGCTCTCGAACGGCGAGGGGACCCGCGCGCTCACCGAGCTGACCAGGGCGTTGAGGTCAATCCGGACGAGATCCACATCCGCGATGCGCAGGGTGAGGTCGCCCGCGAGGACCACGCCTCCCGCGAGCAGCCGGTCGAGCAGGTCGACCAGGGCGACTTGCCGCTCGGCGGGTACGCCCTCAGCCGGTACCGTCCGGGTCACCACTTCCTCCTTCCGCGTCCAGGGCGCCCGCGAACGAGTACGGCGCCCAGGGTCCCGTCACCTCGACGCGTACGCCCTCGACCCTTGACCTGTGCCGCTCCACGAGACCGATGAACTCCGCGCTGCGCTCGCGCGGCACCAGATAGGCGGCGTTGAGCACGTTCTCGCCGGACTGCCCGGAGACCCGCGCGCTCTGCGGCCGGTGCAGCCGCTCCGCCTCGGCGTGCCCGGACAGCTCCTGGTGCAGATCGCGGGAGAGGAGGCCCGCCTGGCGCCAGGTGTCGTCCCGGGCCTGGCGCTGGCCGAGCCTGCGGCGCAGATAGTCCCGCCCGGTGGCGGGCTTGCCCGCGGGCGCCGCCGCGGGCTCGGGCACGGGGGCGTCCGCGTACACCTTGACGCCCCACTCCACCCGCCCGTCCAGCCGGTCCAGGGCCGCGGTGAAACTGTCGTGCCCGGAGTCGAGGAGCCGGCGCACCCCGCTGGTGTCGCGGCACACCGTCGCGAGCCGCAGCGGGACCGCGCACGTCACCGAGGACAGCGCGGCCACCACCGCCTGATGGGTACGGGCGGTACCGGAGAGCCAGTCCAGGTCCTCCAGATGCCGGCGCAGCGGCGCGGCGTCGAAGTCCTCGGCGGGGACCGGGCTCGCCGCCGCGCACAGCCCGTTGTGGACGATCAGCCGCGGCGGCTCGCCGTCCAGAGCGCGTACGCCGTCGGGCAATACCCCCTCGAAGGGCCGCACGACCGCGTACACGTACCAGAGCGCCTCACTCATCGCGCACCGCCTCCGGCCGTTCCTCGCGCTCGGCCTCACCGGCGCCGTAACGGCTCTCCAGCTCGGCCACCCGGGCCTGCAACTGCTCGTTCTCCCGGGCGAGTTCACGGCGGCGGGCGGCGCCGGAGAGCGCCGGGTCGTCCTCCCACCAGTCGATTCCCATCTCCTTCGCCTTGTCGAGGGAGGCCACGATGAGGCGGAGTTTGATGGTGAGCAGCTCGATGTCGAGCAGATTGATGCGGATGTCCCCGGCTATGACGATTCCCTTGTCAAGGACGCGTTCGAGGATATCGGCGAGGTTCGCGCTGCCGCCGTCCGACGCATACGGATCGGAGAGCCGTCCCGGGGTCGTCATCAACGCCTCCGCGAACCGGTCTTGGCGGGCCGACGCCCGGATTCCTCGGGCTCGGGCTCAGGCTCTTCGTCCTCCGCCTCTTCCCACTCGTCGGCGTACTCTTCGGCCTCGTCCCCGGGAGCGTCCCGAGGAGCGTCCTCGTCCTCCGGAAGGTCCTGGTCCTCCTCGGGCTCCTGGTCCTCCTCGGCGTCCTCGGGCTCCTCGTCGTACTCGTCCTCCAGCGGCTCCTCGTCGTCATAGGCCTCCTCGTAGGTGTCCTGCGAGGCCTTCTCGCCGCCTTCCGGCTCCTCCTCGCGCGAGGACCGCTCGTGCGAGGCGTCGCGCGTCTCCTCCTCGCGCTCCAGCGCGTCCTCGTGACTCAGGACGACCTCGCCGTCGCGGATCTCACCGCGCCAGCCCTCCGGTCCCTCGCCGCGCAGGGCGATGTGCCGGGCGAAGTTCTTCAGGTCGAGCCGGGCCCGGCGGCCCTGGGCGCGCCAGATGTTGCCGGTCTTCTCGAACAGGCCCTTCGGGTAGTACTCGATCACCAGCAGCACCCGGGTGAGCGAGGCGCCCAGCGCGTGGAAGGTGACCACACCCTTGGTGGTGCCCTTGGCGCCCTCCGAGGTCCAGGCGATCCGCGAGTCCGGGATCTGCTCGGTGGTGTGCGCCTTCCAGCTGCGGGTCGACCAGAAGACCTTCAGCTTCCAGTCGGACGTGGTGTCGTCCGCGCTCTCCGCGCTGCGCACACCCTTGGCGAAGTGGGAGAACTCCTGGTACTGCGTCCACTGGTCGTAGGCGTCGCGGACCGGCACACCCACGTCCACCGACTCCATGATGACCGTCGGCTTACGGCCGCCGCCGCCCTTGCCGCGCTTGCCGCCCAGGTTCTTGAACGCGTCCGTGACATTCTCCTTGAGATGGTCGGCGCCCAGCTCCAGGGCGGCGCGCATCGGCCCCTTGCCCTCGGTGAGCTTGCGCCCGCCCTTCAGGGCGAGATCGGCGAACCCGGGGCTGCGCCCCTCGGCGATGTCGTTCAGCTTCACCGTGGACTCGCCGAGCTTGCGCCCGATGCCTATCAGTGCCCGCTCCAGCTGGGCGAGCGCGAGGGACTGGAGTTCGGATTTGAGGCGGTCGGTGACCGCGCTGTCGACCAGGCCCGTCCCCTGCTTCCTGTCGTTCTCACTCACGGTCGCGACCCTCCTTCGCCTCGGCGCGCTCCGAGGAGCGGGACTTGGAGCCGGTGGTCCGGCGTGCCGCGGTCTTCTTCGCGCCGACGGCGCGGCGGGCCGGCTCGGACTTCTTCGCCGCCGACTGCGCCTTCTTCGCCGGTGCGGACCGCTTCGCCCGGTCGGCGGTCTTCCTGGCGGGGGCGGAGGCCTTCTCGGCCTTCTCGCCCCCGTCCTCCGCCACCCCGGACACCCGGTCCTGGACATCGAGGGTGCGGTCGTGCAGCCGGTCCGCGAGACCCTCAAGGCGCCGGTTCACCAGGGCGCCGGTCGCCGCCTTGCCCACCCCGCGCAGGTCCTGGCGGAGTTGGTCGCCGATCTCCTTGAACTGGGGGTTGTTCTCCAGTTGCCCGGCCGCGAACTGTGCGAGCGCCCCGGGGCTGAGCTTGAGGCGCTTGCCGAGCACCATGGTGCCGATGCCGAAAGCGAGCTTGGCCTTCTTGGTGCGACCGAGCACATAGCCCGCGCCTACCGCGAGCCCTACTGCCAGCCGGTTGTTCATCGTGAGGGATTCCTGTTCTCCAGCCGGTCGAGGAGCTCGTCCTCGCGGCGGTCGAACTCGGCCTCGTCGATCTCACCCGCCATCAACTTCTCTTCCAGCGCGGCGAGTTCGTTACGTATGGCCGAGGGGTCGTAGTACTGCTGCTCCGCCTGCGACACCACCTGCTCCAGCACCCAGAAGGTGCCGCGCACGGGTGCTGCGGGGAGCAGCAGCAGCTCTTTGATCAGGCCCACGCGGGCCTCCCGTCGGTCGGGCCCGTCACTCCGTGAAGCTGTACGGAGGCAGCGGGCCGTGTACCTGGACGACGAGGTGCGGCGCCTCCTTGCGGAGCGTCTCCACCGCCGCGACGAACTCGTCGGCGCGATCCCGGGCGACCAGGAAGGAGAGGTTGGCCAGCCAGCCGGTGGACTGGGGGCCGGGCCGCTGCTCCTCGGCGGCGCCCTCCAGGGCCTGCTGGAGCAGCGTGGCGTCACGGGACTCGCGCTGCTGGACGGCCGAGGCGATCCGCTCGCCCAGTTGCAGCTTCTGCTCGTAGGTCCCGCCGCCCGCCTTGCGGTTGGCCTCGCTCATGGCACGCAGCTCGGCGCTCTCCGAGAGCACCTGGTGCAGCACGGCCTCTTCGTCGTGAGCGGCCTTGATGTTGTACTCGACCCTGCCCTCCAGGGCCTTCAGGCGCTCCAGATACCGCTCGCCGTGCTCGGCGAGCGCCGCCCGTACCGCCTCGTCGTCGGGGGAGACGCCGCCGAAGCGCATCGGCAGGACCGCGCCGCCCGCGCCCGCCTCGGCGAGCACGCTCTGATGGGCCATCAGGTCACGTCGCTTGGGCCGCAGATCCTCGGGCGCGTCGCTGACCAGGGCGATCAGCTCGCCCTCCGCGACCGTGCGCACCGGGCGCGGGGGATCCCCGACGCCGCCCATCTCCTCGGGCAGCCGCGTGTGCGTGCGGTGGGCGATCCCGTAGACGTACGTGGTCATTCCTGCTCCTCCTTACGGCGCGCGGCGGTCCGCCGGCTACGGGGTCGCTGCTCCGGCTCGGATTCCTCCCGTGCCTGCTGGAAGGCGTCGGAGATGGTCTGAGCGGCGCCCGAGAGCGCGCCCTTGGACTTGCCGCGTGCGCCGGATTCGGTGATCTCGCCGACCAGGTCGGGCAGCCCCGGGCTCTTGCGCGGGCCGGCCTCCAGGTCGAGGCGGTTGCACGCCTCGGCGAAGCGCAGATAGGTGTCGACGCTCGCGACGACCACGCGTACGTCGATCTTGAGTATCTCGATGCCGACCAGGGAGACGCGTACGAACGCGTCGATCACGAGCCCTCGGTCAAGTACCAGTTCAAGGACGTCGTAGAGACCACTGGTCCCGCCGCTGCCGCCCTGTTGTGCCGGGACAACCGTCATGGTGTCCGGTCCTCCTTCGCTGTCAGTGGTATGCGGTCGGATGAAGCCGTGTGGTTCCGGGGGAGGGTGTTCCGCCCGGGATCACGTGTTGCGGTCGGCCCGTCCCCGCTCGTACCGGCGCAGTCGCCGGTAGCCGGTCAACTCGCCGTGCGGGTCCAGCTCCACCTCGTACGAGGCGAGCAGGCTCATGGTGTCCGGGACCCGGGCGAGTTCCAGGACCTCGACGCGCAGCAGCCAGCCGTCCTCGGAGCGTTCGAAGGAGGAGACCGACTCCGCCTCCATGCCGGTGAGTTCGGCGAGCTGGGCCCGCGCGCCGCGCAGCACGTCCATCGCGCCGGGCAGGTCCTCCTGGGCCTTGCGCTTGTTTTCGGACTGGTTCTCTGATGTGTTCGCCATGGCTCCTCGCGTGTGATGCTTTCCGGGTTGCCCCGCAGCGGCGGAGCAAACCCGCCGATCAGCTCGTGACGACGCGCTCGTACAGCACGCGGACCGTCGCGGTGACGGACGCCGCGTCGATGCCGGCCTCGGCCAACTGCTCCTCGGGGGTGGCGGAACCCGGCATGTTCTCGACGGCGAGCCGGACGAGCCGGGGCATGGGGCGGCCGTCGGCGAAGCACTCCGCGACCGCGTCGCCGATGCCGCCCTGGGAACGGTGGTCCTCGACGGTGACCAGACACCCCGTCAGGGCGGCGGCCTCCTGGAGCACCTGCTCGTCGACCGGCTTGACCGAGTACAGGTCGATCACCCGGACCGGGATGCCGCCCGCCTCCAGCGCGTCCGCCGCCTCCAGCGCCTCATGGACGGTGGCGCCCGCCGCGACCAGGGTCACCTTGTCGTGCGGGGAGGCCCGCAGCACCTTGGCGCCGCCGATGGGGAACTCCTCGTCGGGCCCGTAGATGACCGGGCTTTCGCCCCGGGTGGTGCGCAGATAGCGGATGCCCTCGCCGTCCGCGGTCGCCGCGACGAGCTTCGCCGTCTGGTTGGCGTCGCACGGGTAGAGCACCGTACTGCCGTGCAGCGAGCGGAACATCGCCAGGTCCTCCAGGCCCATCTGCGAGGGCCCGTCCTGTCCGATGGCGACTCCGGCGTGCGAGCCCGCCACGGTCAGCGAGGCCCGGCTGATCGCGGCCATCCGCAGGAAGTCGTGGCCGCGGGTCAGGAACGCGGCGAAGGTGCAGGCGTAGGGGCGCCAGCCCCGCCTCGCCATGCCCACGGCCGCCGCCAGCATCTGCTGCTCAGCGATGTAGCACTCGAAGTACCGCTCGGGGTGCTCCTTGGCGAAGAGCTCGGCCTTCGTCGAGTCGCCCACCTCGCCGTCGAGCACCACCACGTCGCCACGGGCCGTGCCGAGCGCGGTGAGCGCCTGTCCGTACGCCGTGCGGGTGGCGACCTTGTCGCCCACCTCGTAGCGGGGCAGCTCCGGACTCCCGGACGACGGCCGGGGCGCCCGGGCGGAGGGCGGGGCCTGGACGTCCACGTGGACGAAGCGGGGGCCGCCGAGCTCCTCGACGGCCGCCACGGCGTCCGGCAGCGGCTTGCCGTGCAGACCCTCGCGGTCCTCGACGGAGGCGACGCCCTTGCCCTTCACGGTGCCCGCGAGGATCACGGTGGGCTTGCGCGGTGTCCCGGCGGCCTCCCGGTACGCCGCGTCGACCGCCCCCACGTCATGGCCGTCCACCTCGATGGTGTGCCAGTCGAAGGCGCGGAACCTGCGCGCGTAGGCGGCCAGGTCGCGCTGATGACGGGTCGGGCCGCGCTGGCCGAGCCGGTTGACGTCGACGACCAGCGTCAGATTGTCCAGGTGCTGGTCCCCGGCGTGCTCGGCCGCCTCCCACACCGAGCCCTCCGCCAGCTCGCTGTCGCCGCACAGCACCCAGACGCGGTACGGGAGACGGTCCAGGTGCTTGCCCGCCAGCGCCATCCCGACGCCGACCGGCAGGCCCTGGCCGAGCGAGCCGGTGGCCACGTCCACCCACGGCAGCCGGGGCGTGGGGTGTCCTTCCAGCCGGCTGCCGAGCTTGCGGAAGGTGAGCAGCTCCTCGTCGTCCACGACCCCGGCCGCGCGGTACATCGCGTACAGCAGCGGCGAGGCGTGCCCCTTGGAGAGGATCAGCCGGTCGTTGGCGGGGTGTTCGGGCTTGTCGAAGTCGTAGCGCAGATGCCCGGCCAGCAGTACGGCGGCCAGATCGGCGGCGGACATCGACGAGGTGGGGTGGCCGGAGCCGGCGGCGTCGGCGGCGCGGACCGCGTCGACCCGCAACTGCTGTCCGAGCTCGGCGAGTCGGGCGAGGTCGGCCGCAGGGGTGCCCTTCATGGTCAGTCCTTTCGGGTCGTGGGTGCGGGGCCGCCCGGGACGCGGGCCAGCTCGGGCGTCTCCGTGTCCAGCGGGACCGACCAGGACCGCACCAGGCCCAGCTGGACGCCCTGGCGGGGGAGTACGGCGTCCAGCAGCCAGTCGGCCGCCACGCGCACCCGGTTGCCGGGCATGGCGGCGAGGTGGTAGCCGCGGGTGACGGCCCCGGCGAGCGGTCCCGAGAGCGGCAGGCCGAGCGGGTTGGCCGCGGCCTGCACCCCGCCGAGGTCCACGACGAACCCCAAGTCGTTGTGCTTGTACGGCTGTTGCTCGCCGTGGCCGAGTGAGGCGGCGACGTTGAGCGCGGCCCTCTTGCCCTGCCGGGCGGCGTGCTGCGCGGTCATCGGGGTGAACTCGCCCGGCTTGGTCAGGTCCGGCACGGCCGCCGCGTCGCCGCAGGCGAACACCTCGGGCCTGCCCGGCACGCTCAACTGCGGTTCCACGAGCAGCCGTCCGCGCTCCACGGACAGACCGAGCTCGGAGACCAGCGGATCGGGGCGCACCCCGACGCACCAGATCAGGGTGCGGGTCGGGATGAACTCCCCGTCGTCCAGCAGCACCCCGTCCTCGGTCGCCTCCTTCACGGAGGTTCCGGTGCGGACGTCGACGCCCCGGCGGCGCAGCACCCGCCCGGCCGTGGTGGACATCCTGCGGTCGAGTTCGGGCAGCAGCCGGTCGGCGATGTCGAGCAGCACCCAGCGCGCCGGCCGGCGCCGGTCGAGGGCGTCGGTGAACAGCTTCCCCTGCGCGGCCACTTCGGTGCCGGTGTAGCCGCCGCCGACCACCACGAAGGTGCGCCGCGCGCCCTGCTCCTGAAGGGTGTCGGTGCCCTGCGCGGCCAGCTCCATCTGCCGGGTGATGTGGTCGCGCAGATACAGCGCCTCGGGCATCCCGCGGAAGCCGTGCGCGTGCTCGCTGACCCCGGGCACCGGGAGCAGCTTGTTGACGCTGCCGACGGCGAGCACCAGCCGGTCGTACTCCAGCTCGCCCGGGTTCCCCTCCGGCCCGGTGTAGTGGACCTTCGAGGCGTCCAGATCGACGCGTTCGGCCTCCCCGAGGACGAGCCGCACGCCGGGCAGCGTCCCGCTGAGCGAGACGGTGATACGGCGCGGCTCCAGGATTCCGGCGGAGACCTGGGGGAGCAGGGGGAGGTAGAGGAAGTAGTCCGTGGGGTTGAGCAGGGTGATGCGGGCACGGCCGCGCATGCGGCGGGAGAGGGTGCGAGCGGCCTGGTACCCGGCGAACCCGGCTCCGACGATGAGGATGTGGGGACGGTCCGGAGTAGGGGTGGTCACGTTCGGCTCCCGTGGGCTGGGTGCGGGCGGACAGGGTTCCCGCGTGCCCTGGGTCGGCGAGGGCAAACACCGGGCGGTGGGCGCCACATCACCCCTGCGCCACTCCGCCCGGAGTTTTTCGCCGCCCCGGCCCACTCCTTCTCCGGCCGCGGTCCCCGGCGCCCGCACCCACGGTCATGACCCGCCCCGCCCGGCCCGCGCCGCCGCTGGTGGACGGCGGCGCCCGACGCGTTGCGGAACGCCGGGCGGTGGCGCGACGTCAGAAGGCCGAGTTGGTGAACCAGCGCTGGAGCAGTTCCTCGTCCCCGCCGGTCCGTACCTCTCCCGCCGAGCGGTCGACGCGGCCGTAGACGAGCAGCAGCAGGTCGGCCGCGCGGGCCCGGACCGTGGCGTCGGCGGGCGTACCGTCCGGCCCCCGACCGTCCTGGCTCTGCACGACGCCGAAGCCGTCGGGGCGCAACCGGACCAGCCAGTCGTCGTCCGTGTCCGTACTGGTGAACCGGATGTGCTGGACGGCCCCCGCGGAGCGCAGCTCGGCGACCCGGGGCGCGAAGAACGTGGCGAAGGGAAGGTTGACCAGGAACTCGTCGACGCCGTCCCGCGCGAGCGCCGGGTCGATCTCGGAGGCCAGCCCCAGCGCCCGTTCCGCGTCGACGCGGTGCACCAGCGTCTCGAACAGCATCCGGCGCGCCCAGAACCGGACATGGCCGTCGGCGCCCCACACCCACATCGGCGCGTCCGGGTCGGTGCTCGCGAACGCCTGGTCCGCCTCCGCCGCGCCCGCCGCCAGCCAGTCGGCGTAGCCGTCCTCCCGCTCCGGCAGCCGCAGGTCCACGTCGCGGCTCGTGGGCCGCTCCTGGACACGGGCGCGTACCAGCGCGGTGAACATGCGATGCACGCCACCGGTGTGCCGGACGAGGTCGGCCAGGGTCCAGCCGGGGCAGGCGGGCACGGCGAGCGTCAGGTCGGCGCCCTTGACCAGGCCCGCGAACCGGGCGCTCTCCGCGGCGACGGCCGCGCGGTGGTCGAGCGGTTCGGCAGTGTTCATGGTGTCGCGCCTCCTGGCAGACCGGTTCTCTTCCCGGGCAGCCTGTCACAGCGGCCCCGGCCGGCCGAGGGCGGGCGTACGGGGCTACCGGACGGCGGCGTCGGCCAGCACCGCGTCCACCTCACGGCTCTCGGCGGACTCGGACGCCTCGGTGACCCCGAGGAGGAAGGCCGACCGGTCGTCGCCGCGCGCGACGATCGTCAGCCGCAGCCGTCCCGCCCTACCGCTCTCGTCCCTGGTGCGCAGCACCACCGTGTAGGCGGGACGGCCGCTCACCTTCGTGGCCCGGGACTCCTCCATGCTGGAGGTGCCGTCCGGGTAGAAGAACTCCGCGTTGGAGCGGGCCGCGGTCTCCGTGCGCGCCCGGAGAGCGGACTCGTCGAGGGGGGCGCCCCGCCCGGCGAGCACGGCGCCTCCCGCGTGGCCCTCCCCGTCCTTGGTGGTGATCGAGGAGGTGAAGGCCTGGATCAGGTCCTTGCCGTCGTTGCTCTTCCAGCCTTCGGGTACGGCGTACGACAGTCCGGCCGCGCTGTCCGTGACGCGCGGGCGTCCCGCCAGCGGCGAGTCGTTCCCGTCCCGGGTCAGCCACCACGCCGCCCCGGCGACCGTCGCCAGGACCAGCGTGGACGCGGCGCCGATGATCCCGGCACGCCGGGCGCGGGACGGCCCGGGGCGGGCCGGGGGCGTCGGGGGGAGGGGCGGCGGGCTGACGAAGGACGGTGTGCTCATGGCCCCACCCTCCCTCCCCGGGCGGGGCGCGGACCTGAGCGGTCGTACTCAGTTCCGTACTCAGATACGGCCGACCCGCGCGGCCGGCCACCCCGTCGAGGAGATCGCACCCGCGCAGCCGTGCGGCCGGGGGACCATGGGAACGTGCCGATACGCAGACGAACTCCACCGCAGCCCGCCCCCGTCGACGACCCCCTCCTGGAGCAGGCCCTCGCCGATCTCGACTGGTACGCCCGCACACGCGACCGGGCCCGCCGCTGGCACTGGCTGACCGAGCTGAGCGCGCTCCTCACCGGCGCCGCCACGGTCGTCGCGGCGGGCATCCAGGCACCCGCCGCGACCACCGCCACCCTGGCCGGACTCACCGTCTTCATCGGCGGGTTCCGCCAGGTGTTCAACCACACCGAGCGCCATGTGCTGGCCGCCGAGGCCTGGTCCAGGCTGCGGCTGGCGGTCCGGCGCTACCGGCTGGTCCCCGAGGCCGAGCGGGACGAGGAGTGCCGCCGAAGACTCCAGGAGGAGATCGAGGACGTGGCGACCACCGAGCTGCGGAACTGGGCGGCGGCCCGCCGCGGGCTCCAGCCGGGGCCGCTGCCGGGTGGCGGGCTGACGCCGTGACGGCGCCGCGTCTGTTTCCATAGAGGCCGGTCACCGGAGTTGTCTGCGAGGAGTTGGCCCTGAACACCTGGGGTGCGGAGGTTGTGTCGGCGGGACTGCTGGTAGCGGTCCTGGTGTGTGCGGTGGTACGCCCGTGGGGCTGGCCCGAAGCGGTGGTGGCGGTCCCGGCCGCGGGAGTGGTCATCGCCTGCGGGGCGATCTCGTGGGGGCACGCGCAGGACGAGGCCGCCCGGCTCGGCCCCGTCGTCGGCTTCCTGGCGGCGGTGCTGGTCCTCGCCCAGCTCTGCGACGACGAGGGCCTGTTCCAGGCCTGCGGAGCCTGGATGGCCCGCACAGCCGCCGGGAAACCACGCCGCCTCCTCGCGCAGGTGTTCGTCGTCGCCTCGCTCATCACGGCGGTGCTCAGCCTCGACGCCACCGTGGTGCTGCTCACCCCGGTGGTCTTCGCCACCGCGGCGCGGCTCGGGGTGCGGCCCAAGCCGCATGTCTACGCCTGCACCCATCTGTCGAACACGGCGTCGCTGCTGCTGCCCGTCTCCAACCTCACCAACCTGCTCGCGTTCACCGCCAGCGGGCTGAGCTTCACCCGGTTCGCCGCGCTGATGACCCTGCCGTGGCTGGCGGCCATCGGGGTCGAGTACGTGGTGCTGCGGCGGTTCTTCGCCACCGACCTGGACGCCGGGGCGCCGGTCAGCTCCGAGGGCGAGCCGCCCGCACCGCCCCTGTTCGCGCTGCTGACCGTGGTCGGCACACTGGCCGGTTTCGTCCTCACCTCGGCGGTCGGGATCGACCCGGCCTGGGCGGCGGCGGCCGGCGCGCTCGTCCTGGCGATCCGTGCACTGGTGCGCCGCCGCACCACGCCCGCCGCGCTCGCCCGAGCCGCGGCGCTGCCGTTCCTCGCCTTCGTCCTCGCCCTGGGCGTCGTGGTCCGCGCCGTCGTCGACAACGGCCTCGCCTCGGGCCTCGCCCATCTGGTCCCGGGCGGCACCGGGCTGCTCGCGCTGCTGGGCGTCGCCGCGCTGGCCGCCGTCCTGGCCAACGTCATCAACAACCTGCCCGCCGTCCTGGTCCTGCTGCCGCTGACCGCGCCGACCGGCCCCGGCGCGGTGCTCGCCGTGCTCCTCGGGGTGAACATCGGGCCCAACCTGACCTACGCCGGTTCGCTGGCGACCCTGCTGTGGCGGCGCATCGTGCGGGAGCACGACAGCGACGTCGACCTGCGGGAGTTCACCGTTCTCGGCCTTCTCGTCGTGCCCCTCGCCCTGGCGCTCGCCGTACTGGCACTGTGGGGATCGCTGCACGCGTTCGGAGGCTGATGCATCATGACCGTCGTCGTCTGGATCACCGAGGGCTCCTGGCCCGCGTGCGTCGACGCCGCCCGCGCCCACACGGGCGACGACGCAGACATCGTGCTGCTCCACGTCACCGGCCACGACGTCCCCGGCGTGGCCCACGGCGCCTTCGCCGGGCTCCTCGGCCGCGGCCACCGCGAGCGCGACCCCGGCACCCGTCTGGAGCACCTCGCGGACGTCTCCGCCCACGACCTCCTGGACGCCGCCGCCCACCGGCTCGGCCTCCCGTGCCGGCGCGAGGAGCGCACGGGACGCGTGGAACGGGAGGTCGTCGCCGCCGCCGAGGGCGCCGACTTGCTCGTCTTCGCCCGTGACGGCGACCGCTCCCGTCTGGGGCCGAGGAGCCTGGGCCCCGCCTCCCGCTTCGTCCTCGACCACGCGCCCTGTCCCGTCCTGTTGGTCTGGCCCGAACCGGCTCCGGGGGTCACGACGCTCCCCCCGGAGCCGCCGGTGTGACGGGCCGGGCGGCACGGCTCAGCCGACCTGCCACTGCTGGTACGCCGAGCCGTCGGCCGCCCGCTGGGTGACCGGGGCGCCGTCGGCCGAGGACGCGGTGGTCAGCAGGAGCGCGCTGTTCTCGTTGGCCACCGCGTAGCGGCCCGAGCCGAGTGCGGTGAACCGCCAGCGCTGGCTGCCGCGGCCGGCACAGGCGGTCTGGACGACGGCCGCGCCCGCCGTGGTGGCGCCCCCGGCCACGTCCGCGCAGAGCCCGGAGGCCCCGTTCACCATCGTGTAACCGCCGCCCCCGTCGGGGGTCAGCCGCCACTGCTGGTTGGCGCCGCCGTGCGGGGCCCAGGTGATCAGCTGGATGCCGGACGTGGTGGAGCTCGCCGGGTCGTCGAGCGCCTGGCCGGCCGCGGTGAGGGTGTGCGTGCCGCTCAGCTGCCCGCCGTAGACCTCGAACTCGTACAGCGAGTACCCGTACGAGGTGCCCCGCTGGGTTGCGTACAGGCGGATGTACCGCCCGGCGCCGGAGAGGCCGGTGAGGTCCTGGACGCCGCCGCTGCCGCCGGTCGTGGAGTACAGCGTGCGCCAGGCCGCGGCGTCGTCGGAGACCTGGATCCGGAAAGCCCTGCCGTACGCGGCCTCCCAGCGCAGCACCACCCGGCTGACGCTCTGGGTGGAGCCCAGGTCCACCTGGAGCCACTGCGGGTCGCTGTAGGCGCTGGACCAGCGGGTGGCGGGATCGCCGTCGGTGGCCGAGGCGGGCGGGAAGTTCGCCGTCTCGGTGCTGGAGGCGGTGGTGGGGCGGTTGCGGGCGAGGTTGCCGGGCTGGGAGAGGCCCGGCCAGGCGGGGTTGTGGCCGACGGCGGCGACGATCGGGGTGAACGCGGCGTAGGAGGCCACCGGTTCGGGAGAGCCCCAGGTCTGCTGGGCGAGCGCGCGCAGCGGATACATGATGCCGCCCGCGATCTGGTCCTCCGTCTCGGCGCCGGGGTTGTCGCACCACACATGGATCAGCGAGCCGGGGTTGCGGGCCGGATCACTCAGGGTGGCGCCGCCCTGGAAGAGATCCGGGGTCCACGTCTCGTACATCCACCTGGTGTCGGGCTTGGCGCCGCCGAGGACGTAGTAGGTGGGTGTCCAGGACTCGTTGGCCACGGTGTGCCCGGCCGCCGCCAACTGCTGGGGGGTGAGGCCGTAGTTGTACCAGTACTCGACGACGATCTCCGCGTTCGGGGTGACGGTGCCGTCGCCGGACTTGATGCCGTCGTTCCACATCCGGGTGGTCTTCCCGCCCGCGCGGACCAGCGCGTCGGCCCAGTTGACGTATCCGTAGTAGGTGTCCTTGGCGGTGGCGCCCGCCCCGTAGTGGGCGCGGGCGTAGCTGAGCAGCTGGGGGTAGTTGCTGTAGTCGGTGACGTACTCGTCCGCGCCGATGTGCCAGTAGCGGCCGGGGAAGAGCGGCAGGTACTCGTTCACCAGGTCCTTGATCAGGGTGTACGAGCCGGGCAGCGAGAGGTCGATGAACTCGGCGCTGGCCGTGCCGGAGCTGTTCTTGAGCCTGAGCTCGGGATGGGCGGCCAGGATCGCGTTCATGTGCCCGGGGGTGTCGATCTCCGGGACGATGGTGACGTGGTACCTCTGCGCCAGCGCCACCAGGTCCGCGATGTCCTGCTTGGTGTAGTGGTCGGCGGAGACGATCTCCGGATGGGTGGAGCTCTCCAGCCGGAAGCCGAAGGTGTCCGAGAGGTGGAAGTGGAAGTAGTTGAGCTTGAGGTAGGCCAGCTCTTTGATGTGCTGCCCGACCCAGGCGACGGTGAAGAACTTCCGGCCCTGGTCGATCATGAGCCCGCGCTCGGGCTTGGTGGGCCAGTCCACCGCCGTTCCGGCGGGCACCGAGGGGGACTGGTGCAGCAGTTGGAGGAGCGTGCGGGTGCCGTAGAAGGCGCCGGTGTCGGTCCCGGCCCGGATGGTCACGGTCTCGCCGACGGTCATGCGGTAACCCTCGGCGGGCAGTGTGGTGTCGCCGAGCGTGAGGGCGATGTCGCCGGTGGCGGGGGCGCCGGTGAAGACGGCGACCGACCGCCCGGACTGGGCGGCCAGGTCGTCCGCCAACGTGGCCGCCTCATCGCCGAGTTGGGCGGTGTGGGCGGGGTCGACCGCGATCCGGCTGGAGGCGGTGAAGGTGTACGAGCCGGAGCCGGCCGTCCACTGCCGCAGCGCCGGAACGGTCTGCGGGGGAGCGGCGGCGGCCCGTGCCGGAGCGGCGGTGACACCCGGCAGGGTGAGTGCGGCCAGCGCGCAGACCGCGGCGATCAGGAATCTGAGCAGTCGCATGGCGTATCCCCGGTCGGGTGAGGGGCAGGGAGCGGTGCGAGGCAGGTGGCGCGGCGCACAGTGCAGCGCAGCGACGCGCACATGTCAATAGATGCTCGAAACCCCGCCGTAGTGAGCGCGATCGCGCAGGCGGGGTTTGTGGGGGAGTGGCCGGGACCGTGCTCAGACGGCGTACTCCGGGATGTTCACCCGCGCCCAGGCGGCGAGAACGACAGCGCACTCGGCCACCGACTCGCGCCACGTCCTGGCCGCGCCCTCGCCGGCCTCGTCGCTGACGTGCTTGACCATCTGCAGGGGCAGCCCGGCGTGCTGGGCGACCGAGGCCAGGGCGTACCCCTCCATGTCGACGAGGTGGGCGCGCAGCGCCAGCCGGGCGCGCGTCTCCTCGTCCGCGATGAAGGTGTCACCGGTCGCCAGCGTCGGACCGCCCTCGTCGGACACCTCCAGCGGCGGGCCGTAGATCTCACCCGTCAGCGCCGCCAGTACGTCACTGTCCAGGTCGTGCTGGAGCACTGAGCCTATGACGTGCGTGCCCGTCCACGCCGGGCGCAGCGCCCCCGCGGTGCCCAGATTGACGATGCGCGAGGGGTGCGGGCCGCGGGCCAGGACGGTCGCCAGCGCGCTCGCCGCGTTGACCTTGCCGATACCGGTGAGGAGGACGGGCAGATCCGTGTCGAGGAACTGCGCCTCTTCCTTGACGGCCAGCACGAGCAGCGGGCGGTCGGTGGCGATGTGTCCTGAGAGCTCCATGGGGACCAGGGTATTTCCGTACGCTCCGTGCCCCGGCGCCGGGGGCGGGTGTGCGCGGGTGGGTGTGCGCGGACGGGCCGGGACGTGTGCCGCCCGGAGTGTGCCGACGGCCCGTGCCCGGTTTGATCCTCGCGTTTCAAGGAAGGCGCAGCGATGGGACGGCACAACAGGCCTCCCGCACGCCTCCCGCACACCGGGACAGTATTCGAGGAATGGAGAACGCCATGGCTGCCGTGAAGAGCACGCTGCCGGATGCCGACCTGAAGGTCGTCGGGAACGCACTGCAGGGCGCCCTGGTGGATCTGGTGGATCTGTCGCTGGCGGCCAAGCAGGTGCACTGGAACGTGGTGGGCCCGCGCTTCCGCTCGGTCCACCTCCAGCTCGACGAGGTCGTCACCACGGCGCGCACGCACTCCGACATCGTGGCCGAGCGCGCCTCCGCACTCGGCATCGCCCCAGACGGGCGGGTCGCCACCGTCTCGGAGACCTCCGCGATCGGCACCGTCCCGGAGGGCTGGATCAAGGACAACGAGGCCGTGCAGGTGCTGGTGGAGGCCCTCGGCCGGGTGGTCGAGCGCATGCGCGAGCGGATCGCCGCGACCGAGAAGCCGGACCCGGTCACCCAGGACCTGCTCATCTCGCTGACCGGCGAGCTGGAGAAGCACGCCTGGATGTTCCAGGCGGAGAACGCCTGACATCCGGCGCCCCCACCGGGCCGCTAGATGTGGTGGTCGTGCTCCGGGGCGTCCGGTCCCTGCGGATGCCCCGGGGGCGCCTCGGCGTCCGGCGTCTGCCAGGAGTCCGCGCGCGGCTGGGGCTCCTGCGAAGGCGCCGGACGTCGCGCCGCCCGGCGGCTGCCGTACCAGAACGCCGCGATCAGAACGGCCACGACGAGGACACCCACGATCACGAACAGCCAGGACGACGAGGTGTCGGCGGCGAGGGTCTGGGCGAGCGTGACGGTGTTCATGAGTGGCTCCTCAACGTGCTGGGCGGTCCCGGGCGGGCGGCGTTTCAGGCCAGCTGCGGCAGGACCTTGGTGCGGTAGAAGTCGAAGAAGCCGCGCTGCTCCTTGCCGATCTGGTTGACGTACACGGTGTCGAACCCGGCGTCGGCGTACTCGCGCAGCGCGGCGATGTGCTGATCCACGTCGTTTCCGCAGGTCACATTGGCGGCGACCCGCTCGGGCGTCACCAGTTCGGACGCCTGCTCGAAATGGCGCGGCGTCGGCAGCACCTGGGGCAGCTCGCCCGGCAGCTGCTCGTTGGCCCACAGCCGGTGGGCCTCGCGGACCGCGTCCTCGCGGTCGGGTCCCCAGCACACCTTCAGTCCGGCGGCCACGGGCTTGCCGCCGCCTCCGCTGCGCCGGAAGCGTCCGATCAGCGCCGCGTCCGGGGCCATCGCGACCAGACCGTCCCCGGCGCGGCCCGCCAGCTCCCCGGCCCGTGGGCCGAAGGCGGACACGTCGATGGGTACGGGCTCGTCCGGGACGGTGTACAGCCGGGCGTTCTCCACGGTGTAGTGCCTGCCCCGATGGCTGACCTGGTCACCCGTGAACAGCAGACGCATCACCTGGATGGCCTCCTCCAGCATCTCCAGGCGCACCGGGGCCTCGGGCCAGGCGTCACCGAGGATGTGCTCGTTGAGGGCCTCGCCCGTGCCCACCCCGAGGCGGAAGCGGCCACCGAGCTGTACGGCGCTGGTGGCGGCGGCCTGCGCCACGACGGCCGGGTGCATACGCACGGTCGGGCACGTCACCGCGGTCCCGACCGGCAGGGACACGGCCTGCGACAGCGCCCCCACCACCGACCAGACGAACGGCGACTGGCCCTGGCTGTCGTTCCAGGGGTGGTAGTGGTCCGATATCCACAGTGAGGTGAATCCCGCCTGCTCGGCCATCCGGGCCTGCTCGACCAGCTCGGCGGGCGTGTGCTCCTCGCTCGACAGGAAGTAGCCGTACTCGGTCATCGCCGCTCCTTCGGACGGGCTCGTGCACGCCGGGTGACCGGTGGGCGCGAAAGAAAACCTGGCCCGGGCGCCCGTGTGAGGTGTTCTCGCGGGGGTACCGGGCCAACGCGCCCGGTCGGGCCACGGTGACCGGGCCGGTACCGAAGAGGTGTCGATCGGAGAGGGTGTGCCATGGGCGCGACCGGCGGGAAGGCTCCGCACGACAGTGAGCTGCGGGAGCGCCCCTCGCTGGAGCAGGCGCTGCGCGACCGGGTGGACGGGGAGGTGCGCTTCGACGCGGGCAGCCGCGCGGCCTACGCCACCGACGGCTCGAACTACCGCCAGGTCCCGATCGGCGTCGTGGTGCCCCGCACCGTCGATGCCGGCGTCGAGGCGATCGCGGTGTGCCGGGAGTACGACGCCCCGGTGCTCTCGCGCGGCGCCGGCACCAGTCTGGGCGGCCAGTGCACCAACACCGCCGTCGTCCTCGACTGGACCAAGTACTGCCACCGGCTCATCTCCGTGGACCCCCAGCGGCGTACCTGCGTGGTCGAACCCGGGATCGTCCTGGACGAACTCAACCGCCAACTGGCGCCCCACAAGCTGAAGTTCGGCCCCAAGCCCTCCACGCACAACCACTGCTCGCTCGGCGGCATGATCGGCAACAACTCGTGCGGCGCGTCGGCCCAGGCGTACGGGAAGACCGTCGACAACGTACGGCGCCTGGAGGTCGTCACCTACGACGGCACCCGGATGTGGGTGGGACCCACCAAGGACGCCGAGTTCGAGGAGATCGTGGCCGCGGGCGGACGCCGGGCCGAGCTGTACACGGGTCTGCGCGAGATCATCGGGCGGTACCTCGGCGACGTGCGGCGCGGCTATCCGCGCATCCCGCGCCGGGTGTCCGGCTACAACCTGGACTCGCTGCTCCCGGAGAACGGCTTCGATGTCGCCCGCGCCCTGGTCGGCAGTGAGAACACGCTGGTCACCGTGGTGCGGGCGGAGCTGGAGCTGGTGCCGGTGCCGGCCCGCGAGTCGATGCTGGTGCTCGGCTACGAGGACATCTGCGCGGCGGCGGACGACGTCCCCCGGCTGCTGGCCCACAGCGAGCCCACCCAGCTGGAGGCGATGGACGACCGCATGGCGCAGCTCATGCGCGAGGAGCACGCCCACGTCGAATCGCTCGAAAGCTTCCCGGCGGGCCGCAGCTGGCTGCTCGTACAGTTCGCCGGAGACACCCAGGACGAGGTGGACACCAAGGCGTACGACCTGCTGCGGGCGCTGGGGCGGGACGCCGGGGACGAGTCGGTCACCTTCTCCGACGACCCGGCACGGGAACAGGAGATGCTCAAGGCGCGCGAAGCAGGGCTGGGGGTCACCGCCCGCCCGCCGGACGAGCGCGAGACGTGGGAGGGCTGGGAGGACTCGGCCGTGCCGCCGGACCGGCTCGGCGACTATCTGCGCGACCTGAAGGAGCTGTTCCAGAAGTTCGACTACGACCATCCGTCGGTGTACGGGCACTTCGGCCAGGGCTGCGTCCACACCCGTATCCCCTTCGGCCTCAAGACCGCCGAGGGGGTCGCGCGGTTCCGCGCGTTCCTCTTCGAGGCCGCCGAGCTGGTGAGCTCCTACGGCGGGTCGCTCTCGGGGGAACACGGCGACGGCCAGGCCCGCGCCGAACTCCTCCCCGTGATGTTCGGGGACGCCCTGGTCACCGCGATGTCCGAGGTCAAGGCGCTCTTCGACCCCGGCAACCGGATGAACCCCGGCAAGGTCGTCTCACCCGGGTCCGCGAAGCCCCACCGCGTCGACGAGAACCTGCGGCTCGGCCCGCGCTGGCGCCCCGCCGCCACCCGCGCCCGCTTCGGCTACCGGGAGGACGGCGGCTCCTTCACCCGGGCCGTGCTGCGCTGCGTCGGCATCGGCAACTGCCGCACCCACTCCGGCGGCGTGATGTGCCCCTCCTACCGGGCGACCGGCGAGGAGGAGCACTCCACGCGCGGCCGGTCCCGGCTGCTCTTCGAGATGCTCGGCGGACACACCGACTCCCCGGTGACCGACGGCTGGCGCTCCACCGCCGTACGCGACGCCCTCGACCTCTGTCTGGCCTGCAAGGGCTGCAAGTCCGACTGCCCCACCGGCGTCGACATGGCCACCTACAAGGCCGAGTTCCTCTCCCATCACTACACCGGCCGGCTGCGCCCCGCCGCGCACTACGCGCTGGGCTGGCTGCCGCTGTGGGCCCGGCTCTCCCGGGTCGGCCCCCGCGCGGTCAACGCGGCGCTCCGGGCGCCCGTGCTCGCCCGGGCCGGCAAACGGCTGGCCGGGGTGGCGCCCGAGCGCGAGGCACCAGTCTTCGCGGAGCAGTCGTTCCTCCAGTGGTGGCAGGCCCGCTCCACCGCCGAGCCCGTTCCGGGCGACCCCACGGCGGTGGTGCTGTGGCCGGACACCTTCAGTACGTACTTCCACCCGGCCGTCGCCCGGTCGGCGGTGAAGGTCCTGGAGGACGCCGGCTTCCGTGTCGCCGTGCCGAGCCGCCCGGTGTGCTGCGGTCTCACCTGGATCTCCACCGGCCAGCTCGGCGTGGCCAAGAAGGTGCTGCGCCGCAGCGTCCGCGTCCTGCGGCCCTGGATCGAGGCGGGCACCCCGGTCATCGGCCTGGAGCCCTCGTGCACCGCGGTGTTCCGCGCCGACGCCCCCGACCTGCTCCCGGACGACGAGGACGTACGACGGCTCGCGGGCCGGTTCCGTACCTTCTCCGAGCAGTTGGTCAACCACGCGCCCGACGAGTGGCGCCCGCCCACCGTGAGCCGGGCCGCCACCGTGCAGACCCACTGCCACCAGCACGCGGTGCTCAAGGACGACGCGGACCGCGAGCTGATGCGCCGGGCCGGCCTCGACGCCGATGTGCTGGACGCCGGCTGCTGCGGGCTGGCCGGGAACTTCGGCTTCGAGCGCGGCCACTACGACCTGTCCATGAAGATCGGCGAGCAGGGCGTACTGCCCGCCGTGCGCGACACCGCGCCCGGCGCGCTGGTGCTCGCCGACGGCTTCAGCTGCCGCACCCAGATCGAGCAGGGCCGCACCGACCGCCGCGCGCTTCACCTCGCCGAGGCGCTCGCCCTCGGCCTGGACGGCCCGCTCCCCGCCGACCACCCCGAACGGGCCGCCGACCGCCCGTCGGCCTGAGCTCCCGCCTCTCCCTCCCGAAAGGTCACCCCATGTCGATGAAAGTCTCCGACTACGTGCTGGAACGGCTGCGGCAGTGGGAGGTCGAGCACGTCTTCGCCTACGCGGGCGACGGCATCAACGGCCTGCTCGCCGCATGGGGCCGGGCCGACGACAGGCCCCGGTTCATCCAGGCGCGGCACGAGGAGATGGCCGCCTTCGAGGCGGTGGGCTATGCCAAGTTCTCCGGGAAGGTGGGGGTGTGCGCGGCCACCTCCGGCCCCGGCGCGATCCACCTGCTCAACGGGCTCTACGACGCCAAGCTCGACCATGTGCCGATCGTGGCGATCGTCGGGCAGACCAACCGCAGCGCCATGGGCGGCTCCTACCAGCAGGAGGTCGACCTGCTGAGCCTGTACAAGGACGTGGCGTCCGAGTACTGCGAGATGGTCACCGTCCCCGAGCAGCTGCCCAACGTCATCGACCGGGCGATGCGCACCGCCGCGGCCCGGCGGACCGTGACCGCCGTGATCATCCCGGCGGATGTGCAGGAGCTGGACTACGAACCGCCCGGCCACGCCTTCAAGATGGTGCCCTCCAGCCTCGGCGCGGCCCACTACGCCCCGGTACCCGTGGACGACGAGATCGCCAGGGCCGCCGAGGTGCTGAACGCGGGGGAGAAGGTGGCGGTACTGATCGGGCAGGGCGCGCGGGGCGCCCGCGCCGAGATCGAGCAGCTCGCGGACCTGCTGGGCGCGGGCGTCGCCAAGGCGCTCCTGGGCAAGGACGCGCTCCCGGACGACCTGCCGTATGTCACGGGCGCCATCGGACTGCTGGGCACCCGGCCCTCGTACGAGCTCATGCAGGACTGCGACACCCTGCTCGTGGTGGGCTCCAGCTTCCCGTACACCCAGTTCCTGCCGGAGTTCGGCCAGGCGCGGGCGGTGCAGATCGACATCGACCCGTTCATGGTCGGACTGCGCTATCCGTTCGAGGTCAACCTCGTCGGTGACGCCCGCGAGACGCTGACCCGGCTGCTGCCCCGGCTCAAGCGCAAGAAGCACGACAAGTGGCGCAAGAAGATCGAGAAGGACACCGCCCGCTGGTGGGAGGTGATGGAGCGGCGCGCGGCGGTCGACGCCGACCCGATCAACCCCGAGTACGTGGTGCACGCCCTCGACGCACTGCTGCCCGACGACGTCATCCTCGCCGCCGACTCCGGCTCCGCCGCCAACTGGTACGCCCGGCACCTGCGGATGCGCGGCACCATGCGCGGTTCGCTCTCCGGCACGCTGGCCACGATGGGGCCCGGTGTCCCGTATGTGATCGGCGCCAAGTTCGCCCACCCGGGCCGTCCGGCCCTCGCGATCGTCGGCGACGGGGCCATGCAGATGAACGGCCTCGCGGAGCTGATCACCGTGTCGAAGTACTGGCAGGAGTGGGAGGATCCGCGCCTGGTCGTCGCCGTGCTCAACAACCAGGACCTCAACCAGGTCACCTGGGAGATGCGGGCCATGTCGGGCGCCCCGCAGTTCCTGCCGTCGCAGCAGCTGCCCGATGTGCCGTACGCGGACTTCGCGCGCTCGATCGGGCTCGACGGCGTACGGGTGGAGAAGCCCGAGGAGGTCGAGGGCGCCTGGCGGCGGGCGCTGACGGCGGACCGGCCGTGCGTCGTGGAGTTCCGTACCGACCCGGCCGTGCCGCCGATCCCGCCGCACGCCTCGCTGGACCAGATCGAGGCCGCCGCGGCGTCGATCGTCAAGGGTGACAGCGACCGGGTCGGCATGATCCGGCAGGGGCTGAAGGCGAAGGTGCAGGAGATGCTGCCGGGCGGCAAGCACCGGGAGGACCGGCCGGGTGCGGGCCAGGGCTCCTGACCCGTCCTGCCGGCCGCCATGGGAACGGCCGCCATGGGAACGGCCGCCGTTGAACAGGCGGCGGCCGGGGAAGGCGGGCAGAGTGGCAGCGGCGGGTTCCGGCGCCCGGGCGCGGGCAACCTGCCGGGTGACGGACACCGTGATCGACACATGAGCGGCCCGCGGTGACCGGAAAGCGCCCACGCCGACCGACACGGTCCGTCCGTGACCGAAGCAGACCCGACGTGAACCAAGCAGACCCGAAGTGAACGAAGCAGGAGGAGTTCTCCCATGAAGCCCACCGCCGCATCCCAGGCGCCGCCGGAACAGCGCGTAGAGGTGGTGCTCAGCGCATGTTCGGCCGCCGACGCCGAGACGGTGCTGGGCGCGCTGCGCCGGCACTTCTCGACCGACACCGCCGGCGGCACGATCCACGGCCCCACGTCCCCCGATCCGGCGCGGCCCACCGTGTGGACCGCCACCTTCGACACCTCCCAGGTGGCGGAGGACGTCAGCCCGGCCGAACTGGGCGACGCGGTGACCGTCGACGTCCAGGGCGGCCCCGTCGCGGTCGCCCGCCTCCGCGATGTCCTGCACCGGACCTTCGAGGTGGAGGACGCCGGAGCGGCCTCGGGCGACCAGGAAGTGGATCTCCAGCTGACGCTCCGGGGGCGGTAGGCCCTCCAAGACCGAACGGCGGAAGCGGCGAAGCCCCGGGCTTCGCCGCTTCCGCCGTTCGGTGACACGCTTCAGCCGCGTCGTTCCAGCTCCGCCACCGGGCTGTCGTCGAGCGAGGCCAGCAGCTCCGCCGGGTCGCCGTAGACGGCCTGCGCGCCCGCCTCCTCCAGATCGCCGCGCGGGATGCCGCCCGCCAGCACCGCCACGGGGCGCACCCCGGCCTTGACCGCCGCCTTCATGTCCCAGACCGTGTCGCCGACGAACACGGAGGAGGCGGCGTCCGCGCCGACCAGCTCCAGCGCATGGTGGACCGGGTCGGGGGCCGGCTTCCCCGATTCGACGTCGTCCGCGCTGGCCACTCCGGCGATCACGTCGTCCGCGTCGATGGCCCTGCGCAGCGCGCCGAGTTCGGCGCCGCCCGCCGAGGTGGCGAGGACCACCCGCCAGCCCCTCCGGTCCAGGTTCCGCAGGAGGTCGGCGGCGCCCGCGATGGGGGCCAGCCGCTCGAAGTAGGTGGCGTACAGGGCGGTGTGCGCGGAACTGAGCTCGGAGTCCTGGTCCTTGTCGCGGTCCTCGCCCAGCAGATGGGCGATCAGGTCCTCCGAGGGCAGTCCGATCGCCCGGTGCACGGCATGGGTCGCCACCTGGTGCCCCGCCTGGCGGAACGCCTCCCACCAGCACACCACATGCAGGTGATTGGTGTCGACGAGCGTCCCGTCCACATCGAAGATCGCCGCGCGTGTCATTCCGGCTGCCTTTCGCCTCGCTCTGCCTTGATAACGACCGTACGGGGTGGGGGCGTCAGCCGCCCCCGCGGCGCGCCCCCGCCCACCACCGCACCACGGCCGCCCCCGCCAGCGCGCCCGCCCCGGCCGCGAGCGCGGGGTGACGGGCCAGGGCCGCCTGGGGCGAACGGGAGGTCGCCCTCTCGTCGAAGGCGCCGTGGGCGCCGTGGTCGTCGCCGGGGCGGTCGTCGAGGGGCTGCCACAGATTGCCCGGCCCGGTCAGGGGCGGGAGCGAGTCGGTCTGCTGCGAGGAGTAGCCCGTACGGGCCAGATAGCGGTCGAGCACCGCGGGGGCGAACCGGTTGGCCCAGAGCGTGGCGACCGTGGAGGCGCCGACGTAGTACTGCTTGCGGCCGGGGTGGTCCGCCGCGTACGCGATGGTCTCGGCGATCACCTCGGGCTGGTAGATCGGCGGCACCGGCTGGGGGTGCTTCGGCAGCCGGGAGCGCACCCAGGAGAACTGCGGGGTGTTGACCGCGGGCAGCTGCACCACGGTGACGCGCACCTGGCTGCCCCGGTGCAGGAGCTCGGTGCGCACCGACGAGGTGAAGCCGTTGACGGCGTGTTTCGCGCCGCAGTAGGCCGACTGGAGCGGGATGGAGCGCTCGCCGAGCGCTGAGCCGACCTGGACGACGGCACCCCGGTCGCGCGGGACCATCCGGGCCAGAGCGGCACGTGTGCCGTTGACGAACCCCAGGTACGACACGTCCGTCACGCGCTGGAACTCCTCCGGCGCGATCTCGGTGAAGGGCGCGAAGACGGAGGTGAAGGCGACGTTGACCCACACGTCGATCGGGCCGAACTCGGCCTCTGCCAGCTCGGCCGCCTTCTCCACCTCCTCGTGGTGGGCGACATCGGTGGGCAGCACCAGCGCGCGGCCCCCGGCCTCCTCGACCTCGGCGGCGGCGGCTTCGAGCCCCGCCCGGCCGCGTGCGAGGAGTACGACGTCGGCGCCGCGCCGCGCGAACCGGCGGGCGGTCGCACGGCCGACTCCGGCGCTGGCACCGGTGATCACAACGGTCTGCGGCATGATCTCGTCCTGTCCTGTTCCCTTGTGCTCGCCGGGGCTCGCCCTGTCCGGGGCTTTCCCCATCGGCTCCGGTACGCCCGGTTCCGCCGGGCGGGCGCGGCCGATGAGGCCCCGCGGAGGGGTACCCCGCACAGGCTTTCTCATTCTCTTCGACAAGGACCGTTTGAACCGTCGAAAAGCGGCCACCGATAAATCGTCTCCCTGAATGTGTGTGCCCCGCCAATGAGGGCACACGAAGAGCTGGAGGTTGATTTCCATGGTCCCGTTGCTTCTCGTTCTCCTGCTGGCGCTGATCCTTTTCGGTGCCGGCTTCGCAATCAAGATCCTGTGGTGGGTCGCGATCGCCGTACTGGTGCTGTGGCTCATCGGCTTCGTCGCCCGGCCCAAGGGCGGATCCGGCCGCTGGTATCGCTGGTAGCCGCGCCTTCCTGGCGGAAGGTTCCGGCAGGCCGAAACGCCATGTGTCGGCCGGCGGAACTCGGGCACCCGGCCCGTCGGAAGAGGGCGTCACCGAACGGAGTACGCGGTGACATGACGTACCCGCCGACGCTCTTCCCACGTACGAACGACTTCCGGCGCACGAACGAAAGGAATCACGTTTCATGACGGAGAACATCTGGGGCTACCCGGACACCAGCGGCCACCTCGCGGGCGCGGACCTGCGGGGATGGAGCGTCGAGGCGACCGACGGCAGCATCGGCAAGGTCGACAAGCACTCCGACGAGGTCGGCTCCGCGTACATCGTGGTCGACACCGGCGTGTGGATCTTCGGCAAGCACGTGCTCCTGCCCGCCGGTACCGTGACGCAGCTGGACGCGGAGGAGAAGAAGGTCTACGTGAACCGCACGAAGGCCGAGATCAAGGACGCCCCCGAGTTCGACAGGGAGAAGCACCTCGGCGACGCCGGCTATCACGACCAGGTCGGCGGCTACTACAGCGGTCGTCCGCCGGTGGTCTGACACCGGCGCCAGGACCGTCGAGCAACAGCCGAGTCCTGCCTCAGCGGGGGGGGGGGGGGGGGGGGGGGGGGGGGGGGGGGGGGGGGGGGGGGGGGGGGGGGGTACGTCCTAGCCGGCCGTCCGCGCAAAACCACAACCGCCCCCTACCCCCCCCCCCTCTCTCCCCCCCCCCCCCCCCCCCCCCCCCCCCCCCCCCGCTGCGTGTGCCGCAATTCCCAACTCCCCGTGGGGCGGGCGGATATGACGCATGCTCCTGCCGGGGCAAAGGATTCCCCGTCGAAAGGAATGACGCGGATTTTCCCCTGAAACGAGCCCTATGCGTGCGGCGGAGACGAATTCGCCAGAGCACGGTGATGTGCGCGGGGGAGGGCGTGGGGCGCGAAACCGGCGAATACCCGGGCGCCCTGTCCGCGCCCGCCGCCGTCCTGGAGGGCGACGCTGTCGGTGGAAGCTGGTTAGATCGGTCCCGGCGCGATCCCGGCACAGATCGCGAAAGGCGCTCCGGACGGCAGAGGGAGACACGATGGGCACGGCCAGGAGAACGGACGCGGGCCCGCCCGCGCAGCCGGGCGGCGAGAGCCACGACCTGCTCCGCGTGCACGGCGCGCGCGTGAACAATCTCAAGGACGTCAGCGTCGAGATCCCCAAACGCCGGCTGACGGTGTTCACCGGAGTATCCGGCTCCGGCAAGAGCTCGCTCGTCTTCGACACGATCGCCGCCGAGTCGCAGCGGCTGATCAACGAGACGTACAGCGCCTTCGTCCAGGGCTTCATGCCCACGCTCGCCCGCCCCGAGGTCGACGTACTCGAAGGGCTGACGACCGCGATCGTCGTCGACCAGCAGCGCATCGGCGCCGACCCGCGCTCCACCGTCGGCACCGCCACCGACGCCAACGCGATGCTGCGCATCCTCTTCAGCAGGCTCGGCAGCCCCCACATCGGCCCGCCCAACGCGTACTCCTTCAACGTCCCCTCGGTCCGGGCCAGCGGCTCGATCACGGTCGAACGCGGCGCCGGCAGGACCCAGGCCGTCAAGGCGACCTACAACCGCGCCGGCGGCATGTGCACCCGCTGCGAGGGCCGGGGGTCGGTCTCCGACATCGACCTCACCCAGCTCTACGACGCCTCCAAGTCGATCGCCGAGGGCGCGTTCACCATCCCCGGCTGGAAGTCGGACAGCTTCTGGACCGTACGGGTCTACGCCGAGTCGGGCATCCTCGACCCGAACAAGCCGATCGCCCGGTTCACCAAGAAGGAGATGCACGACTTCCTCTACGGAGAGCCGACCAAGGTCAAGGTGGAGGGCGTCAACCTCACCTACGAGGGGCTGATCCCGAAGATCCAGAAGTCGATGCTCTCCAAGGACCGGGAGGCGCTGCAGCCGCACATCCGGGAGTTCGTGGACCGGGCCGTCACCTTCACCACGTGTCCCGAGTGCGACGGCACCCGGCTTAGCGAGGCGGCCCGCTCGTCGAAGATCGCGGGCATCAGCATCGCCGACGCCTGCGCGATGCAGATCAGCGACCTGGCCGCCTGGGTGCGGGACCTGGACGAGCCCACCGTGGCGCCGCTGCTCACCGGTCTGCGGCGCAGCCTCGACTCGTTCGTGGAGATCGGCCTCGGCTACCTCGCGCTGGACCGGCCCTCGGGCACGCTCTCCGGCGGCGAGGCGCAGCGTGTCAAGATGATCCGCCACCTCGGCTCCTCGCTCACCGACGTCACCTACGTCTTCGACGAGCCCACCACCGGCCTGCACCCCCATGACATCGCCCGGATGAACGACCTGCTGCTGCGGCTGCGCGACAAGGGCAACACGGTGCTGGTGGTGGAGCACAAGCCGCAGACGATCGCAATCGCCGACCACGTAGTCGACCTCGGACCCGGCGCGGGGACGGACGGCGGCACCGTCTGCTTCGAGGGCACCGTCGAGGGGCTGCGGGCGGGCGACACCGTCACCGGCCGCCACCTCGACGACCGCGCCCTGCTCAAGGAGAAGCCGCGTACGCCCAGCGGCACGCTGGAGATCCGCGGCGCGAAGGCGCACAACCTCCGCGATGTCGACGTCGACCTGCCGCTGGGCGTGCTCTGTGTGGTCACCGGGGTGGCGGGTTCCGGCAAGAGCTCCCTGGTGCACGGCTCGATCCCGCCCGGCGCGGGTGTGGTCTCGGTCGACCAGGGGTCCATCAAGGGCTCCCGGCGCAGCAACCCGGCCACGTACACCGGGCTGCTGGACCCGATCCGCAAGGCGTTCGCGAAGGCCAACGGAGTGAAGCCGGCGCTGTTCAGCGCCAACTCCGAGGGCGCCTGCCCGGGCTGCAACGGCGCCGGCGTCGTCTACACCGACCTGGCCATGATGGCCGGAGTCGCCACCACCTGCGAGGAGTGCGACGGCAAGCGGTTCGACGCCTCCGTCCTCGCCTACCGTCTGGGCGGGCGCGACATCAGCGAGGTGCTGGCGATGTCGGTGAACGAGGCCGAGGAGTTCTTCGCCGACGGCGAGGCGCGCACCCCGGCCGCGCACAAGGTCCTCACCCGGCTCTCGGACGTCGGGCTCGGCTATCTCACCCTCGGCCAGCCGCTCACCACCCTGTCCGGCGGCGAGCGCCAGCGGCTCAAGCTGGCCACCCATATGGCCGAGAAGGGCGGCGTGTACGTCCTGGACGAGCCGACCACAGGGCTCCACCTCGCCGATGTCGAGCAGTTGCTCGGCCTGCTCGACCGGCTCGTCGACGCGGGGAAGTCGGTCATCGTCGTCGAACACCATCCGGCGGTCATGGCGCACGCAGACTGGATCATCGACCTGGGGCCGGGCGCCGGCCACGACGGCGGCCGGATCGTCTTCGAGGGCAGCCCGGCCGACCTGGTGGCCGCCCGCGCCACCCTGACGGGCGAGTACCTCGCGGACTACGTGGGCGCCTGAGCCGCACGGGCCGCGCAGGCGCACGGCCCCGGCGCCCCGACCCGGATGCCCGGACGTCCGGGCATCCGGACGACTGCGCCCCGGCGCCCGGACCCGGACCCGGACGCTCAGACCGTGAGGCTCTGGCTCGTGACGAGGTCCATCACTGCCGGAATGCCGCCTTCCGTGAAGGCCCGGTGCTGCCGGTCGGCGCCGGTGCCGCGCCGCAGCAGACGCTGCATCAGCGAGTTCACCTCCAGCCCGTCACCGGCCGCCTCCAGAGCGGGGCCGATGTGGCGGGCCAGCCGGCACAGCACCTCGCCGCAGCTGCGCCGCTGCCCGTCGGGGTCGAGGAGGACGCCGCCCAGCCCCTCCCGGGCCGCGTGCCAGGTCGCGGCCTGGAGCAGTTCGAGCCGGCACTCCGGAACGGGGTCGCCGTCCTTGTGCTCGCGGATGGCGGTGGCGACCAGGGCGCGGATGATCCCGGCGAGCATCACCGCCTCGTCGACCCGCACCTGCACGTCCAGGCAGCGCACCTCGATCGTGGGGTAGCGCTCCGAAAGCCGCGCGTGCCAGTAGAGCTGCCCGCTGTCGCAGGCGGCCCCGGACGCGATCAGCGCCTCCGCCCGGCTCTCGTAGTCGTCGAGGTCGGCGAAGCGCGGCGGGGGACCACTGACCGGCCAGCGGCCGAAGACCAGGGTGCGCCAGCTCGCGAACCCGGTGTCGCCGCCGTGCCACAGCGGTGAGTTGGCCGACATGGCCAGCAGTGTGGGCAGCCAGACCCGGATCCGGTTGAGCACGGCGACACCGACCTCGCGGTCGGGCACGCCGACATGTACGTGCATGCCGTTGATGAGCTGCTCGTCGACCAGCTGCTTCGCGTTCGTACGCATCGCCAGATAGCGGGGCCGCGGAGTGACGGGGACGGGCCCCGCGCCGTTGACGGGGGCGGCTCCCACGGCGGCGACCCGGCAGCCCAGCCGCTCGGCCGCGGCCCCCACCGTGCGTCGCAGCCGCGCCAGATGGCCGCCCAGCTCCGCCAGGGTCAGGCAGACCGGGGTCGCGACCTCCACCTGAGCCTGGAGCAGCTCCAGCTGCACCTCCGGCTCCCCGACCGCATCCGGCCCGGTCAGCGCCCGTACCTCTTGCGAACGGGGCAGGGGCCGGCCGGTCACGGGGTCCACCAGCAAATACTCTTCTTCGACCCCAAAGGTGAGCATGACAGGTGGTTACCCGTCCGTGGACCGCGCGAACCGGCATGGGTTTGCGCCACTCGGCCGGTACGGGCCCGGTGTACCGCCGCGCGGGCGGCGTCCGGATCAGCCGGACGCGCCCGAGATGCCGGAGCGCGCCGGCTGTACCAGGGTGGAGAATCCGCCGACCCGTCGGACCGAGGAGCCGTGAGGATGGAAGCAAGCGATGGCCCGCGTGACCCCAGCCCCCGACCCGGCTCCGGTGCGGCCGAGCACGGAGCCCTGCTCCCGCCGACGCACTCGCGCGTGACCCTGCGCGTCAACGACACCGTCCACGTCCTCGAACTCGACCACCGCACCACCCTCCTCGACCTGCTGCGCGAACACCTCGCCCTGACCGGCTCCAAGAAGGGCTGCGACCAGGGGCAGTGCGGCGCGTGCACGGTGCTCCTCGACGGCCGGCGGGTCAACAGCTGTCTGCTGCTGGCCGTCGCCCAGGAGGGATGCGACGTGGTCACCGTGGAGGGACTGGCCGACACGGCGGGCTCCGACGGGGAGCTGCACCCCCTGCAACAGGCGTTCCTCGACCGGGACGCGCTCCAGTGCGGCTACTGCACTCCGGGCCAGCTCTGCTCGGCCGTGGGCATGCTGGACGAGGCCCGGTCCGGCCAGCCCTCGGTGGTCACCGACACCGAACGGCCGCCCGGCGACGGACCGGTGCGGCTGACCGCGGACGAGATCCGGGAGCGCCTGAGCGGCAACCTGTGCCGGTGCGGGGCGTATCCGCACATCGTGGAGGCCGTCCAGGAAGTCGTCCTGCGGGACCTGGCCGCCCGGGAGGTGACGGCGTGAAACCGTTGAACTATGTGCGTGCCCGGAGCGTCGAGGAGGCCGCCGCCGCCCACGCGGGCCGCCCCGACGCCAAGTACCTGGGCGGCGGCACCAACCTCGTCGACCTGATGAAGCTCGGCGTGGAACGGCCCGAGGTGCTCATCGACATCACCCGGCTCCCCCTCGCCCAGGTGGAGGAGCTGCCCGACGGCGCCCTGCGGATCGGGGCGACCGTGCGCAACACCGACCTCGCCGTGCACCCGCTGGTCCGCGAGCGCTATCCGGTGCTCTCGCAGGCGGTGCTCAGCGGCGCCTCGGGGCAGTTGCGCAATGTGGCCACCACGGCGGGAAACCTCCTCCAGCGCACCCGCTGCGCCTACTTCCAGGACCTGGGCAAGCCGTGCAACAAGCGGGTCCCGGGCAGCGGCTGCGGCGCCCTGGACGGCGTCAACCGCGACCACGCGGTGCTCGGCCACTCCCCGCACTGCGTCGCCACCCACCCCTCCGACCTCGCCGTCGCGCTGGCGGCCCTGGACGCGGTGGTGGAGATGGCCGGGCCCGGCGGCGGCCGGACGGTCGAGCTGACCGAATTCCACCGGCTGCCGGAGGACACCCCCGACCAGGAGACCGTGCTGCGCCCCGGCGAGCTCATCACGAGCGTGCTGCTGCCGGCCCTGCCCGGCGGCACCGTCTCGCGCTACCGCAAGGCCCGCGACCGCGCGTCGTTCGCCTTCGCGCTCGCCTCCGTCGCCGCCGCCGTCAAGGTGGAGCGCGGAGTGGTGCGGCACATCGGCGTCGCCTTCGGGGGAGTGGCCCACCGCCCCTGGCGCGCCCGGCGGACCGAGGCCGCGCTGCTGGGCGGTCCGGCCACCGACGAGGCGGTCGCCCGGGCCGTGGACGACGAGCTCGCCGCCGCCGTGCCGCTGCGGGACAACGCGTACAAGGTGACGCTCGCCCGCGACCTCGCCCGTGAGGTGCTCGGTTCGCTGATCGCCCGGTCCTGAACACCCCGAGAGGAGAGCCGCCGTGGGATCGAGCCCGAGCCCCCTGGGCGCGCCGGTCGAACGCCGCGAAGGCCGCGCGAAGGTGACCGGCGCCGCCAAGTACGCGACGGAGTACGCGCCGCCCGGTCGGGTCCACGCCTGGCCGGTGCCCGCCACCGTCGCGCGCGGCAAGGTCACCTCCCTCGACACCTCGGCCGCCCTCGCGCTGCCCGGCGTACTGGCCGTGCTCACCCACGACACCGCGCCCCGCCTCGCCGGAGGGGACGACCCCACGCTCGCCGTGCTCCAGGACGCCCGGGTGCCGCATCACGGCTGGCCGGTGGCGCTGGCCGTCGCCGAGACCCTGGAGGCGGCCCGCGAGGCCGCCCGGGCGGTACGGGTCGGCTACGCGAGCGAGCCGCACGACACCACCCTGACCTGGGACCACCCGGACGCCTATGAGCCCGACAAGGTCAACGGGGGATACCCCGGGGAGCGCCGGCAGGGTGATCCCGAGGGCGCGTTCGCCGAGGCGGCGGTGCGGGTGGACGTGTCGTACACGGTGCCACCGCTGCACAACCACCCCATGGAGCCGCACGGGGCCACCGCGATGTGGCAGGGCGACTCACTCACCGTGTTCGACTCCAGCCAGGGCGCCGACACCGTACGTGAGGTGCTGGCGCAGCTCTTCTCACTGCCCGAGGAACGGGTCAGCGTCGTCTGCGAGCACGTCGGCGGCGGTTTCGGCTCCAAGGGCACGCCCCGCCCGCATGTCGTCCTGGCCGCGCTGGCCGCCCGGCACACCGGCCGCCCCGTACAACTCGCCCTGCCCCGGCGGGAGTTGACCGAACTCGTCGGGCACCGGGCCCCGACCCTGCACCGCCTTCGGCTCGGCGCCCGGCCCGACGGCACCCTCACCTCGCTGATCCACGAGGTGACCACCCACACCTCACGGGTGAAGGAGTTCGTCGAGCAGGCGGCGGTGCCGGCCCGGGTGATGTACGCCAGCGGGAGCAGCCGCACCAGCCACCGGGCGGTGGCCCTGGACGTACCCACCCCGTCCTGGATGCGCGCACCGGGCGAGACCCCCGGTATGTACGCCCTGGAGTCGGCCGTCGACGAGCTGGCGAGCGCGCTGGGGATGGACCCCGTGGAGTTGCGGGTGTGCAACGAGCCCCCGGCCGAGCCGGACAGCGGGCACCCCTTCAGCAGCCGGCACCTGGTCGAGTGCCTGCGCGAGGGCGCGGCGCGCTTCGGCTGGGCCGGGCGCGACCCGCGGCCGGGTGTGCGCCGTTCGGGGCCGTGGCTGACCGGTACCGGGGTCGCCGCCGCCACCTATCCGGTCCTGATCTCACCGAGCCGGGCGATGGTGACCGCCCACTCGGACGGGCTGTACGTGGTACGGATCAACGCCACCGACATCGGCACCGGCGCCCGTACCGTGCTCGCCCAGGTCGCCGCCGAGGCGCTGGGCGTCGGCGTGGAGTCGGTCCGTACCGAGATCGGTCTCACCGGGCTCCCCAGGGCCCCGCTCGCGGGCGGGTCCTCCGGCACCTCGTCCTGGGGCTGGGCGGTGCACGAGGCGTGCCGGAACCTGACCCGGCAGCTCGCGGCCCGGCCCGGCCCGCTGCCGCCCGGGGGACTGACGGCCTCCGCCGACACCGAGGGCACCGCGGACGCGGAGACCCCGTACGCGCGGCACGCGTTCGGCGCTCACTTCGCCGAGACCGCCGTCGACACCGGCACCGGCGAGGTACGGGTGCGGCGGCTGCTCGGGGTCTACGCGGCCGGGCGCATCCTCAACGCACGCACCGCCCGCTCCCAGTTCATCGGCGGCATGGTCATGGGCCTGGGGATGGCGCTCACCGAGAGCGGCAGCCTCGACCCGGCCTCCGGCGCCTTCATCGGCAGCGATCTGGCCGGTTACCACGTGCCCGCCCACGCCGACGTGCCCGCGATCGAGGCGCACTGGATCGACGAGGAGGACCCCCACCTCAACCCGATGGGAAGCAAGGGCATCGGGGAGATCGGGATCGTGGGGACGGCCGCCGCGATCGGCAACGCCGTCCACCACGCCACCGGCGTCCGCTTCCGCGAGCTGCCGCTCACCCCGGACCGGGTCCACGCCGCACTCGGCTGACGCTCAGACGCGGCGGCGGTGGCTGGTGTCGCACCACGGATAGGTCCGGCTGCGCCGGCAGGTGCACAGCGCTACCACGCAGCGGTCGGAGAAAGCGCTGCTGCCGTCCTCCAGGACGACCTCCACGGGCCCCTCCACCAGGACGGGCCCCTCGCGCCGCACGCGGATGCGGCGCGGCTCGTCATTCGGGTCGTTCGGCACGGATGACCACCAGCTCTTCCGTCGTCTCGTCGTCCTCGATCAGGCCCTGCGCGTCCAGCCAGGTCCGGCGCTCGCGGAGCACCGGCCCGAAGGGGATGAAGCGGCGCGCGACGACGGCCGCCTTCAGGCCCTCGGCGCGCAGCTCCCGCAGGCTCGTGTCCGGGTCGCTCAGCGCGGAGTGGACCATCAGCAGCGCGCCGCCGGGGCGCAGCAGGGGCGGTGCCTCGCCGCAGATGCGGCGCACCAGCAGCCGTCCGTCGTACCCGGCGTCCCACGCCCGCGCGGCGCCGCGCCGGGGTGCGGTGGCGGTGCGGGCGGGGACGTAGGGCGGGTTGCTCAGGATGAGGTCGTAGGCGCCGCCCACGACCGGGGTCAGCAGGTCTCCGCGCAGCACGCGGACCGGCAGCCGGGCCAGCCGGGCGTTGAGGCGCGCGGTCAGGACGGCGCGCCGGGAGATGTCGATCGCGGTCACGTCGGCCCCGCGCCGGGCGGCGACGAGGGCCAGCGCGCCGGTGCCGGTGCCCACGTCGAGGACCCGGGCGCCCGGGAACAGCGGCTCCTCGTACAGAGCCTCGGCCAGCAGAGCGGTGTCGGCCTGCGGGGCGTAGACGCCGGGTAGGGCGAGAAGGGTCATGTGCGCCGAGTGCCCGGGAATCAAGAAAGGATCCCACTAAATCATGGTTTATCGGATCGGAACCTGGTCCAGCACGTGCTCCAGCGGCCTGCGCAGCGAGGAACGGCCCGCCCGCCAGTGCCCGAGCAGCTCCTCCCCGAAGCGGTCCTCCAGGAACACCGTGGCGTCGATACCGAACACGACATCGTCCGTGAGCCCCGGTTCCTCCTCCAGAAGGCCGCCGATCACCTCGTGCCGCACCACCTGCTCGTGCACCGCGTCGGCCTCCACGTGCTCGGTGTAGAACAGCTCGGCGGCGGCTCCCGCGCCCGTGCGCTTCATCGCCAGCGCCATCCGCCGGGAACTTGGCGACGAGGTGATCTCCAGCGTGGCGAAGTGGCCGACGAGGGCACCCCGCAGGCTCCGGTGCAGTCCCAGCAGCGACATCAGGTTGACGGTGGCCAGCATCCCGGCGGAGGCGGCGTCCAGATAGCGGCCGTAGGCCGTGTCGAGGCCGAGGTCGGTCATCAGGTCGGCGAAGAGCCTGGCGTGCACCCGCTCGGCCCGCCCGCCGCCGAACTCGTCGAACTCCACCGCCGCCATCCCCGCCTTCGCCCGGCCCCACAGCCGGGGCAGCACCCAGGCGTGCGGATCGGCCTCCTTCAGGTGGTACAGCGAGCGCTGGGCGGCGTACTCCCGCAGCTGCCACAGCTCCCCCTCCTCCTGGAGGTGGTGCGAGACACCGCTGCCGTGGACCGGCTCCACCAGCAGCTCGCCCAGGGCGTCGTCCAGGTCGTGCCCGCGGACCGCGTCCCTGCGCAGGGCGGCCAGGAAACGCCCCTCCAGCAGGGCGCGCGCGGTGAGCAGCGCGGGATCCCACTCGCAGCCGTCGTCCACCCCGGCGAAGCCGCGGTAGTGCGGCTCGTAGCAGACGTACAGCGCGAGCTGGAGGTCGTCGCCGTAGGGCTCGGCGCGGTCGACGGCCCGCGCGTCCGGGAGGGGGGTGCCCTCGCCGCGCAGGTGGCCGATCACCGCCGCGGAGAGCTCGCCGCGGGCGTCCGGAAGGGCGGGGCCCCGTTGATCGATGGTCATGATCTGTGGGTACCCGTTCCACGCCGTCCGCAACGGTGGCCTCAGCGGTCCCTCCGGACCGTAGGGCTCCGATTGCGATCCGGGGGACCGGGTACCGATGCGTGACCACGACCGGTGGACGGTCGTTCGGGGAAGGCAACAGCGGCAGGAGGATGTCATGGGCAGCGGCGACAGCGGACGGCGCGTGGACGACGGGCGCGACGAGAGCGCGGCGGACCGCGCGGACCGCAAATGGGGCGACCTCCTCCAGGAGATCCGGGTGGCCCAGACCGGAGTGCAGATCCTCTTCGGCTTCCTCCTCACGGTCGCCTTCACCCCGCTCTTCCACCAGCTCGGAGACGGCGAGAAGGGGATCTACATCTGCACGGTCGTCCTGGGCTCGCTGACCACGGGCGCCCTGGTGGCCCCGGTCTCCTTCCACCGGATCCTCTCCGGGCGCCACATCAAACCGACCGCCGTCGTCTGGGCCTCCCGGCTCACCTTCACCGGCCTGGTGCTGCTGTTCGCCACGATGACCTCCTCGCTCGTCCTGGTCCTGCGGGTGGCCTCGCACGGCGGGTACTGGCCGTGGCTGGTGGGCGGCGTGGTGATCTGGTACCTGGTGTGCTGGTTCGTGCTGCCCCTGTGGGTGCGGCACCGGCACACCACGGACGGCTGAGGCGGGCCCCTGCCGGGCCCGGGCGGCTGCCCGAGAACCGGGGGCGCCGCACGCGTAAAATCCCCAGAGGACACTTCGGGCCGCTCTCCGAACCGCTCGGGACGGGGGATGCCGTGATCAAGCCGGTGCCGGAAAACACGGGGAGTACGGGCGCGCAGACCGCCGCCACCATCGCCGCGCTCTGGGCCGAGGCCGAGCGGCTCCGCGCGGACCGTGCCCGGCTGCACCTGCTGGACCTGGCGACCGGCGTTCTCGCGGCGCAGCTCCGGCTCGCCCCCGCCCAGGCGCGAGAACACCTGGAGAAGCTCTCCGCGGACACCGGCGTCAGCCCCGAGGACCTGGCGGCGGACGTGGTGAACGGCGTCGCGGGCGGCGAAGGCGCCGCCCCGGCCGCCGAAGGCGCGCCGCCGCCGGACGAGGCCCGCAGGAACCGCCGGGCGCTGGCGGCGGCCGAAACCCACGACAGCGTCGACGAAGCCGCCCGAGCCCTGCTGGAGGGCGGTCTCGCACCCCTGGGCGCGCAGAGCCTGTGGCTGTGGCGGCGTACGGAGACGGGCTGTCTGCGGCTCGCCGGGCACGCCGGGGTCGGCGCCGCCGAAGCGGTGGTGTGGCAGTGGATCCCGCCGGGGGCCCCGGCGGCGTTCCACGCCGCGATGGCCGACGGCGCCCCCTGCTGGCTCGGTTCCGGCCCGCTGCCGGGCGAGCCGCTGCCGGGCCCCGGCCGGGGGGCGGGCCGGGCCCTGCTGCCGCTGAGCAGCCAGGGAACGGTCGTGGGCCTGGCCCTCGTCGTCTGGCCCGACGAGGTGGACTTCGACCCGCGGCTGCGCCGCGCCCTCACCGGGCTGACCGAGGTCGCCGGAACGGTACTCGCCGGTATCGAGGGCGAGCCGTCCGAGGTGCCGGTGCTGATGGACGTCCTGGACGCGCTCGGCCACCCCGCGATGATGCTGCGCGGCGCCCCCGACTCCCTGACGCTGTCGGTCGAGTACACCAACGGCCCCGCGATCCGCAGTCTGGGCGGCTCCGCACCACCCGTCGGACAGCCGCTCGCCCTCGCCTTCCCGTACGTCCACACCGAACTGGCCCGCCTGGCCCGCGGCGCGCACGGTTCGGCCCGGCGGCAGAGCGTGGCCCGGCTGCCCCGGATCGCGGGCGAGGCGGCGACGGCCCCGCTCCTGGACGTACGTGTGCTGCCCGCCGGCACCGACCGGACCGTGGTCCTCTGGCACGCCAGCAGCGACCCGGAGATGTCCGCGGCCCGGGCCGTCGGCCACCTCGAAGGCGTGGCGCTGTTCCGCGACAGCGTGGTGGGGGGCGACTCGGTGTGGTCCGCGCCCGCCTACCGCATCTTCGGCATCGACCGGGGCGCCGCCCCCGTACCGCTGCTCGCCATGCGCTCGTGGCTGCACCCCGACGACGGCGACGCCCTCACCCACCTGCTCACCACCCTCACCGAGCACCAGCGGGGCGCGCTCGCGGTGCTGCGGATCATCCGCGCCGACGGCACCATGCGCCATGTCCGCGTCGCGGCGGAGCCGCTCGTCGACGACGGTGTGGTGACCGGTATCAGCGGCGTCTACCAGGACGTCTCCGCGAGCCGGCGCACCGAGGCCGCGCTGACCGCGACCTTCGACCAGCTCACGGCCGTCCAGAAGCAGGCGGCCATCCGCGACGAGATGGCCCTGCGGCTCCAGCAGGCCATCGTGCCCGAGACACCGGGCATACAGGAGCTGCCCGGGCTCTCGGTCGCGGCCCGCTACCGGCCGGCCGCGCAGGAGTACCGCGTCGGCGGCGACTGGTACGACGCGCTGCCGCTGCCCAGCGGTCAGGTGCTGCTGGCGGTGGGTGACATCGCCGGACACGGCATCGACTCCGCGACGGGCATGGTGGCGCTGCGCAACGCGCTGCGGGGACTGGCCTTCAGCGGCCAGACGGCGGGGCGGCTGATGGAGTGGCTCAACGAGGTCACGCTCCGCACCAGCGGCGGCCCGACCGCCACCGCCCTGTGCGCCCTGTACGATCCGCGCGACCGGTCCCTGCGGTGGTCCAGCGCGGGGCACCTGCCGCTGCTGTTGCTGCGCGAGGGCCGCGCCCGGCTGCTCGACGGGCCGCACGACCTGCTGCTCGGCGCGGTCCCGTCCGTGACGTACCGGGAGATCCACACACCGCTGCGCCCCGGCGACACCCTGCTGCTCTACACGGACGGTCTCATCGAGCGCCGCCACGACGCCCTCGACCAGGGGCTGGAGACACTGGTCGGTCTCGCCGAGCGGTGGAGCGGCTGCGAGGTCGACGAACAGGTGGAGCGGCTCCTCGCGGCGGCGACCGGTGACACCGACGACGACACCAGCGTCGTCGCGATACGCGTACGGTGCTGAACGACTGCCGCACGCACGGCAGTCGGTGTGCCGGGCGGAGTCACTCCTTGCTGAGGTGGTCGCGGATGACGGCCAGCAGCCGGTCCGCGTCCACCGGTTTGGCGACGTACTCGTCCACCCCCGCCGCGAGCGCCTTGGCGCGCTCCCCGGGCATCGCCTTCGCGGTCACCGCGATGATGGGGAGGTGGGCGGAGCGGGGCCGGCGCCGGATCTCCGCGGTGGCCGCGTAACCGTCCATCCCGGCCATCATCACGTCCATCACCACCAGGTCCACGTCGTCGCGCGAGGCCAGCAGATCGATCCCGGCCTGGCCCCCGGCGGCCGTCAGCACCACCATCCCGGCACGTTCGAGGATCTGGGTGAGCGCGAAGACGTTGCGGGCGTCGTCGTCGATGACCAGGACGGTGTGCCCGGACGGCTGGGCGGTACCGCCCGTCGCGGCCACCGGTACGGGCCGCTCCGCGGCGAGACCGTCCACCCGGTGGCCGGTCTCGCCACGGAGCGGCATGTAGAGCGTGAAGGTGCTGCCCCGGCCCACCGCGCTCTCCGCCACGATCACCCCTCCGAGCAGCCGGGCCACCTCCCGGCTGATGGACAGTCCCAGGCCCGTGCCCCCGTAGCGCCGGGCGGCGGTGCCGTCGCCCTGGTGGAAGGCGCCGAAGACGCTCTCCAGACGGTCCTCGGGGATGCCCACCCCGGTGTCGGTGACCCGGAAGGCGAGCGCGGGACCCGAGGAGCGCAGGGCCTGCGGGAGTTCGTCGGCGCCGGCGTTGTGGATGTCGAGCTGGACATGGCCGCTCTCGGTGAACTTCAGGGCGTTGGAGAGCAGGTTGCGCAGGATCTGGCGCAGCCGGGCCTCGTCGGTGGTGAGCTCGTCGGGGATGCCGGGGGCGGCCACGATACGGAAGTCCAGGGAGCGTTCGGCGGCCACCGGACGGAACGTGGCACCCAGGTAGTCGAGCAACTGCCGCAGCGCGAACCGCTCGGGGCGGATGTCCATCTTCCCGGCCTCGACCTTGGACAGATCCAGGATGTCGTTGATGAGCTGGAGCAGGTCGGAGCCGGCGGAGTGGATGACCTCGGCGTAGTCGACCTGCTTCTCCGTCAGGTTCCCCTCCGGGTTCTGGGCCAGCAGCCGGGCCAGGATGAGCAGGCTGTTGAGCGGAGTGCGCAGCTCATGGCTCATGTTCGCGAGGAACTGCGACTTGTACATCGAGGTGCGCGACAGCTGCTGGGCCCGGACCTCCAGCTCCTGGCGGGCCTGCTCGATCTCCAGGTTCTTCCCCTCGATGTCCCGGTTGCGGTCGGCCAGCAGTGCGGCCTTCTCCTTCAGCTCGGCGTTGGAGCGCTGGAGCTCCTGCTGCTGTTCCTGCAACTCCTGGGAGCGGGCGCGCAGTTCGGCGGTGAGCCGCTGCGACTTCCCGAGCAGTTGGTCGGTGCGGACAGTGGCGATGAGCGAACCGACGTTGACGCCCACCGTCTCGATGAACCGGTCCAGGAAGTCCCGGTGCAGCTCGCTGAAGGGGCGCAGCGCGGCCAGTTCCACCACGCCGAGCACCTGCTCCTCGACGACCACCGGCAGGATGATCAGCTGGCCGGGGTCGGCCCGGCCGGTGCCGGAGGCGATCGTGGCGTAACCGGGCGGTACCTGATCGACGACGACCGTACGCCGTCTGCGGGCCGCCTCGCCCACCAGCGACTGGCCCAGGAGGAAGCGGCGGGGGCCCGCCGCGGGATCGTCGGGGGAGCCGTAGGAGGCGGTCATGACCAGCTCGGTGCCGTGCGGGCTGTCATGGGTCAGGAAGAAGGCGCCGTACTGCGCGCCCACCAGCGGCGGCACCTCGCTCATGATCAGCTCGGCGAGTTCCGGCAGACCGGACGTGCCCTGCGCCAGCCCGGACACCCGGGCGAGGTTGGTCTTCAGCCAGTCCTGCGCCTCGTTGGCCCGGGTGGTGGCCCGCAGCGACTCGACCATCGCGTTGATGTTGTCCTTCAGTTCGCCCACCTCGCCGGGGGCGTCGACCGTGATCGAGCGGGTGAGGTCCCCCTCGGCGACGGCGCTGGTCACCTCGGCGATCGCGCGGACCTGCCGGGTGAGGTTCCCGGCCAGCTCGTTGACGTTCTCGGTGAGCCGCTTCCAGGTGCCGGAGACACCCTCCACCTCCGCCTGCCCGCCGAGCCGGCCCTCACTGCCCACCTCCCGGGCGACCCGGGTCACCTCGGCGGCGAACGAAGACAGCTGGTCGACCATCGTGTTGATGGTGGTCTTGAGTGCCAGGATCTCCCCGCGCGCGTCCACGTCGATCCTGCGCGTCAGGTCGCCGCCCGCCACGGCCGTGGTGACCTGCGCGATGTTGCGCACCTGACTGGTCAGGTTGCCCGCCATGGAGTTGACGTTGTCCGTCAGGTCCTTCCAGGTGCCCGACACACCGCGTACGGTCGCCTGACCGCCGAGCTTGCCGTCGGTGCCCACCTCCCGGGCCACCCGGCTGACCTCCTCCGCGAAGGAGGAGAGGCGGTCGACCATGGTGTTGATGGTCTCCTTCAGCTCCAGGATCTCGCCGCGCGCGTCCACCCGGATCTTCTGGGTGAGGTCGCCGCGCGCCACCGCCGTGGCGACCTGCGCGATGGAGCGCACCTGGGAGGTGAGGTTGTCGGCCATGGTGTTCACACCGGAGGTCAGCTCCAGCCACACACCCCGCACCCGGGGCTCCCTGGCGTGGCCGCCGAGCAGCCCCTGTCCGCCGACCTCGCGGGCCACCCGGGTGACCTCGGAGGTGACCAGGGAGAGCTGTTCCACCATCCCGTTGTAGATGGTCGCGATCTCCCCGAGGAGACCGCCCTCCTCGGCGGGCAGACGCGCGGACAGATCCCCGTCCCGTACGGCGGTGAGTCCCGCGAGGAGTCTGCGCAGCGCGTCCTCCGCCGGGCCCGCCGGGGTGTCCGGGGAGCGGTCGCCGGGGGCGGGGACGTCCATCGCAACCTCGCATCGAGCCGTCGGCACGCACGGCCCGTGAGCGGCGCGCGCGTGCGGGGGTTCGCGCGTGCGGCGAACTCGACGGGCGCCTCCACTCTGGCACGATCGGCCCGCGCCGACATCCCGGGGCGCGGCCCGCGTGCCCCCGTGACGGACGGCCTCGAAGGACCGTCGCGAGGGCGGCTCAGAGGGCCATACCGTGCGACCGGGACACCGGTACCTCGAACCACACCGTCTTCCCGCGCCCGCGAGGCACCCAGCCCCAGGCCGAGGAGAGCCTCTTCAGCAGATAGAGGCCGTGTCCCGAGGACCGGGCGGGGCGGTGTGCGGCCTGGGGCCGCGGTCGCTCGGGGCTGTTGTCGCTGACCCGCACCCGCACCTTGTCGTCCGAGTGGTCGATCCGGAGCTCATAGGGTCCGTCACCGTGCGTACACGCGTTGGTGACCACCTCGGAGACCAGCAGCAGTACGTCGTCCACGGCGGCCCCCTCCCGCGCGCCACGGGGACCGAGCCACTGCTCCAGGACCTGGCGGGTGAGGTCGCGGCACTGGCCCACTACGCCGGGTCCCTTCTCCAGGCTGAACCGGCGGCTTTCCGTCATGCGTTCCTTGGCTTGGCCACGATGCATACCGGCCGGGTGCCCCGGTCTGGGGCGAATCAATCGCCATCGGCATCAAAGTGCAGCAAAACGGGCATCATCCGGTCAGGACGCTCGGCCGACGGACCTCCGCCGCCCGGCGGCGCGGGCCCCGCCCCGTCGAAGGAGCACCATGCGCACCGCCCGTGAACCCACCCTCCGCACGCAGCCGCCGGCGGCGGCACCCGCGTCGGCGGTACGGCGACGTGCGCTGGACGGCATACCCGAGACCGTCCGGCCGCAGGAGCTGAGCACCGACGCCGCGCAGTCCCTCTCCGAGACCCTGTTCCGCCGCCTCGCCGAGCTCGACGAGGGCACACCGGAGCACGCGTACGTACGGAACACCCTGGTCGAACTCAACCTCAGCCTGGTCAGGTTCGCGGCGCGGCGGTTCCGCAACCGGGCCGAGCCGATGGAGGACATCGTCCAGGTCGGCACCGTCGGCCTGATCAAGGCGATCAACCGCTTCGACGTGGAGCGGGGGGTCGAGTTCTCCTCGTTCGCGCTGCCCACCATCACCGGCGAGATGAAGAGGTTCTTCCGGGACACCACCTGGGCCGTCCAGGTGCCCCGCCGCCTCCAGGAGCTGCGTCTGCGGCGGGCCGGGGCGGTGGAGTCGCTCGGCCAGGAGCTGGGGCGGCCACCGACGACGGCGGAGCTCGCGGCGCGTCTCGGGGTGCCGGAAGCCGAGGTCGTCGAGGGCGAGCGGGCGGCCAACGGCTATATGACGCGGTCGCTGGACTTCCCCGACGACGACAGCGCCGGCACCGGTCCGCTGTGCAGGCTGGGCGAGGAGGAGGGCGCCTTCGAGGTCATCGACGCGCTGGAGTCCCTCAAGCCGCTCATCGCGGGCCTCACGGACCGCGAGCGCACCCTGCTGTCCCTCCGGTTCGGCGAAGAGCTGACGCAGGCGGAGATAGGCGCCAGGGTGGGACTCTCCCAGATGCATGTCTCGCGGCTGCTGGCCCAGATCCTGGACCGGCTGCGGACGGGCCTGCTGGAGGACGCGCCCGACGCGGACGCCCCCGGGCAGCCCGGCGAAAGCGTGGCCCTGAGGGCTGCCCTCGCCGACCGTCCGGCCTGCTCACGCCCCGGTGGCACCCGGAAGCCCGGCAACCCCTGAAGAGCCCGGCACCGGCGGAAGTCCGGCCACCCCTCAGTCCCCTCAGTCGCTCTCCGGCGAGCAGCGGGCCCTCGGCGGGTGCCCGCGCTCAGCCCACGACGGCAGCGCGACCTCCAGCCAGACCACCTTCCCCGCCCCCAGCGGTGTCGAGCCCCACTCCTCGGCCAGCCGGTCCAGCACCATCAGACCGTGGCCGCCGGGCAGCGAGGGCGCCCGGGGGCGGCGTGCGGGGGCGTGCGGGCTGCCGTCGGCGACCTCGACCCGCAGCCGGCCCTCCTCATGGCGCAGTACCAGCTCCCGGGGGCCGCCCGCATGCAGGCAGGCGTTGGTGACCACCTCGGAGACCAGGAGGAGCACGTCGTCCGCGCGCTCACGGTCCACGTCGGGCTCCGCCGTGGTCCACCCCCAGTCGGCCAGGGCCCGCGCGGTGAAGTCGCGGCAGCGCGTCACCACGCCCTTCGTCCCGAAGAGCTCAAGGCGGCGGATCTGACTCCGTCCGGTCCGGCTCGTGTCTCCCATCAACTCCTCCGCTACCCGGGCGGCCGGCCCGCGAGCGCCTCGTCAAGATCGGTGTGGACACGGAACACCGCGTCCGCACCGGTGATTTCGAACATCCGGGCCACCGGCGGCTGCAGCGCCGCCAGCTCGATGACGGGGCCGTCCGTCTGGGTGGCCGAGGCCCGCGCCCGCAGCAGCACATTGAGCCCGGTCGAGTCGCAGAACCGCAGCCCGGCGCAGTCGACCACGATCCGGGCCGGAGCCGCCGCGATCTGCTCGGCGAGCGCGGTACGCAGCGGCTCCACCGTGTCGTGGTCCAGCTCGCCGGTGAGCGAGAGCACCGCCGCCCCGGCGGTCCGCCTCGCCGCGACGGCGAACCGTCTGCCCCCGGCGGCGGACCCGTCGTACGCGTCGGTCGTGTCCGGTCTCATGGGTTCACCCGTCCTTCGCCACTGCTGGTGCTCCGGGCGCCCGTGGGGGCGCCCCGCAGGAAGAGTGCCCAATGATCGGCGCTCTAGTGCCCCGTCGGGGCTCGGACCCGGGGCGCCCGTCGCCCCCGGACCGTTCCGCTTCCGCGATCCGTACGGCAACCCGGGTGAGCACCGGCCCGCGCCCGGTTTGAGCCGCTCTCCCAGGGTGACCCGGAACGCAGCGGGAGAAACCCGTGGATCGAGAGAGAGGCACCGATGGGCATCAGCGACAGTGCGGCCAGGCTCGCGGCCGAGGCGGACATGAAGCAACGCGCCGAGGGCGTGACGAACCGTACGAGCACGGCGGCGTCCGGGGCGCAGCGGGCGGTCGGCCAGGCGGGCCGCACGGTCCGGGACCTCACCCCCGCGCCCGTACGCCGGGCGGCGGCGCTGGCCGCGCTGGCCGTGCGCGTACGGCCCCGGCAGCTCGTCCCGGCCGCGGTGGCCGTGACGGCCGTGATCTTCGTGCTGCGGCGCCGGAGCGACCGGGGGAAGTGACCGCGAGCGGCCCGGGACGCGCCCGGCACCGCTCCTCGCCCCGTTCGGCGTATCCGGCCCGTGGCCGCTTCCGGCCGCCCCGCGCCGGGCGCCCCGGCCGCATCCGGTCCGCCGGACCGCCCCGCACGGCCCCCGCCCGGTCGCACGCCCGGGCGTCGGGGCGCAGCATGGAAGGCGGAAAGTCGTGCCGATCGGCCCGGGCCCGGTCAGCGGGCGTGTCCCGCGCAGGGGCGGACGGGTGAGGAGGCCGGTGATGGCTGATGCGCAGTCCTTCCCGGCCCGTTCGGGGGCGGGCGACCCGTCGCTGGTGGCGGGCGGCCTGCTGGACGTGCTGGGGGTGGCCGCGGTCGTCCTGGACGACGAGGGGCGTATCCGGCTGTGGAGCCCGCAGGCCAAGCGGGTGTACGGGTACACCGCCGAGGAGGCACTCGGGCAGTTCGCCGCGAAACTGCTGGTCTCCGAGGAACACCGCCATGTGGTGCTGGAGCTGTTCACCCAGGTGATGTCCGGCGAGGGCACCTGGGCGGGTGTGTTCCCCATACGGCACAAGGACGGCAGTACGCAGCTCGTGGAGTTCCGCAACGTACGCCTGGAAGCCGACAACGGCCGGATGTTCGCGCTGGGCCTCGCCTCCGAGCAGGCGACCCTGCGGCGGGTGGAACGCGATCTGGCGCTCTCCCTGCGCCTGGTGGACCAGTCGCCCATCGGCCTCGCGGTCCTCAACACCGAGCTGCGGTACGTCCTGGTGAACCCCGCCCTCGAACGCATCAACGGTGTCTCCGCCGAGGAGCACCTGGGGCGCCGGATCGTCGACGTCCTGCCGTTCCTGGACGGGGCCGCCGTCGAGGAGCGGATGCGGGAGGTGATGGCGTCGGGGCGGCCGGTACTGGACGAGTTCACCACCGGGCGCACCGCCGCCGACCCCGAGCGCGACCACGCCTGGCTGGTGTCGGTGTACCGGCTCGACGACCAGGCCGGGCATGTGCTGGGGGCCGCGGTGTCCGTGGTCGACGTGACCGAGCAGCACGAGACCGCCGTCTCCGCCGCCCAGGCCCGGCGCCGCCTCTCGCTGATCGCGGACGCCTCGGTACGGATCGGCACCACCCTCGACCTGGAGGTGACGGCCCGCGAGCTGGCCGACGTCGCCGTCCCGGAGGTCGCCGACATCGCGGCCGTGGACGTGCTCGACACCGTCCTGGCCGGCCCCCGGCCGGGGGAGGCGGACAACGGGGCCGTGCGGTTCCGCGCGCTGGCGCTCAACGCCGCCTACCCGACCGAGGCCACCGCCGCCGCCGACCCGGTCGGTGACGTCGCCCTGTACGGCCCCACCCGGCTGGTCACGCAGTGCGCCCGCACCGGCCGCCCCGTCCTCGTCCCGAAGGTGCGCCCCCAGGACCTGCCCCGCATCGCGCGCGACGCGGACGCCGTGCACCTGCTCGCCGCCGCCGGAGTCCACTCCTACCTGGCCGTGCCCCTCATCGCCCGCGGCCAGGTCCTGGGCGCCCTCGACCTCAAGCGGGCCCGCAACCCCGCCCCCTTCAGCAAGGACGACGTCCTGCTCGCCACCGAACTCGCCGCCCGCGCGGCCGTGTCCATCGACAACGCCCGCTGGTACCAGCGCCAGCGCGAGACGGCGCTCATGCTCCAACGCCATCTGCTGCCCCAGCGCCCCGCCGCCCCCAGTGGACTGGACATCGCCTACCGCTACCAGCCGGCCGCCGCCGACGACGAGACCGGTGGCGACTGGTTCGACGTCATCGCCCTCAGCGGCGACCGTACGGCGCTCGTCGTCGGCGATGTGATGGGAAGCGGCATCAACGCCGCCGCCACCATGGGCCAACTGCGCGCCACCGCCCGCGCCCTGGCCCGGCTCGACCTGGACCCGGCCACCGTACTGACCCATCTGGACGCCGCCACCGCCGATCTGGGGGACGCCACGGCGACCTGTGTGTACGCCCTCTACGACCCGCACACCCATCTGTGCCACATCGCCGTCGCCGGGCACCCGCCACCGGTGCACCTGCGGCCCGGCCGCCCGCCCCGGCTCCTCGACCTGCCCACCGGAGCACCGCTGGGTGTGGGCGGCGTCCCGTTCTCGACCACCGCCGTCAGCCTCGACCCGGGGGACGATCTCGTCCTGTACACCGACGGCCTGATCGAGACCCGCGACCAGGACATCGACACCCGGCTGGCCACCCTCACCGACCTGCTGACCGGCCCCAGCCGCCCGCTGGAGGACACCTGCGACTTCCTGCTCGCCGCCCTGCGCCGCCCGGACACCCACGACGACGTGGCCCTGCTCATCGCCCGGGCCCGCGCGCTCGGGGCCACCTGAGCGCGCGGGCGGCGGCGCCTCACATGCGCGTGCCGAAGTCCTGGGTCCACCACGGGCCCCCGGGGCCGCTGTGGATGCCCACGCCCAGCTCCTTGAAGGCGCAGTTGAGGATGTTCGCGCGGTGTCCTGGGCTGTTCATCCAGGAGTTCATGACGTCGGCCGGGGTCTGCTGCCCCCGGGCGATGTTCTCGCCGTAGGTGGACCACTGGTAGCCGGCGGCGTGGATACGTTCGCCCGGGCCCGCCCCGCTCGGGTCGGTGTGGTCGAAGAAGCTTTGGGCGGCCATGTTGTCGGAGTGGCGCTGTGCGGCCGTGGCGAGCTGGGAGTTCCCGGTCACGGGACCGCAGCCGTTCTTGGCGCGCTCGCCGTTGACCAGGGCGATCACCTGCTGGGCGTCCGAGCCCTGCCGGGCGAGGCCGTTGGGTACGGCGGGGGTGTGCGAGGCGGGGGGCCGTGCGGCGGCGGTGTGCGGTGCGGGGCTGTGCGCCGTCGGCTTCGGTGAGGTGGCCGAGCGGCTCGGCGAAGGTGACGAACTCGCCTTCGGGGAGGGGGAGTTGGCCGGTCGGGTGGGCGAGGGAGCGGTGGCGGTGGCTCCGTCGGGGGCCGCCGCCGTGACCGTGCTGTCGGCCGGGGCGTCCGCGACGGTGTGGCCGGGCGTCGACGGTTCGGTCGAGAGGTGGATGGCCACGGTCAGGCCGCCTATCGCGGTGGCGCCCGCGAGCACCGCGGCGGCACGGCGGCGCCGCCGTGCGCGGTCCCGGTCGCGGCGCAGCTCGCCGCGGGTGGCCGGTTCGGCCTGGGCGTCATGGCCGCGGGGTGCCTGGCGATGGCGGCCGGGCGTCCGCGGTCGCGGTGCCGTACCGGGGTCCGTGGAGGCCGCTCCGGTGCAGGCCATGGGTGCGGTTCCCGAAGCCCGGTGTGCGGCCAGGGCGGCGAACAGACCGGCCGCCGATGCCACCGGCACCAGGGCGAGCCCCGCGAGCAGCCCCTCCGGCGGTACGAGTCCGCTGCCGTAACCCGAGCACACCGGGCACGCACGCGTGTGCCGGGTGACGCGCTTGCGCCACAGGGCGGAGGGCACACCGTCCCACAGCGACAGGAGCCCGGTCAGCTCATGGCAGTGCGAGACATGTGCCAACGTCCGCACCACCTGGCGCGACGCGTCGAGCCGCTCCTTCATGCGCTGTACGCGTACGGCGGTGTGCTGGGGGGACAGTTCCAGGGACGCGGCCACCTCGGCGCGGGTCAGATACCCGGCCGTCTCCAGCCACCACAGCGAGAGCAGTCCCCGGTCCTCGGGCTCCAGCCAGCGGGTGGCCTCGGCGGCCTCCCTGCGCTGTCCGGAGAGCCCGAGCCGCAGGATCGTGAGATCGACGAAGTCGGCGCCCGGGTCGGGCAGGTCGCTCGTCTCCTGGATGTTGGTGCCGTCCGGCCGGGTGCGGGCACGCTGCCAGTACGCGCGCAGCTGGTTCATGGTGATGGCCACCACCCACGACCGGAAGCTGGCCGGGTCCCGCAGCCCCGTCAGGCCGTCGAGCATCCGCAGGACGCTCTCCTGGACCACGTCGTCGACATCGGCGTGGCCGTTCAGCGCTCGCCCGACGATGTTGTAGACCAGCGGCAGACAGGCCGCGACGAGCTCGTCCTGGGCCTGCTGGTCACCGGCTCGCGCGGCCGTGACCGTCGCCGTCCCGTACTCCATGTTCACGCCTCGTCCACTCTCCCCGGGCCCCTGCGGTCCGGGGGCTGCCGACTGCTTCTCCACGGTGGGAGACCGGCGGGGGAGTGGCGGATAACGAAAAACGTGAAGGTTTTTTCCGGATGCGGCCCGACGCGGCCACCGGGGTCAGCGAAAGGGTGTCATCGACCCGATCCAACCCCGGCGGACGAGCGGGGTCAGACCTGCACGGGGACGGCGTCGGCGGCGGGTGCCCCGGCCGCGCCCTTGTCGGGAGCGGTGTAGAAGACGGAGCCCTGCTTGCGCTCGCGCTCCAACTCACCCTTGGCGACGAGCGCTTCGAGGGTGTTGCGGACCACCTGGGGGCTGGTGCTGCGGTCCGGGTGGGCGGTGGTCAGCTCGGTGAGGATGTCGGCGACGGTACGCGGCTCCTGGTGACCGGCGAAGAGGCCGAGGACGACCTCGCGCAGGGTGGGGCCGGAGGTCTCCGCCTTGCCCCGGGAAGCGGTCTTCGCCGGAGCGGTGTTACCGCGCGGGGTGCGCGCGGGCTTGGCCGGGGACTTGACCTCGGACTTGACGGCGGCCCTGGCCTCGGTCTTGACCTCGCTCTTCTTCTTCGAGCGGGGCGTGGGCACCTTGACCTGTGCGGCGGACTTGGCCGACGTGCCGGAAGCGGTCTTCCCGGCGGCGGTCTTCCTGGCGGCCGTCTTCGCCGTGCCGGTCTTCGCGGTGTCGGGCTTCGGGTCGGCGGTCTTCGCGGGGGTGCGCTTGCCCGCGGCGGTCGCCCTGGCGGCCGTGGCGGAGCCACCGCTGAGGGTGTGGTGCATGGTCTGGAGCAGGCCGTGGTCGCGCTCCAGGGCTTCGAGCCGGCCCTTGAGGGCGTCGAGTTCGGCGCGGATGCGTGCCTGGTCCTGCTGGTTGGCCTCCAGGTCGGCGGTGACGCGCGCCGCGTACTGGTCCTTGAGAGTGGTGGTGTCCGGCTCGTCCGCCATGGGAGTTCGCTTTCCTCGTGCTGAATGATGCCGCCGGATGCCGGCCCTTTGCTGCGGGGCACAGCACAGGCGAGTACGCAAAAGATACACACCTCACCCAAACAACCGCAGCCCGTCCGAATCCCCTGCACACTAAAGAGTTGATGAGAGAAACCCCGTATCCCCTCCGCACGCCGTCTCGGTGGCCGCACATGACGGCCGCGGACATGGGTGAGTGGGATCACAGGGTGTCGCGGTGAACGTCGTGCGCTCTGCGTGCGTCTGTTCGCCCGGAGCGGGGATTCCGATCGGCGTGTGTGCGTTGGGTACGGCGCGGGTGACCCTTCCCCGCCCGGTGCCGTCCTGTGCGGCGCATCGCCCATCGATTCGGAGTTGGTGTATGAAGCGCCCGTCCGCGGCACCGGTTGCGGTGCTCGCCCTCTGCTCTGCCCTGCTGGTCGCCGGTTGTTCCGACGACAGTGAGCCGGTGAGCTTCGGAGGCCAGGCCGCGAGGCCGACGAGCCCCAGCCGGACGCCGGTGAACAGCAAGGTGCAGTTGCCGACCAACCCTCGTGAGTGGACGGTGCAGCGGGAACTCGCCGACGGCACCAAGGTGGTCCGTACGACACTGAAGGGCCGCAAGTCGGGTTTCGAGGGGAAGGTCTGGGCCTGGGCGCCGAAGCAGTACTTCGAGGAGAAGTACAGGAACAGCGCCTTTCCGGTGCTGATCGCGCTCCCCGGCAGCAACGGATATCCCAGCAACTACTGGTACGGGGCCGACCTCAAGCTCCAGGAAACCATCGCCGAGCAGGCGCGGCAGGGCCGCAGCCTGCCCTTCGTGGTGGTCATGCCGGTGCTGAACGCGGACAAGAAGAACTACTACGACGGCAGTGACATCCCGGGCCAGCCGAAGATGGGTACCTGGATGTCGGACGACGTGCCGGATCTGGTCCGGGAGAACTTCCGTACGTTCAAGGACCCCAGGGGCTGGGGTTTCTTCGGCTCCTCCTCCGGCGGCTACGTCGGTATGAAGATGATGCTGCAATACCCCCGCCGGTTCGGCGCGGCCATCGCCGGCGGTCCCGACACCCGCCCGGACTCCCCGCTGTGGAAGGGATACGAGAAGGAGGAGCAGGCCAACAATCCGGAGAAGCTCGCCCAGGATCTGATCGACAAGGGCGGCCCCACGGTGAACCTCTCGATCATGCTGGGGACCAAGGAGTCGGGCCAGCGCAAGGTGAAGGACTTTCTCGCCAAGTACGGCAAGGGGCCGGTCAAGACGAATCTGTATATGATCCCGAACGGTCACCACAGCGGACGGCAGTATGCGAAGTCCCTCGGCGACGGTCCTCTGGAGTGGATCAGCAAGCGGATGCTCGCACCGTCTTCGTAACGACCGCCGCGCGCCGCGCGGGTGTGACGGGCGTCACGAGCATGATCCTCGCCCTTCGGGGCACGCGGAACCCCAGGCCCCGTCGCGTCCCCCGTCGCGACGGGGCCGCCCCTGGCGCAAGCGAGGGGGGATTGACTTCTGGGAACCCTGGGCAGGTGCGCAGGGTGCGAGTGCGGGCGGTTGCGCATGCAGGACGGGGGCAGCGACGTGAATGAGGAAACGGCTCCGATGTGGAAGACCGGTCTGGTACCGGTCGACGCCGCGGAGGCGCGCAGGCGTGTGACGGATCTCCTGGGCGCCGCCATGGAGCGGATGTCGACGCGGGACACGGTGGTCGCGGACGCGCTGCTGGTGACCTCGGAGCTGGTGACCAACGCGCTGCGGCACGCCGGCGGCGTCACCGCCTTCGAGGCGATGGCGGACCGGGTGGGGCTGCGGCTGGTGGTCGAGGACGCGAGCGACGCGCTTCCCACCGCCAAGGAGCCCGGCGAGGACTTCACCCCCGGCGGTTACGGATGGCCGATGATCTGCCGCCTGGCGACCAGCGTCACCGTCAGCCTGCTGCCTTCCGGAGGCAAGCGGATCCAGGTCTTCCTTCCGCTGTGAGCGGCACTGTGCGCGTCTCCCGGCTGCCGCGCCGTCTGTTCCCCCGCTCCTGAGACGTCCTGCGTCTCCGCGTCCCACGTCCTGGGTCGGTGTTCCGCATGAGCCCACACCACTGCGAGCGAGCCGGCGCCAGGACGCTCGGATGCGTCTCGACGCCGGTTCGCTCGCAGCGTTGGGAAGGCGGTGGATCAGTCCTTCGTGACGACGCCCATGCCGGTGCGCAGCTTGGTGAGGATCCGGCGCAGGATGCGGGACACCTGCATCTGCGAGACGCCGAGCGTCTCACCGATCTCCGCCTGGGTGCGCTCCTCGACGAACCGAAGATGCACGACGAAGCGCTCGCGCTCGGTCAGGGTGTCCATCGCGGGGGCGAGGGCCTGGAAGTCCTCGACCAGTTCCATGGCCGGGTCCTCCCAGCCGATGATGTCGGCGAGGGCCGCCTCACCCTCCTCCTCGTTGCCGGACAGCGCGGCGTCGAGGGACGAGGAGTGGTAGCCGTTGGCAGCCAGCTGGGCTTCCAGGACCTCCTCCTCCGTGATGTCCATCAGGGCGGCGAGCTCCTTGACGGTGGGAGAGCGGTCGAGGCGGCTCTCCAGCTCGGCCCGCGCCTTGCCCAGCTCCGTCCGGCGCTCCTGAAGGCGGCGCGGGACGTGCACGGCCCAGGTCGTGTCGCGGAAGAAGCGCTTCATCTCCCCGACGACATAGGGCACGGCGAACGTGGCGAACTGCGTCTCGCGCGACAGCTCGAACCGGTCGATGGCCTTGATCAGTCCGATCATGCCCACCTGGACGACGTCCTCGATCTCGTCCGCGTACTGACGAAAGCGCCGGGCGGCGAAGCGCACGAGCGACATGTTCATCTCGATGAGCGTGTTGCGGGCGTACTGGTAGGCGGGCGTGCCCTCCTCCAGGACCGCGAGCTGCTCGAAGAAGAGGCGCGACAGTTCCCGTGCGTCCCGCGGCGCGAGCTTGTCGGGGCACTCCACCAGGGGCAGCTCGGGCGCCACCTGGCTCCGCGGACCCGCCATGGTGCTGACCTCGACCGTCGTCATGATCTCTCCCTCGATCGACCTGTACAAGCTTCCAACGCGTACCAACGCGAGGAGCGTGTACCCGCGAAGTCACATCCCACACGGGTCTGTTTCGATCCGGTGGAAATACCGTTGAGAACGGTGCCCCCCGCGTAGAGGATCATGGCCATGTTCTCACGCAAGCACCGCCGTCCGAAGTCCGCCGAACTCCGCGCGGCCTGGGAGCGCCTCGACGCGGAAGACCTGCCCGGTGCCGTACGGCTGCTGCGGAGCGCCGGGGAGGACATGCCCTCGGACGAGGTGGCGCTCGTGGTCCGGCGTGCCGCACGGGCGGCCGGCTTCGACGACCTCGACCGGGCCGCCGCGGCGGTGACGGCCCGCCCCGACGACGACCGCGCCCTGTACGACTTCGGCTACGCCTGCATCGAGCGCGGCCTGCCCTTCCTCGCCGTACCCGCGCTGCGCGCGGTGCTGGCCCGCCATCCCGGCGCGTCGCACGTGATGCGCGAGCTGGTGGCGGCGTACGAGCGCGAGAACCGGCACGCCGAGGCGGTCGAGCTGCTGGTGCGGCACGAGAGCGGCTTCGAGGAGTGGCCCGACCGCTATCTGCTGGTGTTCAACGCCCTGATGGCGGGCGACCTGGACCTGGCGAACCGGCAGCACGCCCTGCTGCCCGAGCCGCAGGACCCGGTCTGGCTGCCGGCTCGGGAGCGCCAGCGGCACATGCTGGAGCGCGCCGCGAGCGCCGGAGCCGTCGGCGCCCTCGACCGCGTCGACCTCCGGGGATGGCAGTACGTCCTCGGCGGTACGGTGCTGGGCACGCTCTCCCCGTACGGCTTCGGCGCCGGGATGAACGGCCGGTACGCCTGGGTGCAGGACTCCTACGACCAGTGCCTGCGGGGACTGCTGCGGCTGAAGGTGCTGCTCGACGCCGCCGGCCAGGGGCCGCGCTCGGTGTCGCTGCTGCCCGACCGCGGCAGCCGGGTCCTCGGCCTGGCCGCCGCCGATGTCCTCGGGCTGCCCGCCGAGCCGTTCGCGCCGAGCCGCGAGGACACCGTGGTCGTCGCGTACGACCTGAACGAGCTGGCGGCCGTGGAGGACGGCCCCGAGATCCTCGTGCAGCTCCATGAGCGGGTGCCCGGGCAGGTGCTCCACGAGCACGCGAGCAACTGGACCGACGCGCCGGCCGTCACCGCCGACAGCGTCGCCCTGCTGCACCAGTCCGTGGTCGCGCCCTGGGACGGTCGGCTCAGCGCGGGCGAGGACGGCGAGGCCGAGCGGACCGAGCCCGACACCCGCCCGGACGCGCTGCTCGCCGCCGAGATCGTGGGCGCCGACCCGGCCCCGGACGAGGGCGACGGACAGACGCCCGCGGACCCGGACGAGCGTTTCGCCGAGTTCGCCGCGGCCGTACGGGGTTCATGGCTCCGGGGCGAGCGCGCCCGGCTGCTGTCGACGGGGCCGGTGCCCAGCAACAAGTTCGCCTGAGCCGCCCCGGCGGCCCCTCGGCTCGCAACCCACGGGCTCAGGAACCCGCGGCCTCGGAAACTCGCGGTCTTCGGACCCCCGGGCTCAGAACTTGCGCCAGCGGGCCATCGCGAAGGAGAACAGCCCGAAGAGGGCGAGGCCCGCGGCCACCACCATCAGGAGCCAGGGGCCGACCGGGGTGTGGGCGAAGGAGCGCAGGGTGTCGTCCATGCCCTTGGCCCGGCCGGGGTCGAAGCCGACCGCGGCCCACAGGGCGAAGCCGCCGGCGGTGGTGAAGACGGCGCCCCGCGCGACCCCGCCGGCCACCCCCGTGCAGTCCACCATCCGGCGGGTGCGCGCCGACATCTCGTCGAGCCGCATCCGGTCGTGGTACTTGCGCAGTGCCGCGCGGGCGGCGATCCACCCCCCGACCACGATCGCGACGACCCCGGCCGCGCCCACCATCCACCGGCCGCCCGGCAGGTCGAGCAGCCGGGCCGTGACGTCCTGGGACGCCCGGTCGCTGGAGCCGCCCTCGCTCCGGCGGTCGCCGAGCGCGTACGTGGAGACGGTGTACGCGACGAAGCCGTAGAAGACGCAGCGCCCGGCGGAGAGCAGACGCTTGCGCGCCTTGCGCCCGTCGGCCCCGGCGGCGCCGAAGACCGCTTCGGACAGCCGCCACAGCGCCATACCGGCGAGCGCCACCGCCAGCGCCCACAGGACGAACGTGCCCATCGGCCGGTGGCCTATCTCCGCGAGCGCTCCCTCCCGGTCGGCCTGCCGACCGCGGTCACTGCCCGTGGCCACCCGGGCGGCCAGCAGCCCCACCAGCAGATAAATGACCCCGCGCGCCACGAACCCGGCTCGCGCGGCCCCCTCGACCACCGGGCCCCGAGCCGCCTGTCGCGCCCGCATCCGTCCGGACACCGTCACCGTTCCCACCTCCACGGCGCACCTCCCGGTCTGCGGTTGCCCCGGGCCGCCCCGGGCAACCCCGGCGGGGCCCGGGGCGGGCCGGAAGAGGCGGGCTCACCGGGCCGGACGGTCGTGAACGGTCATAAAATGCAGATACCGACCAGTCCGCTTCCGAGGGAGGCCTCGATGCGAGCGATCGAGGGTGACCAGCTGGTGCAGCACGGCAGGGTCGTGGGCCAGCACGACAGGACGGGCGAGATCGTCCAGGTCCTCGGTGAGGACGGCACGCCGCCCTACCGGGTCCGCTTCCCCGACGGCCATGAGTCGATCATGTCGCCGGGCCCCGACTGCGCGGTGCAGTCGGCGGACGAGTGGAGGGAGGGACACCGGTAGAAGGAGTTCCGGCAGCGGGTCTGCTCATACGCCGGGCCCCGCGCACGGGAACCCGACGGCAGCCGGCGATCGGCCCGGAGGGCCCGGACAACGTGGCCGTGGCCGCCGAGCGGCTCCGGCTGTCGACTCGCCCTCCGCACCCCGGTGCACGACCTGTGAGGTGACGCGCGGGGCACGGCGTGGGCACCGGTGCGCGCCCGACGACGGGAGCCCGCGCGAGGCCGAAGTCCTGAGGGGCCCACGGAAATTGAGGGGACTCGGTGCGGGCGCCCGTATTACCCTCCCCGGATGCCTGAACTCCCCGGTGACGAGTCCGTGTCGGCCCGTTCGCGTTCGCTGTGGCGCGAGCGGGACTTCGGTGTCTTCTGGGCCGCGCAGACCCTCTCCGTCGTCGGGGACTCCTTCGCCCTGGTCGCGCTCCCGCTGCTGGTGCTGCACGCGACGGGCTCGGTCGCGCAGATGGGTCTGCTGACAGGTGCGGCGGGTGTGGCCGCGGTCGGCACGGGCGTGTTCGCCGGGATCGTGGTCGACCGGCTGGACCGCAGGAAACTGCTCATCGCGTGCGACCTGGTGCGGCTGGTGCTGTACGCGCTGATCCCGCTGGCGTGGGCCTTCGGCCCGCAGATCTGGCTGCTGTACGTCGTCCTGCCGCTGGCCGAGGCCGTCGGAATGTTCTTCTCCGTCACCTACGTCACCGTCGTCCGGGCCCTCGTACCGGGCGACCGCATCACCGAGGCCAACGGGCGGCTGAACGCCACGGCCGCGGCGGCCGGGGTCGTCGGCCCGCTGCTCGCGGGGGTGGTGGCGGCCTGGCTGGGTCCGGCGGCGGCCGTCGCCGTGGACGCGGCGAGCTTCGGGGTGTCGGCCGCCTGCCTCGGCTTCGTACGGTTCACCGGGCGTCCCGGCTCCGAGGACGCGCGATCACAGGGGCAGCCGCGCGAGTCGTTGGGCAAGGAGTTGGCCGCCGGGGTGTCGTTCCTGCGGAGCCATCCGGTGCTGCGCAGCCTGACGATTCTGCTGTCGGTGTTCAGCTTCCTGACGCTCGGCCTCAACGACCTGATCATCTACCACCTCAAGCACGACCTCGGACAGGGCGACGGCGCCGTCGGCACCGTCTTCGCGGTCGGCGCGCTGGGCACGGTCCTGGGTGCGCTCTTCGTCGCCCCGATCCGCCACCGGCTGGGCTTCGGCGTGACCTGGACCGGCGGCGTCGCGGTCTGCGGACTCGCCCTGGCGGCGGTCGGCTCGGCGGGGAGCACGGCGGGGATCGCGGCCCTCACCGCCGTCTTCCTGGGCTGCGTGAGTGTCTCCGGGACCTGCTCGATGTCGCTGCGGCAGGAGGTGACCCCGGACCATCTGCTCGGCCGGGTCACCTCGGCCTTCTGGACCATCCACTATTCGGCGGCGCCCATCGGCGCGGCCGTCCTCACCTGGGCCGCACAGCGGTACGGCACGGGGCCGGTGTGCTTCCTCGCCGGGGTGTGCTGTCTGCTGGTCGCGGTACTGGCGCTGTTCACCCCGGTCCGCACGCGCCGTCCCGAACAGGCGCGGCCGGTCGTGGGCGGCCCTGTCCCGAGCGCCCCCGGCCAGGCCCAGACCCATAGTGGATCATGTCGGGATGACTGATGACGCACAGTTCCCGACGTCCGCCCCGCTCTTCTCGCCGGCCACGGTGGAGCGGCTGACCGGATACACCCCGGCCGACCAGAGCGAGATCCTGGGCGGCGGCGCCGACCCGTTCGGGGTCGCGCACACCGGTCTGACCTGGCTGCCCAAGGAGGACCACTTCGGTGTACGCCACGGGGGCCGGCTGGTGGCGCACGCGGGACTGCTGCCGCTGCGGATGTTGCTCGGCGGCGTCGGCGCACCGGTGATGGGCCTCGGCGGGGTGGCGGTCGCCCCCGATCTGCGCGGCCACGGTCTGGCGCGGCTGGTCGTCGGCGCGGCGCTCGACCACGCGCGCACCAGGGGACCGCGGCACGCGCTGCTGTTCTGCCGGCCGCCGCTCGTCGCCCTCTACCGCCGCCTGGGCTGGCGGACCCTCGACCGGGACGTCGAGGTGGAGCAGCCGGCGGGACCCGTCGTCATGCCCTTGGTGACCATGTGGATACCGCTGCACGACGACGAGCCCTGGCCGGACGGCCCCGCGCGGCTGCTCTCGTACCCGATGTGAGGCCCGGGGGCGCGCTCAGGCCATCTGCGGCGCGGGCTTGAGGACGGCGAAGGGCGCGCCGTGCGGGTCGGACAGCCAGGCGATGCGCCCGACGCCCGGTACGTCCGCCGGGGGCATGAGCACCGAGCCGCCCCGCTCGCGCGCCCGGCCGGTGGTGGCATCGGCGTCGGCCACCGCGAAGTACGGGATCCACCGCGGCTCCATGCCCTCCCGGGCCGTGGCGAGTCCACCGAACGTGGCGTCCTGCTGGTCGCCCTCGGCGGTGGAGAGCACGGTGTAGGTCATGCCCGGCGCCTCCATCTCCTGGGAGCGCCAGCCGAAGAGCGAGCGGTAGAAGGACAGCGCGGCCGGTACGTCCTTGGCGTGCAGCTCGGCCCAGCACAGCGAGTCCTCCTGGGACGTCTGCTCAAGGCCCTTGGTGGAGGCGGGCTGCCAGACGGAGAACTCGGCGCCGCCCGGGTCGGTGAGGCACGCCATCCGGCCCGCGTCCATGACGTCGAAGGGCGCCACCCGGACGGTCCCGCCGGCCTGCTCGACCGCCTTCGCGGTGGCGTCCGCGTCCGGGGTCTGGAAGTACACCGTCCAGGCCGGGCTCGCGCCCTCGTCGTTCAGCGCGCCCAGGGCGGCGACCGTCCGGCCGCCCTTCTGGAAGAAGCCGTACCCGCCGGCCTCGGGGCCCGCGGACTGGAAGTCCCAGCCGAAGACTCCGCTGTAGAACTCCGCGGAGGAGGCCGTGTCGGGGCTGCCCAGATCGAGCCAGTTGGGTGCGCCGGTGACGAAATCGGTGGTGAGCATGGGTGAGTGCCTGCCTCTCGCGGATCCGGCCGTACGGGCGGGAAGTCCGCGGCCGGGCCGGTGTGCTCCCGGGGGCGAACCAGCCCATACCGGATCGTAGTGACAGAGCCGCGCGCCGGGAACGCGGAAGGGCGGAACGGGTGACGGCCCGGAGGGCCGCCCTCGTCCGCCCGCGCTCGGCGCAGGGGCCGCGCACCACCTCTACCGCGGGCTGTCAGCGGCGCGGCACCGCGGGCCGCCGCTCACCGAAGCGCCACGGACGGCGGGTCCGGACCGCCTTGCGCTCCTCGCGCGGCGGCTCCCCGAGGTGGTGGAAGCCGCGCCCCACCCGGCGGCCCAGCAGCAGATAGCCGAGCAGCGCCCCGGTGGTGTTGAGCAGCACGTCGTCCACGTCGAAGGCACGCCCCTCGACGAGCGCGCCCTGCACCAGCTCGACGAAGACCATCACGGCGACCGTGTACAGCAGGACGCGTACCGCCCGCAGCCGCCGCCGCACCAGCACCGGCAGGATCAGCCCGAAGGGCACGCCCAGCAGCAGGTTGCCGCCGATCTGCCGGCAGGCGGCGAGGAAGGTGTAGTCGTCGGCGTACTCGCGCAGCGAGTGGCCGGGCCGCAGGTTCGACCCCGCGATGTTCCGTGAGGCGGGCGAGGGGGTGAGGGTCAGCTCGGCGAGCACGACGGAGAACGCCACCAGCGCTGCGACCGCCACCAGCATGATCAGAACGCGAACTGCCGTGACACGCCGGTTCGTTCGCGTCTGTTCCCGCTCGGCTTGAGTGGTCATGCCGAGCGGATTCCCCGTAACGCGGACGGTACGCCCCGGCGTGCGGGGCGCGCCTCACGCGAGCAGGGTGAGGGCTCCCGGCAGGACGCGCGCGGTGACCGGCAGGACGGCCTCGACCTCGCCGTCCGCCCCGTACGGCAGCGGTCGGTCCGCCTCGATGCGCACCTCGCGCCCGCGCAGGACCTCCACCTGGGGGCGGCGGACATGGCTGCCGTCCTCCAGCTCCCTCATGACGGTGAAGAACAGTCTGCGGGGCGAGTCGTGGAGGATGACCACGTCCAGCAGTCCGTCGTCCACGGCCGCGCCGGGCGCGATGTGCCGGCCGAAGCCGTAGAACCCGGAGTTGGCGGCGATGACGCTGTAGCCGCTGCGCTCGTGGACCGTGCCGTCGACCGTGACGCGGTAGTGGGCGGTGCGCCAGCCGGCCACCGCGCGCAGTCCGCCCATGTAGTACGAGGCGGCGCCGCGCAGCCGCGAGGCGTTGGCGTACCGGTTGGCCACCGCGTCCACCCCGGCGTAGACGCTGCCGAGGACGGCGACCTTGTCGTGCACGGCCGACTCGACCTCGATGGCGTCGACCTTCCTCGGCTCGCCGCGCAGCAGGATCCCGGCCAGCGCGCCGGGCTCGGAGGGCAGTGCGAGGGCGCGGGCGAAGTCGTTGCCGCGCCCGGCCGGCACGATGCCCACCAGGGCGTCCGTTCCGGCCAGAGCCCCCGCCACGCAGCCCGCCATACCGTCGCCGCCCACCCCGAGCACCACCCGGCCCCGCTCCGCCGCCCGGCGGGCGAGCGTGCGCGCGTGATCGAGGCCGCGGCTGTACTCGACCTCCAGCTCCGCGCCTCCCTCACGCAGCAGCCGGGCCAGCGGGATCAGGGCGGCGGCGCCCTGTGACCCGCCCGCGGTGGGGTTGACGACGGCCGTGAACTGTCGCATGGCTACGCTCCGATGGGCGACGACGGTGTGCTTGCGGGCGGGGGGAGTGGGGTGCCGCGCGCCTCAGTGGGCGGGCAGCGGCGGCAGCAGGATGCCGGGGTTGAGGATGCCGGCCGGGTCCAGCCGGTCCTTGACCGCGTGCAGCACCTCGACGCCGAGCGGGCCGATCTCCCGCGCGTACCAGTCGCGGTGGTCGGTGCCGACGCCGTGGTGGTGGCTGATGGTGCCGCCCGCGCCGAGGATGGCGTCGTTGGCCGCCCGCTTGGCCGGGGCCCAGTGCGCCACCGCGTCGGCGCCCTGGGCGCTGACCACCGTGAAGTACAGCGAGGCGCCCGCCGGGTAGACGTGCGAGACGTGGCACATCACCAGCGGCGGGGTGCCCGCCTCGGTGAGGGTGGTGGTGAGGGCGGTGCGCACGGCCTCGTACAGGGCCGGGATGTCGGACCAGAACGCGGCCGTCTCCAGCGTCTCGGCGAAGGCGCCCGCGTCCAGGAGCGCGTCGCGCAGATAGGGCGCGTTGTAGCGGCCGTGGGCCCAGCCGGTGCCGGGGTCCTCGCCGAGCGGTTCGCCCCCCGCCGCGCTCAGGGCCGTGTGTGCGCGCGCCCGGCGGTGGGCGACCTCCTCGGCGGTGCCCTCGTACCCGACGACGGCCAGGCAGCCCGCGTCGGCGGAGAGGCCGCTGCCGATGGCGTCCGGCTTGGCCAGTCCGATCATGGTCTCGGTCTCGTCGGAGAGCCGCAGCACGGTGGGCAGCGGCCCGTCCTGGGCGAGGGTGCGCAGGGCGGCCCGCCCCTCGGCGAAGGACGCGAAGCGCCAGCCCTCGTAGATCTTGGTCGCGGCCGTGGGGTGGATGCGTACGGTCACCGAGGTGATGACGCCGAACGCCCCCTCGGAGCCCAGGACGAGCTGGCGCAGATCCGGTCCGGCGGCCGAGCGCGGGGCCCGGCCGAGGTCCAGGGTGCCGCGCGGGGTGGCGACCTGAAGGGCCGTCACCATGTCGTCGAAGCGTCCGAAGCCCGCCGAGGCCTGGCCGCTGGAGCGGGCGGCGGCGAACCCGCCGACCGTCGCCCACTCGAAGGACTGGGGGAAGTGGCCCAGCGTGTAGCCCCGTCCGGCGAGCAGCGCCTCCACCTCGGGGCCGCGCAGACCGGGTTGCAGGGTGGCGGTGCGCGAGACCTCGTCGAGGGCGAGCAGGCGGTTCATCCGGCGCAGGTCGAGCGCGACGAAGGCAGGCTTCTCGTCGGTGCCGTCGGTGCCGTCGGGAACCTGGGGAGCCAGTCCGCCGACGACGGAGGTGCCGCCGCCGAAGGGGACGACGGCCACGCGGTGCTCGGTGCAGGCCGCGAGGACGGCCAGGACCTCGTCGTGAGCGGCGGGCAGCACCACGGCGTCCGGCGCGTCGGTGACCTCGCCGGAGCGGATGCGCAGCAGGTCGGGGGTGGACTTGCCCCGGGTGTGGCGCACCCGGGTCTCGTCGTCGCCGCGGACGTGCGCCTCGCCGACCGCCGCCACCAGGGCGGCGCGGGCCGCGTCGGTCAGCCGGGAGGGGGCGGGCGCGACGGCCGCCAGCTCCTTCGCCGGGGCGTCCGCCGGGCGCACGCCCAGCAGGTCCCGCAGCAGCCCCGTCACCTCGCCGGGCAGTGGTGCCGCCTTGGCCGGATCGCCCCAGCCGCTCCACAGCATGTCCACCGAACCCACCTGATCACCCGCTTCGTCGCGCAGTCGTTCCGGTCCCACGGCGTGGGGGGCGGCTTGCCGTCGCCCGTTCCGTCGTTACACTGTGACAGATGAAGCCCATTCGTCACAACCGTCGGGACGACGAGGCGGTGCTCGACGCCGCCCGGGACTGCGTTCTCGCCGTCGGCGTCCGCCGGACGACCCTCACCGACGTCGCCCGCCGGGCCGGGGTGTCCCGGATGACCCTCTACCGGCGCTGGCCCGATGTGCGCACCCTGGTGGGCGACGTCATGACACGGGAGTGGGTGTCCGTCACTGTCGGGGACACTCCGCGCACCGACACCAACCGTCCCGTGCGCGAGCAACTGGTCGAGGGACTCGTGACGGGGCTGCGCGCCTTCCGGGCCCATCCCCTGCTCCGCAAGATCCTCGACGTCGACCCGGAACTGCTGCTGCCGTACCTCTTCGACCGGCGCGGCGCCAGCCAGGACGCGCTGCTCGCCTTCGTGCAGGAGGCGCTCGAACAGGGGCACGCCGACGGGTCCGTCCGCGCGGACCACCCGCTGCGCCAGGCCCGGTCCCTCTTCCTGGTGATCCAGTCCTTCGCGCTCTCGCTCCAGACCATGACCGACGCGGCGGACCCCGACCTCGCCGACGAAGCGTTCTACGACGAGCTCCGGCACATCCTCGAGAGGACCCTCGCCCCATGAGCCGTACCGAACCCCGCTCGGACTCCTTCTCCCTCACCGCCACCCGCCGCTCCCGCGACCTGGACCGGCTCGCCGCCGGGACGACCGTCGACGTGCTGGTCATCGGCCTCGGCGCGACCGGCGCGGGAGCCGCGCTCGACGCCGCCTCGCGCGGTCTGTCGGTCGCCGCGATCGACGCGTACGACCTGGCGTTCGGCACCTCCCGCTGGAGCTCCAAACTCATCCACGGCGGACTGCGCTACCTCGCCTCCGGGCAGCTCGGCGTCGCACACGAGAGCGCGGTGGAGCGCGGGGTGCTGATGGAGCGCACCGCCCCCCATCTGGTGCGCGCGCAACCGTTCGTGCTGCCGCTCACCTCGCTGACCTCGCGGCGCAACGCGGCGCTCGCCCAGGCCGGGCTGCGCGCCGGCGACCTGCTGCGCGTCTCGGCGGGCACCGCGCGGCGCACCCTGCCCGGCCCGCGCCGCCTGTCGGCCGTCGAGACCCTGCGCTCCGCGCCCGGACTGCGCCCGCACGGTCTGTACGGCGGACTGCTCTCCTGGGACGGCCAACTGGCCGACGACGCCCGCCTGGTGACCGCCATCGCCCGCACCGCCGCCGGACACGGCGCCCGCGTCCTCACCCGCACCCGCGCCCTGTCCGTCACCGGCTCCGGCGCCCTCGTACGCGACGAACTGACCGGCCAGGAGCTCACCATCCGGGCCCGGGCGGTCGTCAACGCCACCGGCGTCTGGGCGGACCAGCTGGTCGACGGGGTCAAGCTGCGCCCCTCGCGCGGCACCCACCTGGTGCTGCGCGGCACCACCCTGCCCGGTCTGACCGCCGGGCTGCACATCCCCGTCCCCGGCGAGAGCAGCCGTTTCGTGCTGGTCCTGCCGCAGGGCGACGGCCGGGTGTACGTGGGGCTCACCGACGAGCCCGTCGACGGACCGCTCCAGGACGAGCCCACACCCCCCGAGTCCGACATCGGCTTCCTGCTCGACATCCTCAACACGGCCCTGGACACCCCGGTCCACCGCGACGACGTGGTGGGCGCCTTCGCCGGGCTGCGCCCGCTCCTGGACGACGCCCCGGGCGACGCGGCGGGCAGCCGCACCTCCGACATCTCCCGGCGGCACGCGGTGCTGACGTCGAGCGAGGGCGTCGTGACCATCGTCGGCGGCAAGCTGACCACCTACCGGCGCATGGCGCAGGACGCCCTCGACGCCGCGCTGGCCGCCCGGGGCATGGAGGCCGCGCCCTGCCGAACCGCCCGGCTGCCCCTGGTGGGCGCCGCGGCTCCGGCGGAGCTCGCCGCCCTGCCGGTACCGCGCAGACTGCTGACCCGGTACGGCACCGAGGCCACCGCCCTGCACGCGCTCGGCGAGGCCGACCCCCGGATGCGGGAGCCGGTGGCGGACGGGGTCGAGACCACCCGGGCCGAACTGTGGTGGGCGGTCCGGCACGAGGGCGCGCTCGACGCGTCCGACCTCCTGGACCGGCGCACCCGTGTCGGCCTGGTGGCCGCCGACCGCGCCGCCGCCCTCGACGCGGCGCGGGAGACGCTGGACGCGGCGGCGCACGCGCCCGCCGGGCCCTAGTACTGCAACGGTTCTTTTCCTGATGGTTGGCCAGGTGCGGGTGGTGTGTGGCCGCGTCGTTGGTAGTGGCTGATGCGGGCTTGGTGTTGTCGTCGGCGACGCCAGTGTGACCAGTGCAGGACGTGGTCGAGCGTGGCTGGTCGGCGGTGGGTGAGCCGGTGGATCAGACGTCTGAGTTCGGGAAGGCTCAGCGCGACGAGCCCGGAGGATCCGTTTCTGCTTTCCCGGCGTCGAGCTCGCGGGCCCGCAGGACGGTCAGGCAGGCGTGGGCGGCCATGGCCAGGGTCATGTGGCGGTGCCATCCGGGGTAACGCCGGACCTGGTAGTCGTCCAGACCGCACTCCTGCTTGGCGGTCTGGAAACACTCCTCGACCGCCCACCGGCTGCCGGCGACATGAATGAGCTGGTCAAGTGTGGTGTCCGCGGGGCAGTAGGCGATGTAGTAGGAGATCTCCTGGGGCCGACGGACACTGCGGCGGGCGATCACCCAGTGCCGCCGGTTTTCCCGGTGCCAGGGCCGGACCTCGCCCCTTGCCCAGTCGAATACGCGGGGCCCATGCGAGCCGTTCCCGCAGGACCGGCGCTTCCACTTCTGCCGGGGCAGATCGTGGAACAGGTCGTGAACAGGGTGGTCGATGGCCCAGCGGGTCACGACGGTGTCGTGCCGGGTGGTGGCCATGACGTGGAAGACGTCCGCCTGCTCCAGCTCGGTCCGCCAGCTCTTGGAGTAGCCGTAGCCGGCGTCCGCGGTGACCCATCCGAACGGGATCTTCTCCTCGATCGCCCGGCGGATCATCGCCCGGGCCGTGGCGACCTTGGTCTCGAAGGCGACCGTGTCGTCGATGCCGGCCCGTCGGCGCCGTTCCCGGTCGTCGGTCCAGGACGCCGGGAGGTAGAGGCGCCGGTCGATGAGGGTGCGGCCACGATCGGTGGCATAGGCGAGGAAGACTCCGACCTGGCAGTTCTCTGTCCGGCCCGCGGTCCCGGAGTACTGCCGCTGGACCCCGGCCGAACGGTCTCCTTTCTTCAGGAAACCGGTGTCGTCGACGATCAGTACCGCCTTCGAGTCGCCGAGATGCTCGACGACGTACTCACGCACGTCGTCCAGGACCGCGTCCGCGTCCCAGCCGATCCGGTTCAACAGCCGGTGGATCCGGTCAGGTCCCGCATGACCTGCCTCTTCCGCCAGCGTCCAGCCGTTCTTCCGTTCCAACGGAGCGATCAGCCCCCGCATATACGCGAGCGCTGATTCACGCGGCTCCGACCTGGCAAAACGGTGAACGAACCGCTCGTGCAGAGCCCTCAGTTCACCCGCCCACGACCAAACCTCAGACAGTTCCCCACCCATGACCAGACCAACGAACCACCCGCCCAACCGTCACGACAAAGACCGTTGCAGTACTAGGGCGTGTTGTGAAGGTCCCGCCTGCCCCGCGGGCGCACGGCGCCACTTTCGCAACACGCCCTCGCCGCCGCCGGCACCCCGCTCCTCGCACGGGCGGTGCTGGGGGCCGGATGGAGCAGCGCGAAGGCGACCGGCGGCCCGGCGTCTGATGCTGGATCAGGGGAGACGGGCGAGCCGGACTCGGCCGCCGCCATGCCTTCAGGAGGTACCCACGTGGTCGCACACCTGCCCGGACGCCGCGCCCGGCTGCCGCTGGCCGTCGCCGCTCTCCTCGCCGCCGCGTCGGCCGGCGCGCTCGTTCAGCCCGCGCAGGCCGCGCAGACGCCCCCCGCGCCGCACGACCGTACCCTCCAACGGGACCTCGACCGGCTCGTGGGCGCGGTCGGCGGCCCGCCCGGGGCCATCGCGGTCCTCACCCGTGACAACCGCGCCGAGGTCTACCGGGCCGGGGTCGCGGACATCCGGACCGGGCAGCCGCCCCGGCCCACCGACCACATGCGGATCGCCAGCGTCGCCAAGGCGTTCAGCGGCGCCGTGGCCCTGCGCCTCGTCGACCAGGGGCGGCTGACCCTGGGAACCACCCTCGGCAGCCGTCTGCCGCACCTGCCCGCCGCCTGGCACGCGGTCACCCTGCGCCAACTGCTCCAGCACACCAGCGGACTCCCCGACTTCACCGCCTCTCCCGAATTCCGCGAGATCCTGACCGAGGACCCCCACCACGTCTTCGACTCGCGTCGGCTGCTGGAGTTCGCGGCCGACGAGCCGCTCGCCTTCCGGCCGGGCTCGCGCTACCAGTACTCCAACTCCGACAACATCGCTGTCGCGCTGCTGGCCGAGGCGGCGACGGGGTGCCGCTACGAGGACCTGCTGAAGCGCCTCGTGTACCGCCCCCTGGGCCTGGAACAGACCAGCCTGCCCCACGGCTTCCGGCTGCCCCGCCCCTATCTGCACGGTTACGCGGTGGACCCGCCCGCCCCGCCCGAGGACGTCACCGAACTCTTCGACACCTCGGGCGTCTGGGCGTCCGGCGCCGTCGTGTCGACCCCGAGGGACCTGAGCCGGTTCATCCGGGGCTACGCCGGGGGCAGCCTCTTCTCCCCGTACACCCGAAAGGAGCAGCGGACGTTCCTGCCCGGCGCCGCCTCCGAACCGGCCGGTCCGGGCGCCAACTCGGCCGGACTGGCCCTCTTCCGTTACGCCACCCGCTGCGGTGTGCTCTACGGCCACACCGGCAACACCGCCGGGTACACCCAACTGGCCGCCGCGACACCGGACGGCAGGAAGTCCCTCACCTTCTCGATCACGACCCAGACCAGCAAGAGCCTCAAGCCGGCACTCCTGGCCCAACTGCGCAAGGTCCAGGAGACCTTCGCGTGCGCGCTGCTGCGCCGCTGACGACTGACGGGTAGTCAGCCGATGTCGAGGGTGAGGGGCGGTCGTGCCGGACGTCCTCGGCGGGCGGCGGGACGGCCCGAGCGTCGGGGCGCGCTCTCGCGCTGACGGACGTGACCTGCGCGTACGCCACCGCGAGACGGTCCGGCCACCGGGTCGCGCGCCCTACACTCGTGCCACCACGACGACAGGACGGAGCCGGATGTCCGCCCCCACCGAGCCGAGCAGCGCCTCGGGAGCGCCGGGCCGCGGGCCCGATCCGCGGGCCGAGCGCAGCCGCGCCGCCGCCCTGGCCGCCGCCCGCGATCTCCTCATCGAGCAGGGCTGGTCGGCGGTGACCCATGTCGCGGTGGCCGCCCGCAGCGGCGTGGGCCGTACGACCCTCTACCGCCACTGGCCCGACGCCTCGGGCCTGGTCCGCGACGTCATCGCCGCGCGGATCTCCACCGCGCACACCCCGCCCACCGGCGTCCTGCGCGACGACCTGATCCGTGAACTCGACGGGCTGCGGAGCCTGCTGCACGACCCGGTGAGCGACCGCGGGCTGCGCGCGGTCATCGAACGCGCCGGGGTCGACCCGGTCTTCGCCCAGCTCAAGGAGGCGCTCTACCGCGAGGGATCCCGCGTCTTCCGTACCGTCCTCGACGCCGCCAAGGCACGCGGCGAGCTGGCCGCGGAGCTCGATCCGGACCTGGCCGTCGACCAGCTGGCGGGCCCGCTGATGTACCGGCGGCTGCTGGCCGGGCGGCAGGTCACCGCCGAGTATGTCGAGCGTGTGGTCGACGACTTCCTGGTGGCGCACGCCCCCTGCTGAGCCCCGGCCCGTCCCGGCAGGCGTAGGGGGAGCGCGCGAGGACGCGGCTTCTCCCCTTGACCTTGTCACTGGCGGCAGGGTTGAAAAATCCTCGCCATGAACACCGCGACCACCGCACCCACCGCGTCCCGACCCACCAGGACCGTCGTCGTCACCGGAGCCGGTACCGGCATAGGCCGGGCCACCGCGCGTGCCTTCGCCGACGAGGGGGCCCATGTGCTGGCCGTGGGGCGGCGGCCGGAACCGCTGCACGAGACCGCCGACGGCCGGGCAGGGATCACACCGCTGGTCGCCGACATCACCGCCGAGGGCGCGCCCGCGCGGATCGTCGGGGCCGCGCTCGACCTGCACGGACGCCTGGACGTGCTGGTCAACAACGCCGGTATCGTACGCAGCGGTTCGCTCGCCGGCCTCGACCCGGAGGGGATCGCACCGCAGATCGCCACCAACCTGGTCGCGCCCGCCCTCCTCGCCCGGGCCGCTCTGCCGTCCCTGGAGGCGTCCGGCGGGGTGATCGTCAACATCAGCACCTCGGTGGGGCAGCGGGGCTGGCCCGGGAACTCGCTCTACGCGGCGACCAAGGCGGCGCTGGAGGCGCTGACCCGCGGCTGGGCCGTGGAGCTGGCGCCCCTGGGCATCCGGGTGGTGGCCGTCGCCCCCGGAGCGATCGAGACCCCGATAGGTGAGCACCAGGGCCTGACGCCGGAGCGGCTGGCCGCGTTGCGCGCGTGGCAGCGGGCGCACACCCCGCTGGGCCGGATCGGCCGGCCCGAGGAGGTCGCCCGGACCATCACCCACCTCGCCTCGCCCGCCGCGTCGTTCGTCACGGGAGTGATCCTCCCGGTCGACGGAGGGGCAGTGGTGGCGTGATAGGAGTTGCCCCGGAGGTGGGGCGGGTGCGGATCGGTGAGTTGGCGCGAGAGACCGGGACGACGGCGCGGGCGTTGCGCCACTACGAGCAGGCCGGTCTGATCACGTCGGAACGGGCCGCCAACGGTTACCGCGTCTTCGACGACCGTACGGTGGTCCGGGTCCGCAACATCCGCCATCTGCTGGGCGCGGGGCTCACCCTGGACGACGTCCAGGTCTTCCTGCCCTGCCTGGACGGCGACGTGGCCGCAGCGCCTCCCTCGGACCGGGGGCTGCGGGTCGCCCGGGAGCGGCTCGCGATCCTCGAAGAACGCATCGCCGCCCAGACGGAAGCCCGGGACCGGCTCCGGGCCGCGCTCCACGGGCGAGCAGGCGACCGGATCCGTCCGGGGGCCTGACTCCGGCCTGAACGGGTCCTTCGGGCGGCGCCGGGCCCCCGGGACGGGCACTTCGGGCGGCGCCGGGCCCCTCGGCGCCAGTACTCCCGCCGACAGGGGACCCGCCCCCGGCACGGGGGACTCCCGCCGAACGCCGCGCCACAGCCCCGCCGTTCCGCCGCCCGGGCAACAGTTTTACCCGCCCCTGATGGCATGCCCCGGTCAAATCTGCCAGGCTTTCCGGCAGCCGCCGCCCCGGACCGCCCCGGGGAGGCGCGCACGAAATCTCACCGTACGAATCTCACCGCAGGAAATCTCACCGCAGCCATCGCGCGAGCGATGTCCGCAGTCCGCGGCCCGCCTCCGGCGCACCCCAGCCGTCGGGCGGGCACCGAGCACGCCGGAACCCCGGCCGCGTCAAAGGAGTTACGTGTGAGACCCACCCCCCACCAGGCCCTCGCCGTGAGCGCGCTGTCCGTGGCCGCGCTGGCCGCCTTCTCGCTCGCGGGCACCGCGGCGGCAGCCGCACCGCGGCACACCTCACGGGCCGCAGCCGCGTGCACCCCCGCGCAGGTCGTCGCCAACGGCGGCTTCGAGAGCGGTACTTCGCCGTGGAGCCAGTCGCAGTCCGGCCTGATCACCAACCGGGCCGGCCAGAGCGCCCACGGCGGCGGCTACTTCGCATGGCTGAACGGCGTCGGCAGCACCCACACCGACACCCTCTCCCAGAGCGTCACGATCCCCTCCGGCTGCGCCACCGCCACCCTCACCTTCTGGCTGCACATCGACACAGCCGAGACGACGTCGTCCACCCAGTACGACAAGCTCACGGCGAAGATCGGCAGCACGACCCTCGCGACGTACTCGAACCTGAACAAGAACACCGGCTACGTCCAGAAGTCCTTCGACGTGTCGTCCTTCGCGGGTCAGACCGTCAACGTCGCCTTCACCGGCACCGAGGACTCCAGCCTCCAGACGAGCTTCGTCATCGACGACGTCGCCCTCAACACCTCCGGCGACACCACACCGCCCGGTGACTCCACCCGTACACCGGCCTCGCCCGCGTACACCGTCAGCCTCAGCAGCAACACCAGCGGTACGGTGTGGACCGGCCACGAGAGCGCGACCTTCACCAACGCCTCCGCCACCGCGCTCAGCGAGGTGTATCTGCGGCTGTGGGACAACTACCACGGCACCTGCTCCGCCATGCCGATCACCGTCACCAACGTCACCGGCGGCACCGCGGGCTCCCTCTCGGTGGGCTGCACCGCCCTGCAGATCGCCCTGCCCACCCCGCTCGCCCAGGGGCAGAGCGCCACGATCGGCTTCGACCTGGGCATCACCGTCCCCAGCGGCGCCGACCGCTTCGGCCACGACGGGGCGTTCAACAACATCGGCAACGCCCTGCCCGTGCTCGCCGTGAAGGACGGGGCCGGGTGGCATCTGGACCCGTACACCAACAACGGCGAGTCGTTCTACTCCCTGGCCGCCGACTTCAACGTGACCCTCGACCACCCCACCGCACTGCTGGTGCCCGCCACCGGCACCTCGGTCGACACTCCTGGGTCCAGCGGCCGTACGGTCACCACCGCGACCGCCTCCAAGGTCCGTGACTTCGCCTGGGCGGCGGGTCCGTTCAGCAAGATCTCCGGCACCTCGCCCGCCGGGACCGCGATCAACATCTACTCCGTCTCGGGCATCAGCTCCACCGACGCCCAGTCGATGCTGAGCACCGCCAAGAGCGCCGTGGACACCCACGCGGCACGCTTCGGCGCCTACCCGTACGGCGAGCTGGACGCGGTGATCGACAACAACTACTGGTTCGGCGGCATGGAGTACCCCGGCTTCGTCCTCGACCTGGTCAGCACCACCGCGCTCACCCATGAGATCGGCCACCAGTGGTTCTACGGCATCGTCGGCGACGACGAGTACACCAGCCCCTGGCTGGACGAGGCCTTCACCGACTACGCCACCGACCTGGCGCTGAACAAGACGGGCAGCGGCTGCTGGAACAGCGTCTCCTGGGCCTCGTCCGCCGAGAAGATCACCAACTCGATGGCCTACTGGGACGCGCACTCCTCGCGCTACTCCACCGTCGTCTACGGCTACGGCAAGTGCGCCCTGCACGACCTGCGACGGGTCCTCGGTGACACCGCCATGGCCAAGCTCCTGAAGGACTACGCCACTTCGCACTGGTACGGGGTGTCGACGACCGCCGAGTTCAAGGCGGCGGCCCAGGCCGCCACGACCACGGACCTGACGTCGTTCTGGACGCAGCACCGCATCGACGGCTGACACCATCCGCGCGGTCCGCGCGGATCACTCCCGCCCGTCACGGCAGCGGCTGTGGCGGGCGAGGGCCGGTGTAGTGGGCACTGGGACGCATACGCAGCGGGGTCTCCCCGTACTCCTCCAGGGCGTGGGCGATCCAGCCCGCCGTACGGGCCACCGCAAACACCGTCTCGCCCGCCTCGGCGGGCATACCGCACGCCACGCTGAAGACGGCGAGCGCGAGATCGACATTGGCGTGCAGCTCCGTGTGCCGGGCCGTCGTGGCGATCACGTCATGGGCCGCGGCCAGCGCCTCCTCGGCCTGCGGGACCTCCGCGAGCAGCGCGAACAGGGCCTGGGCACGCGGGTCCTCGCCGGGGTAGAGCCGGTGGCCCAGACCCGGCACCCGGCGGCCCGAGCGCAGATGCGCGGCGACCACCGGGGCCGCGCCGCCGCGCTCCAGGACCTCGGCGAGCATCTGGTGGGCGAGTCCACTGGCGGCCCCGTGCAGCGGCCCGTCGAGCGCGCCGAGCCCGGCCGAGACGACCGCGTACGGATGGGCGCGTGCCGAGGCCGCCACCCGGGCGGCAAGGGTTGACGCGGCCAGATCATGGTCGATCAACAGGGCGAGGGCCGTGTCCAGTACGTTGACCGACGCCTCGTCGGGGAGCCGGGGCGTGAGCCGGTGCCACAGCTGCCAGGCGAGCCGCTCGGCGCCGCGCTGCCGCCTGCCCGCCGACGGCAGCGCCCCGACCAGGGTGGGGATCAGCATCCGGGCGCAGCCGAGCACCGCCGCCGGCTCCAGGTCGAAGCGGAGCGGATCGGCGGCCGAGACGGCGACCGCGGCGGCCCGCAGTCGGTCCATGGACCCGCTGTGGGCGGGCAGCGCGCCGACCGCGAGGCGCGCCGCGTCGAGGAACGGCTGGGGCGCGGTGAACCGGGCGCCGCGCGGCAAAGTGCCCGTCCACACCCACTCCGCGACCTCCTCGAAGCCGTAGGCACCGGCGAGTTCCACCGCGTCGACCCCGCGGTAGTAGTAGCGGTCCTTGTCGATGAGCGTCAGCTCGGTGCGGAAGTTCAGCTCGCCGCCGCGCACGGCGGGCTCACGGCGGGCGCCGCGCCGGGCCAGCGCGTCCACCTCCTTCGCGTCGAAGGTGGAGCCCCGTCCGCCGGGCGCCCGCTCGCTGCTGAGCTGGCCGCGGCTGACGTACGCGTACACCGTCTCCGGCTTCACGCCGAGGCGGTCGGCCGCCTCGCGGGTGGTGAGTCGCGACTGATCCGTCATGGGGTCACCGTATCCAAGATCGATCAATGTTGATTCAATCAATATTGACAGCCATCTCGTCAATCATAGACAGTCGAATCAACATTGAGGGAGGAAGAGAGATGTCGACCACCACCACGGCAGTACCCCGCGGACTCGCGGGCGTCGTCGTCACGGACACCGCACTCGGGGACGTCCGCGGGCGCGAGGGCTTCTACCACTACCGCCAGTACTCGGCCGTGGAGCTCGCGCACAGCCGCGGCTTCGAGGACGTATGGCACCTGATGTTCCACGGCGAACTGCCCGACGCCGCCGCCCGCGCCGAGTTCACCGCCCGCACCGCCGCCCTGCGCCATCTGCCCCGGGAGGTCGGCGAGGCGCTGCCCGCCATCGCGGCGGCCGGCGCGGCCTCCGGGCCGCTCGCCGGACTGCGCACCGCGCTCTCCCTGCTCGGCGCCGCCCAGGGCTTCCGCCCGGTCTACGACCTCGACGCCGACCGGCGCCGCGAGGACGCCCTCGCCGCCTGCGCGGCCGTCCCCACCCTGCTCACCGCGCTGTACCGGCTCGGCCAGGGCCTCGACCCCGTCGAGCCGCGCGACGATCTGTCGTACGCCGCCAACTACCTCTACATGATGACGGGTTCGCAGCCCGCGCCCGACCGCGTCCGGGCGATCGAGCGCTACCTCATCTCCACCGTCGACCACGGCTTCAACGCCTCGACCTTCACCGGGCGCGTGGTCGCCTCCACCGGCGCGGACATGGCGGCGTCCCTGGTCGCGGCGGTCGGGGCACTCTCCGGTCCGCTGCACGGCGGCGCCCCCAGCCGCGCCCTGGACACCCTCGACGCCATCGGCTCGCCGGAGCGGATCGACGCGTGGGTGCGCGAGCGCGTCCTCGCGGGCGAGCGGATCATGGGCTTCGGCCACCCCGTCTACCGCACCGAGGACCCGCGCTCACGGATGCTGCGCGGTATCGCCGAGGGCATCGGCGGCCCGCTGGTGGCGTTCGCCGTCGAGGTGGAGAAGCACGTCGAGGCGATCCTCGCCGAGCTGAAGCCCGGCCGGGAGCTGCACACCAACGTGGAGTTCTACGCGGGTGTGGTCATGGAGCTGTGCGGGGTGCCGCGCGAGATGTTCACCCCGACGTTCTGCGCGGCCCGGGCGGTCGGATGGAGCGCCAACATCCTGGAACAGGCGGAGGACTCGAAGATCATCCGCCCGGCGGCACGCTATGTGGGGCCGCCCCCGCCGCAGCCGGTACCGGCGCCCTGAGAAGGGCCCGCCCCGCCCGGTGGACACGGGATCCGGTCGCGCGGGGCGCCGCCGCGACCGGGCCGGACGCCGCGGCGCTCCCGCGCGGGCCGGGGCCCGGGCGGGAGCGCCGCAGGACGCGGGTTCCGGCCGGGAGCGCTGAGAAGCGGGGCCCGACCGGGTACCGGCGTCAGCGCCAGATCGTCTGGACCGAGTCGAACTGGACCCAGGTGATCGGGTTGCCCGTGTTGCCGCCGAAGATGGTCACCGAACCGGCGGTGTTCACCTCGAAGCGGCAGGAGTTGATGCCGGCGCTGTTGTTGCGCGGCGCGGTGGCGCGGATGTACGACGTGGGCCGCGCCATGGCGGCGGGCAGCGTGGCCACCTTGGTGTCGGCGGCGAAGTTGCCGTTGATGATGCCGCGGCCCTGGAGGAACGTGGTGCCCGCGATGGTGACGAGGCGGACCTGCGGGGTCGCGCCGGTCTGCGCGGTGACACCCGGCTCCAGGACCAGGTCGGCCCAGTCGCCGGCCTCCACACCGGCGGCGGACGCGGGGGACGCGGCGGCGAGGTTGGCGACCGCGACGGCGGCGGGCACGGCGAAGGCGGCACCGAGGATGCTGCGGCGGTTGTAGGACATGGTGGTTGGTCTCCTTGGCGAGGCCTGGTGCGAAATGACGGGGAGGAGCGCGGGCGCGGTCAGCGCCAGACGGCGCTGAAGCTGTCGAGCTGGACCCAGGTGATGGCGTTGGTGTCACGCCCGCCGAACAGGCGCAGCGCGCCGTCGGTGCCTGCCTCGACGCGGGCGACGCAGTAGCCGCCGCTGTTGTTGCGCGGGACGTTGCAGCGGGCCGCCACGCTCGGCGTCAGCGTGTCGGGCAGGGTGCCGAGGACCGCGTCCCCGTCGAAGGTGCCCTTGACACCGCCGCTGAGCTGCAACGTCGTGGTTCCGGCGACGCTGATGAGCCGGCCCTGGGGCGGGTTCACGTCGGCGGTGACACCCGCGGCGAGCGCGATGGGCGTCCAGTCGGTCATCACCTTGACGCCGTCGACCTCGGTGGTGTCGGGGATCGTCAGCAGGGTGCAGGTACGCGGCCCGGGGTCCTCACAGGCGAAACCGAAGTGCAGGTTGGTGACACCGTTGCGGGTGTCCACGTGCATGCCCTCGGGCTCGCGCCATTCGAGCCCGGGCGCGGCGGTGATGAACTGCTGGTCCAGCACCTTGCCGGTGGCCCACTCCTGGGCGGTGATGTAGGTGTTGCCCGGGGGAGGGTTGCGGGTGGCGGTGCTGGACTCGCCGTTGAGCATGTACAGCACGCCGCGGTGGGACGCGTACCCCTGGAACACGCCCAGGTTCGCGGGCATCTCGATGCGCTGGAGCGGCTCGAAGACGCCCGCCGAGGCCTTGGCCAGGTCGTACCGCTCGAAGTGCGTCGCGCCGTCGGAGTAGAAGCGCACCACGAGCTCGTTGGAGCTGCGGTCGATGGTGGGCGTGGCGAAGAGCGCGGTCGGCGTGGGGCGGTACGGCTTCGCGTGCAGCGAGGAGCCGTAGTCGAGCACCGAACCCGAGCGGAAGTCGAAGTTGGTGATGGAGGTGCCGAAGCCCTCGTTCTTGCTGTTGGGCTGCGACGCCGTCTCGGTCCACAGCCGGATGGTGCCGTTGCGGTTCTCGACGCCGAGGTTGACACCGTGGCCGAAGCCGCGCAGATACATGTACCCGGTGATCGTGCCCGCCCGGTTGAGGCGCGTCACGCACATGTCGCCGTTGCGGTTACGGGTGTCGTAGTCGACCGGCGCGGACTCCCCGCTGAGGGTCAGACCGCCCTGCATCAACTGGAGCACGAAGATGTCGCCCGACACCGGATCGGTGTGGAACCCCTGCATCACGGTGCTGTTCTTGAGCGGGCGGCGGTGCAGCAGCTTGCCGACCGGTCCCGCGATGTCTATCTGTCCTTCAATGGTGACGCTCAACGACGCCGCTCCTTCATGCACGCCTCGGTGCTGCCGTGATCGGAACGGCGTCAGTGTCGCATGGGTGTTCCCGTGCCGGGAGCCTCGGTGCGCCGTTCACGGTCTGGACCCCGTCCGGCGCACCAGCAAGCCCGACATGTCGGGAACGGCTCTGCGGTGGCCCCGGCTCAGCCGGTCGGCGTGGCCTTGGAGCGCATCGCCAGGAAGTTGCCGCGGTAGGCGTCGTGGGTCGCGGCTCCCTCGACGCGCAGCAGCGCCTCGTCGTTCTCCCTGAGCGAGGAGAGGTCGAGGTTGTGGGAGCCGGTGAACGTCCACTTGGTGTCCGGATGCCCGGCGTAGTTGCCCTCGATGAGCAGGTACTTGGAGTGCACGAACAGGTCGTCCCCCTCGGTGTCGGCCGTGCCGTTGTCGAGGTGGAGGCGGTACGGCTTGATCCGCGGGTGGTTGCCGAGGGTCGCGAGCTGGCTGGTGTCGTTGTAGACGACCTCGATCCAGCAGTCCTGGTCGGCGAGCTGCCGCAGTCTGCTCGCCACCTCGGCGCGGGTGAAGGCGTAGGCGGCGACGCGTACGACGGTCTTGTGCGAGGCGGAGCCGACCGTGGTGTTGCCCGTGCAGGAGACGTTGTCCAGTACGTCGACCATGAGGTCACCGGTCTGCTGGGGGAAGAAGTAGTACTTCTCGCCCCCGGACGTGGTGCCCTGCCGGTAGTAGTCGGTGGTGCGCTTCTCCGCGGCGAGGTCGTTGAAGTACGCCGTGTAAGCGGTGTAGAGGTCGGTGTTGCCCACCGAGGTATAGGCGTTGTTCCAGAAGCGGGAGGTGTTCGCCGCGGTCTGGTTGGCGGACGTCTGGATCACCACGTCCTCGGCGACGCCGGGGTCTCCCACCCGGGAGAAGAGGAAGAACTTGTTGTGGTTGATGTGGTTCTTGCCCGGATCGAGCGTCGTGTCCGCGATGCACGCGCGGTCCTTCGGGCACACATGCAGCCAGGACGGCTGGGTCATGTCCTTGCCGAGGGTGTCGGCCAGCTGGGTGGCGGCCGTGGAGGTGGAGTACGTGTAGTCCAGGACGACCCGGACCTGGACGCCCCGGTCGTGGGCGCGGCGGAGCGCGTCGCTGTAGCCGGTGTCGGTCAGGGCGTACATCGCGGCGCGCAGGGTGCGCCCGCTCTGGGTGTTGTCGATCGCCCCGATGATGTGGTCCTTGATCGCGTTCTGCTCGGCCGCGGTGCCCTGCGGGTCGTTGAAGACCGCGCCCGTGGTGGGCATCGGCGCCGGGTCCGCCACGGCGGCCGGGGACGGGACGAGCAACGCGGCCAGGAGGGAACCGGCGAACAACGCGGCGGAACATATACGTCTGATGTCTCTCACTCCTCGACGAAGGCCTTCGGTGAAGATCGATCCTGCTGTGAGCAGGTGCACGATAGCCCCCTGGGGCCGGCGCCCCGACGGCACCGAGCGAAATCGGTTGCTTCGCACGCGGTGTGTCTTGCGTCACACCAGCCCCGTCTGTTGCGTTGCTGCCGATTTGCGCAATCTCGGGTCCGCGTCGGGCGTGGTCCGCTCCAGCGGCAGGTCAGGGCTTCGCTACCGAGGGTAACCAGGCAGTGCCAGCAGGGGAGTTGAGGTAGCGGCAGGGCACTGCAAACGCATGTTCGCCTTCGGAACGCAAGTGCCCGGCGACCTTTCCGGGATCCGCGGTTGCACATTCCGGCGCCGCCGGGCGTCATCTGTTCGAAGGCCCGCACCGGTGCCTTCCGGGGCCGTCGGGGGGCGGGACGGGCGGGCCCCGACGTGCACCAGGAAGGAGCCGAAGGTCTCGTGACGATCGATCGGGTAGGCGATGTGGTCCTGGCAGTTCTCGCGATGCGGGTGTTCGGCCGCGACGCGGCCCTGTTACTGCGGCGGGCGGCTGCCGCCGGCGTCCGTACCGGCGTGAGCGAGTTGCTGCGCACGGACGGCGAGGGAGACCGGTGAGCCAGGATCTTCCGCACCGCGCGCCGGGCAGACCCGCCATGACGAACCAGCAGCTTCCGGTGGACTTCAGCGCCTTCCACCATATGCACCGGCCGGTCTATCTGCGCTGGGCGCAGACCGTCCTCAACCACCGCGCGGACGCCGAGGAAGCCGTCGACGCCGCCTTCGAACAGCTCCTGATGATCTGGACGGTCGTCCTGTCGAAGGAGAACCCCGCCGCGTACGCCTGGAGCGTGCTGCGCAGCCGCACCCTCGACCTCGCCCGCGCCCGCAGCCGGCGCCCCGCCCTGCTGGAGGAGGCCGCCTTCGAGACGGTGGCCCTGGCCCGCACCGCCGACCCGATCGGCCAGCTGGAGGAGAGCCTCGCGCTCTTCCACGCCGTACGCCAGCTCCCGCCGCGCCAGATGGACGTCATGCTCCTCCTCCACCTGCACGGCCTGACCCCCGCACAGGTCGGCGACCACCTCGGCATCACCGCCGCCGCCGTCCGCTCCACCGCCCGTCACGCCAAACGCCGCCTGCGCCACACCCTCGGCCTCGCGGCCCAGCACACCGAGGAGGGACACGCTGATGACGTCGCCCATTGACCAGGTGCTCGCCCGTGCCCGCCTGTCCCACCCGCCCTGCACCGAGGCCGACGTCGAGGCCGCCGAGCAGCGCCTCGCCGCCCGCGTCGGCGCCGCGGCACCCGCCTGCGGGGCCCGGCCGGGCCGTTCCCGGCGGGCCGCCTGGCGAGCCCTGCTGTCCGAACCGGGGCCGCGACTGGACGAGGTGAGCGCCGCCCAGGACCTCACCGTCGTCTGCGAGATGTTCGTCATCCACCCCGACGCGCTCGACGACCTCAAGCTCTTCTTCGCCCGCGCGCTGCCCGAGCCGGCCGGCGCGCGCGTCCTGGGCTGCATGCTGCATCTGACCGGCCGCCCCGAGTCCGCCCGGTTCTGGTGGCAGTACGCGGCCGGCGCCGGGGACGCGGCTGCCACCTTCTGCCTGGGCCTGCACCACCGCGCCCTGGGAGAACACCCCGAGGCCGACTGGTGGCACATCCAGACCGACACCCTCAGCACCCACCGGGCGACCGCCGGGGCCGCCGATCCCATCACCACCCTGCGCATCCTGCGCGCCCTGCGCACCGGCCCGCTGCCGGTGCCCGACCTGGTCCACGCCGTCCTCGACTACATCCCCGCGGCCCTCAGCTACGTCGACGACGACCTCGACCTGCCGCTGCCCGACCCCGACTTCACCGACCACATCACGGCCCTCACCACGCACGCCGCCACCACGAGCTCCCCCCGCACCCCGCCCGGCCGCACCCCGGCGCCCCTGCCGGAGCGCCCCACCCGCGCCCGCCCGACGCCCTTCACGACGGGCCGGCGCGTCAGGGGCGAGCCGTGACCGCACGGCCTCCCGGGCGGCCGAGGAAGGCGAGGACGCGCCGGGTGAGCAGCGCCGCAGCCTCCTCCTCGTACGAAGGCAGACCGCTGTCGGCGAAGAGGTGCTCCTTGCCGGGGTAGAGGAACAGCTCGGCGTCCGGGGCCGACTCCACCAGGGCACGGGCCGCGTCCACGTCCCCCTCGTCCATGAAGAACTCGTCCGCGTCCATCCCGTGGATCTGGACCGCAACCCCCTGCGGCCACGCGTCGCCGAACTCCGTGACCGGGACGCAGGAGTGGAACAGCAGCGCGCCCCGCGCCCCCGGCCGGGTCTGGGCGAGGGCCTGCGCGGGCAGCACGCCGAGCGAGAACCCCGCGTAGACCAGCTCGGCGGGCAGGTGCTCGGCGGCTGCCCGCCCCCGCTCGACGAACGAACCGAAGCCCTTCTCCTGCGCGTAGGCCGCACCGTCCGCCAGCTCGTCGAAGACCTGGCCGTCGTAAAGATCCGGGACGTGGACGGTGTGCCCGGCCGCCCTGAGCGACTCGGCGAAGGCGAGGACCCCGGAGGTCAGGCCCTGCGCGTGGTGGAACAGCAATACCTCGGCCATGTCTGTCCTTTCGGGCACGGAACGCGGGCGGCTCCCATGGCACCGAGTATGGACGCGGGCACTGACAATCCTCCGTCCCCCCCGTCGGGCGCGGCCGGCCCGCCGACCGTCACGTCAGCCCACGGGCTGGGGGCGCAGAGACGGCCGGGACGGCTGGGACGGTCCGGGCGCGCCGGGCGTCGGAGCGGTCAGGGTGCCGGCTCCCGGTGGGACGGGAACCGCCGCGAAGATCGCGTCCTGCTGCGCCTGGAGCTCTCGGGCCCGCTCGGCGCTCGTGGTGGGCAGCCGCTGCTCCTCGTACAGCTTGTGCGTGGTCTCCTGGGCGTACTTGCTCGCCGGAGTATGGAACTGCACCTCGAAGAGGTGCCGCGAACGCGGGGCGCGCCAGCCCGAGTTGATGGCCCTGTAACCCTTGGCGCGGGCCCAGGTGTTGGACCACTTGGTGGTGTCGTTGCCCCACGCGGACAGCGCGGAGGCGGCGAGCGCGACGCCCTTCGTGTAGCGGCTGTCGGGCCACTGCAACGTGTAGCGGACCGAGTCGCTGATCCCGGCCAGCGCGTCGTTCACGGGCTGCCCCGGGTGCTCCAGCAGCGAGGTGGCGACCTTGCGCTTGAGCGAGTCGGGGGACTTGAGGCGGTGGTCGAACCCGATCAGCTCGGCGCCGCTGAGCAGCGCGGCCGTCCGCACCTCGGGGCTGATGGAACGTTCGGCGTTTTTGGCCCGCTCGATGAAGGCGTCGACCTGGGCGTTGTCGGCGGCGTTGAGCGAGAGCCCGTCACCCGTCCAGCCACCGCCCTCCTTGAATACGGGGGCGGTCCCGGGGGCGGTGGCGGCGACCGTACGGCCCGTTCCCGCACGCTCGGCCGGGGAAGCGGAGGCCGCGCCCTGCACCGGGCCCATGCCCAGTGCCGCGGCCAGCGCGGCGGCGGTCGCGGCCCGTGAAACGGTACGACTGATGTTCATCGGTACCCGGTGTTCCTCTCTCAACTGCGGCCGTCCGCCGCCCGGGGAGAGATCCCGGGCGGCGAACGGCCTCTGACGAGAGGCACAACAGGAGGAAGGGGCGGCGAGTTGTCACCCGGGCCCCGGCTGGGTGAATGCTGTCCTGATCACACCGCGGTACGGCTTGATCGTGGCAGGTCCCTGGCGGGGAACGCGGTGGCTCAGCGGCAGACGGCGCCGAGGTGCCGGTAGAGCGCCTCGTGCCCCTCGGCCGCCGGGTGCAGACCGTCGACGAGCAGGTCGCTCCTGCCGTGCAGCGGCTCCCACATGTCCACGTGGTCGATGTGGTTGCGCCGGCACCAGGTCCGTACCGACTCGCGCAGCTCCAGCGCCCGCGCCTCGGTGAAGCGCAGACCCCCGTAGTCCCGGGTACGTTGCTCGTCGAGCCACACCGGTCCCATGACGACGAGCCGGGCGTTGTGCGCGAGGGCGGTGGCGGCGAGGGTGTCGAGGCTGTCCGCGAGGCGCGCCGGGCCGTCGTCGTCGGCGGGCCGCGCGGGGGAGAGGGACACGGCCGAGTCGTTGATACCAGCGGCGACCAGCAGGGTGTCCGGCAGACGGGGACCCAGCAGCGCCGGTGTCTGTTCGCTGACCTCCGCCAGGGTGCTGCCCGGGATGGCCAGGTTGAAGACCCGGTGGTCGGCCTCGTTCGCGGCGATGTGGCTCGCGGCCAGACGTGCCGCCCACCCTCCCCGCGGATCGCAGCGCCCGTACGCGATGCTGTCGCCCACGATCACGATCCGCGCCGCCGGGCGCAGCGGCTTCGCGTCCAGGTACGCCCAGGCGCTCTCCCCGGAGGAGAGGAGGACGCGACGGCGTGCGTAGTCGTCGACCTCGTAGGCGTCGGCCGCGGCGAGGTCCTGTTCGGTGAGACGCAGGACCGCGCCCTCGACCACGGCGCCGTACGCGCGCTCCAGGGTGAGATGGACGTTCAGGCCACTGGTGGCGATCACGGACGGATCGCTGATCGGCAGCGGCCGGGTGGTGTAGCCGCGCAGCGACGCGGCGGCCGTAGGCACGGCCCGTCCGAACAGGGCGGTCTGCACCCGCTCGTCCCTCAGCGTGCCGAAGGAGAAGAGGGCGTGGGGGCGTGAGGCGGTCACGGTGGGGTGCGGGGCCTTTCTCGACGGGTTGATCAACATCAACCCTAGTCGTTCTCCCGGACCCCCAGGTGGGCCTCCACACGGGCGTCGAGCAGAGCCGAGCAGAGCCGAGCAGAGCCCCGAAGAGCCCCGAAGAGCCCCGAAGAGCTCTCCCACCGCCCTTTCACCCGCACGTCGGCATCGCTTCACGTATCCGTCCCCCCACGGCCGGTCCACGGCCCGCACACTGACCACCAGTCCGCGCGCGAACGGTGACGAGAACCGGCCACCGTGCCGCGACCGGGCGCGTCGACCCGATCCCGCCCCTTCGCCCAAGGACACCAGGCCCGTGCCCGAACCCGTCACCCTCCACGGCCGCACCCTCCGGCTCGAACCGCTCGCCGAACACCATATCGAGGCTCTCGCCCTGGCCGGCGCCGAGGACCGCGGCAGTTATGTGTTCACCCCCGTGCCCCACGGGGTCGAGGCGACGCGGCGGTATGTCGCCGACGCGCTGGCGGCAGCGGCCACGGGGCGGGCCCTGCCGTTCGTCACCGTGCGGGCCGTGGACGGGCTGGTCGTGGGCTCCACGCGCTTCTGCGAGCTGGACTACTGGCAGGGCCCCGTGCCCTGGCCGCCGGCCCCGCGCGGACCGCTGGGCCCGGTGGCCACGTCGATCCCCGACGCGACGGAGATCGGCGGCACCTGGCTCTCGGCCCGCGCCCAGGGCACCGGCGTCAACACCGAGGCCAAACTGCTGATGCTGCGGCATGCCTTCGAGACCTGGGGGGTGCGGCGCGTGTCCCTGCGTGCCGACGCCCGCAACCTGCGCTCCCGCGCCGCCGTCGAACGCCTCGGCGCGACCCTCGACGGCGTCCACCGCGCCCACTCGCGCGGTCTCGACGGCAAGGTCCGTGGTACGGCCTTCTACTCCATCCTCGACGAGGAGTGGCCGAGGATCCGCGAACGGCTCGAAGAGCGCGTCGGCGCGTGGCCGAGGCCGACGGACGTACGCTCGCTCATCCCTGCGTGAGGGCGGGCGCGCGGAAAACGGTTTGACGCCGGAGGCCGTCCGCCGGTCGGATGGCGAACCATGAGCACAGCGCGCACGCACCCCGGTCCCCACCCCGCCGACGAGGCGCTGGTACGGCGGTTGGTCGCCGGGCGGTTCCCGCGGTGGGCGGGGCTTCCGGTGGCGCGGTACCCCTCCGGCGGGACCGTCAACGCCGTGTACCGGCTGGGCGAGGACATGGTCGTACGGCTGCCGCTGGAGCAGGGCGGGGCCGAGGACGTGGTGCTGGAGCAGACGTGGTTGCCCCGGCTCGCGCCACTGCTGCCCACGGCCGTCCCCGAGGTGCTCGGAGCCGGGGAGCCGACCGAGGAGTTCACCCGGGCGTGGTCGGTGTACCGGTGGCTGGAGGGTGAGCACCCCGAGGCGGGCGCTCTGGAGCAACCCGTGGCGCTGGCCGAGGACTTGGCCGGGTTCGTGGAGGCGATGCGGAGCATCACCCTGCCGGGCGCGCCGCCGGCGTACCGCGGCGGGCCGCTCACCTCGCTCGACACCTCGACCCGGGAGGCGATCGAGGAGCTGCGCCGCATCCCCGGGGAAGGGGTCGACTGCGACGCCGTGCTCGCCGTCTGGGAGGACGCGCTGCGGGCCCCCGACTGGGACGGCCCGCCGGTGTGGCTGCACGCCGATCTGATGCCCGGCAATCTGCTCGTGGACGGCGGCCGGCTCACCTCGGTGATCGACTTCGGGTGCATGGGCGTGGGCGACCCGGCCTGCGACCTCTTCCCCGCCTGGAACCTGCTGCCCGCCGACGCCCGGAAGGTCTTCCGCGACGCGCTCGGCGTGGACGACGCGACCTGGAGGCGCGGCCGGGGGCGCACCCTGTCCCAGGCCGTGATCGCGCTGCCGTACCACCGCACGGCCAACCCGGCGATGGCGGACAACGCCCGGCACGTCATCCGATCGGTGCTGGACGAGAGCTGAGAGCAGCCCCCGCCGGTGCTCCCGCGACGCCAACCCCCCTACGCCGAAGGGGGGTTGGCGTTCGCCGTGCTCCGGTGGGCCAGCCGGTCGGCCGCCCGGCGGCCCCGGGGCTACGACTGGGACGCCGAGGTGATTCGAGCGGGTGCTGCGGGCGCTCCAGCGCCCCGCCCAGAGGGAGGAGTCGGCCCGGCGGTACGGGTTGTAGAGCACCCGTGGGGTGGGTCGGCCGGCGCCGCCCCACCCCGTTCACATCAGCGCTGCACCGACGAGAAGTTGTCGAGCTGGACCCAGGTGACCGGGTCCGAGGCCTGCGGGCCGTAGACCATGACGCGGCCCGCCGTGTCGGCCTCGACACGGGTGGCGTTGACGCCGAGGTGGTTGTTGCGCGGGCAGACACCGCGGGTCGTCTTCGGCGGACGGATGGTCGCCGGGAGGGTACCGAGCTGTGCGTCACCGGAGAAGTTGCAGGTGACGATGCCGCGCAGCTGGAGGAACTCGGTGCCCGCGATGCTCACCACCCGGGCCTGCGCGGGCGTGCCCGCGCTCGCGGAGACACCCGCGGCGAGCGCGATGTCCGTCCAGTCCACCACCGTCTGGACGCCGGTGGCGGCAGCGGCGGCGGGCGGGGCGGCGAGCAGCGGCACACCGACGGCGGCGGTCGGGACCGCGAGGGCCGTGGCGAGCAGGGAACGGCGGCTGGTGGCGCGCGAGGGCATGGTCGATCCTCCGGATCGCGAAAGGTGGTGAGGGCGGAAGGGATCCGGCGCGGTCATCGCCAGGCGGCCGAGAAGCAGTCGAGGTCGATCCAGGAGATCGCGTTGTCCGCGGTGGCGCCGAAGGCCCACAGCTCGCCCAGCTTGTTCGCCTCGACCCGGCACACCCCGACCCCGTAGTACATGTTGCGCGGGGTGTTCTGGCGTACGGGCCGGGTGGGGAAGAGCCGCTGCGGCAGCGTCGCGACGAGGGTGTCGGCGGTGAAACTGCCGGAGAGCGTGCCGCGCAGCTGGAGGTAGGTGGTGTCGGCGAGGGCGACCAGCCGGCCGCGCGGGGCCTCGGCGCCCGCCTTGACACCGGCGGCGAGAGTGAGGTTCTCCCAGTCGGTCAGCACCTTCACCCCGTCGACGGCCGGCTGCGTCGGGTACCAGCCGATGGTGACGTTGCGCCGCCCGGTGGTCCCGGGGACGGTGTCGCTGAAGCCGAACAGCAGCCGCGTCTCACCGGAACCGGGGTCCACCTCGACGGCCAGTCCCTCCGGCTCGCGCCGCTCCAGACCGTCGGCGCCGGTCACCACCTGCGAGTCGATCCTCGCCTGGGTGTCCAGTGAGTACGAGGTGATGTACGCGGTTCCCGGATAGGTCGTGGTCGGGTCCTTCTTCCACTGGTAGACGTAGAGGACGCTCCCCAGGGTGGTGTACCCCTGGAAGGTGAGCCCCGTCTCCGCGCCCGCCGGCAGTTCGAAGGTGCTGCCCACCTCCACCCACTCGCCCCGCGCCGCCTTCGCCAGGTCGTAGCGGGTGAAGCAGCGCACGCTGCCCTTGAAGTAGACGATCGTCAGGGTGTTGTTGGCGAGATCCACCGACGGGCCGGTGTTGCGACCGCCCGGCGGGCAGAACTTCTGCGCGGCGGGCACGTCGGCCTGGTCGAGCGTGGCCCCGTCGACGAAGCGGAACCGGGTGACGGCCTGACCGAAGGCGTTGCTGACGCCGTCGTTGGGGGAAACCGGACCGACCTCGGTCCACAGGTAGGTGTCCGTCCCGACCGGCTCGGCCCCCATCGAGATCCCGTGCCCGAAGCCCGTGAGGTACATGCTGCCCGTCAGCCGGCCGGTGGTCCGGTCGATGCGGTTGAGGTACATGTTCCCGAGCGGCGTCTTGGCGGCGCTCTCCATCTGGAGGACGAAGACGTGTCCGTTGGCGGCGTCGGTGGCGATCGCCTGCGGAGCGGGGTTCTTCGTCAGTGCGACGGTCTGGATGAGCTTGCCCGTCACTCCGGACAGATTGATGCCGTTTATGTCGGTAATGGCCATGGGTTCCCCTTCTGTGGGGCGCGATCCCGCCCCACCGACCGAGATCGTACGCATGTGCCACACCCGAAAACGCACCGGAGCGGGGGGGGGGGGGGGGGGGGGAGGGGGGGGAGGGGGAGGGGGGGGGGGGGGGGGGGGGGGGGGGGGGGGGGGGGGGGGGGGGGGGGAGGGAGAGGGGGGGGGGGGGGGGGGGGGGGGGGGGGGGGGGGAGGGGGGGGCGGGGGGGGGGGGGGCCCCCCCCCCCCCCCCCCCCGCCCCTCCCCTCGTCCATTGAGTCGTGCGCTCGACCTACGAGGGCATGGACTTCATTTACGTAGGTGAAGTTTCCCTACGTAAGCAAGGTCCCCCACGGTTTCCACCCGCGTAGATCAAGGTTCGGCCGCGCTCCTCACATCGGGCCCGAACATCTCGTGATGTCCGACATCGGAGGCGTGCCGCAGTCGCACACAGGTGCTCACAGCATCGGGGCGCGTTTAGTGTGGCCGACGTAACCACTCGTGATCGCCGCACGTGACATCGAAGTAACGGGCATTTCGTACGGTCGGAGCCCAAGGGATCCCGGCCGAGACGAGAGGGGACACCCGTTGACCGCACAGGGCACGCGGGCCGCCACCGACCAGGTGCGCACGGTCTGCTCGTACTGCGGTGTGGGCTGCGGGATGGTCCTCGACATCACCGTGGGGCCGGATGGCCGGCGCACGGTGCTCAAGGCCTCCGGCGACAAGGCACACCCCGCCAATTCCGGTCGGCTGTGCACCAAGGGGGCGACGACGGCGGACATGCTGGCGGCTCCCGGCCGCCTGAGCACCGCGCTGGTACGGGGTGAACGGGGGGCGGAGCCGGTGCCGGCCGGGGTCGACGCGATGATCGCCGAGACGGCGGGCAGGCTGCGGGCGATCGTCGACGAGCACGGCCCGGATGCCGTCGCGCTGTATGTGTCGGGCCAGATGAGCCTAGAGGCGCAGTATCTGGCCAACAAGCTGACCAAGGGCTTCATCGGGACCAACCAGATCGAGTCCAACTCCCGGCTGTGCATGGCCAGTGCCGGCAGCGGCTACAAGCTGTCGCTCGGCGCGGACGGCCCGCCCGGCTCGTACCAGGACTTCGAGAAGGCCGACGTCTTCCTGGTCATCGGCTCCAACATGGCCGACTGCCACCCCATCCTCTTCCTGAGGATGATGGAGCGCGTCAAGGCGGGGGCGAAGCTGATCGTCGTCGATCCGCGCCGCACCGCGACCGCCGCCAAGGCCGACCTCTTCCTCCAGATCAAGCCGGGTACGGACCTCGCCCTGCTCAACGGTCTGCTCCATCTCCTTCAGGAGGGCGGGCACACCGACCCCGCCTTCATAGCCGCGCACACCGAGGGCTGGGAGGCCATGGGCGAGTTCCTGGCCGACTACCCGCCCGGCTGTGTCGCCAAGACCACCGGCATCCCCGAGGACGACATCCGTACGGTGGCGCGGTGGATCGGCGAGGCCGGCGAGTGGATGAGCTGCTGGACCATGGGGCTCAACCAGTCCACGCACGGCACTTGGAACACCAACGCCCTGGTCAACCTGCATCTGGCGACGGGCGCGATATGCCGGCCGGGCAGCGGCCCGTTCTCGCTCACCGGTCAGCCGAACGCCATGGGCGGTCGAGAGATGGGCTACATGGGCCCTGGGCTGCCCGGTCAGCGCTCGGTACTGGTCGACGACGAGCGGGCCTTCACCGAGGAGCTCTGGGGGCTGGAGCCGGGCACGCTGCGTACGGACGGGGCGGGGCTCGGCACAGTCGAACTGTTCCGGCGGATGGCCGACGGTGACATCAAGGCGTGCTGGGTGATCTGCACCAACCCGGTCGCCTCCGTCGCCAACCGGCGCACCGTCGTCGAGGGGCTGAGCGCGGCCGAGTTCGTCGTCGTTCAGGACGTGTTCGCCGATACAGAGACCACCGCCTACGCGGATGTGGTGCTTCCGGGCGCCCTGTGGACGGAGGCCGAGGGCGTCCTCATCAACAGCGAGCGCAACCTCACCCTCGCCCGGCAGGCCGTCGACCCGCCCGGTGAGGCGCTGCCCGACTGGCAGATCATCGCGCGCGTGGCGTGCGCGATGGGGTACGAGGAGGCGTTCACATACACCGGTCCCGAGGACGTCTTCGAGGAGATCAAGCGCGCCTGGAACCCGAAGACCGGCTACGACCTGCGCGGGGTCACCTACGAGCGGCTGCGCGCCACACCGGTGCAGTGGCCCGCCCCGACCGCCGAGGGCCCCGACCGCAACCCCATCCGGTACGTGCCCGAGGACGGCGGCGGCCCGGTGTTCCCGACGGCGAGCGGACGGGCCGTCTTCCACGCGCGCCCGCACCTCCCGGCCGCCGAGATGCCCGACGACGACTTCCCGTTCGTTCTCAACACCGGGCGGTTGCAGCACCAGTGGCACACCCTCACCAAAACGGGGAAGGTGGCCAAGCTCAACAAGCTCAACCCGGCGCCGTTCGTGGAGGTGCACCCCCAGGACGCCGAACGCCTCGGTATCAGCGACGGCGACGGGGTGGAGATCGCCTCCCGGCGTGGCCGGGCGGTGCTGCCCGCCGTGGTGACCGACCGGGTGCGGCCGGGCTGCTGCTTCGCGCCCTTCCACTGGAACGACCTGTACGGCACGGATCTGAGCATCAACGCGGTGACCAGCGACGCGGTCGACCCGATCTCGCTCCAGCCCGAGTTCAAGGTGTGCGCGGTGTCGCTGACGAAGGCGGCGGCGGAAGTGACACGGCCCGTCATGCCGGGGACGGCGACGGGGCTGGGCGGGACGGCGGCAGCGGCGGGCGACGGATCGGGCGGGGCGGGCCTCTCCGGGACGGCGGGACTGGCCGCAACGACGGGCCTGCCCGGGACGGCGGGGATGCTCGTTTCGGCGGGCGTGGGCACGATGGCGGCGGCAGGGGCGAGCAGCGCGCCAGGCGCGAACGGAACAGCAGGCGCGAGCAGCATGGCTGGGGCGCCCGCCGCAGGCACCGCGCTCCTCGATGCCCCCGCACCCCTCCCCCATGCCGTCCCCACCCAGCGCACGGCCCCCGACGCACACCTGTCGGCAGGCCAGGGTGCCGCGCCGGCCGTCGTGTTCGGGCTCGGCACGCCCCCGCCGGTCCTCACCGGGCCCGAACGCCAGTACCTCGCCGGGTTCCTGGCCGGACTGGAGTCGGGCGCGCCCGGCATCCCCGTACTGCCTCCGACGGCGCCGTTCAGCGAGGAGCACGCGCTGTGGGTGAACGGCGTGCTGGCCGGGATGTACTCGCGCACGACCCCGCGCCCCGCCCCCGCGCCCGTCGTGCAGCCTCCCGCCCCCAGGGGCCGGGACGTGCTTCTGCTGTGGGCCTCGCAGACCGGCAACGCCGAGCAACTCGCGGTGGCCGGCGCCGAACAGCTCGCCGCCGCCGGGCACCGCATCCGGCTCGTCGCCATGGACGACACCACCCCGGACACGCTGCCCACCGATGCCGAGATACTGCTGATCACCAGCACCACCGGGGACGGCGAGGCACCCGACAACGGCGCCGCGTTCTGGGACGCGCTGGCCGACGACGGGGCGCCGCGTCTGGAGGGGCGCCACTACGCGGTCCTGGCCTTCGGGGACTCGTCGTACGACGAGTTCTGCGGCCACGGCCGACGCCTGGACCAGCGCCTGGCCGAGCTGGGCGCCGTACGGCTGCTGCCCCGCACCGACTGCGAACCGGACTTCGAGGACGGGGCGCAGGAGTGGCTCGGCGGGGTGCTGGCCAAGCTGGAGGAGCTGTCGGCCGCTGCCGCCGCGGCTTCCGGCGCTGCGGCCGGTCCCCCGTCCGATGGCGCGGTCGCCGGTCACTCGCCGGATACGGCGCTGGGTGCCCCCGGCATCATCGTCCCCGGCGCGCCCGGAAATACGTCCGGGGAATTCGCGGAGGGGCGGGAACTCGCGGCGCTGGCCGCCCGTTCACCGGGTACAGCGACAGCCTCGGTCCTCAACACCACCACCATTCCCTCCAGTTCCGGGACGTCCCGACCCCAGGGCATCCCCTCCGTCTCTCTCCCCACCGTCCCGCTCCCCAGCTCCCGTGCCGCCGCCATCACGGCCCGGCTGACGGGGAACTCACTGCTCAGCCTCCCCGGGTCGAGCAAGGAGGTGCGACGGTTCACCTTCGACACCCGCGCGAGCGACATCCCGCTCACCTACGCGGCCGGGGACGCGCTCGGCGTGCACCCGGTCAACTCACCCGATCTGGTGGCCGAGTGGCTGGCCGTCACCGGTCTGGATTCCAGCACGCCCGTCGAGATCGGCGGGGTCGGCGAAGTCCCGTTCGGTACGGCGCTGCACGAACACCTGGACATCACCCGTATTGGACCCGACCTGCTCAAGTTCGTGGCCGAGCGGACCCACGACCGTCGTCTGAAGGACTTGCTGCGCGCCGACAACAAGTGGCAGCTGGCGCAGTGGTCCTGGGGCCGCCAGGCGGTGGATGTGGTGGCCGAGCACGGGGTGCGCGCGAGCGCGTCCGAGTGGGCGGGCGTGTTGCGCGGCCTGCGCCCCCGGCTGTACTCGATATCGTCCAGTCCGCTCACCGACCCGCACGAGGTGTCCCTGACGGTCTCGGTCGTCCGGTACGAGAACCGCCTGGGCCATGCGCGTGCGGGCGTGTGCTCGGCACTGCTGGCGGACGCGCCACCGGACGCGCCGGTGCCGGTGTACGTCCAGCGCACCCGGCACTTCCGGCCGCCCACCGATCCGGGGACGCCGATGGTGATGGTCGGCCCCGGCACCGGGGTCGCCCCGTTCCTCGGTTTTCTGTACGAGCGCCGCGCCCTGGGCCATCACGCCCCGAACTGGCTGTTCTTCGGTGAGCAGCACCGTGCCACCGACTTCTACTACGAGGACGAGCTGACCAAGCTGAGCGCGGAGGGCACGCTCACGCGCCTGGACACCGCGTTCTCCCGTGACCAGCGCGCCAAGGTGTACGTGCAGGACCGGATGCGCGAACACGGCCCGCTGCTGTGGTCCTGGCTCCAGGACGGGGCGCACTTCTATGTGTGCGGTGACGCCTCCCGTATGGCCAAGGACGTCGACCGGGCGCTGCGGGACATCGCGATGGCGCACGGCGGGCTGGACGAGGAGTCGGCGGCGGCGTATCTGAAGCGGCTGACGGCCGGGAAGCGGTACGTCCGGGACGTGTACTGAGCGGGGCCCCGAGCCCCGGGCGTACGAACGGAAAACGGAGACCACTGCCTGACAAGGCGGCGTAGGCGGGGACGCCGGCGCCCAGGCCCGGCCGACGACGGACGACGCTGCCGCCCCCCGCTCACACGCTCACACGATGGACTCGCCAGGACGCCCAACTATATGTTCGGGGAGATCGACTGGAAGATCAGCAAGGTTCGGCAAGGCCCCGGAAGGAACCACCACGCATGGGTCGCAGCACGACCAGCGCACTCCCGACCACCGACGCCGAGGCGGACCACGTCCTGCTGGCCGTCCACGGCCGGGCCGCCCACATCACCCTGAACCGGCCGAAGGCGCTCAACGCGCTGACCCACGCCATGGTCCGCCGGATCGACGAGGCGCTGACGGGCTGGGAGCACGACCCGGACGTGGCGACGGTCGTCCTCACGGGGGCCGGCGAACGCGGGCTCTGCGCGGGCGGCGACATCCGCGCGATCTACGAGGACGCCCGCGCGGGTGGCACGGCCTCGGCGGACTTCTGGCGGGACGAGTACCGTCTCAACGCCCGGATCGCCCGCTGGCCCAAGCCGTACGTGGCGGTGATGGACGGCATCGTGATGGGCGGCGGGGTCGGGGTCTCGGCCCACGGCAACGTGCGCGTGGTCACCGAGCGCTCCCGTGTCGCGATGCCCGAGACGGGGATCGGCTTCGTTCCGGACGTGGGCGGTACGTATCTGCTCAGCCGCGCTCCCGGCGAACTGGGCACTCATCTGGCGCTCACGGGCACGCAGGTGGGGGCGGCGGACGCGCTGCTGTGCGGGTTGGCGGACCATTACCTGCCCTCACCCCGACTCCAGGACTTCCTGGCGGAGCTGGAAAGCACCCCCGTACAAGAGGTACTCCCCCGCCTCACCCACCAGCCCCCGCCCGGCGAACTGGCCGCACACCGCGACTGGATCGACCACTGTTATGCGGCGGACACGGTGGAGGAGATCGTGGATCGTCTGCTGGCCACGGGCGCCCAGGAGGCGAAGCAGACGGCCGAGACGCTCCTGACGAAGTCCCCCACGTCTATGAAGGTCACGCTGGCGGCGATGCGTCGGGCCCGCGCACTGCCCACCTTGGAGGCGGTGCTCGCCCAGGAGTACCGCGTCTCCTGCGCGGCCCTGAGCTCGCCGGACCTGGTCGAGGGCATCCGCGCCCAGGTCATCGACAAGGACCGCGAGCCGAAGTGGCGCCCGGCGGCGCTGGGGGATGTCCGGGCCGGGGATGTGGAGAGGTTCTTCGGCGGTTCGGATGCCGGGGAACCCTTGTTCGCGTCCGGCAGTTGAGGGCCGGCGCCCGGCCCCCGCAGGACACTCTCGGGCCTCGGTCACTACGGGACCAGGACGACCTTGCCGACCACGGTGCCGGATTCCGCCAGCCGTACCGCTTCCCCGACCTCGGTGAGCGGTACGCGCGCGGCGACCTGGGGGACCAGCCGGCCGTCGGCGAGGAGGGCCAGGACCTGGGCCAGATCGGTGTGCAGCTTGGCTCGGAAGGCGCCGAGCCTGCGCCGCCCGGCCCAGATGTTGTAGAAGTGGGCGCCCTTGCCGCCGGGCAGCGCGTTCCAGAGTGCCAGGCGGGCGAACAGCTTGAGGACCGGCGCCTTCGACGAACCCTCGACGTCTCGGGTCGAGGCGCTGCCGTACGAGACGAGGGTGCCCTTGGCGGCGAGCAGGCGGTAGGAGGCGACGATGCCCTCGCCACCGACGTGGTCGAACACGGCGTCGTACCCCTGCGGGGCGTGGGCGCGCAATTGGGCGTCCATGTCGGGGGCGCGGTAGTCGACGGGGACCGCGCCCAGTGCCCGGACGGCGTCGTGGTGCTTGGCGGAGGCGGTGCCGACGACCCGGGCGCCCGCGATACGGGCGAGCTGGACGAGCGTTGAGCCGACACCGCCGTTCGCGCCGTGTACGAGGACGGTGTGTCCGGGGCGGACCTTCGCCAGGCGGTGGAGCATCTGCCAGGCGGTGATGCCGTTGACCACGAAGGTCTCCGCGTCGGCGGAGTCGACGGCGGCGGGCACCTCGGTCAGGTCGCCGGCGTCGACGGTCACATGGCTGGCCCAGGCCCCGGTCTTGGTCAGGACCGCGAAGCGCCGCCCGAGCAGTTCGCCGGGGACACCCTCCCCCAGGCCGACGGCCCGTCCGATGAGGTCGTAGCCGGGGACGAAGGGGAAGGGCGGCTGGTCGTAGTACTTGCCGCGGCGCATCTGCTGCTCGGCGAAGGAGACCCCGGCGGCCTCCATCGCCAGCACGACCTGCCCGGGACCGGCCGGACGGGCGGGCCGGGTGCGTACCTGGATGCCGTCCGGATCCACGATGCCGGGCAGCACCGCTTCGGTGACGATGGTGGTGCCGATGGTGGTGTCGGCGGGGACGCGGGGCTGGGAGTCGTCCATGGGTGTTGAGCTCCTTGTCAGTTGGCGAGCGTGCGTGGGGGCGGGCAGCGGGCCGCGGTGGGGCTGTAGGCGGTGAGGACGACCTCAGGCAGCCATGTGTGGTCAACCACTCACTCTGGCCCCACAAAAGGGCCCGGGTGTGCCGACACCGGAACCGCCAGTCGGCGGGCGGCGGCGGACAGCGGGTCAGTAGTGCGTGATCCCAGCGGTCAGAGTGCGGGTCCAGGGCGCGGAGATCGCTTCGGCGTCGAGGGAGACGAGCAGATGACAGAGCATGCCGGTGGCGAAGAACTGCTGGACCTGTTCGTCGCTGCCCCCCGAGGCGCTGCGGACGTATTCGACGGTACGGGCGTACCCCGCCCGGACCGCCTCCCGGATCGCCGGCTCGGAGACGGCGGCGGCCTGGGCGTGCAGCTGAACCAGCATGAGGTCGTTGTCGCTGATCAGGCGGGCGTACGCGTCGCCCATGGAGGCGAGGACCACTTCCGGGGCACTGCTCTCGGCATTCGCCGCGCCACCTTCGAGGGCGGCGCGAACCCGTACGAAGCAGTGCTCGACGACCGCGGTGAACAGCACCTCCTTGTTCGGGAAGAGGCGGTAGACGTAGGCCTGCGAGATGCCGGCGGCCTTGGCGACCTCCGTGGTGGTGGTCCCGAAGTAGCCCCGGGCCGCGAACGCCCCGATGGCCGTACTCAGAACGGTTGCTCGGCGTTCGTCGGCTGTGGACAGCTGGCGGCGTTCCGTCTTCATGTGAGTACTCAATCACTCACTCCTCAGGTCGTCAAGCGCGAGCAGTGGAAAAACGAGCGCCAGTAGTGAGGAAACACCCGCCTCTGACCGGACTGAGTGTCGCGGACCTGGAACTCCGGCACGCCGGCGCGCCCTCAGTTCCGGGCGAGCCTCGCCTGAGCGAGGCCCCGCCCGGAACTCACAGCCACAGAGACTCAGGCGTCTCAGACGTCCTTGGCGACCGGCACCGGCTCAAGAATCGCCACGCACTCCACATGATGCGTCATCGGGAAAAGATCGAACGCCCGAAGCGTCCGCACCCTGTACCCGCCCTCCGCGAAGTACCCCAGATCCCGGGCCAGCGCCGCCGGGTCGCACGCCACATACGCGATGCGGCGCGCGCCGAGGCCCGACAGGTAGCGGACCGTCTGCTTGCCCGCGCCGGCGCGCGGCGGGTCCAGGACGATCAGGTCCGCTTCGGTGATCTTCGTGCGGGGCAGGACCTGCTCGACCTTGCCCTGTTCCACGCGGACGCGCGGCAGGTCCGCCAGGTTGTGGCGGGCGTCCTCCACCGCGCGCTTGGAGGACTCGATGCCCAGCACCGCGCCCTGCTCGCCGACCCGCTCCGCGATCGCGCCCGCGAAGAGGCCGACTCCGCAGTACAGGTCGAGTGCCATCTCGCCCTTGCGCGGCATCAGGCCCTGCATCACGGCCTTGACCAGGGTGTCCGCCGCCTGCGGGTGGACCTGCCAGAAGCCGCCCATGCCGACGCGGTAGGTGCGCTCGTCCGCCCGCTCGCGGACGAAGGCGCGGCCGTGGACGCGGTGGACGCCGCCGTCCTTCTCCTCGACCCGCAGGACCGAGACCGGCTTGTCGAGTTCGACGAGGGGGAGGCGGCCTCCCGCCCGCGGGGTCAGGACCACCTGGCGGTCGTGCGAGCCCGTCGCCGCGATCGCCTCGACGGACTCCATCTGGGGCCACTCGCGCTTCTCGATGCCCAGCTCGCTGACGCCGGGCGCCGCGATCATGCAGTGGTCGATGACCTGGACGTCGTGCGAGCGGTGCTTGCGCAGGCCGGCCCGGCCGTCCTCGTCGACCGCGTACTGGACGCGGGTGCGCCAGGCCGGGACCTCGCCCGCGGGGAGCTTGTCGCCCTCGGCGGGCATGACCGTGCCGTCCCAGCCGGCCTCCTCGGGCGTCAGCCCGGCGAGCCGGCGCAGCTGCTCGGTGATGACCTCGCCCTTGAGGCGGCGCTGCGCGCCCGGCTTGGCGTGCTGCCAGTCGCAGCCGCCGCACTTGCCGGGGCCCGCGAACGGGCACGGCGCCTCGACCCGGTCCTTGGACGCGGAGAGGATCCGCACCGCGTCGGCGCGCAGGTAGCGGGAGTCCTCGTCGCCCTCGGTGACGCGCGCCACGATCTTCTCGCCCGGCAGCGCGTGCCTGACGAACAGCACCCGGCCCTGCTCCGTGCGGGCGATGCAGTGCCCGCCGTGCGCCACGGGGCCGACCTCGACCTCGTACTCCTGCCCGACCAGCGAAGCCGAGGACGGGGACGAAGACGAGGACGAGGACTCAGGCTCGTTCTGCATGAGGGCGGGACTCCAGGGTGCCAAGGGGAAACGCGGAAGGGGGCCGCCGTCCCCGTGCGGGCCCCTTCGCGGGTCCCCTGCGGACGGCAGCCCCCCAGTCTACGTCCCCGCGGGGACAGGACCGGCCGCTCAGCCCTTGCCGGTCGGCTCCTTCGGCCGGTGCGCGGAGACCGGGCCCCGCCGCACCGAACCCGGCGCGTTCCACTCCTGCCGCCTGCGGGCCCGCTTCTTGGCCACCTCGGAGGACTGGAGCTGGTACGGGACCGACGTCACCATCACGCCGGGCGTGAAGAGCAGACGGCCCTTCAGGCGCAGCGCGCTCTGGTTGTGCAACAGGTGCTCGTACCAGTGGCCGACCACGTACTCGGGGATGTAGACGCTGACCGCGTCGCGCGGGCTCTCGCGCCGCAGGCCCTTGACGTACTCGATGACCGGGCGGGTGATCTCGCGGTACGGCGAGTCGATGATCTTCAGGGGGACGTCGATGCCGCGCCGGTCCCACTCGTCCTTGAGCGCCTTGGTCTCGGCGGCGTCCACGCTGACGCTGATCGCCTCCAGCTGGTTGGTGTGCAGCAGCTTGGCGTAGGCGAGGGCGCGCAGGGTCGGCTTGTGGAGCTTGGAGACCAGGACCACGGAGTGGACGCGCGAGGGGCGGACGTACTCGTCGGGGCGCTCCTCGGCCGCCGCGATCTCCTCGGCCACCTTGTCGTAGTGCTTGCGGATCGCGGTCATCGTCCCGTAGAAGATCACCATCCCGAGCAGCGCGACCCAGGCGCCGTGGGTGAACTTGGTGGCGAGCACCACGACCAGGACCAGGCCGGTGAAGAAGGCGCCGAAGGTGTTGATGGCCCGGCTGCGGACCATGTGGCGGCGCTTGGCGGGGTCCTGCTCGGTGGCGAGGTGGCGGTTCCAGTGCCGCACCATGCCGGTCTGGCTCAGGGTGAAGGAGACGAAGACGCCGACGATGTAGAGCTGGATCAGCCGGGTCGAGTCGGCGCCGTAGATCACCACGAGCAGGATCGCGGCCCCGGCCAGCAGCACGATGCCGTTGGAGAACGCGAGGCGGTCGCCGCGGGTATGCAGCTGGCGCGGCAGGTAGCGGTCCTGGGCGAGGATCGAGCCGAGCAGCGGGAAGCCGTTGTAGGCGGTGTTCGCGGCCAGGAACAGCACGAGGGCGGTGGCCGCCGCGAGGATGACGAAGAGGAAGCTGCCCTTGCCGAAGACGGCCTCGGCGACCTGGGAGATCACCGGGTTCTGGACGTAGCCGGAGCCCACCGGGACGCCGTTGTGCAGCAGGTCGGTGGCGGGCTTCTCCGCCATCCGCACCTTGGTGGCCATGGCCAGCGCGATGATGCCGCAGAACATGGTGACCGCGAGGGCGCCCATCAGGGCCAGCGTGGTCGCCGCGTTCTTGGACTTGGGCTTGCGGAAGGCCGGGACGCCGTTGCTGATCGCCTCGACGCCGGTGAGCGCGGCACAGCCGGAGGAGAAGGCGCGCAGCAGCAGGAAGACGAGCGCGAAGCCCGCCAGGCCCTGGTGCTCGGCGTGGATCGTGTAGTCGGCCGTCGGGGCCTTCATGGTGTGGTCGAGGACCATGCCCTTGAAGGCGCCCCAGGCGATCATGACGAAGACGCCGCCCACGAAGACGTACGTGGGGATGGCGAAGAGCTTGCCGGACTCCTTCACCCCGCGCAGGTTCATCAGGGTCAGCAGGACGATCACGACGACCGCGCACAGCACCTTGTGCTCGACGACGAACGGCACGGCCGAGCCGAGGTTCTCGATGCCGGAGGCGATCGAGACGGCGACGGTCAGGACGTAGTCGACGAGGAGCGCGCTGGCGACGGTGAGTCCCGCCTTGGGCCCCAGATTGGTGGTGGCGACCTCGTAGTCACCGCCGCCGCTGGGGTACGCGTGCACGTTCTGCCGGTACGAGGCGACCACGGTGAACATCAGCACCACGACCGCGACGGCGATCCAGGGGCTGAAGTGGTACGCCGACACACCCGCCACGGACAGCACCAGGAGGACTTCTCCAGGTGCGTACGCAACGGACGAGAGGGGGTCGGACGCGAAGACGGGGAGCGCGATGCGCTTGGGGAGGAGCGTTTCTCCCAGCTTGTCGCTGCGCAGCGCCCGGCCGATCAGGATCCGTTTGGGCACGTCGGTCAGTTTGGACACAACAGAGAAGCGTAAGGGCATCGTGTTGACGCGGCCCACCCGCCACCCCCCATCGGTACGAGAGAGCCGCCCACACGGCGGTGGCGGCGTGTCGGCGCGCCCCGCGCGGCGGCCCGTGCGGAGGCCCGAGCAGGAGCCCGAGCAGCGGCCCGAGCGGCGCGGCCGGGCCGTCGTCGGCGGGGCGCCGGCCCGCGAAGTGATCCCGGACACCTCGCGCGGCGACCGGCGCGGCGGACCCCGCGGCGCCACCCGGCGGGCCCGGGGCGCGGGCCCGGGGCGCGGGCCCGGGGCGCGGCTTGGCCGACTTCGGTGCCCGGCCGCAGTGAACGCCGTCCCGCTTTCCCGCGTCTCAGCCTGCGCGACGGGTGTGCGGAGGACGGGGTCCGGTGGGATGCTCACCGACTGCGCCGGGGGAAGTACCGACGCTGGTGAGTGCATCGCGCCGTGAGCCGCATAAGCTCGTCACCGGGCAACGCCGAGAAGGAAGTATGTGAGGGGACGTGCACATCGTCATCATGGGCTGCGGGCGAGTGGGAGCCGCTCTCGCGCAGACCTTGGAGCAGCAGGGGCACACGGTCGCCGTCATCGACCAGGACCCCACGGCCTTCCGCCGGCTCGGTTCCGGGTTCAGTGGGCGCCGGGTCACCGGCGTCGGCTTCGACCAGGACACCCTGCGTGAAGCGGGGATCGAGGAGGCCGGCGCGTTCGCGGCGGTCTCCAGCGGCGACAACTCCAACATCATCGCGGCCCGGGTGGCCCGGGAGATGTTCGGGATCGAGAACGTCGCGGCCCGTATCTACGACCCGCGCCGCGCCGAGGTGTACCAGCGGCTCGGTATCCCGACGGTCGCCACGGTCCGCTGGACCGCCGACCAGATGCTGCGGCGGCTGCTGCCGTCCGGCGCGGAGCCGCTGTGGAGCGACCCGAGCGGCGCTCTGCAGCTGGCGGAGGTGCACACCTCCGCGGCCTGGATCGGCCACAAGGTCAGCAAGCTGCAGGAGGAGACGGGCGTACGTGTCGCCTTCCTCACCCGGCTGGGCGAAGCGGTGCTGCCGAGCTCCCAGACGGTCCTGCAGGAAGGCGACCTCGTCCACGTGATGCTGCGGACGGACGAGATCGAAAAGGTGGAGGCGGCCTTCGCCCAGGGTCCCGAGGAGGGCGATCACTGATGCGCGTCGCGATTGCCGGGGCCGGCGCGGTGGGTCGTTCCATCGCGGGCGAGCTGTTGGAGAACGGCCACGAGGTGCTCCTCGTGGACAAGGCGCCCACCGCCATCTCGGTGGAGCGGGTGCCGCAGGCGGAGTGGCTGCTCGCCGACGCCTGCGAGATCACCTCGCTGGACGAGGCGGCGCTCCAGCGCTGCAACGTGGTCATCGCGGCCACCGGCGACGACAAGGTGAACCTGGTCGTCTCGCTGCTCGCGAAGACCGAGTACGGCGTGCCGCGCGTGGTGGCCCGGGTCAACAACCCGAAGAACGAGTGGCTGTTCAACGAGTCGTGGGGCGTGGACGTCGCCGTGTCGACCCCGCGTCTGATGTCGGCGCTGGTCGAGGAGGCCGTGAGCGTCGGCGACCTCGTACGGCTGCTGCGCTTCAGCCACGGGGACGCCAACCTCGTCGAGCTGACGCTGCCGCCGGAGTCGGCGCTCGCGGGCACCCAGGTCGGGGACGTGGCCTGGCCGCAGGACACCTCGCTGGTCACGATCATCCGCGGTACGCGGGTGCTCACCCCGCAGCCCGAGGAGACCCTGGAGGCCGGTGACGAGCTGCTGTTCGTGGCCGCGCAGGCGCGCGAGGAGCAGTTGGAGGACCTGCTGTCGGTCCGGCGGGAGGACGCGGCGGGCTGACGCCCGCTCACCTCACCAGCGACGCTCACATCACAGGGAAGGGGCGGGGAGTACGTGACGTACTCCCCGCCCCTTCCCTGTGGCGTGTCACCGGCGAGGGCCGGAACGGGCCCCGCTCCCCTACTGCGCCGCCTCGGCGGCCTTCGCCGCCTGCGCCGCCTTGGCCGCTTCCTCCTCGGCCTCCATCTCCGCGAACACGTCGATGGGCGGCGGGGCCTTGGCCAGGAAGATCCAGGTCAGCCAGACAGCGAGCAGGAACGGCGGGATCTTCAGGGCGATCAGCACCCAGCCGAGCTGGGAGGTGTTGGCCCACCAGTAGAGCGGGAAGAGGATCGCGCACTTGGCGAGCAGGATCAGGCCCCAGGCCCAACTCGCCTTGGCGTACGCCTTCTTGCGGCCGGGGTTCCTGGTGCGCCAGGACAGGTTCTCCTTGAAGACCGGGCCCAGCATGAGGCCGATCAGCGGGACCCCGAAGACCGTCGTCACCAGGTACGCCAGCGCCAGGCCCAGCGTGTAGAGCATGCCCGGCAGATAGAAGTCCTTGGCGTTGCCCGTCATCATGGCGAAGACCACGCCGAAGGCCACCCCGAAGACGCCGCTGAAGGCGTGCTTGACGGTGTCCTTGCGGACCAGCCGGACCACGACGAGCAGCAGCGACACCGCTACGGCGGCGATCGCCGAGCTGTGCAGGTCCTTGTTGACCGTGAAGATCGTGACGAAGAGGAGGCCGGGCAGGCAGGTCTCCACCATGCCCCGGATCCCGCCGAACGCCTCGAAGAGGGCGGCTTCGGTGACGGCTTTGGCGTCGGCGGCGCTGCGTGCGTGCTGAGCGGCGGTCGTGGTGGTCGGCTTGTCGACTGACGTCACCGGCTACTCCTGTCCGAGCGGTCGGAGTTCGTATTTGGGGTTGAACAGCACCCGCCGGCCGTGGCTCATCGAGATCCGGCCCGAGGCGATCAGCTTGCGGCCCGGCTCTATGCCCACGATCGAGCGCCGTCCCAGCCACACCACGTCCAGCGGGGCGGTCCCGTCGAAGAGCTCGGCCTCCAGCGCCGGGACGCCCGCCCTCGGGCGCAGGGTGACCGTCCGCAAGGTACCAGTCACCTTGACTATCTGGCGGTCGTCGCAGTCGGAGATGCGGGTGCACCCCGTGGCCTGCGTGTCCTCCTGCAGTTCCGCGGAGTGCAGTTCCTCCTGCGAGGTGGACAGCCGGTCGAGCATCCGGCGGAAGCGCCCCGCGGGCTTCTCGGTTCGAAGGTCAGCACTCATACAGAAAGCGTACCGGCCCCTACCGACACGGGAGGTGTCCGCGCCCGCTCCCCTCCCGGGGGCGTTCCGGGCCCGTCACCGCACGGGCACGGCCGCTCACGGTTCGAAGCGGTAACCCATGCCCGGCTCGGTGATGAAGTGGCGCGGGTGCGAGGGATCGAGCTCCAGTTTGCGGCGCAGTTGGGCCATGTAGACACGCAGGTAGTTCGTCTCCGTCCCGTAGGAGGGGCCCCAGACCTCCTGGAGGAGCTGCTTCTGGCCGACCAGTCGGCCGGTGTTGCGCACCAGCACCTCCAGCAGGTGCCATTCGGTGGGCGTGAGGCGTACGTCCCGGCCCTCCCGGTTGACCTTCTTGGCGGCCAGGTCGACCGTGAAGCCCTCGGTCTCGACCGTCACCACGTGGTCCGCGCCCTCGCCGCCGACCGGTTCGGCGCGGCGGACGGCCGCCCGCAGCCGGGCGAGCAGCTCGTCCATGCCGAACGGCTTGGTGACGTAGTCGTCGGCGCCCGCGTCCAGCGCCTCGACCTTCTCGTCGGAGGTGTGGCGGGCCGAGAGGACCAGGATCGGCACCCGGGTCCAGCCGCGCAGCCCCCTGATCACCTCGACGCCGTCCATGTCGGGCAGACCGAGGTCCAGGACGACCACGTCGGGGTGGCGGGCCGCCGCGAGGTGGAGCGCGGTCGCCCCGTCGGGCGCGGCGTCCACCTCGTACTTCCGCGCCTTGAGGTTGATCACGAGGGCGCGGACGATCTGCGGCTCGTCGTCCACCACGAGCACCCGGGTCATACGGGTCCTGCTTTCTGTCGAGGGGCCGTACGTCATGAGGCGGCCCGGGCGGAGAGGCCGGCGGCGACCGGGGCGCGGCCGGGGACCGCCCTGAGGGTGAGGACCATGGTCATGCCGCCGCCGGGGGTGTCCTCGGCGGTGAGGGTGCCGCCCATGGACTCGGCGAAGCCGCGGGCCACCGCGAGCCCCAGTCCCACTCCGGCGCCGCGCGGGGCGTCACCGTAGCGCTGGAAGGGCTCGAAGATCCGTTCCTTGCTGTCGTCGGGGACGCCGGGGCCGCGGTCGGCCACCCGGACCTCCACCCGGTCGCCCAGCGCGCTCGCGGCCACCAGGACGGGCACGCCCGCGGGGCTGTACTTGACGGCGTTCTCCACGAGGTTGGCGACGGCCCGCTCCAGGAGTCCGGCGTCGACGGCGACCATCGGCAGGCTCTCCGGCACGTCCAGTTCGACGCTGTCCTCGGGGACGCCGCCGAGCGCCATGGGGACGACCTCGTCGAGGTCGATCTCGCGGATGATCGGGGTGACCGTGCCGGTGTTGAGGCGGGACATGTCGAGCAGGTTGCCGACGAGGTGGTCGAGCCGGTCGGCGCCCTCCTCGATGCCCGCCAGGAGCTCGGCCTCGTCGTCCTCGGACCAGTCCACGTCGTCCGAGCGCAGCGAGGTGACGGCGGCCTTGATGGAGGCCAGCGGGGTGCGCAGGTCGTGGCTGACGGCGGCGAGCAGCGCGGTGCGGATGCGGTTGCCCTCGGCGAGCTTGCGGGACTCCTCGGCCTCGTCGACCAGGCGCCGGCGGTCGAGGACGACGGCGGCCTGCGCGGCGAAGGCGCCGAGCACCCGGCGGTCCTCGGCGGGCAGCACCCGTCCGCTCAGGGCCAGCGCCATGTGGTCGCCGACCGGCATGTCGACGTCGGCGTCCTCGGGGCGGGCGACGGGGTGCGGCCCCACGCTTGCGGCGCGGGTCCACGGATCGAGGTCGCCCGCCCGCTCCAGCAGGGCGACGGACTCCATGGCGAAGGTCTCGCGGACCCGTTCCAGGAGCGCGTCGAGCGCGGTCTCGCCGCGCAGCACACTGCCCGCGAGGAAGGAGAGGATCTCGGACTCGGCGCGCAGCCGGGCCGCCTGGTGGGTGCGGCGGGCCGCGAGGTCGACGACGGAGGCCACCGAGACGGCCACCAGGAAGAAGATCGCGATGGCGAGGAAGTTCTTGGGGTCCGCGATGGTGATCCGGTGCAGCGGCGGGGTGAAGTAGTAGTTCAGCAGGAACGAGCCGAAGGCCGCCGAGGCGAGCGCCGGGAGCAGTCCGCCGAGCAGGGCCGCGGCGACGGTGAGCGTCAGGAAGAGCAGCATGTCGTTGGCGAGCCCGAGGTCCGCGTCGACGTTGGTCAGCAGCAGGGCGAGCAGCGCGGGTCCGGCCACGCCCGTGAGCCACCCCGCGACGCTGCGGGCCCGCCCCAGCCGGGCGCCGCGCGCCACGGGCAGCCCGCGCCCCTTGGCGGCCTCCTCGTGGGTGACGATGTGGACGTCGAGGTCGGGCCCCGACTCGCGGGCCACGGTCGCGCCGACGCCCGGTCCGAAGACGTACTGCCAGCTCTTGCGGCGGCTGGAGCCGAGGACGATCTGGGTGGCGTTGACGCCCTGGGCGAACTCCATCAGGGAGGCGGGGACGTCGTCGCCGATGACATGGTGAAACGTTCCGCCGAGGTCTTCGACCAGCGTGCGCTGGACGGCCAGATCGTTGGGCGAGGCCGAGGTCAGCCCGTCGCTGCGCGCCACGTACACCGCGAGGATCTCGCTGCCGGAGCCCCGGGCGGCCATCCGGGCCGCGCGCCGGATCAGGGTGCCGCCCTCGGGCCCGCCGGTCAGCCCGACGACGATCCGCTCCCGGGCCTGCCAGGTGGAGCGGATGCCGTGCTCGCCCCGGTACCGCAGGAGGTACTCGTCGACCCGGTCCGCGACCCACAGCAGCGCGAGTTCGCGCAGCGCGGCGAGGTTGCCGGGGCGGAAGTGGTGGGACAGGGCCGCGTCGACCTTGTCGGAGGTGTAGATGTTGCCGTGCGCCATCCGCCGGCGCAGCGCCTGCGGCTCCATGTCGACCAGCTCGATCTGGTCCGCCCGCCGCACCACCTCGTCGGGCACCGTCTCGCGCTGGCGCACGCCGGTTATCGAGGCGACGACGTCGCCCAGCGACTCCAGGTGCTGGATGTTGACGGTGGAGACCACGTCGATGCCCGCCCGGAGCAGCTCCTCGACGTCCTGCCAGCGCTTGGCGTTCCGGGTGCCGGGGACGTTGGTGTGGGCGAGCTCGTCCACCAGGGCGACGGCGGGCCGGCGCGCCAGGACCGCGTCGACGTCCATCTCGGTGAAGGCCGCGCCCCGGTACTCGATCTCTCGGCGCCGGACCTGCTCCAGACCGTGCAGCACGGCCTCGGTGCGGGGGCGGCCGTGGTGCTCCACGAACGCCACCACGCAGTCGGTGCCGCGCTCCACGCGCCGGTGGCCCTCGGAGAGCATGGCGTACGTCTTGCCCACGCCCGGTGCCGAACCGAGGTAGATCCGTAGCTTGCCGCGTGCCATGGCCCCATCGTCCTTCGAAGAACTGCTGCGTACGCGGTGCCGACCTTACGGGCACCGATTCCGGCAAACCGGACGGGGGGTCCGGCTGAGCCGCCGTATTGACGCGATTCTGATGGGGGCGGGCCGGGCGGTCAGCCGTGGTCGGTGATCCGGCCGTCGCTCAGCTCCAGGACGCGGTCCGCCAGTCCGAGCAGCTGGGTGTCGTGGGTGGCGACGAGGGCGGTGACGCCCTCGCTGCGTACGACGGCGCGCAGCAGCTCCATCACGGAGAGCCCGGTCTCGGCGTCGAGCTGGCCGGTGGGCTCGTCGGCGATCAGGAGAGCGGGCCGGTTGGCGAGCGCCCGGGCGATGGCGACGCGCTGCTGCTGACCGCCGGAGAGCTCACCGGGCCGCTGCTGGGCGTGGTCGGCGAGGCCGACCAGGGCGAGCAGCAGCTCCACGCGCGCGTCGCGCTCGGCCGGGTCGGCCTTGCGCAGCCGCAGCGGGACGCCGACGTTCTCGGCGGCCGAGAGGATCGGGATCAGGCCGAAGGACTGGAAGATGAAGCCGATCCGGTCCCGGCGCAGCGCGAGGAGCCCTTCCTCCCCCAGGTCGGCCAGGTCGGTGGAGTCGACGGTGATCCTGCCGCCGTCCGGCCGGTCCAGTCCGCCGACCAGGTTGAGCAGGGTCGTCTTGCCCGATCCGGAGCGCCCCTTGAGGGCGACCAGCTCGCCGCGCGGCACCTCGAAGGACACCCCGCGCAGCGCGTGGACGGCGGCGGCGCCCTCCCCGTAACTGCGGCGCAGGTCCGCCACGCGGACCATCGGCCCGCTGCCCGGCTGCTCGGCCACGGCCGTGCCGCGCCCGCTGGTGCTCTCGCCCATGCCCGCTCCCCCGTACGTCCGTTCCCCGGCCGCGCCAGTATGTGCAGCGGACACGGTTGCGGGCAATGCGCACGGGCCGGAAAACGCCGACGGGCCGCGCCCCCGGAAGGGGACGCGGCCCGTCGAAGGACCGGTGGGGTCAGCGCACCTCGGTGATCTCCGGGCCGCGCTGGAGCTGGCCCATGCCGCCGGAGAAGCGCGAGCCCTCCTGCTCCTCCTGCTGGACGCCGTCGGGCATCATCTGCGCGTCGTCGGGGAGCTTCAGGACGATCGGGTCGCGCGGGGCCATCGGGCCCTCGCCGCGCACCACGACCGTGTCCTGGAAGATCTGCTCCAGCAGCCCGGCGGCCTGCGGCTGCACCGCGCCCTGGCCGGAGATGACACCGCGCAGGAACCAGCGCGGGCCGTCGACGCCCACGAAACGGACGAGCTGCACCCCGTTCGTACCGTCCGGGAGCTGGACCGGCACCTGGGCGCGCAGCTCCCAGCCCAGCGGACCCTCGACCTCGTCGATGATGCCGCCCTGCTGGGTGATGCCGGAGGCGATCTCCTCGCGGACCTCGCCCCAGATGCCCTCGTTCTTGGGAGCCGCGAAGGCCTGCAGCTGTACGGCGCTGTCGCGCAGCACGACGGTCGCCGCGACGATCGCGTCGCCCGCGACCTCGACCCGCAGCTCCATGCCCTCGACCCCGGGGACGAACAGGCCGCCCAGGTCGACCCGGCCCTCGCCGGGCTCGGAGACCTCGGAGACGTCCCAGGGACCGTCCGGCCGGGGCGCCGGCGGCAGGTTCACCCTGCGCGGCTCGTCCCCGTCACCCGCGTAGTCGGCATCGGCGTAGTCGCCGTCTCCAGCATCGATGCCGTCGACGACCTGCTCGGCCTCGCCCGCCGTGTCGTCGGCGGAGCCGCTCTTCTTGCGACGTCCGAACACGTCACTGTCCTTCCCGGTCGGATACGACCGAAGCGTATCGATTCCCACCCTGTTCACTGCCGAGGGCCCTGCCCACCGCGGCATGACCGCCGGTGGAACCGAAGCCCCCCTCGGCCCGCGCCGAACCGGGAAGCTCCGCCACCTCGTGGAAGCGGACCTTCTCGACCTGCTGGACGACAAGCTGGGCAATCCGGTCGAATCGCTCGAACCGCACGGTCTCGCGCGGGTCGAGATTGACCACGATCACCTTGATCTCCCCACGGTACCCGGCATCCACCGTCCCCGGGGCATTCACCAGGGCGACACCGCAGCGTGCGGCCAGGCCCGACCGGGGGTGCACGAAGGCCGCGTACCCGTCGGGCAGGGCGATACTCACCCCGGTGGGGAGCACGGCCCGCTCCCCGGGGGCGAGTTCGGCGGCCTCCGTGGTGACGAGGTCGGCCCCCGCGTCGCCGGGGTGCCCGTACGCCGGAATCGGCACCTGCGGGTCTACTCGGCGGATGAGGACGTCTACGGGGTTACGGCTCACGGGTTCACCTCGAAGGCGCGGGCGCGCCTGACCTGGTCGGGGTCGGACATGACGGCCTGGATCTCCTGCGGGCGGCCGTTCTCGATGAAGTGGTCGACCTTCACCTCGATGAAGAGGGCGTCGGCCCGCACCGCCACCGGCCCGTCGGGGCCGCCTATCCGCCCGGTCGCCGTGGAGTAGATCTTCCGGCCGTCGACGGCGGTGACCTCGGCCGCCAGGAACAGCACGGTGTCCACCGGCACGGGCCGTACGAAGTCGGTCTCCAGCCGGCCGGTCACCGCGATGGTCTGGAGCAGCCAGTTCAGCGAGCCGAGCGTCTCGTCGAGCGCCGTGGCGAGCACCCCGCCGTGCGCGAGACCGGGCGCGCCCTGGTGGGCGGCGCGCACGGTGAACTCGGCGGTCACCGTCACGCCCGCACCGGCCCGCGCCTGAAGGTGCAGTCCGTGGGGCTGTCCGTCGCCGCAGCCGAAGCAGTGCTCGTAGTGCGCGCCGAGCAGTTCGCCCGGGGCGGGCGCGTCGGGGTGCCGGACCGGCGGTTTCGCGTCGGCCGGGGGCGTCAGGGACGCAGATCTAGCAGTCACAGCCGCTGACCTTACCCGCGCTCCGGGGCGCCGGTCGCGCCGTGCCAAGCTTGCTGTCATGCAGCCGAACGCCCCTCAGTACACCGAACGCCTCACCGCTCCCCGCTCGTGGTGGCTGATCGCCGCTCTGGTGGGGGTGGCCTGCGCGCTGATGCTGCTCCCGCTGGGCGGGCTGCCGCTCCTGGCGGGCCTCATCGGCGGGACGGCGGTCGCGGCGGTGGTGGTGAGTTCCTACGGCTCGGTACGGATCCGGGTGGTGGCGGGCACGCTGGTGGCGGGCGACGCCCGTATCCCGGTGACCGCGCTCGGTGAGCCCGAGGTGCTGGACGCGGAGGAGGCCCGCGCCTGGCGGCTGCACAAGGCCGACCCGCGCGCCTTCATGCTGCTGCGCAGCTACGTTCCGACGGCGGTACGGGTGGAGATCACCGACCCCGAGGACCCGACCCCGTACGCCTACCTCTCCACGAGGAACCCCGAGGCCCTGAAGGCGGCACTGGACGGGGTGCGGGCGGGCCTCTGAACCCTCGGAAGGCCGGCTGGGCCGCGGCCGACGTGGTGCGCGCCCTCAGCGGCGCGGAGCCGTGCGGTCGGCACCGCCGGTTCGGGGGCGGAGGACCGGCCGGGAGGGGACGGCGGTCAGTGCCCGAGCTCCTTGGGCAGCTCCCCCGGCCGCAGCGGATCGGCGGGCTGCTCCAGGGGCGGGAGCGAGGGCAGCGCGTCCCACGGCACCTGGTGCTTGCTCAGGTCCGCCCGGACATGCGCGGCCACCTTCTTCGTGTCGCGCCGGTTCATCACCGCGCCCACCGCCGCTCCGACCATGAACGGTGTCAGGTTCGGCAGGTTGCGGACCATGCGCTTCATGATCTGCTGGCGCAGCTCACGCTTCATCTGTCCGCCGAGCGCCGCGTTGAGGGTCGACGGCTTGGTCATCCGCACGCCGCGCTCCTCGGTCCAGGACGTCAGATACGCCATGGAGCGCTCTTTCAGTCCGCCCGGCGGACGCAGCCCGTAGACCTCGTGGAGCTCGGCGATGAGTTTGAGTTCGATGGCGGCGACGCCGGTGACCTCGGCGGCCAGCTCGGCCGGCATGGCCGGCGGAACGGGGAGCATCGCGGCGGCGCCCACGCCCGCGCCCACCATCGAGGTGGCGTTGGCGGCTCCGGAGATCAGTTTGTCCGCGATCTCCTCCGGGCCGAGGCCCGGGAAGTGCCGGCGCAGGGTGGCCAGGTCGCGGACCGGAACGCGCGGGGCGATGTCGATGACGCGGTCGGCGAGGTGGCCGATTGCGGCCCAGGCGCTCGCGCCGCTTCTGCGGACCCCCTTCTTGAGGGCCGGTACGCCCTTGGTGGCGGCGGCTCTGCGCAGGGCGCCCAGGCGTCGGGCCCCGGCCGCGGGCCCCGCCTGGCCGTCCAGTGCTGCTTCGAGCGAGGCCGGTCGGCCCCGCTCGTCCTCATGTCCACGTGCGGCAGAGCTCACCGCGGGGAGAGCGGAGGGCTCGGTGGGCGCCTGCGCGCCCCCTGCCGGGCCTGTGCCGCCCTGTGACGCCTCGGGTGAACCCGGGGCACCCTTTCGCCGGAACGGTCGCTTCCGGGGCGGTTCGGCGCCTGCCACGACCTGCCCGATCAGTCGCAGTCGCGGCAGATCGGCTGGCCGTTCTTCTCCCTGGCCAGCTGGCTGCGGTGGTGCACGAGGAAACAGCTCATGCAGGTGAACTCGTCGGCCTGCTTGGGCAGGACCCGGACGGCGAGTTCCTCATTGGAGAGGTCCGCGCCGGGCAGTTCCATGCCCTCCGCGGCCTCGAAATCGTCCACGTCGACGGCCGAGGCGGACTTGTCGTTCCGCCGGGCCTTCAGTTCTTCAAGACTGTCGGAATCGACGTCGTCGTCGGTCTTGCGTGGGGTGTCGTAGTCCGTTGCCATGTCGCTCTCCCCCTCTGGGTGGTTGCGGTGTCTCCAGCGCACGTAACGCGTGAGAGGCCGGACTTGTGCCCGACCCGAGGCGGAGATTTTGCCTCACATCAAGGTCTGTTACTCAATCGACACCCAGCCGCACTCCTCAAGAGTGATCGTCCTGGATGGCGATCGGGACCGTACACGGTCCGAATGTCGCACTTCACGGGCGTCACCCCGTGTACTTCCCGTGATCTCACCCCCCGGAAACCCGGACTTTTCCCGGTTTTACGGGGGAAGCCTTGATCACGGAGAGTAGATGGCCGGAAAATTGCCCCTGTGATTGATCACACACGGATATCTTCGGAACAGGTCCCGAAAATTCCGCTCAAAGCGAACTTCTCGACTGGGTCGAAAAGCGTCTCAGGCAGGCAGGGTGACACGCATCACGAGCCCGCCTCCCTCACGGGGCTCCGCGATGATACGGCCTCCGTGGGCCCGCGCGACCGACCGGGCGATGGACAGGCCGAGTCCGACGCCCTTGTCGCTCCCGGTCCGCTCGGTGCGCAGCCGCCGGAACGGCTCGAAGAGGTTGTCGATCTCGTACGCCGGAACCACCGGCCCCGTGTTCGAGACCACCAGCACCGCCTGCCCGTCCTTGAGCTCGGTGGTGACCGAGACCCAGCCGTCGTCGGGCACGTTGTAGCGCACGGCGTTCTGCACCAGGTTCAGCGCGATCCGCTCCAGGAGCACGCCGTTGCCCTGGACCACCGCGGGCGCCCGCTCGCCGCGGATCTCCACGCCCTTGGCCTGGGCCTCGCCGCGGGCCTGGTCGAGGGCGCGGGTGGCGACCTCGGCCAGGTCGACCGGCTTGCGGTCGACGATCTCGTTCTCGCTGCGGGCGAGCAGCAGCAGGCCCTCCACCAGCTGCTCGCTGCGCTCGTTGGTGGCCAGCAGCGTCTTGCCGAGCTGGTGGAGCTCCATGGGCGCGCCGGGGTCGGAGAGATGGACCTCCAGGAGCGTGCGGTTGATCGCCAGCGGGGTCCGCAGCTCGTGCGAGGCGTTGGCGACGAACCGCTGCTGGGCGGTGAAGGCCCGCTCCAGGCGGTCCAGCATGTCGTCGAAGGTGTCCGCGAGCTCCTTGAGCTCGTCGTCCGGGCCGTCCAGCTCGATCCGCCGGGTCAGGTCGGTCCCGGCCACCCGGCGGGCGGTACGGGTGATCCGGCCCAGCGGCGACAGGACGCGGCCCGCCATCGCGTATCCGAAGGCGAAGGCGATGACGCTGAGGCCGACCAGCGCCATCAGGGAGCGGGTCAGCAGGTCGTCCAGGGCGTGCTGGCGCTGCTGGGTCATACACGCGCTGATGGCTTCGTTGAACTCCGTGATGTTGCCCGGTGTGGTCGGGAGCTGGCAGCTGCCGCTCGTCACCGTGACGTTCTGGCCGCCGACGATCTTGAACGGCTGGTTCCCGCCGGTGTGCAGCGCGGAGGCCGCCAGCAGGTAGATGATCGACAGCAGCAGGATGCCCGCGATCATGAACATGCCGCCGTAGAGCAGCGTCAGCCTTATCCGGATGGTCGGGCGCACCCAGGGGAAGGGCGGCTCGGCGCCCCGGGGGTCCCAGGTGGGCTTCGGTGGCGCCGTGGGTGGCGCTGGCGTCGTCGCCATCGCCGTCAGATCCGGTATCCCGAGCCGGGCACGGTGACGATGACGGGCGGCTCACCGAGCTTGCGGCGCAGGGTCATGACCGTCACGCGCACCACGTTGGTGAACGGGTCCGTGTTCTCGTCCCAGGCCTTCTCCAGGAGCTGCTCGGCCGAGACCACCGCGCCCTCGCTGCGCATCAGCACCTCCAGGACCGCGAACTCCTTGGGGGCCAGCTGGATCTCCTTGCCGTCGCGGAAGACCTCGCGCCGGTTGGGGTCGAGCTTGATGCCGGCGCGCTCCAGGATGGGCGGCAGCGGCACGGTGGTACGCCGGCCGAGCGCCCGCACCCGGGCGGTCAGCTCGCTGAAGGCGAACGGCTTGGGCAGATAGTCGTCGGCGCCGATCTCCAGGCCCTCGACCCGGTCGCTGACGTCGCCGGAGGCGGTGAGCATCAGGACCCGGGTGGGCATGCCCAGCTCGACGATCTTGCGGCAGACGTCGTCGCCGTGCACCAGGGGGAGGTCCCGGTCGAGCACGACCACGTCGTAGTCGTTGACCCCGATGCGCTCCAGGGCCGCGGCGCCGTCGTACACGACGTCGACGGCCATGGCCTCCCGGCGCAGTCCGGTGGCCACGGCATCGGCGAGCAGCTGCTCGTCCTCGACGACGAGTACGCGCACGGCGCATTTCCTTCCCTAGTGGGCCCTCGCGGGCCTGCTGATGTCCCCTGGCGCCCGGGGGGCACGCGCGGGCGTTCCTGAGCCCGTACGGGCCGTCCTGTGGGCGCGGGAGCGGTGACTGTGTGCGTCCATCCTGCCCCTTAGGGCCATAAACCGGCGGTAAGACGGTGCTGGCCCCCGGGCGCCGCCCGACCTGCGGGTTCCGGGGCCGCCCGGGAATTCCCGGGATTGCCGGGCGAGTTGAGGTTTCTCGCGGACCGGGCCGGGGGAGGACGACTGCACACCCGCGATCACGCCCTGTATGGGGTATGCCACTGCCTGCTGCTCGTGATCGTGATCCACCGTCGGCACACCCCCGTGCCACCCGCCACCGACCCACGACGAGGGGGCGCACCATGGACGCATTCACCGCAGGACTTCTGCAGCGCATCAGGGCCACGGAGACGGACCTCACGCGGGCCCGCGAGACCGGCGACGACTTCCTCGCGGAGGTCGAGCAGGCCGAGCTCGACGATCTCCACCGCCTCGCCGCCGAGCACGGCGTCGAGGTGGCCGCCGCGGCACACTGACGCGACGCGAACTGCGCGGGCCCCCGGCACAGCAGGACGGTGCCGGGGGTCCCCGCTTGTCCGGACCGGACCGGACCGGCCGGCCCCGGCCCCGGCCCCGGCTCAGTCGTGCCAGGCGCCGTACTCCTCCAGGAGGGCCTGGAGGGGGCCGAAGAGCTCCGGGGTCGCCGCGATCGTCAGCTCCCGCGAGGGCGGGTCGCCCGCGCGCCCGCCGGTCACGGCGCCCGCCTCGCGGGCGATGAGGTCGCCCGCCGCCAGGTCCCAGGGGTTGAGGCCGCGTTCGTAGTACGCGTCCAGACGCCCGGCGGCCACGTCGCACAGGTCGATCGCCGCCGAGCCGCCGCGCCGGATGTCCCGGAACCGGGGGATCAGCCGCTCCACGACGGCCGCCTGGTGGACCCGGACCGACTGGACGTAGGCGAAGCCGGTGCCGAGCAGGGACTGCTCCGGCGGGGCGGCCGGGCGGCAGCGCAGCCGCCGCTCCCCGCAGAACGCGCCGCCGCCGAGGACCGCGTGGTACGTCTCGCCGCGCATCGGGGCCTCGACGACGCCCGCGACCCGCACCCCGTCGCGCTCGGCGGCGATGGAGACGGCCCAGGTGGGGAGCCCGTAGAGGTAGTTGACGGTGCCGTCCAGCGGGTCGATGACCCAGCGGATCCCGCTGGTGCCCTCGCTGGAGGCGCCCTCCTCGCCGAGGAAGCCGTCGGCGGGGCGGCGCTCGGAGAGGAAGCCGGTGATCAGCTTCTCGGCGGCGATGTCCATCTCGGTGACGACGTCGATGGAGCTCGTCTTGGTGGCGGCCACGCCCAGGTCGTCCGGGCGCCCGTCGCGCAGCAGCGCTCCGGCCCGGCGGGCGGCCTCCAGGGCCAGGGCGAGCAGCTCCCGGTTCTCCTCGTGTTCGGTCCGCCGGGTGTCGGGCTCGGTCATGGTGGCTCCTTACGCGTACGGGCTGTCGGCGCCGGCCGCGGCGGGCCGGGGGGCGCGGGCCGGGCAGCAGCCGACCGGGCAGAGGTCGTGGGAGGGGCCGAGGGCGCCCAGGGCGCAGCGCTCGGGGCGCTCGCCGCGCTCGGCGGCGGCCCGCTCCAGGACGAGGTCGCGGACGGCGGCGGCGAACCGGGGGTCGGCGCCGACGGTGGCCGAGCGCACGACCGGCAGTCCGAGCTCGGCGGCCTTGGCGGTGGCCTCCGTGTCCAGGTCGTACAGGACCTCCATGTGGTCCGAGACGAAGCCGATGGGCACCATCACGGCCGCGGGCACGCCCTTGCCGTGCAGCGCCTCCAGGTGGTCGCAGATGTCCGGCTCCAGCCAGGGGGTGTGCGGGGCGCCGGAGCGGGACTGGTAGACCAGCTCCCAGGGCCGCTCGACCCCGGTCTCCTCGCGCACCGCGTCGGCGATCAGCCGGGCCACGTCCAGGTGCTCGCGCACATAGGCGCCGCCCTCCCGGTGCTCCTCGGCGGGGCCGGAGGTGTCGGCGGAGGCGCTCGGGATCGAGTGGGTGGTGAACGCCAGGTGGGCGCCGGCGCGGACCCCCTCGGGCAGCCGCTCCAGCGCGGCGAGGACGCCGTCGACCATCGGCCGCACGAAGCCGGGGTGGTTGAAGTAGTGCCGCAGCTTGTCCACGCGCGGCGGCTCGATGCCCTCGGCGGCGAGCGCCGCCAGCGCGTCCGCCAGGTTCTCCCGGTACTGGCGGCAGCCCGAGTACGAGGCGTAGGCGCTGGTGGTGAGCACGGCGATCCGGCGGTGGCCCGCCAGGGCCATCTCGCGCAGGGTGTCCGTCAGATAGGGCGCCCAGTTCCGGTTGCCCCAGTGCACCGGGAGGTCCAGGCCGACCCGGGCGAAGTCCTCGCGCAGGGCGTCCAGCAGGGCGCGGTTCTGGTCGTTGATGGGGCTGACCCCGCCGAACAGGAAGTAGTGCTGCCCCACCTCCTTTAGCCGCTCCCTGGGGATGCCCCGGCCGCGCGTCACGTTCTCCAGGAACGGGACCACGTCGTCCGGGCCCTCGGGGCCGCCGAAGGAGAGCAGCAGCAGGGCGTCGTACGGAGCCGCTTCGCCGGCCGCTCCAGGAGCTTGATCGCGCAGATCGGACATGGCACCGATCCTGCCATCCGCCACTGACAGGCGCGGAACCGGCCGGAACCGGAGCGGGCCGGGCAGGGTGCGCCGGGAGGGGGTGGGAAAACCGTATGCGCGGGGACACCGGACACCGTAAGTTCAACACCGTAAGCTTTAGGTATTAAGTACACGCTTCAGCCTCACGGGCTGAGCAGGCAGCCGGAGCACCCATGCCCAGTCCCTACCGCGCGATCTTCACCGCGCCCGGCACCAAGCGGTTCTCCGCGGCCGGGCTGCTCGGCCGGATGCCGCTGTCCATGATGGGCATCGGCATCGTCACGATGGTCTCGCAGCTCACCGGCCGCTACGGCCTGGCCGGGGCGCTCTCGGCGACGCTCGCCATGTCGGCCGCCGTACTCGGCCCGTACATCTCGCGCCTGGTCGACCGGCACGGCCAGCGGCGCGTGCTGCGGCCCGCGACGCTCGCCGCGGTGGCCGCCGTGGCCGGACTGCTCGTCTGCGCCCAGCAGGGCGCCCCCGACTGGGCGCTGTTCGTCTTCGCGGCTGGCGCGGGCTGTGTGCCGAGCGTCGGCTCCATGGTGCGCGCCCGCTGGGCCGAGCTCTACCGGGGCGACGGGCAGAGCCTGCACGCCGCGTACTCGTGGGAGTCGATCGTCGACGAGCTCTGCTTCATCGTCGGGCCGATCCTCTCCATCGGGCTCTCCACCGCCTGGTCCGCCGAGGCGGGACCGCTGATCGCGGCCGGCTTCCTGGTCGTCGGCGTCTTCTGGCTGACCGCGCAGCGCGCCACCGAGCCCGTGCCGCACCCGCGCGAGCACCACACCGGCGGCGCCGCCCTGCGCTCCCCCGGGCTCCAGGTCCTGGTCGCCACCTTCGTCGCCACCGGCGCGGTCTTCGGCGCGGTCGACGTGGTCACCGTGGCCTTCGCCGACGAGCGCGGCCACAAGGCGGCGGCCAGTCTGGTGCTCGCCGTCTACGCGCTGGGCTCCTGTCTCGCGGGAGCCGTCTTCGGGCTGCTGCGCCTCAAGGGCGCTCCCGCCACGAGGTGGCTGGTGGGGGTGTGCGCGATGGCGGTGAGTATGATCCCGCTCCAACTGGCCGGGAGCCTGCCGTTCCTGGCCGTGGCGCTCTTTGTCGCGGGCCTGTCCATCGCGCCGACGATGGTGACGACCATGGCCCTCGTCGAACAGCATGTACCGCGCAGCAAGCTCACCGAGGGCATGACCTGGACGAGTACCGGGCTGGCGGTCGGTGTGGCGCTCGGGTCGTCGGCCGCCGGCTGGGTGGTGGACGCGGCGGGCGCGCGCTCGGGGTATCTGGTGCCCGTCGTCTCGGGAGCGCTCGCGGCCACGGTGGCGTTCCTGGGGTACCGCCGGCTGCGCAGGCCGGCGCCGCAACGGGAGGGGCTCGGAGCAGATGAGCGGAGCGACCAGCAGCACGTGGCGTAACTGGGCGGGCAACGTCACGGCCCGGCCGGTGCGGGAGGCCTCCCCCGCCTCGGCGGCCGAACTGGCCGAGGTGGTGCGCCGGGCCGCCGAGGACGGCCTGAAGGTGAAGGCGGTCGGCACCGGCCACTCCTTCACCACGGCCGCCGCCACCGACGGCGTGCTCATACGCCCGGACCTGCTCACCGGGATCCGGGAGATCGACCGTACGGCCATGACGGTGACCGTCGAGGCGGGCACGCCCCTGAAGCGGCTGAACGCCGTCCTCGCGCGCGAGGGCCTCTCGCTCACCAACATGGGCGACATCATGGAGCAGACGGTGGCGGGGGCCACCTCCACGGGCACCCACGGCACCGGCCGCGACTCCGCCTCGATCGCCGCGCAGATCGCCGGGCTCGAACTGATCACGGCCGACGGTTCGACGCTGACGTGCTCGGCGAAGGAGAATCCGGAGGTCTTCGCGGCGGCCCGGATCGGCCTCGGGGCGCTCGGCGTCGTCTCGGCGATCACCTTCGCCGTGGAGCCCGAGTTCCTGCTCACCGCGCGCGAGGAGCCGATGACCTTCGACAAGGTCACCTCGGAGTTCGACGCGCTGCACGCCGAGAACGAGCACTTCGAGTTCTACTGGTTCCCGCACACGGGCAACTGCAACACCAAGCGCAACAACCGCAGCGCGGGCCCCACCGCCCCGCCCGGCAGGGTGAGCGGCTGGATCGAGGACGAGTTCATGTCGAACGGCCTCTTCCAGGTCGTCTGTTCGCTGGGGCGGGCCGTCCCCGCGACCATCCCCGCCATCGCGAAGGTTTCCAGCCGAGCTCTCTCCGCCCGTACGTACACCGACATTCCGTACAAGGTCTTCACAAGTCCCCGCCGGGTGCGGTTCGTCGAGATGGAGTACGCGCTGCCGCGCGAGGCCGTCGTGGCGGCGCTGCGCGAAGTGCGGGCGCTGGTCGACCGGTCGAACCTGCGGGTGAGCTTCCCGGTGGAAGTGCGCACCGCCCCCGCCGACGACATCGCGCTCTCCACGGCCTCGGGGCGCGACACCGCGTACATCGCCGTACACATGTACAAGGGCACGCCCTACCAGGCGTACTTCACCGCCGTGGAGCGGATCATGACCGCGCACGCGGGGCGCCCGCACTGGGGCAAGGTGCACAGCCGTGACGCCGAGTACTTCGCCGGGGTCTATCCGCGCTTCGGCGAGTTCACCGCCCTGCGCGACCGGCTCGACCCCGACCGGCTCTTCGGCAACGCCTACCTGCGCCGCGTCCTCGGCGACTGAGGGCGCCCGGGGACCGACGTCCTACGGAGACGGGGCCGCGTCCGGGCCCGCTCCCGGTCCGGTGCCGGGGCCGACGGGGTCCGGCCGCGGGGACTTCGCGTCCGTGGAGGCGGACGGCGTCGAGGGGGCCGAGGGGGCCGGGCCCGGGGTGCCGCCCGGGGAGGCCGTACCTCCGGTGGAGGGGGTCGGGGACGGGGTGGGGCTCGTCGGGCCGGCGCCGCCGGTCGCGGGCGTCCCGCCGGGGTCCGGGGTGGCGGACGGGCCCCTGTCGCCGTCCTTGCCGGGGGTGGGTGGGGCGGACCGCCCGGGTCCGGAGTCCCGCCCCGGCTCCGGCGCGCCGTCCCCACTTCCGCTCCCGCTCCCGCTGACCACCGAGCCGACGGTGGTGCCGCCCCCGCCGCCGAGCTCCGCGCCGGACGCCAGTTCGTACGTGGTGATGCCGCCCATCGCGACCGCGAAGACGACGGCCGCGGCGAGCCCCGAGCGCTTCCAGCCGCGCATCCGGGTGCCGTGGACGGTGGCCGCGCCGAACTCGCCCTCGCGGGTGGACTCGTACGCGGGGCGGGCCGGATCGCGGCGCGCTCTCGGCAGTGACTGGACGGTGACGTCGCGCAGTTGTTCCCCGGTACGCCGGAACAGGTGCTGGAAGACCGTGCCGCCACAGGTGGCGACGACGCTCACCACGCCGGCGCCGACGATCGTCCCGTAGACACCGAGCCGGGAGGCGAGCACGGCAGCCGCGATGGCCGCGAGCGCGCTGCCCGCGACCTGGGGCACACTCAGGTCCAGGCGCCTTTCATCCAGTTTGGTCCCGGTATCCGGCTTCTCACCCATCTACAACCTCTGTTCGCCCTTCTCCGCCAGCTTGTACGTAGGGGGGACCTATGGGCGAAGCGATTAGTTCCGTTTCTGGCGATTCTGTGAAGCACGCCACGTAGGAAGTGCGTATTCGCCCGGCGCGCGGCGTCCAACTCCCGCCCCCGGGGAGAACTTCGGCGGCGCGGCGGTCCACCCACGTGGCCCGAATGGAGTACTGTGGCGAGCCCTGGGCCTGGTCTCCCTCACGGGTTTCCGGGCTCTGCGGGAGGGGGCCGAAAGCGGCACTCGAACCGGCGGCGCCGCGGCACCGCACGGGCGCCTGCTGTGCGGAGCGACCATGTCGGTCACTCTGCGTCGCGAACAGGTAACCGTGCCATAACGGCGTTCCAGGGCCCATGCCCGACACGCCGGGCAACTCGGCAAGGTTGTGGCAGGCTGCACCCGGGCAGGCCACACTCGACTAGCGGAAGCAGCGACGCAGGTGACGTCGGCAGGCACCACCCGGGAGGTCCCCATGCCCGAACTGCGTGTCGTGGCCGTCTCCAACGACGGCACACGACTGGTGCTCAAGGCTGCGGACAGCACGGAGTACACGCTTCCGATCGACGAGCGGCTGCGCGCCGCCGTGCGCAACGACCGCGCCCGGCTCGGGCAGATCGAGATCGAGGTCGAGAGCCACCTCCGGCCTCGCGACATCCAGGCACGGATACGTGCGGGTGCCTCGGCCGAGGAGGTCGCCCAGCTCGCCGGGATCCCGGTGGACCGGGTCCGGCGCTTCGAGGGCCCGGTGCTCGCGGAGCGTGCCTTCATGGCCGAGCGGGCGCGCAAGACCCCCGTGCGACGCCCCGGCGAGAACACCGGCCCCCAGCTCGGCGAGGCCGTCCAGGAGCGGCTGCTGCTGCGCGGCGCCGACAAGGACAGCGTCCAGTGGGACTCCTGGCGCCGCGACGACGGCACCTGGGAGGTCCTGCTCGTCTACCGGGTGGCCACCGAGCCGCACGCCGCCAGCTGGACCTACGACCCGCCGCGCCGGCTCGTCCAGGCCGTCGACGACGAGGCCCGCTCGCTGATCGGCGAGACCGACGACACCCCCGAGCCGAGCTTCCCGTTCGTGCCGAGGATCGCCAGGCTGCCCCGGGACCGGCCGCTGGACCGCGCCCTGGACCGGCAGTTGGAGCGGCCGATGGAGCGGCCCACCGCTCCCGTGGCGCCCGAGCCCGTGGCCGCCGCGGACGAGAGCGACTCGCTCACCAGCCTCCTGGAGGCCGTGCCGAGCTTCCGCGGCGACATGGTGGTGCCCGAGCGGCCCGCCCTGCCCGCGGAGGCGCCGGAGGGCGAGCCCGAGGCGGAGCCCGAGGTCGAGGAGCCGCCCGCACCGGCGGCGTCGGCAGGCGCCGGCGCGGCGTACGCGGACGTCCTGATGCCCCGTTCGGTCACCGGCCACCGCGACCGCCTCACCGGCACCACGGACCGCCAGGCCGAGGCGGACGGCGTCCGGCCCGGACGGCGGGCCGCCGTACCGAGCTGGGACGAGATCGTCTTCGGGACACGGCGCAAGAAGCAGGAGTAGGACGGCCCGTACGTCCGCCGCGCGGTACGTGCGGCACCGGGGGGCCCGCGCCCGGCGCGGGCCCCCCGGTGTGCGCTACTGGGGGTCGGGGCCGGTCGCGACCGGACGCGACTCGTCCGAGGACCACTGCGACCAGGACCCGGCGTAGAGCGCGGCGGGAATGCCCGCGACCGCCAGCGCCAGCACCTCGTGGGCGCCGGAGACCCCCGAACCGCAGTACACCCCGACCTCCGTGCCCGAGGCGCCCAGGGACTTGAAGCGGTCGGCGAGGACCTCGGGGGGCAGGAAGCGTCCGTCGGGGCCCACGTTCTCGGTGGTGGGGGCGGAGACCGCGCCGGGGATGTGGCCGCCCACCCGGTCGATGGGCTCGACATCGCCGCGGTACCGCTCCCCCGCCCGGGCGTCCAGCAGCAGTCCGGACCGGGCGAGCGCCGCCGCCCCGTCCGCGTCGAGCAGGCCGACCGCGCCGGGCTCGGGGACGAAGTCGCCCTCGGCGGGCGCCGGGACCTCGCTCGACAGGGCGCCCGTCCAGGCGGCGAGGCCGCCGTCGAGCACCCGTACGTCCCGGTGACCCGTCCAGCGCAGCAGCCACCAGGCGCGGGCCGCGGCCCAGCCCTGCCCGCCGTCGTAGACGACGACCGGCCTGCCGGCCGACACGCCCGCGCGGCGCATCACGGCGCCGAACGCGGTGACGTCGGGCAGCGGGTGGCGGCCACCGGCGCCGGGCGGTCCCGCCAGCTCCGCGTCGAGGTCGACGAAGACCGCACCGGGCAGATGCCCGGACTCGTACTCGGCCCGGCCGTCGAAGGGGGCGGCGCCGGCCGCCTTCGCCAGACTGAGCTGCCAGCGGACGTCCAGGAGGACCGGGGGACGGTCCCCGGCCAGCTCGTCCGCCAGTTCGGATGCGCTGATGATGGCGTTCATGAGGCCATCCTCGCGCAGCGCGCGGCGCCGCGTAACGGCCGTGAAACGGATGAGAAATGCCAAAGCGGGCATCCTCCTTCGGGAACGCGCCAAATGCGGCGCGGCCGGGGCGCGCTTGGCCGTCGGTGGTGCAAGCATCTGCGGGAAGGCGGGCGTCGGCGTGGCCGGGTCGCCCGTCTCTTCAGGGCGCGTTCTCACAGCGATGGTCCGAGGAGAGAGTCACGATGTCCCAGGCAGAGACCCGGCGCACGCCCGGCACACCCTGCTGGGTGAGCCTCATGGTGCATGCCCTGGCTCCCACCCAGGAGTTCTACGCGGCGCTGTTCGGCTGGGAGTTCCGGCCGGGGCCCGCCTCGCTCGGCCCGTATGTGCGGGCCCTGCTCGACGGCGCGGAGGTGGCGGGCATCGGGCAGCTCCCGCCCGACCAGCATCTGCCGATCGCCTGGACCACGTATCTGGCCACCGACGACGCCGACGCCACGGCCGAGACGATCCGGCACTGCGGCGGCACGGTCGGCGTCGGTCCCCTGGAGGCGGGCGACGCGGGGCGGCTGGTGATCGCCTCCGACCCGGACGGCGCGGTCTTCGGCGCGTGGCAGGCCCAGGCGCACGTCGGCACGATGGTGGCGGGCGCCCCGGGCACCCCCGTCTGGAACGAACTGGTGACCCGTGAGACGGCCTCGGTCGTCAAGTTCTACGAGTCGGTGTTCGGCTACGAGAGGGAGGCGGTGGTCCCGGCCGACCCCGACCATGTGACGCTGCGCATCGAGGGCCGCCCGGTCTGCTCCCTGCACGGCGTGGGCCATGCGCTGCCCCGGGACAAGGGCGCGCACTGGATGACGTACTTCGAGGTCGCGGACACCGACGAGGCGGCCCGGCGGGTGACGGAGCTGGGGGGCCACGTCCTGCAGTCGCCCCGGGAGGGGGCGAGCGGCCGGGTGGCGACGGTGACGGACCCGGAGGGAGCGGTGTTCACGCTGGTGAGGTCGACGGTCTGATCCCCGCGCCGGGTCCCCGCCGGCCCGCGGGCCGGGCGAGGCGGCCCGGACGCGCTACGCGTCGATGGGCAGGACGTCCGGCGACAGCGCGGCGGCCCGCGCCGCCGCCGCCGTCATCCGGCGGCGGTGGTGGCGCCGGCACAGCACCTCGTACCCGATCTCGTCCTCGGACTGGTTCACGTCACCGACCACGACCTGCGCGCCCTCGACCACCATCTCCCCGCCGCGGGTACGCGCGTTGTGGGTGGCGCGCGCCCCGCACCAGCAGAGCGCCTCGACCTGGAGCACCTCGACGCGGTCCGCCAGTTCGACCAGCCGCTGCGAGCCGGGGAAGAGCTTGGAGCGGAAGTCCGTGGTGATGCCGAAGGCGAAGACGTCCAGGTCGAGGTCGTCGACGACCCGGGCGAGCTGGTCGATCTGGCCGGGCGCGAGGAACTGCGCCTCGTCGGCGATCACGTAGTCGCAACGGCCGCCCTTGGAGAGGTGGGCGACCAGGTACCCGTAGAAGTCGAAGCCCTCCGCGGCCTCGACCGCGTCCGTCACCAGCCCGAGCCGGGAGGACAGCTTGCCCTCGCCCGCGCGGTCGTCCCGGGTGAAGATCATGCCCTGGAGGCCGCGCGCGGAGCGGTTGTGCTCGATCTGAAGAGCGAGGGTGCTCTTTCCGCAGTCCATCGTTCCGGAGAAGAACACCAGCTCGGGCATGGGAGGGTGACGGCCTTTCGGATCTGCGCACGCGTCCGCGTACAGGAGACGGAGGAGAGACAGGGGGAGGGGCGGGGAAGAGAGGTTACGAGCGTACTTCGAGGAGCGGCACCAACTGCTCGACGGGGGTCATCGAGCCGTGCATCCCGACCATCGCGGACTCGTGCGGCTCGTTCCGCGAGGCGATGATCACCACATCGGCGTGGGCGGCGGCGACGACGTCACCAATCCTCCCGTACACCCGCTCGTCGCAGGCGCCCGGCTGTCCGAACCAGCCCGCCGCGATGGCCTCGTCGCGGCTCGCCACCCAGAACTGCTCGCCGAGCACCTCGCGCCAGACGGTGAGCACATCGGACTCGGCGCCGGGAACCGCGTACACATGGCGGGCCCGGCCCTCGCCGCCGAGCAGGGCCACTCCCGCGCGCAGCTCCCAGTCCTCGTCGAAGTCGATACGGGACTCCTCGTCGAAGGGGATGTCGATCATGCCGTGGTCGGCGGTGACATAGAGCGCGGAGCGCGGCGGGAGCTGCTCGGCGAGCCGCTGGACCAGCCGGTCGACGTACATCAGCTGGCCCCGCCAGGCGTCGGAGTCCACGCCGAAGCGGTGGCCCTTGCCGTCGACCTCGCTGTAGTACGTGTACACGAGCGAGCGGTCCCCGGCGGCGAGTTGGGCGGCGGCCAGGTCCATGCGGTCCTCGCCGGTCAGCCTGCCGTGAAACGTTCCGCCACTGAGCGCGACCTTGGTGAGCGGGGTGTGCTCGAAGGTCGGCGAGGACACCTGGGCGGTGTGCACGCCGGCCGCGTCGGCCAGCTGGAAGACCGTGGGGTAGGGCTGCCAGGTGTGCGGGTCGGTCCACGGCTTCCAGCGGAGCTGGTTCATCAGCTCGCCGGTCCGCGGGTCGCGCGCGGTGTAGCCGGGCAGGCCGTGCGCGGCGGGCGGCAGGCCGGTGCCGACGGAGGCGAGCGAGGTGGCGGTGGTGGCCGGGAACCCGGCCGTGATGGGCCGTCCGGTGCCGCCGCGCGAGCCGGCGAGCAGCCCGTGCAGATAGGGCGCCTCGTCGGGGTGGGCCTTGATCTGCTCCCAGCCGAGCCCGTCGATCAGGAACACGCAGTTCCGGTCGGCCGGGGTCAGCTCCGCGATGGCGGTGGTCGTCCCGGGCACGCCCATGCCCGCCGCGAGGGTGGGCAGCAGATCGGCGAGCGAGCCGCTGCCGTACTCGGGCAGGGGGGCGGTGTCGAGGGCGAAGGGCTCGGGGTCCTGCCAGGTGGGCTGGACCATCAGCGGGCGGTGGCCGCGGTGGCTTCGGAGAGGGCCTGGGCGAAGCCGAGGGTCTGGCGCACGGTGTCCGGGCCGTCCCCGGCCTCGCTGACGCGCAGGCTCAGGTCGTCGGCGGTGGAGCTGCCGGTGTAGCCGTGGTCGGCGTCGCAGTTCGGGTCGCCGCAGGCGGCGGGCTCCAGGTCGATCCGGGAGACGGCACCCCAGCCGATGGTCAGGACGACCTCGCGGGGCAGGGTGCCCGGGGTGTACGACTCGGGGTTGGCCACCACGCGGCTGACGACGACGGACGAGATCCGGTCGAGCTTCACGGACTCGGTGGAGGTCGTGGCGTACGGCGTCGGGGAGCTGGTGTCCGCGTTCTGCTCGTCGGTGTGGCTGACGATGAAACGGTTGTCCGTCAGGACCAGGACCGTCACATGGCGGCGGACCTCGTTGGCGTCGAAGGTGGTCTCCTGGTGGACCAGGTACGACGCGATCGGCTCACCACCGACGGCGGCCTCCACCGCCTCGGCCACAAGGGCCGGGTAGTAGCCGCTGCGCTCGATCGCCGCGCGCAGCCCCTGGGTCATCGTGCCGGTCTTCGCCATGGACTCCATCCTACGGGGCCCCGGGGCCCGATCGACTCAGTAGCTGGGCAGGCGCCTCGGGCCCAGGTCGGCGCGGGGCGGCGGGGGCGCGAGCCGCAGGCCGGCGCCGAGTACGGACAGCCCCTGCTGGGCGACGACGACCGGTTCCAGGGAGACGACGACGACCTCGGGGTGGTCGTCGACCAGCCGCGAGACCCGCAGCAGCAGCTCTTCGAGGGCCGCGGTGTCCACCGGGGCCGAGCCGCGCCAGCCGAAGAGGAGGGGGGCGGTCCGGATCGACCGGACCAGTTCGGCGGCGTCCCGGTCGGTGGCGGGGACCAGGCGGTGGCCCATGTCGCCGAGCAGCTCGGAGGCGGCCCCGGCGAGGCCGAAGGAGAGCACGGCGCCGACGGCCGGGTCGATGGCGGCGCGCACCACGGTGTCCACGCCGCGCGGGGCCATCGCCTGGACGACCGGCTGGAGCTCCTCGGGCTTGCCGAGGGCGTGCGTCAACTCCGCGTACGCGCGGCGCAGTTGCTCCTCGTCGGCGAGGTCGAGGCGGACGCCGCCGAGATCGGGGCGGTGGCGCAGGTGCGGGGCGGTGGTCTTGAGGGCGACGGGGTAGCCCAGGCGGGCGGCGGCCGTGACGGCGGCGTCGGGGTGGGGGGCGGGCAGGGCGGGGCGTACGGGGATGCCGTACCGGGCGAGGAGGGCGGCGGCGTCGTCCGGGGGCAGCGTGGTGCCCCTGGGGTCGGCGCTCCCGAGCAGCCGCTCGATGTCGGCCGCCGCGCCGGTCTCGTCGATGTCGTCGTACTGCGGCACCCTGCCCTGCTCGGCGGCCTGGCGGCGCCACTGTCCGTAGCGGACGGCTTCGGCGAGCGCGCGGACCGCGCGTTCCGCGGCGGGGTAGGCGGGGATGCGGTGGGGGGTGGCGGGGGGTGCGGGTACGGGTGCGGGTTCGTGGTGGCCGGCGGGCTGTCCCCCGCCCCGCTCCTTCCCGAGACCCTCCGGGGGTGGGGGTGGGCTGAGGAGGGAGGAGTTCCCCGGTGGCCGCGCCCCCGGACCCGCCGCGGGGTTTCGCCCCGGGGCCCCTGTGGGGGTGTGCCCTTGTGACCCTGCGGGGGTGCGGTCCGGGGGCTCGGCGGAGGTGTGCCCTTGCGGCCAGGCGGGGGCTGAGGCGGTCGGGGGCTGTGCCTCCGGGAGCGTCGGCTGGACGCGCGGGGGCGGCGGCGTGCGGCGGGCCGTGCTCGCCGCGCTTGCCAGGGCCTCTGCCAGGCCGCCCAGCTCCACGTGAACCACCGCCACCGGCTTCGTGGGGGCCGTCGTCGTGGCCTGGTGGAGAGCCGTGGCCAGGGCCTCGTCGGGGTAGCCGGGCTCGCCCACCCAGGGGATCGCCGTGACCACCACCGCGTCGCAGAACTCGTCCGCCAGGGCCCGGGCCAGGGCGTCGCGGAAGTCCTCGGGGGTGGCCGCCGTCGTCAGATCGACCGGCGGGTGGGGCCGCAGGCCCTCCGTGAGACAGGCGTCGTACGTGAGGAGGCCGAGGGACTCCGAGTTGCCGAGGATGGCGACGCGCGGCCCCGCCGGGAGCGGCTGGCCCGCGAGGAGCACGCCCGCGTCGACCAGCTCGGTCACCGTGTCCACCCGGATCACGCCCGCCTGGCGCAGCAGCGCCGAGACCGCCGCGTCCGGCACCCGGGTCACCGGGACCGCGTGCCCGGGCGGGGTCGAGCCGCTGTGGCGGGCGCCCTTCACCGCGACCACCGGCTTCACCGCCGCCGTCCGCCGCGCGAGCCGGGTGAACTTCCGCGGGTTGCCGATCGATTCGAGGTACAGCAGGACGACGTCCGTGTCCGCGTCCTCGTACCAGTACTGAAGGATGTCGTTGCCCGAGACGTCCGCCCGGTTGCCGGACGAGATGAACGCCGACAGGCCCGCGCCCCGCCGGTGCAGTCCCGACAGGAGCGCGATGCCGATCGCGCCCGACTGGGTGAACAGGCCGATCCGGCCCCGCTGGGGCGGCTCGGGCGCGAGGGAGGCGTTCAGGCGCGTCCCGGGCGCGGTGTTGATGACGCCGAACGCGTTGGGCCCGATCAGCCGCATCCCGTACGACCGCACCTGCCGCAGCAGTTCGCGCTGGCGCTCGCGTCCGGCGGCGCCGCTCTCGGCGTACCCGGCGGACAGGACGACCAGTCCCTGCACCCCGTGCTCGCCGCACTCCGCGACCGCCTCCGGCACCCGTTCGGCCGGGACCGCGACGACCGCGAGGTCGACCGGCTCCCCGAGCTCGCCGAGCGAGCGGGCCGCGCGGACGCCGTCGATCGTGGAACCGCCTCCGGGCAGGGCCCGGTTGACCGCGTACACCTGTCCGGTGAAGCCCGCGCCCAGGAGGTTGCGCAGCACCGTGCGGCCCACTCCGCCCGGCGCGCGGCCGGCGCCGATCACGGCCACCGAACCGGGGGCGAGCAGCCGCTGCACCGAACGGGCCTCGGCGCGCTGCTCACGCGCGCGCTGGACGGCCAGTGACTCGGCGGTGGGCTCCAGATCCAGCGTGAGATGGACCGAGCCGTCCTCGAAGGAGCGCTTCTGCTGGTAGCCCGCGTCCGTGAACACCTTGATCATCTTGTTGTTGGCGGGCAGCACCTCCGCCGCGAACCGTCTGATCCCCCGCTCGCGCGCGACCTCCGCGATGTGTTCGAGCAGCGCGGAGGCGACGCCGCGCCCCTGGTGGGCGTCCTGGACCAGGAACGCCACCTCGGCCTCGTCGGCCGGGGCCGAGGCGGGCCGCCCCTGGGCGTTGATCCGGTCGTAGCGGACGGTCGCGATGAACTCGCCGCCCACCGTCGCCGCGAGTCCCACCCGGTCCACGTAGTCGTGATGGGTGAAGCGGTGCACGTCCTTGGCGGAGAGCCGGGGGTAGGGCGCGAAGAAGCGGTAGTACTTGGACTCGTCCGAGACCTGCTCGTAGAACGAGACGAGCCGCTTCGCGTCGCCCGTGGTGATGGGCCTGATCCGCGCGGTCCCCCCGTCGCGCAGCACGACGTCGGCCTCCCAGTGGGCCGGGTACGCGGGGTCCTGCGTCTTCTCCTGCGGAGCCTGCATACCGGCAGCCTACGGGTCGCGGGGCCGGTTGGGTCGGGTCAAGGTAGGGGGCAGGGTGGAGAGGGTGGCCAGGGCCGAGGGGCCGCCGGATCCGGGCACCGACGTCGGCACGAGCACCGCACAGGACATGAGAGACTGGTCTAGACAACCGTGAGAGATCTCGAAGGGCATCACCATGGCTGAGCGCCGCGTCAATGTCGGCTGGGCCGAGGGCCTGCACGCCCGCCCCGCTTCCCTCTTCGTCCGCGCCGCCACGGCCTCCGGCGTCCCGGTGACGATCGCCAAGGCCGACGGCAACCCGGTCAACGCCGCCTCCATGCTCGCGGTGCTCGGCCTGGGCGCGCAGGGCGGCGAGGAGATCGTGCTGGCCTCCGAGGCGGAGGGCGCCGAGGCGGCTCTGGACCGGCTGGCCAAGCTGGTCGAGGAAGGTCTCGAGGAGCTCCCCGAGACCGTCTGACGGCTGACCGCACCCGGCCGGCCGGACCACCGGCCCCGGAGCGCCGCGTCACCGCACTGCGTGCCACCGCACTTCGCGATCGGAGCCGCGGACCCTGAATTCCGGGTCCGCGGCTCCTTTCCTTTCCCCCCGCGTAGGCTCCGGCTTATTCGCCCAGTGACACGGACCCGCCGCCCCCGCCCCCACTTTCCGGGCTGATTTCGGGCAGCACGGAAGAACCCCGCCGAATCACTTCTTTGTATACGGCGACCTTGTTAAGCACGGACGCTCGCGGTGTTTACTGCATGTTGCGGGATCCTCACGTCCGCCGGACGCCGCAGCCGATGGGCGGAAAACGCGCGCTCGGCGTGGCGGGCGGCCAGCGACCTGGCCCGTTCGGCGTCGCCGCGCGCCAGCGCGTCCACGATCGCCGCGTGCTCCGCCCAGCACTCGGCGGGCAGCGCCGGCCGCTCCACCACGTACATCCAGGCGATCTTGTGTCGCAGCTGGGTGAGCAGCGCGATGAGGCCGGGGCTGCCGGAGGCCTGGGCGAGCGTCTCGTGGAACCAGCCGTCCAGCGAGCGCAGATCCTCGCCCTGGGCCCGCCGGACACGGTCCTGGCCGAGCCTGACCAGCCCGCGCAGCACCTTCAGATGGGCCTCGGTGCGCCGGGCGGCGGCGCGCGAGGCGGCCAGCGGCTCCAGCATGGCGCGCAGTTCGAGCAGGTCGGCCGCCTCCTGCTCGGTCGGCTCGGCGACGCAGGCACCGGCGTGCCGGCGCGTGGTGACGAACCCCTCGGACTCCAGCGTGCGCAGCGCCTCGCGGACCGGGACGCGGGAGACCCCGTACCGCCGTGCGAGCACTTCCTCGGTGAGCCGGCTGCCGCGCGCGAAGAGCCCCGCGACGATGTCGTCGCGGATTGCCGTGCATACCGATTGCGCGGGAATGCGCATGACCGAACCTCCGCCTTAATCCCCGCGAAACGCGGTCGATCGACGCCTGTTCGGCGACTCTATTCCAGCGCCTGTTAATTCCCGGTGACGTGCCGTATGCAATGCATATCTTTTGGCCACCGGCGGGGTACGTGCGCCGGACGGCACGCCGAAGCCCCCGGCGCGACGCGGCGGGGGCTTGCGGTTCGGTGCGGGGACGGCCGGGTCAGACGTTGACGCCGTGCGAGCGCAGGTACGCCATCGGGTCGATGTCCGAGCCGTACGTCGGGGCCGTGCGGGCCTCGAAGTGGAGGTGCGGGCCGGTGGTGTTGCCGGTGTTGCCGGAGAGGGCGATCTGCTGGCCCGGCTCGACGCGCTGGCCGACGTACACCCCGATGGACGAGAGGTGGCCGTACTGCGTGTACGTGCCGTCGTTCATCCGGATCACGATGTTGTTGCCGTAGGCGCCGCCCCAGCCCGCCTCGACGACGGTGCCCAGGCCGACCGCGTGCACCGGGGTGCCCTCGCCCGCGTGGAAGTCGATGCCGGTGTGGCTGCCGGAGGACCAGATCGAGCCGCCGGTCTTGTAGCCGGTGGAGACGTAACCGCCCTCGATCGGGGCGACGAAGGAGTTGAGGCGCTTACGCTCGGCCTCGCGGGCGGCGCGCTCCTTGGCGGCGCGCTCCTCCTTGGCCCTCGCCTCGGCCTTGCGCTTCGCCTCGGCGGCGGCGCGGGCCTTGTCGGCGGCGTGCTTCTGGGCGGCGGCCTGGGCGTCGATCCGGTCGGCGAGGGAGTCACCGATCACGATGGCCTGGGTGATGCCGGTGTCCTCGACCGAGGCGGCGGCGGGCGCCGAGCTGTCGGCGGCCATGGCCGGCGAGGCGAGGGTGCCCACGACTCCGGCGGTGGCGAGGGTGGCGATGCCCGCTATGTTCGCGCTCTTGCGCGACACGGCGCTGGGCCGACGGTGCTTCCCGGTGGCACGGGTGAACGCCATGGAGAGGCGGTTCCTTTCCTTCCATCTCGCCTACCGGGTTAGCTGACGGGTTCGGAGCTGGAAGGTCTCCTACGGGCCCCTCCGCGGGACGGAGGCGTCCGATTCACCCCAGGGACTGAGTGGGTCCCCGGCTCCCCTGGCTCGCGCCAGTTGGGGACTCGGCGATGACTGTCCGGTGCCGCGGCTGCGACGGGTGGTGACGGACAGCCGGACTGACGCTAGACGGCTGATCTTTCAATCACCAAACAGACACGACTTTTTGTTGCGCACGCCACATGACAGACAGGCAACCTCCCCAACAAAACGGGCATAAAGGGGGACCCCGGTGGCCACTCGGCCACCGGGGTCCTCACCCGAATCGTCCGCCCGTCCTCGGCGGACGGCTCAATCAGCCCGCCACGACGGTGACTTCACCGATTCCGAGGGCCTTGACGGGCTCCTCGATCTGCGCCGCGTCTCCGACGAGGACCGTCACCAGACGGTCCACCGGGAAGGCGCTGACGACCGCGGCCGTGGCCTCCACGGTGCCGGTGTCGGCCAGGCGCGCGTACAACTGCGCCTGGAAGTCGTCCGGGAGGTGCTGCTCGACCTGGTCGGCCAGCGTCCCGGCGACGGCGGCGGCCGTCTCGTACTTCAGCGGGGCCACACCCACCAGGTTCTGCACGGCGGTCTCGCGCTCGGCGTCCGTCAGCCCCTCGGCGGCGAGCTTGCGCAGCACCGTCCACAGGTCGTCCAGGGCCGGGCCGGTGTTGGGCGTGTCCACCGAGCCGCTGATGGCGAGCATGGCGGCGCCGGTGCCCTCCGGACCGGAGCGCAGCACCTGGCCGTACGAGCGCACTCCGTAGGTGTAGCCCTTCTCCTCGCGCAGGACGCGGTCCAGGCGGGAGGTGAGCGTGCCGCCCAGGCAGTACGTCCCGAGGACCTGGGCGGGCCAGACGCGGTCGTGGCGGTCCGGACCGATCCGGCCGATCAGGAGCTGCGTCTGGACGGCGCCCGGCCGGTCCACGATGACCACGCGGCCGGTGTCGTCGGCGGTGACCGGCGGCATCGGACGCTCCTCGGCCGGGGTGCCGGTCCAGGCGCCCAGGGTGTCCGCCAGGATGGCGTCCAGGTCGGTGGCGCCCAGATCGCCCACGACCACCGCGGTGGCCGCGGCGGGGCGTACGTACGCCTCGTAGAAGGCCCGTACCGCCGCGGCGTCGATCCGCGCGACGGTCTCCTCGGTGCCCTGGCGCGGGCGGGACATGCGCGCACTGGCCGGGAAGAGCTCCCGGGAGAGCTGCTGGGCGGCGCGGCGCGCCGGGTTGGCCAGCTCGTGCGGGATCTCGTCGAGGCGGTTGCGCACCAGGCGGTCGACCTCGGCGTCGGCGAACGCGGGGGCCCGCAGCGCCTCCGCGAGCAGCCCGAGCGCCTTGGGGAGCCGGGAGACCGGCACCTCCAGGGAGACCCGGACGCCCGGGTGGTCCGCGTGCGCGTCCAGGGTGGCGCCGCAGCGCTCCAGGTCGGCGGCGAACTCCTCGGCGGAGCGCTTGTCGGTGCCCTCGGAGAACGCGCGCGCCATGATCGTGGCGACGCCGTCCAGACCGGCCGGTTCGGCGTCCAGCGGGGCGGCGAGGAAGATCTCGACGGCCACGACCTGCTGGCCGGGGCGGTCGCAGCGCAGCACGGTCAGCCCGTTGGGCAGGGTGGAGCGGCCGGGGGCGGGGAAGGCCCAGGGGCGCGCGGTGCCGGCGGCCGGCTGGGGGTGGAACTGCATGGTCACGCCGGTCTCGCTCACTGCTCTGCTCCCTCTGCGGCGGCCTCGGCCGCCTCGTCTGCTGCCGCGGTGGTCGGCTCGTAGACCAGCACCGCCCTGTTGTCCGGGCGCAGGGTGGCCCGGGCCACGTCCCGCACCTCCTCGGCGGTGATGTCGAGGACCCGGTCGACGGCGGTCAGCGCGAGCTGGGGGTCGCCGAACAGCACCGCGTACCTGCAGAGTTCGTCGGCGCGGCCCGCCACCGTGCCGAGCCGGTCCAGCCACTCGCGCTCCAGCTGGGCCTGGGCGCGCTCCATCTCCTCGGCCGTGGGGCCCTCTTCGGCGAACCGGGCGAGCTCCTCGTCGACGGCCGACTCGATGTCGGGGACGTCGACGCCGCCGGACGTCTTCACGTCCAGCCAGCCGAGCGAGGGGGCGCCGGCCAGGCGCAGCAGACCGAATCCGGCCGCGACCGCGCTCTGGTCGCGGCGGACCAGACGGTTGTGGAGGCGGGAGGACTCGCCGCCGCCGAGGACGGTGAGCGCCAGGTCCGCGGCGTCGCACTCGCGGGTGCCGTCGTGCGGCAGCCGGTAGGCGGCCATCAGGGCGCGCGCGGGCACGTCCTCGTGGACGACCTCGCGCAGCTGCTCGCCGATGACGCCGGGCAGCGTGCCGTCGCGCGGCGGCTGCTTGCCGTCGTGGGAGGGGATGGAGCCGAAGTACTTCTCGATCCAGGCGAGCGTGCGATCGGGATCGATGTCGCCGACGACCGAGAGGACCGCGTTGTTCGGCGCGTAGTACGTACGGAAGAAGGCGCGCGCGTCCTCCAGGGTCGCCGCGTCCAGGTCGGCCATGGAGCCGATCGGCGTGTGGTGGTACGGGTGGCCGTCCGGGTAGGCCAGCGCGGTGAGCTTCTCGAAGGCCGTGCCGTAGGGCACGTTGTCGTACCGCTGGCGGCGCTCGTTCTTGACGACGTCGCGCTGGTTCTCCATGGACTCCTCGTCCAGGGCGGAGAGCAGCGAGCCCATGCGGTCGGCCTCCAGCCAGAGCGCGAGCTCCAGCTGGTGGGTCGGCATGGTCTCGAAGTAGTTGGTGCGCTCGAAGCTGGTGGTGCCGTTGAGGGAGCCGCCGGCGCCCTGCACCAGTTCGAAGTGGCCGTTTCCGTGGACCTGGTGCGAGCCCTGGAACATCAGGTGCTCGAAGAGGTGAGCCAGGCCCGTACGGCCCTTGACCTCGTGGCGGGAGCCCACGTCGTACCAGAGGCAGACCGCGGCGACCGGGGTCAGGTGGTCCTCGGAGAGCACCACGCGCAGGCCGTTGGCCAGCCGGTGCTCGGTCGCTGTCAGGCCGCCGGAGCCGGCCTGGGCGGTGGCCGTGTGACCCATGGGCATGTACGTCCCTTCGATCGCGGTGAAGAAGTCCTGCCACTGTATGCAAGCGCACCGACACCTGGCGAAGTTCCCGGGTCGCGGTCCGCGTTGTCAGTGGGACGGTCCACAATGGTCGGCGTCAGCAGCAGACCTTGTTGGTGGTCGCTAAGAAGAACACGTTGGTGAAGGAGCCGCAGCCGCGATGGCCCGCCGCAGCACGAAGACCCCGCCGCCGGACGATTTCGAGGAGAAGATCCTCGACATCGACGTCGTGGACGAAATGCAGGGCTCCTTTCTCGAGTACGCCTACTCGGTGATCTACTCGCGGGCCCTGCCGGACGCCCGCGACGGCATGAAGCCGGTCCACCGCCGCATCGTCTACCAGATGAACGAGATGGGCCTGCGCCCCGAACGCGGCTATGTGAAGTGCGCGCGCGTGGTCGGCGAGGTCATGGGCAAGCTCCACCCGCACGGCGACGCGTCGATCTACGACGCGCTGGTGCGGATGGCGCAGCCCTTCTCCATGCGCCTGCCGCTCGTCGACGGCCACGGCAACTTCGGTTCGCTCGGCAACGACGACCCGCCGGCCGCGATGCGGTACACCGAGTGCAGGATGGCCGACGCCACCCAGCTGATGACCGAGTCGATCGACGAGGACACCGTCGACTTCTCGCCGAACTACGACGGCCAGGAGCAGGAGCCGGTCGCCCTTCCCGCCGCCTTCCCGAACCTGCTGGTCAACGGCGCGACCGGGATCGCGGTCGGCATGGCGACCAATATGCCGCCGCACAACCTGGGCGAGGTCATCGCCGCCGCCCGCCATCTGATCCGGCACCCCAACGCGGACCTGGAAGCGCTGATGCGCTTCGTCCCCGGCCCCGACCTGCCCACCGGCGGCCGGATCGTGGGCCTGTCCGGCATCAAGGACGCGTACGAGTCGGGCCGCGGCACCTTCAAGATCCGCGCCAAGGTGTCGGTGGAGAACGTGACGGCGCGCCGCAAGGGCCTGGTCGTCACGGAACTGCCGTTCACGGTCGGCCCGGAGAAGGTGATCTCCAAGATCAAGGACCTGGTCGGCTCCAAGAAGCTCCAGGGCATCGCCGACGTCAAGGACCTCACCGACCGCTCGCACGGTCTGCGCCTGGTCATCGAGGTCAAGAACGGCTTCGTCCCGGAAGCCGTCCTGGAGCAGCTCTACAAGCTGACGCCGATGGAGGAGTCCTTCGGCATCAACAACGTGGCGCTGGTGGACGGCCAGCCGCTCACCATGGGCCTCAAGGAGCTCCTGGAGGTCTACCTCGACCACCGCTTCGAGGTGGTGCGCCGGCGCAGCGAGTTCCGCCGCACCAAGCGCCGTGACCGGCTGCATCTGGTGGAGGGCCTGCTCGTCGCGCTCCTCGACATCGACGAGGTCATCCGTCTCATCCGGTCGAGTGACAACTCGGCGCAGGCCAAGCAGCGCCTGATCGAGCACTTCTCGCTCAGCGAGATCCAGACGCAGTACATCCTGGACACCCCGCTGCGCCGCCTCACCAAGTTCGACCGCATCGAGCTGGAGAGCGAGCGCGACCGCCTCACCGGCGAGATCGACGAGCTGACCGGCATCCTGGAGTCCGACAGCGAGCTGCGCAAGCTGGTCTCGGCCGAACTGGCCGCGGTGGCCAAGAAGTTCGGCACCGAGAGGCGCACGGTGCTCCTTGAGTCGGCGGGCGCCCCGGTCGCGGCGGTGCCGCTGGAGGTCGCGGACGACCCGTGCCGGGTGCTGCTCTCCTCTACGGGCCTGCTGGCGCGCACCGCGAACGCGGAACCGCTCGCGGAGGCCGAGCGCCGCGCCAAGCACGATGTGATCGTCTCCGCGGTGCCCGCGACCCAGCGCGGTGACATCGGCGCGGTCACCTCGGCCGGGCGGCTGCTGCGGCTCGCCGTGATCGACCTGCCGCAGCTGCCGGACACGGCCGCCGCGCCCAACCTCTCGGGCGGCGCCCCGGTCTCGGAGTTCCTCTCGCTGGAGGCCGACGAGACCCTGGTGTGTCTGACGACGCTGGACGAGTCGTCGCCGGGGCTGGCGATCGGCACCGAGCAGGGCGTGGTCAAGCGCGTGGTGCCCGACTATCCGGCCAACAAGGACGAGCTGGAGGTCATCTCCCTCAAGGACGGCGACCGGATCGTCGGCGCGGTCGAGCTGCGCACCGGCGAGGAGGACCTGGTCTTCATCACGGACGACGCCCAGTTGCTGCGCTACCAGGCCTCGCAGGTGCGCCCGCAGGGCCGCCCGGCGGGCGGTATGGCGGGCATCAAGGTCGCCGACGGCGCCAAGGTGATCTCGTTCACCGCGGTCGACCCGGCGGCGGACGCCGTGGTGTTCACGGTGGCGGGCTCGCGCGGCACGCTGCTCGGGGACTCGGCGGCGACGGTCAAGCTGACGCCGTTCGACCAGTATCCGCGCAAGGGCCGGGCCACCGGCGGCGTGCGCTGCCAGCGGTTCCTGAAGGGCGAGGACATGCTGGTACTGGCCTGGGCGGGCGCTGCCCCGGCGAAGGCGGCGCAGGCCAACGGCACCCCGGTGGAGCTCCCGGAGCCCGACCCGCGCCGCGACGGCTCGGGCACACCGCTGGGCCACACGGTGTCGGTGCTGGCGGGTCCCGCGCTGTAGCCGGGGCGGACCGGCGGGGCGCGACAACGGGGCCGGCGGGCCGCGGGCGGGGGCTACTCCTCGCCCGGGGTCCCGTCGGCCCCGTCGGCTTCCTCCTCCTCGGGGACCGCCCGCGACTCGTCGGCCTCCTCCGTCTCGTCCCGCTGTACATAGCGCAGGACGCCCCACATGGCGGCCTCGTCCGGGGTGTCCCGCGGCTGCGCCGCCACGGCCGCGTCCAGGGAGGCGCGCAGCCCTCCGGTGTCGATGCCGGAGCCGATCAGGACGAGCTGGGTCAGCCGCTCCTCGCCGGACGGCCAGGGCTCCGGGTAGAAGCGCAGGAACGGGCCGACGGCATGGACGCCGTACCGGTTGAGCGGGTCGGCCGGGCCGAAGTCGACGAACCCCTTGAGGCGGTAGAGGCCCTCGGGGCGGCTGTCGAGGAAGGCCATCAGCCGGCGCGGGTCCATGGGCACGGCCGAGGTGAAGGCGACGGACTCGTACGCGGTGTGCAGATGGCCCGTGTGGGCGCACCCGGGCCCGCACTCCTGCCCATGCGCCCCTTCGTGCGCCTCTTGGTGCGCCTCTTCATCGTCCAGCAGATCCTCGAAGGCGAGCTGGCCGACGCGCTCGGTGCTGGGCCGGCGGTCGAAGAACAGCTCGGGGTCCACCCGCCCGTACACGGCCTCCACCACCGGGGCGCCCCCGTCGAGGGACGCCCGCAGCCGGTCGAGCTCCGCCCCGGGAACGCGGTCGGTCTTGTTGAGCACCACCAGGTCCGCGACCGCGAGATGGCGGTCGATCTCGGGGTGCCGCGCCCGGGTCGCGTCGTACTCGGCCGCGTCGACGACCTCGACCAGCCCGCCGTACACGACCCGCGGGTTCTCACTGGCCAGCACCATCCGCACCAGTTTCTGCGGCTCCGCGAGACCGCTCGCCTCGATGACGAGGACGTCCAGCCCGGCCGCGGGCCGGGTCAGCTTCTCCAGATACACGTCGAGCTCGCTCGCGTCGACGGCGCAGCACAGACAGCCGTTGCCGAGCGAGAGAGTGGAGTCGCCGAGCTGTCCGGCCACGGTCATCGCGTCGATCTCGATGGATCCGAAGTCGTTGACGATCGCCCCGATCCGGGTGCCCCTGCCGGCCCGCAGCAGATGGTTGAGCAAGGTGGTCTTGCCCGAGCCGAGGAAGCCCGCGAGGACCACGACGGGGATCTGCTGGGTCGGACCGGTCGGACTCACGAGGGGGCCTTTCTGGGCGGGCGCGTACGGGTGGGGCGCGGGGTGCTCCTCGGGGCAGGAGGAAGCCCCTGTGGCCCCGCCCCAGGATATGGGCGGCCCGGGCGCGGCCCCCCGGGCGCCCCGCGTACACCCGAGCGGCTACCGCGCCCGGCCGGTATGCGCGTGGCCGCCTCCCCGGCCGTGCGTCGCCCGGGAAGGACGCGGGCAGATTGAGTGCCGCCACGACCGGCGCGCGCACCTACCCGGGAGGTCCCCGTGACAGCGACGACAGCACCGCACGCCTGGCTCCGCCCCGCCGCGAGGTTCGCCCTCTGGACGGCGGCCACGCTCGTCGGCACCGCCCTGGTGAGCGCCGCCGCCCTCCTGGTGAGCGGCTGGCTCATCGACACCGTGCAGCGGCGCGAGGGCGGTCTCGACCGCGCCGAGAGCCGTAGCCAGATCGGTAACTATTTCGGCGCGGCGAGCGCGGTCTTCTCCGGCCTCGCCTTCCTCATACTGGTGGTGGCGCTGCTGCTCCAATACCAGGAACTGCGTATGCAGCGGCGTGAACTCGCGGACCAGCGCGAGGAACTGTCCCAGTCCCGCCAGGAACTGCACCGCAGTGCGGAGGCCGATATGCGCTCGCTGCATGTGCAGCTGACCCGGATGGCCATGGAGGATCCGTCGCTCGCGGCAGTGTGGAACGGCTTTCCGGGTATCCCTCACGAGGAGGCACGACAGTACCTGTTCGCCAACCTGACGTTCGGGCACTTGTTGCTCGCCCGCCAGTGGGGCAGCTATTCCGACGAGGAACTGCGCGTACACGCCAGGTCATTACGGAGCAGCGAGCCCTATCTGCGGTACTGGGAGCTTTCCCGGGACCGGAAATTCGCGCTCCCCGGGGACAGCCACGAAAGGAAATTGGCGGAGCTGATCGACGAGGAGATCAGGGCCAACCAGGGGCCGCCCGCTGCCCCACAGTAGTCACAGTCGTACGGGAGAAAAGACATGACCAGCCAGCACAGAAACGGACAGCACGACGGCACGGCGACGACGGTGGCGCTCGCGGCGGGCGCCGTGGCGCTGGCCGCCGCCCTCAGCCTGGCGCTCGGCGCCGGGTTCCACGCGCTCGCCCCGGCGGCCGGCGCGGCCTCCGCCGGCGGTGTCTTCGCCGGGCTCGCGATCGCCGCGGGCGCCACCGGGCTCGCCCTGCAACAGCGGCTGCTGGCCCGCCGGCTCACCCTGACCCACCAGCACCGGCTCCACTTCGATCTGCTCAGCAAGGCCATCGACGATCCCGAGCTGGCCGCCGTCCTCGACACGTTCGAGGAGGAGGTGCCCCCCGTGAAGCAGCGCCAGTTCCTGTACGCGAACGCCCTCTACAGCAATGTGCTGCACGCCTACCGCACCGGTTCGACGAGCGAGAGCGAGATCGGCGGACATCTGCACGTCATCTGCCGCAGTCCTATTTTCCGCGAATACTGGGAGTTCACGCGCCAGCACCGGGCCGTACTCCAGGAGGGCTCGCAGGAGGCACGCCTGGGACGGCGTGTCGATGAGATCGTGCGAAACATCAGCCAGTTGAGGTAATCCGCATCAATTCCCAGGAGGCCTACCGCGACCTGCGCGAGTCTGGTTATCTGTCCTACGTGCCAGACTCCTCCGAGCCATTGGAACGGTCCCTGGTGAATATCGTGCGCAGGGTCGGTGCTTCCCCACGAGAACGCGGCAGTCTGTCGGGGCAGACATGCCCCGACATCTTCGAGCTGAGCGACGGCAGCTTCGCCGTCATCGGTGTCGACATGACCGAGAGCCTGGACGGCAAGCTGCCGATCGACGCCGGGCGTGCCGATTGCGAGCGGATCGTCGTCATCACCCGCGACACGCTGGTGCGTGCCAGGGCGGACATCCCCGAGGCATAAGGAATTGATAACACGCGACCGAGCGCACACAGGAAACTCACAGGAATTCGTGCCCGAAGCCGTACGGCGCCCGAAGCCGTACGGCGGTGCCGCGCGGCAGCCGCCTTGTACGGCGTCTCGGTGACCGCCGGCTGGAGCCGGGCACGCCCGGCACGGCCGCACGACCGCACGGGCGTGCCCACGGTGCGAACAGATTTCGGAATGCGTCGATCCGCCGTCTACCGTGCATAGGCATGAGTGCCGTCCCCAGCGCGCCCCCACCCGGACGGCGGCGGTTCGGCTGGCCCCAGCGCGTCTTCTCCCAGGTGCTGCTGATGCAGCTGGCCATCGCCGCCGGTGTCACCGTGCTCGCGACCGGCCTGTTCCTCGCCCCGCTCAGCCATCAGCTCGACGACCAGGCGATGCGCCGCGCCCTCGCCATCGCCCAGTCCACGGCCGCGCAGCCGCAGCTCGCGGCCGACCTCGTTGCATCAGGGCCCGCTGTCGGCGGCCCCGTGCAGCGCGAGGCCGAGCGGATCCGCCGGGCCACCGGCGCCGAGTACGTGGTGGTCATGGACCGGCGCGGGGTGCGCTGGTCGCACCCGGACGGCGACCTGCTCGGCAGGGTCGTCTCCACCGATCCCAGCGAGGCGCTGGCGGGCGAGGACGTCATGGAGATCGACAGCGGCACGCTGGGCCGCTCCGCGCGCGGCAAGGTGCCGCTGCGGGACGCCGACGGGGCCATCGTGGGGGCGGTGTCGGTCGGGATCGAGTACGACAGCGTGCGCGCCCGGCTCCTGGCCGCCATCCCCGGCCTGCTCGCCTACGCGGGCGGCGCCCTCGCGGCCGGCGCGCTCGCCGCGTATCTGATCTCCCGCCGGATCCAGAAGCAAACCCGTGACCTGGCCTTCTCCGATATCTCGGCGCTGCTGGCGGAGCGCGAGGCGATGCTCCACTCGATCCGCGAGGGGGTGGTGGCACTCGACCGGAACGGCCGCGTCCGGCTGCTCAACGACGAGGCGCAGCGGCTGCTCGGGGTCGGCCCCGAGGCCGCGGGGCGCCCTCTGGACGAGGTGCTGGGCGCCGGGCGGACCACCGATGTGCTCACCGGGCGCGTCTCGGGCACCGACCTGCTGACCGTACGCGGCCACCGCGTCCTGGTCGCCAACCGGATGCCGACCGACGACGGCGGCGCCGTAGCCACCCTGCGCGACCGTACCGAGCTGGAGCGCCTGGGCCGTGAGCTGGACTCCACCCACGGACTCATCGACGCGCTGCGCGCCCAGGACCATGAGCACGCCAACCGCCTGCACACCCTGCTCGGTCTGCTGGAGCTGGAGATGCACGAGGAGGCGGTCGAGTTCGTCACCGAGGTCGTGGGGGTGCACCGGACCACCGCCGAGCAGGTCACCGAGAAGGTCCGCGATCCACTGCTCGCGGCGATGCTGGTCGGCAAGGCAACCGTGGCCGCCGAGCGCGCGGTCGCGCTGCGCATCACGCCGGACACCTCGCTCCCGGACCGGCTGATCGACCCGCGCGGGCTCGTCACCGTGGTCGGGAACCTCGTGGACAACGCCCTGGACGCCGCAGCCGGCACTCCGGACGCCTCGGTCGGGGTGACTCTGCGCGCCGAGGGCCGTACGGCCGTACTGCGCGTCGTCGACAGCGGCCCCGGCGTCCCCGACGACCAGCGCGAACTGATCTTCACCGAGGGGTGGTCCACCAAGGAGCTGCCGTCCCACGGCAAGCGGGGTCTGGGGCTCGCCCTGGTCCGCCGGTTCGCCGAGCGGCAGGGCGGCCACGCGCGCGTGGCGGCGGCGCCCGGCGGCGGGGCGGAGTTCACCGTCGTCCTGCCGGAGGCGCTGAGCGAGGCACTGGACGAGGCGGTGGGCGAGGCGCTGGACGGTTCCGTACCGGCTGAGGACCGGAGCAGTCCCGTACCGGCGGGGGGTCCGGACGGGACCTCCCTGGACAAGGAGTCGCGATGATCGACGTTCTCGTCGTGGACGACGACCGGCGGGTCGCCGACATCAATGCCGCCTACGTCGGGAAGGTTCCCGGCTTCCGGGTGGTGGCGTCGGCGCACTCGGCCGCGGAGGCGCTCGCGCTCCTCACCGAGCGCCCCGTCGATCTGGTCCTGCTGGACCACTACCTGCCGGACGAGAACGGTCTCGCCGTCGTACGCGAGCTGCGCCGCCTCGGCCGCCACACCGACGTGATCATGGTGACCGCCGCCCGTGACGTGGCCACCGTCCAGGCCGCGATGCGCCAGGGCGCGCTCCAGTACCTCGTCAAGCCGTTCACCTTCGCGGGGCTGCGCACCAGACTGGAGGCGTACGCCGCGCTGCGCCGCACCCTGGACGGCGGCGGCGAGGCGGAACAGGCCCAGGTGGACCGGATCTTCGGCGCCCTCTCCGTCTCCGTCGAGCCCGACCTGCCCAAAGGCCACTCCCCCACCACCGCCGAGCTGCTGCGGCAGGTGCTGCTCGCGGCCGAGGGCCCGCTCTCGGCACAGGAGATCGCCGAGCGGGCGGGGGTGAGCAGGCAGACGGCCCAGCGCTATCTGAAGCTTCTGGAGCGGACGGGCCGGGTGCGGCTCGGTCTGCGCTACGGCGAGACCGGCCGCCCCGAGCACCGCTACACGTGGGCGACCGGCCACTGACCCACGCGGCTCGCCCCTCGGCCACCGGGCTGACGGACGCGGCGGCATCCGTACGCCTGTGCGGGCCCCCGGCGAGGACGGTCCGTCTCCCGGCCAGAGCCGCCAGGGGGGCCGCCAGGGTCGTCGTCGGAGGGCCGCCAGGACCGTGGGGGCCGTGAGGACCGCCAGGGCAACCAGTGCCGGCCAGGACCGCCAGGCCGCCAGGCCGCCAGGCCCACCAAGGGCCCCACCCGCCCGCTACACCGCCCCCGCCCCCGTCAGCGACCGCACCTCCGTCTCCGCGTGGCGTGCCGCGTCCGGCGGCTCGGGTGAGGTGACCGTGCCCATCCAGCCGGCGAGGAAGCCGAGAGGGATGGAGACCAGGCCCGGGTTCTCCAGCGGGAAGAACTGGAAGTCCACCCCGGGGAACAGCGCGTGCGGGTCGCCCGAGACCACCGGCGAGAGCACCACCAGGACCAGCGCCGGGACCAGCCCGCCGTAGACCGACCAGACCGCGCCCCGAGTGGTGAAGTTCCGCCAGAACAGCGAGTAGAGCAGCACGGGCAGATTGGCCGAGGCGGCGACCGCGAAAGCCAGCCCGACCAGGAACGCCACGTTGAGGTCCCGGGCCAGCAGCCCCAGGCCGATGGCGACCGCCCCGATCCCGACGGCGGCGATCCGGGCCACCGTCACCTCGCTGTGCTGCTTGGCGTGGCGCCGCCGCAGCGAGGCGTACAGGTCATGGGCGACCGAGGCGGACGACGCCAGCGTGATCCCGGCGACGACCGCCAGAATGGTGGCGAAGGCGACCGCGGCGACGATCGCGAACAGAACCGTTCCGCCTGTGGAGCCCGCACCACCGCCCAGATTGAGCGCCAGCAGCGGTACGGCCGTGTTCCCCGCGGCGTTCGCGGACCTCACCTCGGCGGAGCCGACCACGGCCGCCGCACCGAAGCCCAGCACGATCGTCATCAGATAGAAGCCGCCGATCAGACCGATCGCCCAGACGGCCGAGCGGCGCGCGGCCCGGGCCGTCGGCACCGTGTAGAAGCGGGAGAGGATGTGCGGCAGCCCCGCCGTACCGAGCACCAGGGCCAGGCCCAGGCTGATGAAGTCGAGCCGGGCGGTCCACCCCCCGCCGTATCTGAGCCCCGGGGCGAGGAACTCCTTTCCGTGCCCGCTCCGCTCGGCCGCCGTGTTGAGCAGCAAGTTGATGTTGCCGTGGAAGCGCGTCAGCACCAGGACCGTGAGCGTGACCGTGCCGGCCATCAGGAGGACGGCCTTCACGATCTGGATCCAGGTCGTCGCCCGCATCCCGCCGAGCGACACATAGATCACCATCAGCGCGCCCACGCCGATGACGGTCCACGCGCGGGCCGCGCCGCTGGAGCCGCCGAGCAGCAGCGCCACCAGACTGCCCGCACCGACCATCTGCGCCACCAGATAGAGAACGGACACGGTGACCGAGGAAGTTCCCACCGCGATGCGGACGGGGCGTTCGCTCATCCGGGCGGCGATCACATCGGCGAGGGTGAACCGCCCGCAGTTGCGCACCAGCTCCGCCACCAGCAGCAGCACCACCAGCCAGGCCACCAGGAAACCCACGGAGTAGAGCACCCCGTCGTATCCGAAGAGCGCGATGAGACCGGAGATGCCCAGGAACGAGGCGGCCGACATGTAGTCGCCCGCGATGGCGAAACCGTTCTCCATGGGGGAGAAGAGCCGCCCGCCCGCGTAGAACTCCTCCGGTGAGCCGTGCCGGTCACGGCTCACCCAGGTGGTGATCGCCAGCGTGGCCGCCACGAACGCGCTGAACAGCAGCAGCGCCAGCCCCTGATGGTCCCTGCCGACACTCACCTGGCCACCCCCCGTGTCATCTCCTGGGTTTCCCAGCGCAGTTCGAGCGCGGCCCTGTCCCGGCGCAGTCGCGCATGACGGGCGTACGCCCACGTCAGCAGGAAGGTGGAGAGGAACTGGCCGAGCCCCGCGACCATGGCGACATTGACCGCCCCGACCACCTGATGTGCCATCAACTCCGGTGCGGTGGTCGCGGCGACGACATACGCGATGTACCAGGCGAGGAACGCCAACGCCGCCGGGACAACGAACCCGCGGTAGCGGGCGCGCACCTCCTGGAAGGCTGCGCTGCGCTGCACCTCCAGGTAGACGTCCGCCGCGCTGTGCCCCGGGGCGGGCTCGGCCGCCCGCTGCGTCGGTGGGGCGAACGCGGGGACTGTGCCGTCCAGTTCGCCCCAGCCGGACGCGAGCGCGTCGTACCAGGGGTCGTCGATCCGTGCCGCCGCCGGGTCGTGCCCTTCCTGCTTCTCCACCGAACAACACTCCTTAGTCCACGGCTCTGTTCGGCCGCGTGCCCAAGGATGGGCAGTGGGGACGCCCCCGCACTCTTCAACGTCCCCGCTTCACCCCATCAGGTGATGGCCGGACCCGGTGGACGAGTGAGGCCGTGCTGATAGGCATACCGCACGGCCTGCGCCCGGTCCCTGGCTCCCGTCTTGGCGAAGATGTTGTTGATGTGCGTCTTCACCGTCGCCGTGGAGATGTGCAGCGCGCGGGAGATCTCGGGGTTGGACAGGCCCTCCGCGACCAGGCCGAGCACCTCGCCCTCACGCCCGGTGAGCCCGTCGGGCAGCACCGCCGGACCGGCCGCGGGCTCGGGCGCCGTCATCCGTTCGAGCAGCCGGCGCTGCACCGAGGGCGCCAGGCCGGCCTGTCCGGCCAGCACGTCCTGTATGGCCCTGACGATCTCGTCGCCGCCCGCGTCCTTGGTCAGATATCCGCGCGCCCCGGCCCGCAGCGCCGGGAAGAGCGAGTCGTCGTCGGCGTACGTCGTCAGGATCACCACCTGGGTCCCCGGATATTCAGCGCGGATACGGCGGGTGGCCTCGGCCCCGTCGCAGCGCGGCATCCGCAGATCCATCAGGACCACGTCCGGGGCCACTTCGGCGACCAACGCGACCGCCTCCTCGCCGTCCCTGGCCGCGCCCACCACCTCGACACCCGGCAGCAGCCCGAGGAGCATCACGATCCCCTCGCGCACCACCGACTGGTCGTCCGCCACCACCACACGGATCGCGCGCGCCGCGTCCTTGGCACCGTCCGCGGGGCCTCCTGTCGTCACACCGCCCCCTTCGCCGGTCATGCCGGCACCCTCAGCCGCACCACAAAGCCCTCCTCCTCCGGTCCCGCCTCCAGAGTCCCGCCGAGCAGTTCGGCGCGCTCCCTCATCCCCAGCAGACCGTATCCGGAACCGCTCCGTCCCAGATCATCGGCGACCTCCCCGCCGCCCGAGTCACGTACCTCCAGGGCCACTTCGTCCGGCAGATACTCCAGCCGGACGGCCACGGCGGCGCCCGGGGCGTGCTTGCGTACGTTCGTCAGGGCCTCCTGCGCCACGCGTCGCACCGTCTGTGACGCCTCGGCCGTCAACGGCCGCCGCTCCCCCGCCACTTCGACCCCCGCCGGACCGCCGGGGCCGCCGCCCTCGACCAGCGTGTGCAGAAAGTCCTCGACCGGGGTGATCTCGCCGCGCAGCGCGGAGAGCGCCTGCCGGGTCTCGGCGAGGCCCTCCCGCGCCATCGACCGGGCGGCGACCACCCGCTCCAGGATCCGGTCCCGGAAGTCGCCGGCGGGCTCGCGCTCGATCATCAGCCGGGCCGCCTCCAGATGCACCAGCTGCGCGGAGAGGCTGTGCGCCAGCACATCGTGGATCTCGCGGGCGATCCTGGCCCGCTCGGCGAGCGCGGCCGACTCCGCCTCGGCGGCCCGGGCGGCCCGCTCCTGGGCCAGGAGCCGCTGCGCGCTGCCCCGCGCCTCGGCGTCCAGCCGCAGCACGTATCCGGCGAGACCCAGGCCCGCCGTGGTCAGGGCGGTGGTCGGCCAGTCGTCGGTGTTCGCCGCGGCATACGCCCCGAGGGCCACCAGGGTGGAGGGGATGGCGGCGCCCAGCGGGAGCCGCTCCAGGGCGGAGACCGCGCAGCCGCACCACCCGATGGCCGCGAAGATGCGCCAGTCCGTCTGCTGCGCGCCCACCGCCGACGCCATCAGGAGCGCGAGCAGCCCCAGCGACGGCCACAGCCGGTGGGCGAGGGTCTGCCGCCAGAACGCCCGGGCCAGCACGACCATCACCGCCACCATGGCGACGCCCACGGCCCACGACCAGTTCCGCGGGCCCTTCTCGCTGATCGCGGTCCACAGCATCCCGCCGAGCAGCAGCCCGCGCACGCTCCACATGATGCCGATCCGCGCGCGGCTGAGCCCCTCGTGGGAGAGCGCCTCCCGCGAGGGCCAGCTGAACCAGACGTCGGTGGTCACACGCGGTCCTTCCACAGCGGCCGGGCCGGGTCGGCGGCAACACCGTACGACGCGGGCAGGGACCGGGCGCGCCGTGCCAGGACGCCGCCGCGGACCAGGAGCGAGACGGCCAGGCCCAGCAGCAGGGCGCCCGTGCCCATCCGTATCCCGGCCAGGGCGGCGATGACGGCGAGCCCCACCCGGACGGCGATGCCCAGGACCCAGACGGCCGCGGTCGCCCTGGTGCCCTTGGTCCACACCGAGCCGTCCGGCTCGGACCACACCTTGCTGGTCCAGGCCCAGGCCGCGCCCATGAGGAGCCCGGTCGCGATCTCGAGGCCGAGCAGCACGACCGAGACCAGGTGGTGGTCCGGGTCGACCAGACCCTTCTGCCGTATCCCCAGCCAGACCAGGACCACCGGCACGACCCACCAGCGCTTGGCGTCGGCCAGCCGCTGGGGCCGCACCTGGCGCGAGACGATCAGCGCGACGACGGCCACCGCCACGAGCACATTCACGAGCGAGGACATCTGGGCCTCCGGAACCACGATCGGCAGAATTTCCCTCTGCCCTCGAAGCTACGGAAACGGCCTGGTCGGACGCATCGGATCAGGGGTGGGTCGTGGGTGGATCCCTCGGCTCCACCCACGGGTGGAGCCCCCACCCGGACAGTCCGCCGCGGCTGCGGTCACGGCCGGACAGCGGCAGGGCCGGGCCCCGCGCCGCGACCGCGACGCGGACCCCGGCCCTCGCCGTGGTCCTGGCACTCCCCCGGCCCCGGACCGGCCCCGGCCCCGGCCCGAGCCGTGGCCTCGCCGTGCTCGCGGCTACGCGTCGATGCGCGACCGGTCCAGTGTCGCCGCCGAGCTGGTGATGAACTCCTTGCGGGGCGCCACCTCGTTGCCCATCAGCAGGTCGAAGACCTGCTCGGAGGCCTCCAGGTCGCCGATGTTGATCCGGCGCAGGGTGCGGAAGCGCGGGTCCATCGTGGTCTCCGCCAGCTGGTCGGCGTCCATCTCGCCGAGGCCCTTGTAGCGCTGGATGGAGTCCTTGTACCGGACGTTCTTGCGCTGGAACTCCAGCAGGGTCTGGCGCAGCTCGTTGTCCGAGTACGTGTACACGTACTTGTCCTGGCCCTTCTTGGGCTGGACCAGCTCGATGCGGTGCAGCGGCGGGACGGCGGCGAAGACCCGGCCCGCTTCGACCATCGGGCGCATATAGCGCTGGAAGAGGGTCAGCAGCAGGATGCGGATGTGGGCGCCGTCGACATCGGCGTCGACGAGCAGCACGATCTTGCCGTACCGCGCCGCGTCGATGTCGAAGGTACGGCCCGAGCCCGCCCCTATGACCTGGATGATCGCACCGCACTCGGCGTTCTTGAGCATGTCCGAGACGGACGCCTTCTGCACGTTGAGGATCTTGCCCCGGATCGGCAGCAGCGCCTGGAACTCCGAGTTCCGGGCGAGCTTGGCGGTGCCGAGCGCGGAGTCCCCCTCGACGATGAAGAGCTCGCTGCGCTCCACGTCGTCGCTGCGGCAGTCGGCCAGCTTGGCCGGCAGCGAGGAGGACTCCAGGGCCGTCTTCCGCCGCTGCGCCTCCTTGTGCTGACGGGCCGCGATCCGGGTCCGGGCCGCCGCGACGATCTTGTCGAGCACCGCTCGGGCCTGGGCCTTGGCGTCGCGCTTGGTGGAGGTCAGGAACGCCTTCAGCTCCTTGGCGACCACGTTGGCGACGATCCGGTTGGCCGCCGAGGTGCCGAGCACCTCCTTGGTCTGGCCCTCGAACTGCGGCTCGGCGAGCCGGACGGTGACCACCGCCGTGAGGCCCTCCAGGGCGTCGTCCTTGACCACGTCGTCCTCGGCGACGCGCAGCAGCTTCGCCGAGCGCAGCACCTCGTTGACGGTCTTGGTGACCGAGCGCTCGAAGCCGGCCACGTGGGTGCCGCCCTTGGGGGTGGCGATGATGTTCACGAACGACTTCAGGTTCGTGTCGTATCCGGTGCCCCAGCGCAGCGCGATGTCCACGCCCAGCTCACGGGTGACCTCGGTGGGGGTCATGTGGCCGCGCTCGTCCAGAACCGGGACCGTCTCCTTGAAGCTGCCCTGGCCGGTGAGCCGCAGCACGTCGCAGACGCCCTTGTCCTGGGCCAGGTACTCGCAGAACTCGCTGATCCCGCCGTCGAAGCGGAACGTCTCTTCCTTCTTGCCCTCGCCGTCGATGCCTCGCTCGTCGCGGACGACGATGGTCAGGCCGGGGACCAGGAAGGCGGTCTGCCGCGCCCGCTGGTGCAGCGTCTCCAGGGAGAGCTTGGCGTCCTTCAGGAAGATCTGGCGGTCCGCCCAGTAGCGGATACGGGTGCCGGTGCGGGTCTTGGGCACGCGCTTGCCCTTGAGCAGCCCGCTGGACGGGTCGAAGGGGGCGTCGGGGCCCTGCTCGGTGAACATACCGGGCGTACCGCGCCGGAAGCTGATCGAGTGCGTCGCGCTGTTGCGGTCGACCTCGACGTCGAGGCGGGCCGAGAGCGCGTTCACCACGGACGCGCCCACGCCGTGCAGACCGCCGGAGGCGGCGTAGGAGCCGCCGCCGAACTTGCCGCCGGCGTGCAGCTTGGTCATGACGACCTCGACGCCCGACAGACCGGTCTTGGGCTCGATGTCGACCGGGATGCCCCGGCCGTTGTCCCGCACCTCGACCGAGCCGTCGTCGTGCAGGATCACCTCGATGAAGTCGCAGTACCCGCCCAGGGCCTCGTCGACGGAGTTGTCGATGATCTCCCAGAGGCAGTGCATCAGGCCGCGGCTGTCGGTCGAGCCGATGTACATGCCCGGGCGCTTGCGGACCGCTTCGAGGCCTTCAAGGACGAGCAGGTGCCGCGCGGTGTAGTTGGAGCCGTCCCGGTCGGCGCCGGAGAGCAGCGCAGTGGACGGAACGGACGTCTCGGCGGTCACGCAGTTCGCTCCTCGCTGAATTTCAATTCGCCCCCTGGTGGGTAGGGGGCCGGCGTCGGTCGCCGGTCAGAGGGTACCGAGGCCTGGTAGAGCCGTTGTCACGCCACCCTCGGCAATACTCATGCTAGTCCAGCGTCGTATGCATGTTCGATCCCTCGTGGGGGTGATACAGATGTCACGTTCCCATCCAGGCATGAACCATTTAGGCTCCGGGCACGTCCTCATGAACAACCGGCAACCCCGCCGGGAGGACCAACCGAGACAAGCAACGCGAAACCGTAAAGCACCGCAATACGGCTCATTCGCCGCCAACCGGCAGCAGACAGCCACCTTGACCAAGAACTTTCAAGGAAAAGGCACGAGCGGGAACGTTTTCGGCCTGGTTGGATGTTGACCCTGGTACGACAGCTCGTCGAGCTAGAGAAGAGGCGACGTGACTACTGTTCTGACCCCCGCGAGCCCCCTGACGGCCGCTGACCGTTGCGACCGCTGCGGCGCACAGGCATACCTGCGTGTCCTTCTGACCAGCGGCGGCGAACTGCTCTTCTGCGCTCACCACGGACGTAAGTTCGAGCCGGAACTGAAGAAGATCGCCGCTGAGATACAGGACGAGACGGACCGCCTCACCGCGGTGCCCGAATCCGCAGGCGAAGAGGATCGCTGAACCTCGCACTGACGACGAGCCAGGGCCGGTCCAGGACCGGCGACGGGCGGTCGCCCCCGCGTGGGGCGACCGCCCGTTCTCGTGCTCGCACGCCGCTACAGGGGCGCCGCGTTCCGTGACGGGCCGACGAACGCGGAGATCCGGGTGTAGACCCCCGGGTTCTCCGCCTCCCCGCAGCCGCTTCCCCAGGACACCAGGCCGATCAGCCGCCCCATGGCCACCAGGGGGCCCCCGCTGTCGCCCTGGCAGGCGTCGTGGCCGCCCGCGGGGTCGCCCGCGCACAGCATGGTGGCCTTCGTGTACGCGCCCTCGGCGTTGTGCGGGTAGGCGCGCTCACAGGCCTGGTCCGCCAGCACCCGCACCCGCGTGGAGCGCAGCGACAGGGCGTAGGTGCCGCGCCCCGTGGTGTCGCCCCAGCCGTAGACCGCGGCCGGGGTGTCCGGGGCGTACGCGGGATCGCCCGGCCCCGCGAGGCCGATGACGTACGACTCGGGCAGCGCGGTCGCCAGGGTCAGCATCGCGATGTCACCCGCGTTGCTGACCGGGTCGTAGCCCGGGTTGACCCAGGTGTCCCGTACCGCGACCTCCTGGCCGGTGGTGCCGCGCAGCTCGGAGCGGCCCGCGATGACCTTCAGGTCCGCCATCCCGTTGGCGCCGAGCACCTCCCTGCTGAGGCAGTGCGCGGCGGTGACCACCTTCGTCGGCGCGACCACCGCTCCCCCGCAGAACTGGCCCGCGCGCGTTGAGCCGAACCGGGTACGGCTGGAGAGCGCGACGGCGTAGGGACTGTCCTTGACGGAGGCGGGCGTGCCCCCGATGACCACACTGTCGGCGGCGGCCGGTACCGGCGCGGCCAGCGGTACGGCGGTGGCCGCCGCCGTGAGGGCCAGCGCCCCGCGCAGCGCTCGGACGGTGGGGCGTCGCATACGGTCTCCTGACTCCGGGTGACACGGGCACACCCAGAGTCAACGAGGCATTGACGCCTCGCACCCGCTCAGACACGCGCGAGGGCCCGGTTACCTTACGGAAACCGGGCCCTCGGTCATATCCGACTCGTACGACGAGCGTACGAACGCGACCTAGTCGAGGTAGTCGCGCAGCACCTGCGAACGCGACGGGTGGCGCAGCTTCGACATGGTCTTGGACTCGATCTGGCGGATGCGCTCACGCGTCACTCCGTAGACCTTGCCGATCTCGTCCAGGGTCTTCGGCTGACCGTCGGTGAGGCCGAAGCGCATGGAGACCACGCCCGCCTCGCGCTCCGAGAGGGTGTCGAGGACCGAGTGCAGCTGCTCCTGCAGAAGCGTGAAGCTGACCGCGTCGGCCGGGACGACGGCCTCGGAGTCCTCGATGAGGTCACCGAACTCGCTGTCGCCGTCCTCACCCAGGGGGGTGTGCAGCGAGATCGGCTCACGGCCGTACTTCTGGACCTCGATGACCTTCTCCGGGGTCATGTCGAGCTCCTTGGCCAGCTCCTCCGGGGTGGGCTCACGGCCCAGGTCCTGGAGCATCTGGCGCTGCACGCGCGCGAGCTTGTTGATGACCTCGACCATGTGCACCGGGATACGGATGGTGCGGGCCTGGTCGGCCATCGCGCGGGTGATCGCCTGACGGATCCACCAGGTGGCGTACGTGGAGAACTTGTAGCCCTTGGTGTAGTCGAACTTCTCGACCGCGCGGATCAGACCGAGGTTGCCCTCCTGGATGAGGTCCAGGAAGAGCATGCCGCGGCCCGTGTAGCGCTTGGCCAGCGAGACCACGAGACGGAGGTTGGCCTCCAGCAGGTGGTTCTTGGCGCGGCGGCCGTCCTCGGCGATGATCTCCAGCTCGCGCTTGAGCTTGGGGGCGAGCTTGTCGGCGGCCGACAGCTTGTCCTCGGCGAACAGGCCGGCCTCGATGCGCTTGGCGAGCTCGACCTCCTGCTCGGCGTTGAGCAGCGGGACCTTGCCGATCTGCTTCAGGTAGTCCTTGACCGGGTCGGCGGTGGCGCCGGCGACGGCGACCTGCTGGGCGGGAGCGTCGTCCTCGTCGTCGTCGGAGAGGACGAAGCCCTTGTTCTCGCCCTCGGCCTCCTCTTCGTCACCCTTGCCGGGCGCGACGTCCTCGAGCAGCTCCTCGCCCTCGATGACCTCTTCGTCGCCCTTCTTGCCGGCGGTCTTCTTCGCCGCCGTCTTCTTGGCGACGGCCTTCTTGGCGACGGTCTTCTTCACGGCCGTCTTCTTGGCGGCGGCCTTCTTGGGCGCCTCGACGTCGTCCGCCGACGCGTCCACGGTCTCGGCGGCCGGGGCCGCGGTGGCCGCGACCGTCTTGGTCACGGTCGTCTTGGCCGCGACCGTCTTGGTGGCGGTGCGCTTCGCCGGGCTCTTCGCTGCGACGCTCTTCCGGGTGCGCTTGGGAGATTCCGCGGCACTGACCATCAGCGTCACACCCTCTTCCTCGAGGATCTGGTTGAGGCTGCGCAGAACATTCTTCCACTGGGTTGGCGGAATCTGGTCGGCTTCGAAGGCCCGACGCACGTCATCGCCGGCGATCTGCCCATCAGCCTTTCCCCGCTCGATGAGCGCCATCACAGACTCTGACTCGGCGATCTCCGGCGGGAGCGTACGGGATGTGCTGGCCGACACGAACAACCTCTCGGAACGATGGAAAACGGCTTCCGGCCCCGCCCATGATCGGGCCGGAGCCGACGACCGCCGGCTGGGGATTGTGCCGACGACGCGGGCTGAACCTCGGAGCTGCACAGCGCCGCGAACGGCGGCTGTATTCCTTCCTCGGCTGTTACCTCTTAGGTCATCGCACGGTTCCGAGGAGTGTTACGCCCAATCTACGTGGCCCGAGTCACACCCCATGTCCGACATAAACGGCCAGTGGGGACAAAGTATCCATAATCACGGTCCGACCGTAGCGGTCCCACCATCGCGTCGCCGGACCCCCGAGGTCCGGCGACGCGTGCTTCCTCCGGACGGGGCGGCGAGGTCTCGCCCGGCAGCGCTCCGCCCTCAGTGCTCGCGCGGCGCGGGAACGACGCGCTCGACCTCGGGGTGGACGGTGAGCAGCTGGCGCATCGCCGTCTCGGCCGCCGACCCGTCGGCGGCGGCCAGAGCGTCCACGATCCGCCCGTGGTGGGTGAGGGCGGCCTCCGAGTGGCGGTCACAGCCGGTGACCGGTCCGCCGGAGACCTGGAGGGCGGCGCCGACGATGCCGGAGAGGTGCTCCAGCATCCGGTTGCCCGCGGCCTGGATCAGCAGGGAGTGGAACTCCGCGTCGGCCCGCGCGAAGGTGATCACATCGCCCTGGGTGAGGGAGTGACCCATGATCTCGACCATGTCGCCGAGGCGCTGCTGGAGGTCCTCGCGGCCGTGCCCCGCCGCGAGCCGGGCGGCCAGCGGCTCGATCGTCCAGCGCAGCTCGCTGAGCTCGCGCCGCTGGTCGTCGCGCTGCGGCCCGAAGGCCCGCCACTCGATGATGTCGGGATCCAGCAGGTTCCAGTCGCTGACCGGGCGGACCCGGGTGCCGACGTTGGGGCGCGCGCTGACCAGGCCCTTGGCCTCCAGTACGCGCAGCGACTCGCGGACGACGGTCCGGGAGACCTCGAAGCGCTGGCCGATCTCCTCGGGGACCAGCGGGCGGTCGGCGCCGAGATCGCCGGAGACGATCATCTGGCCGAGCTGCTGGACGAGTTGGCCGTGCAGTCCTCTCCCGCGGCTGCCCGCCGCGCGGCGGCTCACCCGGCCGAGGTCTGCCTCGGCTCCGTCCCAGGCGGGGAGGGAGACGCGGTCGGCGCCGCGCGCCTCCGCGTAGGGGTAGCGGTCGAGTTCGCCCGGTCCTGCGAGGCCGGAGTCGGCGGCGCGGGCGGTGGTCATCATGGTGTGCGCAAGGGTACTCACGCATCCTTTGTCGGCGGGTCTTCCACGGCCCTTGAGGTCTTTGGTGAAAAGCACACGAAAGGGTGATCTCCGCACCCCACGCAATTGACGCTTTATCGGAAAGAAGCGGGCATTGTCTGGGGAGTTGTGACGCTCCGTACACACCGGGGCCGGAAGGGGATCACCAACGGGCCCTCCCGCGAAGGCCGGTGACCACGTAGGCGCAGAGCAGCACGGTGAGCGACAGCGCGAGGGCGGCGCCCTGCGGCCGGGCGAGCAGGTGCAGCGCCGAGGCCAGCGCGTCGTCCAGCAGACGCGGCCAGCGCAGCCAGGCCACGTCCCGCAGCCGGGCCGGGAGTCCGGCGACCGAACGCGCCTGCGGGGCCGACAGCGCCTTCTGTACGAGCGGTACGACGGCGACCGGTACCGCCAGGACGGCGGCGAGCCCGGCGGCGGTGGCACGGAAGATGCCGGCCGCGAGCAGCCCGGCCCAGGCGCAGCCGACGGTCAGTCCGGCCCAACTCGCCACCAGCGAGGGCCAGTCGGGGGGAACCCGCACCACGTCACGGCCGTAGACCAGGCGCAGGGCCTGTGCGTCCAGGGCGACGGTGAGCGCGGCCAGCAGCAGGGCGGCCCCGGCCGAGACGCCGAGTTTGGCGAGGAGGAGTCCGAGCCGGCGCGGGACGGTGCCGCGGTCGGCGGCGAGCGCGGGGTAGCGGTACTCCTCGCCGAAGGCGAGCGCCCCGAGGATCCCGGCGGCCAGCGCCGCGGGCGGCAGCGGCAGCAACCCGGGCCAGGCGGCCACCAGGTGGGGCAGCGGGGTGTGCCCGGAGCGCCCGAGTACGGCGGCGAGCGCGACGGAGCCGAGGAGCGCGGCGCCGATGAGCAGGTATGCCGTACGGACGCCGAGGAGGCGCCGGAGTTCGTAGCGCAGGGGGCGGAGTGGGGTGCGGGGCAGGGCGGGAGTGATCGGGGGGCGCGGGTGGGGGACGGAGGCGCCGACCGGGGCCGCGGAGAGATCGTCCGGGGCGGTGGCCGGGGCCGGGCGGGGGGCCGGCTCCGCCGGGCCGGTATCGGCGACCTCGTCGGTGAGGCGGTGGACGAGCACGCCGTGGCGGAACGCCGTTTCACCGACCTCGGCGCAGCTCGCGCCGTAGACGGAGAGGTGGCTGCCGTCCTCCGCGACCACCTCGACCGAGCGGCGCGCGGCCCGGGCCTCGCGGCTGACCAGGGACCCCAGACGGGCGGCGTGCGGGGTGGCGACGGCCACCCGGGGGCGCAGCCGGGTGCGGGAGAAGTCCGTCACCTCCTGGTCGGCGACGAGGCGGCCCCCGTCGACGGTCACGACCCGGTCAGCCACCCGGGCCGCCTCCTTGGGGTCGGCGAAGGTGCACAGCACGGTGCCGCCCTGCTGGGCGTGGCCGCGCAACAGCCCGTACAGCCAGCTGTTCTCGCGTGGCGAGAGGCCCTCGGCGGGCTCGTCGAGGACCAGGGTGTGCGGGTCGCCGAGGAGGGCGGCGGCCAGGCCGAGCCTGCGGTCCATGCCGAGCGAGAGGGTGGCGAGCCGCTGGTCCCCCAGGCCGTCGAGGCCGACGACGTGGAGCATCTCCTCGGCGCGGGCGGCCGGGACCCCGGCGACCGCGCACATCAGACGCAGCTGCCCCCGGACGGTACGGGCGGGGTGGCCCGGCACGTCGCCGAGCAGGGTGCCCACCTCGCGGGCCGGGTGGGCGATCCTGTGGAGGGGGCGGCCCCGGAAGTAGGTGATACCCCGGCCCGGTTCGAGCTCCAGCATCAGGCGCAGAGCCATGGTCTTGCCGGAGCCGGGGGCGCCGAGCAGGGCGGTGATCAGGCCCGGCCGGGCCTCGAAGGTCAGGTCGTCCACCTCGGGCGGACGGTCGCGGCGGGGTGTGCTGGTGAGTCCGATGGCCTGGAGCATCGCTTCTCTCCCGGGGGTGAGACCGCTCGACGGCACGGCGGGAGGACGGGTACCGGAGTAACATAACGCGACATTTCGGACTTTTTATGCAACCTCGGGCATGCGCGTGCCCGCGCCGGGCGCGTGTCCGGTGCGACGGGGGCCGGGGGCCGGGCGGGGACGACCGGCGCCGAGTCGAGCCCGCGCCGGGTCGGTCAGACCTCCGGGCGGAGCATCGGCGGGTTCAGCAGGGTCGCGCCGCCCGCGCGGAAGAGCTGGGCGGGACGGCCGCCCTGACGGGTCGTGGTGCCGCCGGCCGGGACCAGGAAGCCCGGGGTGCCGGTCACCTTGCGGTGGAAGTTACGGGGGTCGAGCGCGACTCCCCACACCGCCTCGTACACCCGCCGCAGCTCCCCCACGGTGAACTCGGCCGGGCAGAACGCCGTGGCCAGCGACGAGTACTCGATCTTGGAGCGGGCCCGCTCCACGCCGTCCGCGAGGATCCGGGCGTGGTCGAAAGCGAGGGGAGCGGGCTGCTCGTCCTCACGGCCGAAACCGCCCTCCTGGCTCAGCAGGTCCTCCACGGGCGCCCAGCGCGCGCTGTGCGCGTCGCCGCCCGCGCGGGGGGCGGGCAGATCGGGGGCGAGCGCCAGGTGCGCCACGCTGACGACCCGCATCCGGGGGTCGCGCCGGGGGTCGCCGTATGTGGCGAGCTGCTCCAGATGGGCACCGTTGCCGGGCGCCGGGGCGGTGGCCGCCGGGTCCTGGGCGCAGAGACCGGTCTCCTCGGTCAGCTCGCGGGCCGCCGCCGCCGACAGGTCCTCGTCACCCCGAACGAAGCCGCCGGGCAGCGCCCAGCGCCCCTGGAACGGCGGCTCCCCGCGGCGGACGACCAGCGCGCACAGGGCGTGGCGACGCACGGTGAGCACGACCAGGTCGACGGTCACGGCGAAGGGCGGGAAGGCCGACGGGTCGTAGGGAGACATGGGGCGATCATAGTCGTCTCCCTGACGATAAACACGCCCCCGGGCACGGCCGGTCGTACCTTCTTCCCCGTCCGCCACACGGCTCCCCACAGGGCCGGTCCGGCCACGGCTCCTCACCGCGTCGGGCCTCTCGCCGTCGGCGCCCCCCGCCCGCGCCGCGGCGACCGGTGCGGCCTCCCGCCCGGTCCCGGATTCACTCGGCATTCCCTCAGCCTCCCAACTGGAGCCGGTCGGCGGCCTGCTCGACCATGCCGACACCGAGCCTGCTGACCCGCACGGCGAACGGCTCCCCCGCCACGCTCAGCCCGGACAGCCGCACCGCGCCGAGCGGCGCCGACCGTACGGGGCACAGGGCGACCGTGCCCGCCGGGGCGTCCGGGCGGATGCCCGTCAGCGCGGTGAGCAGATGGACCGCCGAGGCCGCGGCGACGGCGGCCGGGCGGCACGCGGCCGGGTGCGGCAGCGGAGCACTCTCGGCGGTGCGCTGCTCCCCCGCGAACATCTCGGGCAACCGGTAGCCGAACGTCTCGGCCGCGTCCAGGAGTCCGCGCAGCAGTGCGCTCGCCTCCTTCTCGTACCCGGCGACCGCCAGTCCCGCCACGGCGACGGCCGTGTCGTACACCCGCACCGCGCCCGCGCGGTGGCCGAACGGGTTGTAACCCGGCTCCTTGGCCCCCAGGCCGCGCAGCCCCCAGCCGGTGTCCAGGGCAGGGGCGCCCAGCAGGCGGGCCAGCTGTTCCGTCTGCACCTTGTCGAGCAGCCCCGGGGCGAGCCGTCCGGCGCCGAGCAGGCCGGTGTCCAGGAGGTGGGCGGCGCCCGCGCCGAGCGGTGGCAGCCGGCGGCCGTCGGCGGTGCGGGCGGCGGCGGGGCGCCCGCCCGCCGGGTCCTCGATCCAGAACTCCTCCCGGAACCGCTCGCGCAGCCCCGCCGCCCAGGCGGCGCACTCCTCCGCCCCCGGTCTGCGGCACTCGCGCAGCAGCTCGGCGCCCAGGACGGCGGCGCGGTGGGCGTGGGCCTGGGTCTCGGCCCGCACGAGGCCGCCCGCCGGGCCGGGCTCGCCCAGGTACCCGTGGTCACCGGCGCACGCGCGCAGCCAGCGCAGGCACCGCTCGGCCGTCGGCAGCAGCTCGGCCACCTCGGTCTCGGCCAGCCCCCAGCGACGGGCCTCGGCGAGCACCACCGGGAACGCGAGGGTGGCCTCCACGCCGGTGCAGCTCGGCGGCAGATGAGGTCCCGCGTCCCGCGACGGGCCCGGGATGAGCCCGAACTCCCGCTCTCGGCCCTTCAGTTGCGTACGGGCGACGGCGCGCAGGGTCGCCGCCGCCAGCCGGGTGGAGAGCGGCAGGGCCATCCGCGCGGCCCACAGCGCCTCGGCCGGGGCGGGGCCGGTGCGCCAGGGGACGCCCGCCGCCACGTATACGTCCAATGGATGCGCCGGGTCCCGTACGAGCAGGGCCCGCAGGTCGTCCAGGCCGTTCCGGAGCAGCGGGCCGACGCGGGGGTCGTCGCCCTCCGCCTCGGCCCGCGGCAGCGGATGGGTCGCGGCCTGGCCGGGCAGCCGGGCGGGGCGGTCGGTGCGGATGCGCAGCTCGATCGTGTACGAGCCGGCCGGGGGCAGCTCCACGTCCCAGCGCAGGACGCCCGCCGAAGCGAGCGCGTCGGCCGGGGACGGGTGGGCGCTCACCACCGCGTGGGCGCCGGGTGCCGTCCAGCGCATGCCCGAGCCATGGACGCTGCCCGGCAGTTCGGGTCCGGCCCGGCCCGCCGCGACCGCCCCCAGTTCGGCCAGGTCCGTCCCGAGCGCGATCTCCACGGGGAGCCGCAGCGGGCGGGGCGAGGAACTGCGCAGGGTGATCCGCTCGCTGCCGTCGGCCTGGCGCAGCCGCTCGATGGTGATCTCGGGGTCGGGGCCGCTGTCGGCGGGGGTGCGCACCACCGCGAAGAAGCGGGCGCGGTCGGCCGATATCGATCTGCCCTGAAGGGCGATCGGCTCCCGCCCGGCCACCTTCAGCTCACAGCGCGCGAGCAGTCGGCGCCCGTGCCGGTAGAACCCCTCCAGCCCGTGCCCGGTGAGCTGGCCGTGCTCGGCCGAGACGACGAGCCCGGGCAGGGCGACGGAGATCAGGGCGGCGTGGAGTGGGGGAAGCCCGGCGAATCCGGGACCGGGCGGCGGGGCGGGAGGCCGGGAGGCGGGTCTGGGTGCGGGGGCGGGGAGCCGCGAGGCGGGTGCGGGTGTGGGGCGCCGCCCCGGGTCCGGTTCGAGCGCGCGCCCGGATGCGGGACCAGGGCCAGGACCAGGACTGGGTCCGGGTTCCGCCCCGGCCCCGCGTCGCGCTCCGGGCGAAGCGACACCGGCCCGGGGAGAAACGCCGGCCCCGGGTAGGTCACCGGCTCGGGAAGAGATACCGCCCCAGGAAGGACTACCGGCCCGGGAAGGGACACCGGACCAAGAAGAACCACCGGCCCGGGGAGGGACATTGAACGTCATACCTTGCCTTCCGAGCGCTCCGGCCGCGTACGTGCGTCGGGCGGACCGCCCTCGCGCGGCGCCCCCCACGTGAACGCGGCCGACCGTGCGCGGGTCACGGAGCGACACGGCGTGGCGTCGGCCCGGTGTCATTGGTCCGTCCCGTCCCGCCGCACCGTCCGGTTGCTCCGCCGGGTCCCTCGCCGGGCAGCCCCGCCCGCCGCGGAACCGTTGCCATCGGGAAGGGCCGGGGCGGGCAGGCCGTCCTTTCGGTTCGGGGCGGGCACCCCGTCCTTCCGGTTCACCGGAGCCTTACCCGGCGCCTTGCGGCGCAGCTTGAGCCGGCGCGCGGGCATGGCCGCGCCCATGTCCAGCGCCGAGATCGGCGCCGCGACGTCGGGCCCGCAGGCCGGGGCAATCTCAACGGCCGGGGCAACCCCAACGCCCATGGGGCGTACGGGACTTGGCGCCGACGTACCAGGCCCGCACACCGGGGCCCCCGTGACGCCGGATCCCCATGCCGTGTCCGCCGCCGCGTCCTCCCGCTCCCGCCTCTCCTCCCGCAGGCACCTGCGCAGGGCCTCCGGGTCCAGGCCCTGGTTGCAGGCCTGGTGGAGGAGTTGGGCGAACTGGTAGTCCGGGTCCGCGCGCAGGGCCAGGCCCAGGGCGACCCGGGCGGCCGGCTCATCGCCCGTCGACCAGGCCACCCAGCCCGCCAGCGTCAGCGGGACCGCCGCGTGCTCCCCGTAGCGGCCCACGCAGCGGCGGGCCAGCGCGCGCCACAGGCGCAGGGCCAGGACCGCGTCCGGGCCCTCCATCCACTCGGCCGCGCGGTCCCGGGTGGTGCGGTCCTGGAGGCCGAGGAGCAGGGCCGCCGCCTCGTCGTGGGTGATCAGGCCGTCGTCCAGCGCGTCCCCGTCCGTACGGCCCGCGGCCGGGGGCGCGCCGGCGAGGCGGCGCATCAGCCTGCCCGCCAGGTCGAGGGTCTCCCGGCCGACCCGCAGCCGCTCCTCCTCGTTCAGGACGCGGGGCACGAGCGCCGCCTCGGCCGCCGCGAGCGCCCGCTCCTGGTCGGCCGCCGCGGGGCGCCGCCACGGGGTGAGGCGTGCCTCCATCTCCCGCAGGGAGCCCCGGACCTGGAGGCCCGCGAAGGTCGCGGCTGCCGCCAGCACAGACGTACCGGGCAGAGCCAGTACGTTCCCCTCCGGCGGGCAGCAGCGCGCGTCCGGGCAGCAGTACGACCAGTACCTGCCGTCCGAGATGCACAGCGCCTCCAGGACCGGGACGTCCAGGGCGCCGCACGCCGTCCGCAGCAACTGCGCCAGCGGACGGAGCCGCTCCATCACGTGACCGGCTGTCGCGTCCCCGGCCGGGTCCGGGTCCTGGCAGAGGAACACGATGATCCCGTCCGGGCGCGGCCCGCGCCGCTCGCTCCCCGCCACCAGGCACTCGGCCAACTGCGCGGCGACATGCGGCCATTCACCCGGCGCACGGGGAATGCCGAGCCGGAGCCGCCCGCCGAAGCGGCCCCGGCGACCGTGGAGGGCGACCATCACGATCGAGTCCGTCGGATGGAAGCCCATCAAATAGGGCAGGGCGTCGGCCAGTTCGGCCGGGTTGCGCAGGGTGAGCTGCGGGTCGTCTTCGGGCAGACCGTGGGAGCCGTGCGATTCGCGGTGCTTGTTCATGCTCCGACGGTCCCGCGCCGGGCCACCCCTCACCAGCCCTGTGGATAACGTTGTCCACAGGCGAGAACAAGCCATCGAGAATACCTTCAGACTGAGGGGCGGGGGGGGGGGGGGGGGGGGGGGGGGGGGGGGGGAGGCCCCCCCCCCCCCCCCCCTTCCCCCCCCCCCCCCCCCCCCCCCCCCCCCCCACCGCCCGCTCTGTCCAGCTCCGCAGCCGCGCCCCGGTCCGGGTCCGGTTCCGCTTCCGGGCGGGGCGCCGGGTCCGGCGGGGCCGTGCCGCACACCTCGCTAGACCGCGTCTACCACTTCTGGCCGGCCTGCTGCTTCGTCGTGGCGTTGAGCCGGTTGAACAGGTTGCTGACGGCGATGTGCAGCACCAGCGAGGCCAGCTCCTGCTCGTTGAAGTGCTTGGCGGCCTCGTTCCACACCGCGTCCGGGACCGGGTCCTCGCGGTCGTTCAGGCGCGTGACGTGCTCGGTGAGCGCCAGCGCGGCGCGCTCGGAGTCGGTGTAGAAGGGGGTTTCGCGCCACGCGCCGACAGAGAAGATCTTCTCGTCGCTCTCGCCCGCCTTGCGCGCCTGGCCGGACGCCGACTCCACACAGGGGCTGCAGCCGTTGATCTGGCTCGCGCGCAGGTGGCTGAGCGCCAGCAGACCCGCCGGGACGCCGCCCGCGTAGGTGGCCTTGTACAGGCTCTGGATGGCCTGCATCGCGTCGGGGAGGACCATCGCCGGGTTCTGCATCCGTGCTTCCATGACTGCTCTCCTTCAGAGATCTCAGCGATCGCTTTCAGCCGATCGCTCAGCGGTGACGCCGGCTCGATTCCTTCGGTCGGAATCCCGCGTCACAGAACTGACGGGTCCCGCCTCAGGAGTGTGACCGCGGAAGGAGAAGGATTTTGCGCGCGGCCGTCGAGCGGGCCCCGCCAGGCCCCCGAAACGGCCTCGCCACACGGACGTCGAAGCGGCCCCGCAGGGCGTCAGGAGCCTTGCGGGGCCGCTCGTCGCACACCGGCCGGAACCACCGGCCGACACCGGCCCCGGCGTCAGGACCAGGACCGGGTCACGGCCGGAACCGGGCCCGGGGCGGCATCAGCTCCGGGACCGGGACCGCGTCCGGATTACTCGGTGACCTTGATCAGCTGCCCCTCGGTGCCGACCGAGTTGTTGGTCACGTAGATCTCGTTGTTCGGACCCACGGCCAGACCGGTGGACATCGCCAGCTTGCCGTCGGTCGGGATCTCGGTGACCGCCTTGGTCTTGGTGTCGATCCGGTTCAGCTTGCCCGGCAGCGGCGGGCCCTGCTGCTGGAAGCCGCTGGTCAGCGTCAGCGCGATCAGGTTGCCGTTCTTGTCGGCCGCGAGGTCGCTGACCGCGGTCAGACCGCTGGCGAAGACCTCGGCGCGGTGCCCCGGCACCAGCCGCCAGATGCGCGAGCCGCCCGGGCGCAGACCGCCCATGTCGGCGATGTAGAACGCGCCGTCCGCGCCCTTGACGATGCCGCTGGGCACCGACTGGACCTTGACCGTGCCGTCGGCGGCGACGGTCTTGGTCTGCGGGGCGAGCGACTCCAGGACCTTCTTCTCCTTGGCCGACGGGGCCGTGCCGGCGCCGCCCGGGGCGGGGAGCTCGTTGTCCGGGAAGATCGCCTCGGTCGTGGTGCGACCGCCGAAGCCGACGCCGATCAGGTCGTTGGCACCGGCGTCCGTGACCAGGAAGCCGCGGCCGTTGCGGGCGAAGCGCCAGGCGTTGCTGTGGATCGACGCCTCCTCGCCGCCCGCCGGGTGGCCCAGCACCCAGTCGGGGTCGAGCAGTGTCTCGTGCTTGACCGGGTCGCCGACGACCCAGCCGCTGGCCGTCTGGAGCGTGCCGAGCTTGGCCGCGTCCGCCCCGAGCTTGGCGCGGTCGTCCGTGCCGCCGCCGAAGCCGCTGAGGACGAGGTAACCCGATCCGTTGGCCTCGACGTCGTTGGGACCGGCGGCCGAGATCGGCTCGTACGGGTTGGTCGGGGCCACCGCGGAGGACGCCAGGCCGGTGACGACGCGGCCCTGCTGGGTGCCCTTGACACGGTAGACGGAACCGGTCAGTCCGACACAGTGGGTGCCCGGCGCGCAGCCCGGCTTGCCCACGCCCGACTCGGCGATCAGGATCGTCCCGTCCGCCTGGACGGAGAGGCCGCGGGGGTTGTTGAGCTTGCTCGCGATGACCTCAATGTTGGCGGCAGCGGCCCTGGCCTCCTTCGGCGAGGACGGCGAGGCCTGTGCCGGGCCCGGGATCAGCGTGACGGCCAGCGTGCCCACGGCCGCCGCTGCCACGAAGGCCCCACTCCAAGACCTGCGTATTCTCGACATGTCTCTCCCTCATCATGGCGTGCCCCCGTCATTGGGAGCCGACTCAACGGGCGCCACGATAGACGCTTCTACCTCAACAGTCCTGTATTCACAGGTAAGTTGTAAGCCTGTCCGACTGCGATGCATCCGCAGTTGCACACTTGATTCGCGCTCGGAATTCACTGGTGCCGAACTCGGGTCGGCATTTCGGCCAACTCGGGCCTGTTTCTCGCGCGTTGAGTGGTTGTTCGCCGCCGTGCTCGGCTCTAGAGTCTGCCGGGCGACGCCCATAGTTGACGCCATAGCTGACGCCGTAGTTTCCGGTATCCCGGCAATTGAGACTCCGATACCGCTGCGCAACCGCCCACGGAGGATACGCATGCCCCCAATTCCGCCCGCCCGAGTCGTCCGCATCGTCGAAGGGGTGCGCGCGCGGGTGCAGCGCCTCGCCCAGCTGATGGTGCCCGCGCCGATCGCCGTCCTCGAACTGGCCCAGGGCGCCTGGGTGTCCCAGGCGATCTACGTGGCGGCCGAGCTCAAGATCGCCGACCAGCTCGCCGACGGCCCGCTGTCCTCGGAGGAGATCGCCCGGCGGATCGAGGCCGACCCGGACGCGGTCCACCGCCTGCTGCGCGCCCTCGCCGGCTACCGCATATTCAGTGAGCAGAGCGACGGCCGGTTCAAGCTGACACCGATGGCCGACGCACTGCGCACCGGCACGCCGACGTCGATGCGCGACATGGCCCTGTTGACAGGTCACCCCGCGAGCTGGGAGGACTGGGGTGCGCTCATCCACACCGTGCGCACGGGCCAGCCGAGCCTGGAGAAGAACCGCGGGATGCACGCGTACGAGTACCTGGGCCAGAACCCGGAATTCGCGGAGATCTTCCTCAACGGCATGGGCACGCTCTCGAATATGGAGACCGAGCCCATTCTCGCCGCGTACGACTTCTCCAAGTACAAGACCCTCGTCGACGTCTTCGGCGGTCGTGGCGGTCTGCTCTCGGCGATCCTCAAGAAGACACCCCAGTCGAAGGGCATCCTCTTCGATTCCCGGGCGGACGAGCTGGGCGCCCACACGTTTCTCTCGGAAGAGGGTGTGGTCGACCGGGTCGAGATCGACAAGGGCGATCTCTTCGGTCCGCTGCCCGCCGGTGCGGACGCCTATCTGCTGAAGCACATTCTGCATGAATGGCCGGAGCCGAAGGCGCTGGAGATCCTCAAGAACACGCGTGAGGCAATCAGCCCCGACGGCCGGCTGCTCGTCATGGAATTCGTTCCTCCGGAGGGCAACGCGCCGCACCCAGCCAAGCTCGTCGACCTGTGGCTGATGATCCTGGTCGGCGGCAAGGAGCGCACCGCCCGCCAGTACTCGGAGATCCTGCGGGCCACCGGCTTCCAGCTCGACCGGGTGGTGCAGACCGCCGCGGGCGTCTCCATCGTCGAGGCGCGCCCGGTCTGACCGGCCCCGGGTCACTCGCCCGTACGAAGAAGCTCCTGGCGGATCGTTTCCGCCAGGAGCTTCTTCCGTTACGGGAGCACGCGCTACGTCAGCCCCGCCAGCCTCAGCAGCAGCCCCTTCACCTCGGTGGCCGCCACCTCGTCGCCCACCGCGTCCGGAGCCGAGCACAGCAGCAGCGGCCCGTCCCGCGGGTCGTCGGGCAGCCGCCCGTGGCTGCCGCGCACCGGTGAGGGGTCCAGCGGCACGACCGCCATCCGGTAGCGCATCCCGAGCTTCTTGCGGGCCAGCGCCTTCGCGGCCCTGACCTTCACATACGGGTCGAGCGGGTCCATGAACAGCTCGACCGGGTCGTATCCGGGCTTGCGGTGGATCTCGACGAGCTGGGCGAAGTCCGGGGCGCGGTCGTCGTCGAGCCAGTAGTAGTACGTGAACCAGGCGTCCGGCTCGGCGATCGCGACCAGTTCGCCCGAGCGCGGGTGGTCGAGACCGTGGCTCTTCTTGCCCTCGTCGTCGAGGAGCCGCTCGATCCCGGGGACGTCCGCGAGGGCCTCGCGGACGGCTTCGAGGTCCTCGGGCCCGCGGACGTAGATGTGCGCGAGCTGGTGGTCGGCGACCGCGAAGGCACGGGAGGCCATCGGGTCCAGGTACTCCATCCCGTCCTGGGTGTGCACCTCCAGGAGACCGGCGCGGCGCAGGGCGCGGTTGATGTCCACGGGCCGGCTGACGCGGGTGATGCCGTACTCCGAGAGCGCCACCACCGTGCGGCCGGCCGCCTCGGCGTCGTCGAGCAGGGGCGCCATGGCCGCGTCGAGCTCGGCGGCGGCGCGGTAGGAGCGCGGGTCGTCGGGCCCGTACCGCTGGAGGTCGTAGTCCAGGTGCGGCAGATAGCACAGCGCGAGGTCCGGGGCGCGGGTCGCCAGGATGTGCCGGGTGGCGTCGATGATCCACTGGGAGGAGACCAGGTCGGCGCCGGGTCCCCAGAAGTGGAAGAGGGGGAACGTGCCGAACTTGTCGTGGAGTTCGTCGTGGAGGGCCGGGGGCCGCGTGTAGCAGTCGGGCTCCTTGCGGCCGTCGGCGTAGTAGACCGGACGCGGGGTGACCGTGATGTCGGTGTCCGCGCCCATCGCGTACCACCAGCAGATGTTGGCCACCGTGTAGCCGGGGTGGGCGCGTCGCGCCGCGTCCCACACCTTGTCGCCCTCGACCAGGCCGTTGTGCTGGCGCCAGAGCAGGACCTCGCCGAGATCGCGGAAGTACCAGCCGTTGCCGACGATGCCGTGTTCGGCGGGGAGCGTGCCGGTGAGGAAGGTCGACTGGGCCGCGCAGGTCACGGCCGGGAGCACCGTGCCGAGCCGGGCCCGGGAGCCGGAGCGGCCGAGCGCCTTGAGCCGGGGCATGTGCTCCAGCAGCCTGGGGGTGAGGCCGACGACGTCCAGGACGAGGAGCGGGGTGGGTGCGGGGGCGTCGGTCATGGCAGTTCCTTGAGGCCGAGGTCGGTCAACAGGTCCCGGGCGAGCGCCAGTTCGGCGGCGATGCCCTCGGCGAGCCGGTCCCGGTCGCGCGGGCGCAGCTCGGCGGGCAGCGCCTGCCAGGTGTACGTCTCGACTTCCAGGTGCCGGGTGCGCGCGACCGGGCCGCCGACCAGGACGGCCAGGGCCTCGCGCAGTACGGGCAGGGTGGAGGTCAGCGGCGCCGCGGGGCGCGCGTGCAGCGGTACGTGGAAGTGGGCGCGCCAGGGGGCGCCGTCCGGCAGGGCCCCGTCCGTCAGGGCCGTGCCGAGGTCGTCGGTGCCGAGGAGCGTTTCGCCGTTCCTGGTGCGGGTCTGGTGCAGGAAGCGCGGTTCGGCGAACTCGGCCAGTGCGGCGCGCACTTCCGGCCTGGACGGCTCCTCGGCGTGCAGCGCGGCCGACAGCTGGGCCTTGGGGACCGTGAGTCCGGCGGTGCGCAGCGCGTCGAGCGCCCGGGTCGGATCCTCGAAGGAGGTGGCCAGATGGCAGGTGTCGACGCAGACGCCGACCCTGGGCGAGCCGATCGCGGTGAGCGGGGCGACGGCGTCGGCGGTGGTCTCGACCGTGCAGCCGGGCTCGGGCTCCAGACCGATCCGGATGGACTTCCCGGTCTCCTCCTCCAGCGCGTCGAGGCGCGCGGCCAGCGTGCGCAGCGCGGTGTGCGCCGTCTGGGCCGCGGCGCCGTCGAAGCCGGTGCGCCAGGCGAGCGGGAGGGTGGAGATGGTGCCCTCGGTGACGTCGTCGGGGAGCAGCCCGGCGAGCAGGCGGGCGAGGTCGGTCGTGTACGCGAGGCGTTCCGGTTCGGTCCAGTCCGGCTTGTAGACGCGGTACTTGACCTCTTCGGCGCCGAACCCCTCGTACGGGAAGCCGTTGAGGGTGACGACCTCAAGGCCGCGTCCGTCGAGTTCGCGGCGCAGGCCGCGCAGCGCGGCGGGGTCGGCGCTCAGCTCCCCGGCCGCGCCCCGGGCCAGCCACAGACCGATGCCGAGCCGGTCGGTGCCCAGGCGTCGGCGCACCGGCTCGCAGTGGTCGCGCAGTTGGGCCAGGACGCCGTCGAGGGTCTCGGCCGGGTGGACGTTGGTGCAGTACGCGAGGTGGACCGTGGAGCCGTCGGGGTGGCGCAGTCGCATGGGCTACTCGCCGCCGCGCAGGATGGAGTTGCCCTCGTGCAGGGTCGGCGGCGCGGCCACCGAGAGGTCGAGACGGCCGCTCAGCCCGTAGAAGGCGACCGGGTTGCGCCACAGCACCAGGTCCACCGCGTCCTCGTCGAACCCGGCCTTCAGCATGGTGTCGGCCACCCTGCGGGTCTTGAGGGGATCGCTCCTGCCCCAGTCGGCGGCCGAGTTGACGAGCACCTTCTCCGGGCCGTACTCGTCGAGGATCGCGACCATCCGGTCCTCGTCCATCTTGGTGTCGGGGTAGACGGAGAAGCCGAGCCAGGCGCCGCTGTCCTTGGCCTCGCGCACGGTCGTCTCGTTGAGGTGGTCGAGCAGCACCCGGTCCGGGGCGAGCGCCGACTCGCGTACGACGTCGATGGTGCGGCGCAGACCGGTCAGCTTGTCGCGGTGCGGGGTGTGCACCATCGCGGGCAGGCCGTGCTCGGCGGCGAGCTGGAGCTGTACGGCGAGGGCGTGGTCCTCGGCGGGCGTCATCGAGTCGTAGCCGATCTCGCCGACGGCGACCACCCCGTCCTTGACCAGATAGCGCGGCAGCTCGTCGAGGACGGGCGTACAGCGCGGGTCGTTGGCCTCCTTGGGGTTGAGGGCGATCGTGCAGTGGTGGGCGATGCCGTACTGCGCGGCCCGGAACGGCTCCCAGCCGAGCAGCGCGTCGAAGTAGTCGAAGAAGCTCGCGGGCGAGGTACGGGGCTGGCCCAGCCAGAAGGCGGGCTCGACGACCGCGCGCACGCCCGCCGCGTACATCGCCTCGTAGTCGTCGGTGGTGCGGGACGTCATATGGATGTGCGGGTCGAAGATACGCATGGTCAGGACTCCTCGGCCCCGGTGAGGGCCAGTACGCGGTTCAGGTCGTCGGGGACGGGGCGGCCGGCGGCGGCCCGCTCCTCGGCGTAGTCGCCGAGCATCCGGGCGAGTTCCGTGTCGCCGTGGGCGCGCTCCCCCAGGGCGGCCACGGCGTCCACCGGCACGGCGGTGAACAGGCACTTCAGTACGGCGTGCCGCCAGGCGTGCGGGTCCAGATGGGCCGCCGCGTAGGTGCCGACGGCCGCCGCCACCAGCCGGGTGTCGTTGGCGCGCAGGGCGTCCTCGACGAGCGGCACCCCGGCGGCCGGGTCGATGCCGAGCTCCGGGAGCGCCAGCAGGACCGCGCGGCGCTCGGCGGCGCTGCCCTGCCGGTAGAGCCGGGTCGCGGTGGCCGCGTCCACCCGGGCGGTGCGCAGCAGCAGGACGCGTGAAGCGTCGACGGCGTCGGCGTCGGCGCCGAGGTGGCGCCCGGCCGAGGCGAACCGCAGCTCCCAGGGGGCGGTGCCGAATCCGGCGGACGGGCGCTCGGCGGTGTGCGCCGCCTCGGCGAGCGCCTCGTCGAGCCAGGCACGGGCGGCGCCGCCCAAGCGGGCGTCGAGTTCCGCACGAGGTATCACGGCTGTACTCCCTTCAGGGGCGTTGCGGCGCCCGTGACGAGCGGACGCAGGAACTCCATGGACCGGCGGGCCTGTTCGGGGCCCGCGTGGGAGTGGCGGGGCAGCTCGACGACGGTCAGGCCGCGGTATCCGGTGGCGTCCAGCGCCGCCAGGACGGGCGGGAAGTCGATCTCGCCGTCCCCGAACGGCAGGTGTTCGTGGACCCCGCGCCGCATGTCCTCGATCTGGACGTGCCGCAGCCAGGGCGCGGCGGCCCGGACGCACTCGGCGGGCGGCAGCGGCTCCAGGCACTGGCAGTGCCCGATGTCGAGGGTGAGCCCGAGCGGTTCCGGGTCGCCCAGCTGGGCGCGCAGCCGGTGGAAGTCCGCGAGGGTGGCGAGGAGATGGCCGGGCTCGGGTTCGATCGCGAGCGGCACACCGCTCGGCGAGGCCGCGTCGAGGACCGGCTCCAGGGCCTCCCCCAGGAGCTTCCAGGCGGTGTCGTCGTCGAGGCCCGCGGGGGTGATGCCGCTGAAGCAGTGCACGGCGTGCGCGCCGAGGTCGGCGGCGACACGGACGGCCGTGACCAGCAGCTCGGTGCGCCGGGCCCGGGCCCGGGGGTCCGGGTCGAGCAGGGACGGGCCGTGCTTGCGCCTCGGGTCCAGGACGTACCGGGCGCCGGTCTCCACGGTCACGTCGAGGCCGAGCTCGCCCAGGCGCCGGGCCACCGCCGCCGTGCGCGCGCCCAGTCCGGGCGCGAGCGGGTCGAGGTGCATGTGGTCGAGGGTCAGCCCCACGCCCTCGTACCCGAGGTCCGCGAGGAGGCCGAGGGCGTCGTCGAGGCGCAGGTCGGTGAGGCCGTTGCTGCCGTAGCCGAGGCGGATGCTCATGTGGGGCTGACCTTTCGTGCGAGCGTGCGGGCCACGGGGACGAGGGCGGCCAGGGCGGCGGCGGTACGCACCGAGCCGGCCCGCGCCGCGAGGGCCGCCTGGAGCGGGATCATCGCCTTGATCCCGCCGCCGACCGCCCGCTGGGTGAGCGGGGGCGAGGGGTTGAGGACGGCGTGGAAGAGGGGCCTGGCGGCGGTGGCGGCGTAGGTCGCGGCGAGGCCCGCCCGCGCCAGGTCGGCCGGTGCGGGGCGGGTCCACGGCGACGGCGCGGGCCGGGCCGTGAGCGCCCCCAGGGCCAGTGCTCCGGCCAGCGCCGCCAGCGGCGCGGCCACCGAGCCCCCCTGTGTCTCGTGGCGGGAGACGGTGGTGACCGCGTAGGTGTGCGCGCCCAGCGCCGCGGCCGGGAGCAGGGACGGCCGCGCCACCGTGCCCCCGGTGGCCGTCGCGCCCAGGAGGAGGTCGAGGGAGCGGGCCGCGGCCATCGCCGCCGGGCCCGCCGCGGTGTGCTTCAGACGCAGGTCGTACGCCCACACCGTGCCCGCGAGGGCGGTGGCCACCAGGCCGGCCGGGCGACCCGCGCGATGGGCGAGCGCCAGGCCCGCGCCGGTGAGGCCGGCCGCCGCCACCAGGGCCGCGGCGGGCTTCACCCGGCCGGACGGGATCGGGCGGTGCGGGCGGTCGACGGCGTCCTCGGCGCGGTCCGCCCAGTCGTTCAGGGCCATGCCGGCCTCGTACAGGCACAGCGAGGAGCCGACCGCGAGCGCGGTGCGCCGGTTGGGGCGCAGCCCGGCGGATGCCGCCCCCGCGAGGGCGTCGCCGGGAACGGTGAACAGCGCGGAGACGCGCAGCAGTTCGGCCCAGGCGCGCAAGCCCTGCTTCACCGGACCTCCCGCAGCCGCTCGGCGAACTCCAGCAGCACGCCGTACTGCTCGGCGAGGGCGGAGGAACCGCCGTCCGGGTCCTTGAAGTAGAAGCCCAGCTCGGGGCGGGGGCCGGTGAGTCCGGCTTCGTGGGCGCGGGCGGTGAGGCGCGCCAGGTCCAGAACGAGCGGCGCGGCGAGCGCCGAGTCGCAGCCCTGCCAGATGGTCTGGAGGACCATCCGCGAGCCGAGGAAGCCCTCGAAGACGATGTGGTCCCAGGCGGTCTTCCAGTCCCCGAGCGCGGGCACGTCGTCGATGTGCACCTCGCCCTCGGGCAGCATGCCGAGGGTGTCCTCCAGGACGCGGTTCTTGCCCGCGTTCTTGGCGGCGGCTGCGGCCGGGTCGGCCAGCGAGGCCCCGTCCCCGCCGCCGAGCAGATTGCTGCCGGACCACGCCCGTACGGCCAGGGCGCGCTGGCGGAACATCGGCGCGAGCACCGCGCGGAGCAGGGTCTGGCCGGTCTTGCCGTCGCGGCCCGTGTACGGGACGCGGGCCTCCTCGGCCGCGGCCTCCAGGTCCGGGTGGCGCAGACCGGTCGAGGGGGTGAAGTTGACGTACGCGCACCCGGCGCGCAGCGCCGCCGCCGCGTAGAGGGAGGAGGCGGGCAGCCGGGGGTCGCCGTCGGCGGGCGCGGGCTCGGTGGAGGAGACGTTGACGACGACGGTACGGGCGACTCCGGTGCGGCGGGCGAAGTCGGTGAGGTCGGCCGTGAACGCGGCGATCAGCTCCTCGTCGCCGCGGGTGTCGCCGGGCAGCGGGCCGCCCATGCGTATTTCCTCGTCGGCGGCGGCGAGTTCGGCGCGCACGGCGGCGGGCAGGGTGTGCGGGAGCACTCCCTGGGTGGCCAGTTCCTCGGCGCGCTTTGGCAGGGGGCTGCTGGCCACGTCGTGGCCGCCGAAGACGAAGGACGACAGCTCGGGAAGGCCGGTGCCGGTGAAGTCGGGGCTCTCGGTGACCATGCCGGTGGCGGGCTGGAGCCCGGCGGCGACGGCGGCACAGCCGGCGACCGCCGTGGTGGCGACGGAGCCGCGGGCTCCGATGAACCAGACCCCCGTCCGGGGGCCGTTGTCGCGGGTATCTGCGTAAGGGGACATGGACAGCCTCCTGGGTACGTCAGCGCGTTGAAGCCTTTCCAACCTGACGGCAGGGACGGCTGGTTGGGCAGCTGTTCGAACGTATCGATGATCCGCCCGCCGACGGACGGTTGCGGGTGTGCCGCAGTTGCACGCGGCCAACGGGCGGAGTGGGGGGGGGGGGGGGGGGGGGGGGGGGGGGGGGGGGGGGGGGGGGGGGGGGGGGGGCGGGGGGGTGGGGGGGGGGGGGGGTGGGGGAGGCCTTGC
>NZ_JBVILC010000001.1:0-131707 GCF_055580545.1 Streptomyces sp. NPDC031670 | reverse complement strand
ATGGAGAAGGGGAGGATGGGGGGGCGGGCACAAAGCAAGGGGAAGACCAATCCGCCCCCCCCCCCCCCCCGCCCTCCCCCCCCCCCCCCCCACTCCTCCTCGTCGCTCCGCACGTGTGCGCGGTGTTCAGCGCGCTTCGGCGCTGCCACGGCCGGTGCCCGGCCGGCTCACTCGGCCCGCTGCTGGAGCTGCTCGGCAAGGGTCTGCCAGGCGGCGGCGCAGCTGCGTGCGAGGTCGGCGACCTCGGGTGCCCAGTGGCCGGGCAGACCGCGGCCGAGGGTTTCCATGCCCTCGCCGTCCACCGTGTAGTGGTGGAGCCAGCGCAGGGTGCGCCGGCCGGCCTCGTTGAGCCGCAGCGAGGGGTCCTCGCTCAGCTTGGCGAGCAGCTTCTGCCGGTCGACGGTGATCTCCCGCCGCTCGCTGCGGGCGCTCACCGCCCGCTGCGTCTGGCGGGGCACCACGGGCGTGCCGGGCGCCGGGCTCTGGCCCGCGGCCGTGCGGTAGCGGCCCGGCACGGGGTCCTCGCCCCGGTCGATGCGCTGCCGTACGTCCCGCACGGTGGCGGGTGAGAGGCCGGTCGCCCGGGCCACCTCGCGCAGCCCCGCGTCGGGCCGCTCGTGGATCATCGCGGCGGCCTGCTGGCGGCGGTATCCGCTGTCCAGCGGGCGCAGCCGGCCGTCGCGGCCCAGGCGCGCGTTCGACTGCGGAGCGTCCGCCGAGGAGCGGGACCTGATCCGGGAGATCGTCTTGTCGGAGAGGCCCACGGCGGCGGCGACGGCCCGGTCCGACCACTGCGGGTGGGTCATGATGATCCGCGCGGCGGCGACCGAGCGGTCCGAGCGCGACAGCGGCAGACCGTGGGTGACGTTGGCCTTGACCGCCAGGACGTATGCGGCGCCCTCGTCGCAGTCGACCATCCGGGCCTGGATGGTGGTCCGGCCGTTGAGGAGCGCGGCGCGAACCCGGTGGGTGCCGTCGATGACGCGCATCGACGAGCGGTGGACGGTGATCGGCGGCAGCGAGTCGCCGGCTTCGGCGAGCACGCGCACATGGTCCTCGTCCGCGCCGCCGAGACGGGGCGAGTCCTCGAAGACCAGGGAGTCGATGCGTACTTCACCGGCGGGATGCGACTCGATCCAGACCATGGAGGTCACGACCTCGTCGAGGTCCGCCGCGTGGATCTTCAGTAACTGATCATCAATTGATTGCTCGGCCAGACTCACTTTGCGCCCCCTCGCAATGAATCGGAACCGGAATCCACTTCCGGTGTGCGAAATGAAAGGCGACCCGGCAGGCCTTGTCAACCACCCCGGAGCCGGTTGGCGAGGCCCGGATTCCCTTGTGGCACAAGGCCGTTCACGCGCGCGTAACGCGTGTGCCGGGCAGCCCGGAGGGCCCCCGGAGCGGCCCGGACCGCATCGCTGTACGGGTCGCAAACGGCGGTCGAGCAGAGCGGAAGTTCAGGTTCCGTCAAGTGCGGACAACCTTCTGTACCGTCGGACGTGAACAGTCGGGGGAATCGGTCCACCGAGGGGGACCGGACGTCAGGGAGCGTCAGAAGAGGGGCCGGGATCGCACATTCGGGGGTGTTGATCGGCTTCGCACTCGTGATGCGCCCGGGACGCTCCCCCGCCCCGGGGTCGACCGCCGCCCGCACTCCCGCCTCGGGACGGTGGGCCAACTCCCACGACTTGGCGTGAAGTTGGCCGGTTTTCTGGCCGAGAACAGACCCGGAACCCGTCACATCGGCGTGACGGGCCCCGGGCCCGGGAAGCGTCAGTCGCCGCAGATGCCGTCGACCGCGACCTTCTCGTACAGATGGGGCGAGACCGTGCAGCCCCGCGGGTACCCCGCACCGCCGGGACGGACCTCAAGGTTGCTGTGCGCCGCCGCCAGATGGGCGGCGGACTGCCAGACCGCGACGTTCACCAGGATGCGGCTGCCGGCGATGCCCCGGTGCATCTGTGTGGAGACGAAGCCGGGCTGCCGCGTGAAGTATGCGGCGTCCTCGCGCCAGAGCGCCAGGAACTCCTCGGTCCTGCCCTTCGGCACGGTGAACGTGTTGACCAGCACGACCTGGCCGGTCCGCTCCTTCAGTTGCTGTGTATAAGGAGTGGTCTCGTCTGCCTCCACGAATTCGATCACAGAACCTCCTGCGGGACGGCGGGTCGGCGGGACGGGCGCGGGCCCGCCTCAGCGCGGCGAGCCGAACCAGCGCGCGAGCGCGTCGAGCAGCTCGCCGCCGTCCGGGGCGACCCACGCCACGTGCCCGTCGGGACGGATGAGGACGGCGTCCGGGGTCGTGCCCTCGGCCGTGTCCGCCGGCACCCAGCCGTCCGGGACGATGTCGACCCGGTCCGACCAGCTCGCGCCGGTGACGATGTCGATCCGGTCGGACCAGCCCTCGGCGAGGCGGGCCGGCTCGGCGCTGCCGTCCGCGACGACCAGCACACCGCGTGCCCGGTGCAGCAGCTGCGAGACCCGGGTGGTGGAGCCGTCCCCGAGCTTGACCTCGCGGTCGGGCATCCGCAGCCCGAGCAGCGGGTGGCCCACGGCGCCGCCCATGTCGTACCGGATGCCTAGGCCGCTGACGTGCCCGGCCAGGCGCCGCGCCGCGTCGGGTGACTGGACCAGCTCGCGCATCACCTGGCGCATCGGCTCCATCTCGTCACCGGTGAGATAGAGGGAGGCCTGGGCGAGGGTGTTGCGCAGCAGCTTCTCGCCCACCGGGTGCCGTTCGGCGTGGTAGGTGTCGAGCAGCCCCTCGGGCGCCCAGCCGTTGACGGTGGCGGCCAGCTTCCAGCCGAGGTTCACCGCGTCCTGGACACCCACGCTCAGCCCCTGGGCACCGGCCGGGATGTGGATGTGGGTGGAGTCGCCGGAGAGCAGCACCCGGCCGCGCCGGTACTCCGCGGCCTGGCGGGTGGCGTTGGTGAACGCGCTGACCCACTTCGTCTCGGCCCCGTGCAGCGACTGCCCGGTGAGCTCCTGCCAGGAGTCCGCGATCTCGGTGAACGTCAGCTTGGTGTTGTCGCGGGGGGTGAGCTTCGCCGGGTGGATGATGATCCGGGTCACGCCCTCCTCCAGGCGGATGGCCATCACCATGCCGCCGTCGACCCGCTCGCCGATCACCCGCGGCTTGATGTCGGGACGGTCCACGACATCCGCCACGTACATCCCGCGGGTGGCCTCGCGCCCGGGGAAGTCGATGCCGGCCAGCTTGCGGATACGGGAGCGCCCGCCGTCGCAGCCCACCAGGTACCGCGCGGTGTGCTCGGCACGGCCGTCCGGCCCGTCCACCACCACCGTGATGTCGTCCGGCCCCTCCCGGTAGTCGACCACCTCGAATCCGCGGCGCACGTCCACGCCGAGGTCGATGGCCCACGCCTCCAGGATCTCCTCGATGCGGTACTGGGGCACTCCGCGAATGCCGAAGTGGTTGTCCTCCAGGGCGGTGAAGTCGATGCGCACACCGCCGAAGTGACCCTCGTTGCCGATCTCGATGTCACCGAAGCGGGCCAGCAGTCCGCGCTGGTGGAAGACCTCCGCGGCACGCCGGGTGAACCCGACACCGCGCGACTCCCCGCTCGGAGTGGCTCTCTGCTCGTAGACGACCACGTCGACGCCGTTCAGCCGCAGTTCGCCGGCCAGCATCAGCCCGACGGGTCCGGCACCGGCAATGATCACGCCAGTTCCCATTTTTCGTCCTCCTGGATGAGATATGCGAGATCGAATTCAGCGGTTCGGGAATCCACTCGCAACGCCCCTCGACGCCGCTCAATCGGCCTGTCGAGATCGGAAACGGAGCGTTGAATGTGATCATGCTCAGCGGCTCCCACAAAAGACCTTTCGGGCCGCCGAAGAAGTCTGCAACTCGACGATCAGGGGCGTCAAGGGGAATGGGTCCTGCTGTTTTCCATGATCTCCGCGAGCGCCACTTCCGCCACTTAGGCAAACATTATTGAAATGCGCCCCAGAACTCCCGGTGATCCTTTTCCGTCCTTCGGAAGAGAACAGAAAAGCGGAATAGGAATAAGGCATTCAACAGACCGAAGTGCCTTGTTCCGGATAGCCGGTACGCGATCAAGATCAAAAGGGCCGCTCGACATCGACTTTCCGCGGTTGCCCTCTTGACTCGGAGAAATGGATGTTGGAAGGGTGCTCCACGCAGAACACCAGACTTAATAAGGAGAGCGATGTCCTCCGCAGTCACGCAGAAGCTCACGGTTTTTCTGGCGTTCCCGCAGGATGCCGAGGAGGCGGTGACGTTCTACACGTCCCTCTTCGACGGCTCAGAGGTGATCAACACCATTCGCGCCCGGGCCGGTGAGCCGGGCTGGGTGGAGGGAACCCTGCAGCACGCGGTCTTCACCCTGGCCGGGCAGCAGTTCATGTGCATCAACATTCCGCCGGACGGCGCCCGGGGCTCCGACCACGCCCCTTGGGACAGTTACTCGTTCTCACCCGCTATGGCGGTGTACGTGCAGTGCGACTCGGACGAGGAGTTCGACCGGGTCTTCGAGGGCCTCTCCGAGAAGGGTGAGGTGATCATGCCGGTCGGCACCTACGGGTTCAGCGCCAAGTTCGCCTGGGTCAACGACCGGTTCGGGGTCTCCTGGCGGATCAACCTCTCCGAGAGCAAGACCGGGTAACCGCACGCCCCGCTCCACCGTCGGCCATGAGGCACTGCCGCCTCATGGCCGACACTTCCCTGCGGGAACGTTTCTTCAGAACCAACCTACTTACCAGTCGGTCACTTATTCACGGACCCCGCCGCGCGCGAACCGCAGCGCCGCCCTCCACCGCCCGGCCGCACGTTTCCCCCTGCCCGGAATGCGCGTGTCCGCATTACCCCGTGCCGAATCACCTGTGGCCGGATTATCTGTGCCCGTATGAGTTGCCTTCGCAAAATGCAAGACATCCATCGGACGTCCCCCCTTGACCACGGGAGAAGACATGATCTTGGTAACCGGCGCGACCGGGAACGTCGGCAGAAACATCGTCGACGAGCTGCTGAAATCGGGGGAGCGGGTACGGGCCATCGCCCGCGATCCCGCCAAGTGCGCCCTGCCGGGCGAGGTGGAGGTACTGGCGGCCGACCTGGGCCGGCCCGAGACCCTGGGCAGGGCACTGCGGGGAGTTGAACGCCTCTATCTGTGGCCGGTGTTCGGCGAGCTCCAGGGAGCGGTCGACGCCATCGCCGCAGCCGGGGTGCAACATGTGGTCATGCTGTCTTCCGAGGCGGTCACCTATGCTGCCGAAGAGCCGCACATCGCGTGCGAGAAGGCAGTCGTCGAGTCGGGAATGTCATGGACGTTCCTGCGGCCGAGCGCGTTCATGTCCAACGATCTCCTCTGGATACCCCAGATCGCCAAAGACGGAGTGGTGCACGGTGTGTACGGAAGTTCCGCGATGGCGCCGATCCATGAGCGCGACATCGCGGCGGTCGCGGTGAAGTCCCTGCTCGCGGCGGAATCCGGCACGATCCACTCGATCACCGGGCCCCAGTCGCTCAGCCAGGAGGACCGGGTGCGCCTGCTCGGTGCCGCGCTCGGCATCCCCACCCGCTTCCAGGAGGTACCGCGCGAACGCGTCCGCGCGGCGATGGTCAACTACCTCTCCGGGTACGTGGCCGACCAGATCCTGGACCGGCGTGCGGAGTTGCTGGGCAAGGAGGCGGAGGTCCTGCCCACCGTCGAACGCGTCACCGGCCGCCCCGCCTACACGTACGCCGAGTGGATCACCCACCACGAGGCGGAGTTCCGCCCCGTACTCAAGATCTGAACCCTTGTGAGGTGCACTGTGCATTCCGCCGTCAACGAGACCCTGAACTCGCTGGACCGCACACGCCGGCCCGTCATCGGCATCACGGCCGTCGTGACCCAGATCAAGTTCGCGATCTTCGAGATGGACGCGACGTTCGTTCCGCAGACGTTCGTCCAGAAGGTCGCCGACGCCGGCTGCATACCGGTGCTGCTGGCTCCGCAGCCGGGTGTGGAGCAGACCATCGGCGGCCTCGACGGTCTGCTGCTGCTCGCGGGTCCCGACGCGGACCCCGCGCTGTACGGGCAGGACAAGCACGAGAAGACCGGATGGAACGACACCACCCGGGACCGGGCCGAACTCGCCCTGATCGAGGCCGCGTTGGCGGACGACCTGCCCACCCTCGGCATCTGCCGCGGTGAGCAGCTCATCAACATCCTGCGCGGCGGCACCCTCCACCAGCACCTTCCGGAGATCGTCGGCCACGACAACCACTCCCCCGGGGGGAAGGAGTACGGGCAGCAGAAGGTGCGGCTCGAACCCGGCAGCCACCTCGCCGAGTTCCTGAAGAAGGACGTCGTGCCCTGCCACCACCACCAGGTCATCGACCGGGTGGGAGAGGGTCTGACGGTGACCGCCTGGTCCGAGGACGGGACGGTGGAGGCGATCGAGGTCGACGGCCACCCGTTCGCGGTCGGTGTGCAGTGGCACGCCGAGGAGTCCGACGACGACAGCCCGTTCACGGCGCTCGCCGAGGCGGCGCGGCAGCGGATGGCGGTCCGGCGCGGCTGATCCGCCCGCGCTCGGAGTCCGCTCAAGGAACGACAGAGGCGCAGCACGGCCGGATGGCCGGGCTGCGCCTCTTGGTGTTGCATGGGGCGTGCCGGGTGGAGCGGGGTTCCGGGGGGTGCTCACCATGAGAACCAGGGGTTTCCCCAGGGCAAACAGGGAGCGTTCCCGGTTTCTCGGGCCGTTCCGCGCCCTCGTCCGGGTGGCTGCCGGCTACTCCGCCAGGATCTTGACGTCCATCTCGTTCAGGTGTCCGGGGTCCGCGAGCATGTCGATCGCGGCGATCCGGCCGTCCACGACGATGAAGTCGAACACCACCTTCACACCGCCGTTCGGCGCCCAGACCATGCCCGGGGCTCCGTCCACCAGCGCGAGCTGGGCGACCTGGGCCCGGCCGGAGAACGTCTTGGCGACCGCCTGGGCACCCAGGGCGCCGCTCGCGCCCATCGCCAGGGCGGCGCCGTCGACCCGGACGACGACCTCCGGGTCGAGCAGGGCGAGCAGTTCGTCGAACCGGCCGCCGCGCGAGGCGGCGAGGAAGGCGTCGACGATCTGCCGCTGGCGGCCCCGGTCGGCGGTGGGCGCGGCCTCGGCGTTCTGCACCCGGCGGCGCGCCCGGCTGGCGAGCTGCCGGGTGGCGATGGTGGAGCGCCCCACCACGGGGGCGATGTCGTCGAACGGGACGGCGAACATGTCGTGCAGGACAAAGGCGAGCCGCTCGGCCGGGGAGAGCGTGTCGAGCACCACGAGCAGCGCCGGGCCGACCGAGTCGACCAGGACCGCCTCCTGTTCGGGGTCCGCGCTCTCGTGCGCGCCGTGGTGGACGGGCGGTGGCCGCTCGCCCAGCAGGTCCTCGCGCCGCGACTCGCGCGAGCGGAGCATGTCCAGGCAGACGCGCGCGACGACCGTGGTCAGCCAGCCGCCCAGGTTCTCCACCGTGCTCACGTCCGACCGGCTGAGCCGGAACCAGGACTCCTGCACGGCGTCCTCGGCCTCGTTCAGCGAGCCCAGCATCCGGTAGGCGACCGCCCGCAGATGGGGGCGGTGCGCCTCGAAGCGCTCCGCCAGCCGTTCGGTCTCGTCCATGGGTCACATTCCTCCACCGGGCCCGTCGTCACGCACTGCGAGGCCCAGCCTATGGGACAAGTCACATCAAGTTCATATCTTGGATGTTCGGTATCCAGTTCGGTCATTCCCTATGAAATTGTCCGCCCCGGGGTGGTCTGCCCCCCTGCTCCCCCGGTGGGCCCCGGTCAGCCGAGCCTGGCGGCCAGGAACTCCTCCCAGGTCACCCGGGCCGTGTCGTACCCCTCCCGCGGGCCCTTCGGCAGCAGCCCGCCGGCCCGGATCCTGCCCAGGCCCGGCATCCACACCGGGACCACCGGAGAGCCTCGGTGGACGGCCTTGAGATACGCGCGGATCATCGCGACCGCGTCGGTGGCCTGCGGCCCCACCAGATCGGGCACCCGCCCGGCGGGCTTGTCCACGGCCAGCTCGGCGAGCCGGGACGCCACCTCCTCGGGGTCGATCGGCTGCACCCGGAAGCCCGCGGGGACCGGGACCAGCGGCAGCCTCTTCGCCTTCTGGGCCCCGTTGAGGATGAAGTCGTAGAACTGGGTGACGCGCAGCAGCGTCCACGGCACCTTGGAGCCGGTCACCACCCGCTCCGACTCCAGCTTCGACTTGAAGTAGCCGAAGGAGACGTCCTCGACGCCGACGATGGAGATGTAGACCAGGTGCGCGACCCCCGCCGCCTCGGCCGCGCGGACCAGGTTGCGGGTGGCCTCGGCGTCGCCCTTCTTGTCACTGGCACAGTGCACGAGCGTGCCCACGCCCTCGACGGCGGGACCGATGCCCTGGTCCTTGGCGAGATCGCCGGTCACGTGGGTGACACCGGGCTCGGCCGGGCGGGTCTTCCTGCTGAGCACCCGGACGTCGGCGCCGGCGTCCCGCAGCCGCGAGACGACCAGTCGTCCCAGCGTGCCCGTGCCGCCGGTCACCAGGATGGGCGACGTCATGGCTCCTCCTTCGTTGAAGTGTCGCCACACTGACGATCCGGCCCGCGAAAGTGTGACGTCCCGGTTCCGGACCGGCCCCGGACGGAACCCGGACACACGACGGGCGCACCGCCTCCCGGGTGGGAGTTGGTGCGCCCGCCATCGAGGACCGTGGGGACGAGCCGGTGCGCTCTCGTCCGTACGGAGGTCAGCCCAGCCGCGCCGATTCGGCGCGCGGCCCGACCGGGAGGTCCGCCTCGTCGCGCTCGGGGTGGCCCGGGCGCCAGAACTTCGGCCCGAGCTCCAGCGCGAGCGCCGGGATCAGCAGGCTGCGGACGATGAACGTGTCCAGCAGGATGCCGACCGCCACGAGCAGGCCCTGCTGGAGCGAGGCCACCGTCGGGATGGCCGCCAGGACGCTGAAGGTGGCGGCGAGGACGAGGCCCGCCGAGGTGATCACACCACCGGTGACGGTGAGGCTGGTGAGGACGCCCTCGCGGTGGCCGCGCTTGCCGACCTCCTCACGGGCCCGGGTCATCAGGAAGATGGTGTAGTCGACACCGAGGGCGACCAGGAACAGGAAGCCGAACAGCAGCAGCCCCCGGTCGATCCGCGGATACCCCACGGCGTGGAACAGCAGCGCCGCCGCGCCCACGGCCGCGGTGTACGAGAGCACCACCGACAGCAGCAGCATCAGCGGTGCCACCAGGGCCCGCAGCAGGACGATCAGCATGATCAGGACCACCGCGAGGATGAGCGGGATCAGTACCTTCTCCTCCTTGCCCTGGGCGTCGGAGGTGTCCAGCGCGATCGCCGTCTGCCCGCCGACCACCGCGTCCTGCGCCTCGCCGGAGGTCCGGTCGAGGGCGGTGCGCATACGGTCGACGGTGTTGCGGGCGGCGTGGGTGTCCGGCGCGTCCTTCAGGACGGACTCGATGTGCGTCCAGCCGTTCCTGGACGCCACGGTGGTCGCCTTGGTGACACCGGGCACGCCCTGGACCGTGGAGAGCGCGGTGGCCGCGCCCGCGTCCTTGACGTACACGTCGGCGGGGGCCGAGGAGCCGGCCGGGAAGTGCTCGGACAGCAGCTCCTGGCCGGCCACCGAGTCGACCTTCTTGGTGAACTGCTCGGCCTGGGTCTGGCCGGTGGACAGCGACATCGCGCCGAACGCCAGCGCGCCGAGGACCAGGACCGTACCGATCCAGATCGGGCGCGGCCTGCGGCCGACGAAGCCGGAGATCCGCCCCCAGAAGCCGTGCTCCTTCTCGACGCTCGCGTCCACGTACTGCGCCGAGTAGCGCGGGGTGAACGGCCAGAACACCCAGCGGCCCAGGATCACCAGGAACGCGGGCAGCAGCGTGGTCATCGCGAAGTAGACGATGACCACGCCGAGGGCGACGACCGGGCCGAGGCCCCGGGTGGAGTTCATGGAGCCGAACACCAGGCAGAGGGTGGCGATGCCCACGGTCGCCGCGGAGGCGGTGATCGCGGGCAGGCAGCGGCGCAGCGCGTACACCATCGCCTCGTGCCGGTCCTCGTGGCGGTGCAGCTCCTCGCGATACCGGGCGATCAGCAGCAGCGCGTAGTCGGTACCGACGCCCAGGACCAGGACGATGAGCACATAGGCGCTCTGACCGTTGACCGTGAGCCCCGCGTGCTTGGCGAGGAGGTAGACCACGGCGCTGGCGACCTGGCTGGCCAGGCCCACCGAGAGCAGCGGGATCAGCCAGAGGATGGGGCTGCGGTAGGTGAACAGCAGGAAGATCGCGACGAGTCCGAGCGTGGCACCCATCAGGGCGCCGTCCATACCGGAGTAGACATCGATGAAGTCGGCGATGCTGCCGGCCGGGCCCGTGATCCGCACGTCGAGGCCGTCCGGCGCGTCCTTCTGCGCCGCCTTGCGCAGATCCTTCACCCCGTCGCCGAGGACGCTGTTGTCGGCCTTGTCCGACTTGATGGGGACGCTGAGGAACGCGGCCTTGTTGTCGGAGGCGACCGTGACCGGCGGGATCTCAGCCGCGGCGATCCGGTCCGTGACGAACCGGGCGCGGTCGGCGTTGACCTTGGCCAAGTCGGCGCCGGTCAGGCCGTCTTCGCGCGCGTAGACGACGACCGCGCCGAGACGGCCCTTGTCCTGGAAGTAATCCTCGGCGATCTTCACCGCCTTCGTCGCCTGCGCGTTCTTCGGCAACCAGGTCTGGGCCTCGTTGTTCTGGACGTCACCGAGCTTGGCCGCGAGGGACCCGCCCACGACGATGAGCAGCACCCACAGCACGAGGACGGCCCACTTGGAGCGGCGGCCGGCGACGGCCCTCGCGTACTTGTGGGCGAACGAAGACGTGGACGGGGGCGGCGGCTCCTCGATGGACTGCCTCGATGATGGAGGATGCGTCGTCATGACTGCTCGCTAAGGGTCGGGAGTCCCGCGCGGCCGTGGGGCGCTCAGGGCTCGGTCGAACTCGGTCTGTTCGAGGGGCCTCCCCTGTACGACCCGATCGCCTCGACTCGATCGGGGTACCTCTTCCTGTCACATGAGCTGGGTTTTGTTCGTCACTGCTATGACGGAACGTGGCCAGAGGGTGTGACCGTGACGCGTTCGTCACTCACTGACGGAGCGCGACGAAGGAATGTGACCGATGGACGACGGCGAATGGCTGGCGCGGCGTTTCGAGGAGAGCCGCCCGCATCTGCGAGCCGTGGCGTACCGGATGCTGGGCTCGCTGAACGAGGCCGACGAAGCCGTCGAGGAAGCGTGGTTACAGATCATCGACAGCGGCGACGACGCCACGGACGAGGGGGTCCGGGGTCTGCCCGCCTGGCTGATGACGGTGGTCGCCAACGTCTCCCTCGACCGGCTGCGCTCGCGCAGGACGCTCTGTCCGAACGTGCTGCTGCCGCGGGTGCCGGCCGCGCGCCGGGCGCCGGACGATCTGACGGCCCCGGTGCCGGACGCGCTGGTGGCGGAGGTGGCCCGGATGGGTCCGGCCCACCAGGAGTTGCTGGCGGACTCGGTGGGCCTGGCGCTGCTGGTGGTCCTGGAGACGCTGGACCCGGCCGAGCGGATGGCGTTCGTCCTGCACGACCTGTTCGGTCTGCCCTACGAGGAGATCGCGCCCATCGTCGGCGCCCGCGGGGCCGAGGCCGCCCGCGAACTCGCGGGCCGGGCGCGGGTGCGGGTGCAGAGCGTCGACCCGCTGCCCGAGGACGGCTCGGACCGGCTGCGGCGGATCGTGGACTCCTTCCTCGCCGCCTCGCGCGGCGGTGACTTCGACACGCTGATCGCGATGCTCGACCCGGACGTGGTGCTGCACGCCGACGCGGAGGCGGTGGCGGCGGGCGCGCCGGGGGCGGAGGTGCGGGGCGCGGCCTCGGTGGCCAGGACGTTCTCGGGCCGGGCCCGTTACGCCCGGCTGGCGCTGGTGGACGGGGCCGTGGGCGCGGTGTGGGCGCCGCGCGGCCTGCCCCGGGTGGTCTTCGGCTTCACGATCGTGGACGAGCGGATCACCGGGATCGACATGCGGGCCGCCCCCGACCGGCTCAGCCGGACGGATCTGACGATCCTGGACGGGTGAGGCGGCGCCGACCCGGCGTACCCCAGCGGCCTTTGAGACGGCGTCAGACACGACCACGGCGCGTCACCGGGTGAAGGACCCGGTGGCGCGCCGTCCGCGTGCGCCCGCAGCCGCTCGCGCGGGGCGCGCGGCCCGCACGGCCCCTCGTTGAACAATTGACGTCTCGGGGAAATCCTCCCCTGTTTTCCGACCCGATACCGGAGCGCCTCTTACCGGGTGGCGTCGATCACTTTATGCGGCGTATCGATCAAGGATTTCTCTTTCCTCGCCGCCGGGCCGCCGAGGCGGAAATACGCACGTGAATGGAGAGCGGACACCGTGCCCCCAAAACGGTGCGGTGACACCAGTAAGCGATGACCCACCGGGTTGCGGGCCGAGGGTGTGCGCGCAGGGTGTTCGACTGCGAAAGTTCCGCGGTTGCACGGGCGCGCTTCGCGTATACCTTCGTACGACGCGCGCACCGCGGCTTCCGTCCACGGACCGTAGCCCCGCCTCCGGCCCTCCGATCCTCGCAGGTCAGCGGGGTTTGTCCGGGGGTCTTCGGGCCGTTCCACCCGCTTCTTCGGCGTGCCGAGTCGAGCATATTGCATCCCTCTGCACCACCGGGGATTATCAAGAGTCCGCGCGATTCAAGATTCCCTCCAGCAGGAATCCACCACACGTTTTGATCCGCGCCTGCACACCGCTCGCCCGCCGTTCCCATGGAGCGGGCCTCCGTGTAATTCTGGCCGACGTCGCCGAGGTGCGGCGCGCTATTGATGCTCTCTTACGTGGTCACGAGCGAAACAGGACAAGAGGGGGGCCACATGCCCACGAATACTTCCGACGACTCACTCGACGAGGTGGAAGGCTCGGTATCCGGGCGCAACAAGGTGATCGCCGAGCGCAAGCGCAGCGAGACCTGGAAGAAGCCGCCGCGCCGCATCGAGCGGGCCGAGTGCATCACCTGCGACACCTGCCTGCGTGCCTGCCCGCCCGAGTTCAACGCCATCTTCGACAACGGGCTCGATGTCGTCATCATCCCCGAACTCTGCTCGGGCTGCCCCAAGTGCGTCCTGGAGTGCCCCGTCGACTGCATCTATGTGGACGAGGACTGGACCCCGACGTCCGACGAGATGTGGAATCACATCGGGCTTACCGCTGAGGGTGTGTCATGACAAGTTTCGCCGAACGCAACGGCACGTCGCGCCGGGCCATCAACGCCAAGAAGCGCCAGAGCCGCCGGCCCAGCCGCCTGGGCGCGGTGGCCGGTGCCACGCCGAAGCCGGACCGCGTCAAGGACGAGGAGGCCGGCTTCCCCACCCTCCTGAAGAACGCCTGGGAGAAGGCCGTCGAGGCCGGTGACCTGCGGACCTCGGTGAACACCCTGCTCACGCTGGACGGCCATGTCCCCGCCGACGTCCAGCTGCGCGCGCTGCGCACCGCGGACGAGGCCGCGCTCAAGGTGCTCTGCGGCATCTCCTGGCGCGAGCAGGACCTGCCCGCCCCGGTCCGCGACTCCAAGGAGCGCACCGCGTTCCTGGGCGAGCTGGGCCTGACCACGACCGGCCGCATCGTCGTGCGCGTCCCCTCCCAGGGCTCGCTGGCCGACGAGGAGAACCTGGTCGACGGCGTGATGAGCGTGCCGTGGTCGGCGCAGGACCTGCTCGACTACGAGAGCGAGGTCAACCGCGCCGCCGCCCGCTACGCCGACCAGGTCGTCGACTGCCGCCAGTGGCTGGCCGCGCTCGGCACCCCGGCCCGCGACGAACTCCTGGAGACCGTACGGGAGTCGGCGCTGCGCACCGCCCCCTTCGTCCTCCACCAGGAGGGGAAGCTCTACACCAACTTCCGCGAGGGCAACAACCTCATCGGCAAGACCCTGTGGGCGGGCCACCCCAGCGAGACGTTCAGCAGTCTGCTCGGCGTCGAGATGGAGCGCTGGTCCGACCACGACGCGATGCTGGTCGTCTGCCTCACCCTGCTCGTACGGTCGGCGGGCGCCGGCCGTATCGAGGAGGCCAACGGCACCCAGCTCTCCCTGGACCACCTCGCGTATCTGCTGGAGCGCACCCGGCGCAACTACAACGCGGTGCCCGGCGGCGAGCCGGTCCCGGCCGCCCCCACGCACCGGGTCGAGGCGCTCAACAAGCTGGCCATGGCGCTGCGCGAGCGGCGCGTCGGGCACGTCCTGCCCAACGCCCAGCTCTACCGCGAGATCCACGGCGCGCTGATGCACAAGATCGAGCGCCTGGCGGGTCCGTACGGCGAGGCGTCGCGGCAGCGCGAGGCGGAGCTCGCCGAGCGGCTGCGCGAGCGGCTCCCGGTCACCGGCGCCACCTTCGAGGAGCTGAGCGCGAGCCTGACCGCCTCCCCCGACTGGCTGGCCCGGCCGCACGGCGACTTCGGCACCGGGCTCGAAGCCCTGGTGTACGAGACGGTGGCCGGTGCCACCGATGTCTTCGAGGCCGACTTCGCGATGAGCCGCGGCATGCGCTCCCTGCCCGAGCTGATGCGCGCCCTGCGCGAGCAGAGCTACGCCGAGATCACCAAGTGGGACATCACCGACTTCTTCTGCTGTGTGGTGCCGGCCCCCGCGGCCAAGCGCTACTTCGAGGACTCGGTGCCCCAGCTAGCCGACACCGCCTGGGCGATGTCGTCGCGGATGCAGTACAACTCCTGGCACTTCATCGCGGGCAACCTGCCCAAGGTGCCGGCCGTGGTGGAGCGCGACCACTTCATCCCGCCGACCATCCCGGACGTCGCCTTCTACTCCGACCAGCACCACCACGGCCATGTCGCGGCGAAGGTGCGCTTCAGCATCCGCAGCCCGCAGGCGGTCGAGGTGCTGGGCCGGAAGTTCAACGGCTTCATGGACCTGCGCCTGCTGCGCTGCGAGGGCCGGCCGTTCGACGAGAGCGATCTGCTCGCCGCCCACCGGACCTCCGCCTTCATCGCCAGCGCCATGAGCGCCGCCGCCGCGCTGGTCGCCGCGGGCGAGGACATCGAGGTCACCGCCTTCGACTCCGCGTGGCACCTCTCGTCGGTCCAGGCCGCCGCGGCGAACGCCAGGCAGCCGCACCCGGTGTCGTGACCGGCGTCCCACCCGCCCCTACAGGGAGATCCGTTGACCTCCATCGGTGACATACGCGAGCTGCTCGCCCGGGGCGAGCTCACCGCGGCCGAGCACGTCCAGTCGGTCCTCACCGCGATCCAGAAGACCGACATCGAGCTCGGGGCGTTCGTCTCGGTCGCGGGCGACGAGGCCGTACGGGAGGCCGAGCTGGCCGACGCCCGGATCCGGGAGCTCGGCCGGGCGGCCTTCGAGCGGCAGCCGCTGCTCGGGATCACCGTCTCGGTGAAGGACCTCATCCAGACCGGGGACCTGCCCACCGCCCGCGGCTCCCTCCTGGCGAACCGGCGGCCCCGGGCCGACGCGCCCTCGGTGGCGCGGCTGCGGGCCGCCGGGGCGATCGTCGTGGGCAAGACCACGACGTCGGAGTACGGCTGGAGCGCCTCCACGGTGAGCCGGGTGGCGCCGCCCACCCGCAACCCCTGGGACCCCGAGCTGACCGCCGGCGGCTCCAGCGGCGGGGCCGCCGCCGCGGTGGCCGCGGGCCTGGGCTCGGGGGCGCTGGGCACCGACGGCGCGGGCTCCATCCGGATTCCCGCCGCGTTCTGCGGGGTCGTCGGCTACAAGCCCTCGTTCGCCAAGGTGCCCTATGTGCCCGCCTGCGCCGACCGGCTCTCCCACCAGGGGCCGATCGCGCGGACCGTGCCGGACGTGGTCGAGCTCGCCTCGGTGATCACCGGCGGGCATCCGGGCGACCCGGACTCGCTGATCGGCACGGTCGACCTGCCGGGCCAGCGCCGGTCGCTCAGGATCGGCTGGATCGAGTTCCCGGGCACCTCCGCGGAGGTCCGCCGGGTCAGCGAGCAGGCCCTGCCCGCGCTTCAGGCCCAGGGCCACCGCGTCGAGCGGATCGAGGTGCCCTTCCGCGACCCGTATCCGGCGCTCGTCGACATCCTCGCGGCCAGCGACGCCGCCGCCACCTCACCCGCCGACGAGGAGTGGTGCGACCCGGGCCGCCTCGCGATCGTCCGGCACGGGCGCACGCTCAGCGGCGCGACCGTGATGCGGGCCGAGGAAGTGCGCCTGGCGCTGCGCACCACCCTGCACGAGATCTTCGGCCGGTACGACCTGCTCGCCATGGCCACCGTGCCCATCGAGCCCTTCGATCCGTACGCGATCGGCCCCCAGTGGGCGAGCCGTCCACAGGACCTGCTCTGGCTGGCGTGGACACCCGCCACGTATCCCTTCAATATGACTGGCCAGCCGGCCGTTTCCCTCCCGGCCGGGCTCACCCGCGCCGGACTCCCGGTGGGGCTCCAACTCGTGGGCCCGTTCGGGGCGGACGATCTGGTCCTGTCAGCGGCACGCCGTCTCGAGGCGGACCTCGGTCCCCTGCCGGCCGCACCGGACCGAGTAACCGAAAGGATCCTGTAACCCATGTTCTCCCGGTCGTGGTCCCGCCCCTTCTCCGAGTCGGGCGGCGTCGGACGCCCCGCGTTCGTCACCGAGTTCGGCCTCTGGACCGACGAACAGGCCGCCGCCGCCGAGCAGATCGAGGCCTCCCTGCACGAGGTCGACCTCGTCCGCCTGGCCTTCGGCGACCCGCACGGTCTGGCCCGCTCCAAGACGCTGACGGTCGACGCGTTCCGCTCGGTCCTGCGCAACGGCATGGACTTCAGCTCGGGGCCCTTCATCTTCGACACCGGTCACGCGGCGGCGCTCGACTACCTCTCCGACCCGGGCGTGGGCGTCGACGAGATCGCCGGCGCGGGCAGCTTCGTGCTGGTGCCGGACCCGCTGACCTTCCAGATCCTGCCGCACGAGGGGCCGCGCACCGCCTGGGTGCTCGGCGACGAGTACCTGCGCGACGGCTCCCCGCACCCGCTCTCCGCGCGCAATGTGCTGCGTCAGGTTCTCGCCCGCTACGCGGCCCGCGACCTCACCCCGGTGCTGGGCCTGGAGGTCGAGTGGTACCTCACCAAGCGGCTGCCCGGCCCTCCCGGGAACGCGGGCAACGGCTTCGGCCTCCAGGGCGCGGCGCCCCAGGTCGAGGCGGTGAACTCGGGCTACCAGTTCAACCTGGACTCCCACTACGACTCGGTCGCCCACTTCACCAGCCCGCTCGCCCTCAAGCTCCTGGAACTCGGCCTGCCGCTGCGGTCGATCGAGCACGAGTCGGGTCCGGGCCAGATCGAGACGACCTTCAACCCGATGCACGCGATGGACACCGCCGACGCGATGCTGCTGTTCCGCACCGTGGTCAAGCAGACCGCGGCGCGCCAGGGCTACCACGCCACCTTCATGTCGCTGCCGCGCGTCGACAGCTTCGACCCGAGCGGCTGGCACCTGCACCAGTCGGTGATGGACGCGACCGGCCGCAACATCTTCGCGGCCGAGGGCGGCGGCATCTCGGACCGGGGACGCGCGTACATCGACGGCCTGCTGGCCCGCGCCCGCGACCTGTGTCTGCTCTCGGTGCCCACCGTCAACGGCTACCGCCGTCTCAGCTCGGAGTTCTCGCTCTCGCCGACCCGGATCGGCTGGAGCTACGAGGACCGCAGCGTGATGCTCCGCGTGGTCGGCGGCGGCTCCGCGACCCACGTGGAGAACCGGACCGGCGAGCCCACCGCCAACCCCTATCTCGCCCTCGCGGCCCAGCTCTCCGCGGGCTTCGACGGGCTCACCGCCACCCCGGGCACGGCCCCGCGCCCGGCCGGCGCCGAGGGCGCGCACGAGACGCTGCCGCAGTCCCTCGACGAGGCCCTGGAGGCCTTCCGGGCCGGTCAGGGCGCCGAGCTGCTGGGCAAGCCGCTCGCCGCCACCCTGGCCAAGCTCAAGGCGAGCGAGGTCTCCCGCTTCGAGGCCTGGCGCGCCCAGGAGCGGCCCGCCGAGGGCCAGGTCACCGAGTGGGAACAGCGCGAATACTTCGAGGCCTACTGATGGCCCCTGCCAACCACCTGTCGACAAGCTCACCCTGGGGGTGCTGGCCCACATGATTCCCCGCTATACCCTGCCCGCGATGGCGGACATCTTCTCGGACCGGGCGCGTTACGCGACCTGGGTCCGGGTGGAGATCCTCGCCTCCGAGGCCCAGGTCCGCCTGGGCCGGGTGCCCGAGGACGCCGTCGAGGACATGCGCCGGGCCGCGGTCCCGACGCCCGAGCGGGTGCAGGAGATCGAGCGGGAGCGGGACCACGAAGTGCTCTCGTTCCTCGCCGCCTACTGCGAGGGCATCCCCGACGAGTCGGCCCGCTGGGTCCACCTCGGCATGACGAGCTACGACCTCGTCGACACCTCCCTCGGATACAACCTCGCCCGCGCCACCGACCTGGTCCTCGCGGCCGGCGTGGAGCTGCGCAAGGTCCTGGTCGAACGGGCCCTGGAGCACTGGGAGACGGTCATCGTCGGCCGCACCCACGGGGTGCACGCCGAGCCGACCTCATTCGGCCACAAGCTGGCGCAGTTCGCGTTCTCCGTGGACCGCTCGCTCACCCGCCTCAAGGCGGCCCGCAAGGCCGTGGCGGTGGGCACCATCTCCGGCTCGGTCGGCACGTACGCGCTGATCGACCCGTCGGTGGAGGCGTACGTCTGCGAGGAGCTCGGGCTGGGGGTCGAGCCGGCGCCGAGCCAGGTCGTCGCCCGCGACCGGCACGCCCAACTGCTCCAGGCCGTCGCCCTGCTGGGTGCGAGCATCGAGCAGATCGCGCTGGAGCTGAGGCTGCTCCAGCGCACCGAGGTCCGGGAGGTGGAGGAGCAGCGCACCTCCGCGTACCAGGGCTCCAGCGCCATGCCGCACAAGCGGAACCCGACCACCAGCGAGCGGCTGAACGGTCTGGCCCGGCTGCTGCGCGGATACGCGGCCACCGCCCTGGAGAACGTGGCGCTGTGGCACGAGCGCGATCTGGCGCACCAGTCGGTGGAACGGGTGATCCTCCCCGACGCGCTGGCGGTCGGCCACTTCCAGGCCACCATGGCGACCCGGCTCGTCCATGACCTCAAGGTCTTCCCGGACCGGATGCGGGCGGGCATCGACCGCACCGACGGGCTGGTGTACAGCTCCGCCGTCCTCGCCGACCTGCTGGCCGACGGGGTCGAGCGGGAGAAGGCCTACCGCGCCGTCCAGGCCGCCGCGAACCGTACGATCGCCACCGGCGAGCACTTCGGGGACACGCTGCGCCAGGAGGGCATGGACATCGGCCAGCTGCGTCCTGAGCGTTTCCTCGTCAACCACGGCGTGATTCTCGATCGATTGGAGCAACTTCGTGACCTGGAAGATTGAGCGTGTGGAGGGTGCGGACCTGGACCTGGAGGAGGTCCTTGAGGTCTACCGCTCCTCCGGGCTCGGTGAGCGCCGTCCGATCGAGGACGTGGAGCGGTTCGCCGCCATGGTGCGCAACGCCAATCTCGTGGTCGTGGCGCGCGCGGAGGGCAGGCTCATCGGCATCGCGCGCAGCATCTCCGACTTCAGCTACGCCACCTACCTCTCGGACATCGCGGTGAGCGGCGACTACCAGCGCTCGGGCATCGGCCGGGCGCTGATCGACGCCACCCGGCAGGAAGCCCCGCGGGCGAAGGTGATCCTGCTGTCGGCGCCGGCGGCCGTGGAGTACTACCCGCACATCGGGTTCACGCAGCACAACTCCGCCTGGGTCCTCAACCCGTAGGAAACAGGCGGCAGTACAGACGAAAGGCCCCCGCACCGGCCGAGCCGGACCGCGGGGGCCTTTCGTGTGTGCCGGGTGTACTCAGGTGTGCGAGGGCGGTGTTGCACACCCTGGATATTCCGGCGGATCACTGGTAAAGAAACGGGGCCTCCGGGGCAATCACATCGCCCCGGAGGCCCCGGCCGTAAACCCGTCTCACCCGCGGTGGCCTTTCACGGACACCGCCCGGAAACAATTCCCCGGATATATGACGGTTGTTCAACTTGTTTTTCCTGAGGTGCGGGCGGAGCGAAAGGCGGAAATTACCCGTTGCCCAGCTTGAAACCGACCCCGCGCACGGTAATGATCCAACCGCTGTCGCCGAGCTTCCCGCGTAGACTGCTGACATGGGTGTCGACAGTGCGACGCGACCATGAATCACCCCATACCTGCTGAAGCAGGCGCTTGCGCGGAATGACCGTGTCCGGATGCGAGGCGAGCAGGCAGAGCAGATCGAATTCCTTGCGGGTCAGACCCACCTCACGGCCGTCCAGGCTCACCTCGCGGGAGCTCACGTCAATGCGCAACCGCCCGTGCAAGATCTCTCTGGCAACGGGCGGCTGGAACCTCGCTCGACGCATGACGGCTTCGATCCGTGCCATTAATTCCCGGAAGCCGTAGGGCTTGACCACATAGTCGTCCGCGCCGGCCTGGAGGCCGAGGACGCAGTCGAGCTCGGAGCCGCGGGCCGTCACGATGATGACCGGGATGCCGCTGACCGAGCGGATGGCCCGGCAGACCTCCAGGCCGTCGAGGTCCGGGAGCTCCAGGTCCAGCAGGACGAGGTCGACGTCCTCGTACGCCTGCAGGGCGGTGCTCCCGCTCTTCACGCCGATGGCTTCATGGCCGTGCCTGCGCAGCCTGCACACCAGGGACTCCGCGCCGTCGACGTCGCTGTCGACCACGAGGATCCGCCGGCCCCGGGAGAGGCCCGCCACCCTGCGTACCGCTTCCGACACGCCCTCTTCGATCAGGTGTGGTCCCCCTGGACCACGCTGGACAGGTATATGAGGCTCCAGCACTGCCTCTGCCGAACTCTGAGTCATGCCTCCCCCGCGAGTCATGTCCCTCCCCCATCTGAGTGAGTCCACTATGAGATCCGATCCGGATCTCACCGACGAACAACGACGAACCTACAGACCGCTGCTACGGAATTCAAAGAGGTTCGAGCAAATAACAAATAAACTGTGTCGGTTATTGAGCGAGACCGGACAGGGCGCCCTCTTCGTTTCTCTACGTGATCACGACGGGGAGCCCTCGTCAACCAGTCCTCGCCATGCGGGAGCGGAACACTGGTAGGTCCGTTGATTCAACCAAGGGTAACGCGCCGCGACTCGCATAATCCGGCCATCTTGGCGCACCTCTATCGTTGACGCAGCCATGACATGATGTTTGCCACAACGGCCTGGAGGTTTACGGAATTGGGGTGGGTCTGCTGACAAGAAGTTAACTAACAGGTGTCCAAGTGGCGTCACGGCTGCCGGTGGCTTGAATAGGCCGGTACTGCGCCTCAGCCGGGCGCGTCCCGCGCCTCCCAGCGCTCCCTGTGATCGGGCTGTAGCTTGCAGTACGCCAACACCTGCATGACGAAGACCCCCATTCACCGCACAGAATGGTCGCCGGGGAGAGTGTGTGTCAAGTAAAGTCCGACGCCCTGAACAGCGGCGCGCCCCGGGTGGGGCCGCCCTCGTCCGGACGGCCCCACCCGGGGCGCTGGGTACCGCTCGCTACGCGGAATGCGCTTCTACGGACCATATTTGACGGTCCGTCAGGCATGTGTTCAGGCGAGCACCGGGCCGCCGGCCCGCCAGGTGCGCGGGCCGTCGAAGCCCGTCGCCCGGTCGGTGCGGCGCCAGCTCGCCGAGCGGCGCTGCCTCGGGATCATCACCCGGGCCGCCTCGGCCCGCGCCTCCATCGCGGAGAAGTGCGCGAAGAACAGCGCGGCCAGCGCCGCCAGTTCCTCCGGATCCGGATTACCGCGCTCCACTCTCAGCAGCTCACGGCAGTGCTCCAGGGTCATCCCGGCGGTCTCGGCGGTGCTCCCGGCGGCCTCGGCACTCTCGGCGGGCTCGGTGATCTGGGTCATCTCGCTCATGTCGGTCCCTTTGTCTACGGAAGTCGGGCCTACTGGGGCGGGTTGCCGTGCTTGCGGCGCGGCAGTTCGGCGTCCTTGGCGATCAGCATCGCGACCGAACGGCACAGCACCGAGCGGGTCTCGCGCGGGTCGATGACGTCGTCGACCAGACCGCGCTCCGCCGCGAAGTAGGGGTGCACCAGCTCGTTCTTGTACTCCTCGATCTTCTGCGCGCGCATCGCGTCGGGGTCCTCGGCCGCGGCGATCTCCCGGCGGAAGACCACGTTCGCCGCGCCCTCGGCGCCCATCACCGCGATCTCGTTGGTCGGCCAGGCGAACGCCAGGTCCGCGCCGATCGAGCGCGAGTCCATCACGATGTAGGCACCGCCGTACGCCTTGCGCAGCACCACCGAGATCCGGGGCACGGTCGCGTTGCAGTACGCGTAGAGCAGCTTCGCGCCGCGCCGGATGATGCCGTCGTGCTCCTGGTCCACGCCCGGCAGGAAGCCGGGGACGTCGACCAGGGTGATCAGCGGGATGCTGAAGGAGTCGCAGAACTGGACGAAACGCGCGCCCTTCTCGCTCGCCTTGATGTCCAGGACGCCCGCCATCGCGGAGGGCTGGTTGGCGACGATACCGACGACATGGCCGTCGAGCCGGGCCAGCGCGACGACCAGGTTCGGCGCCCAGTTGGCGTGGATCTCCATGTACTCGCCCTCGTCGACGAGCTCCTCGATCACCGAGCGCACGTCGTAGGAGCGGTTGCCGTCGGCCGGCACCAGGTCGAGCAGGGCCGTGCCCTCGCGGTCCACCGGGTCCGAGGTCTGGGCCAGCGGCGGCATCTCCCGGTTGTTGGACGGCAGCAGCGACAGCAGATAGCGGACCTCGGCGAGGCAGGTCTCCTCGTCGTCGTAGGCGAAGTGCGCCACGCCCGAGACCCCGGCGTGCACGTCGGCGCCGCCGAGCCCGTTCTGGCTGATCTCCTCGCCGGTCACCGCCTGCACCACGTCCGGGCCGGTGATGAACATCTGCGAGGTCTCCCGGACCATGAAGACGAAGTCCGTCAGGGCCGGCGAGTACGCGGCGCCGCCCGCGCACGGGCCCAGCATCACGGAGATCTGCGGGATCACCCCGCTGGCCCTGGTGTTGCGCTGGAAGATGCCGCCGTACCCGGCCAGCGCCGAGACGCCCTCCTGGATACGGGCGCCGGCACCGTCGTTCAGGGACACCAGCGGCGCCCCGGCCGCGATGGCCATGTCCATCAGTTTGTGGATCTTGGAGGCGTGGGCCTCGCCCAGCGCGCCGCCGAAGATACGGAAGTCGTGCGCGTAGACGAAGACGGTACGGCCCTCGACCGTGCCCCAGCCGGTGATGACACCGTCCGTGTACGGCTTCTTGGCCTCCAGGCCGAAGCCGGTCGCCCGGTGCCTGCGCAACTGCTCGACCTCGGTGAAGCTGCCCTTGTCCAGGAGGAGTTCGATCCGCTCGCGCGCGGTCAGCTTGCCCTTGGCGTGCTGCGCCTCGGTCGCCCTGTCGCTGGGGCCGCGGACGGCCTGCTCCTTGCGCTCGCTGAGCTCGTCCAGCCGGTCGGTGACCTCGGCAGAGGACGGTGTGGTCGGCGTGGTCGACATAATGTGGTGTTCCCCCTGTAGGTTGCGGATCCTTGGTGCGGAATCGACTGCCTTCACGGTCACGTCGGGTGGTGGCGCAGTGCCGCCGCGGCGGCGTATCCGGGCTGCACGGGCACGTTGCGCACCGTCCAGCCGTGCGGGCGGTCCGGGGCGTTGCGGTCGCCCAGGTAGTCCGCCGCGGGTGAGCGGGTGAGTCCGGTGCCCAGGCCCTTGAGATAGGCCTCCTTACGGGTCCACAGCCGGGCGAACGCCACGGTTCGCTCGGCCGCGGGGAGCGCGCGCAGCTCCTCGCGCTCCTGCGGGTGCAGCCGGGGCAGCACCATCTCGACGGCCTCGGGCGACGGGACGCGCTGGACGTCCACGCCCACCGGGGCCGCGGCGACCCCGATGGCGATCAGGCCGTGGCTGTGCGAGAGGTTGAAGTGGAGCGGCAGCGGCGGGTCGATCAGCCGCGGCTTGCCGTACGGGTCCTCGCCCCGGCCCAGCACGATCCGGCCGGGCTCCAGACCGGTGTACGCGGCGAGCAGGCCGCGCAGGGTGGCGTGCGCGGTGACGTACTGGATCCGGTCGCGCGCCGACACATAGGACGCGGCGCGTGCCTCCTCCATCGCGTCCAGCGCCTTCATCAGCGGGCACAGCGACGCCACCTCCTCGGCGGGCGGACGGAAGACCAGCAGGTGCAGCCGTCCCGCCGAAGGGGCCGCCCGCAGCGGCGTACGGGTCGCGTTCACCGGCCCACCGCCTCGTGGACGGGGCCGCCGTGTCCGTCGCCCCCGGACGTCTCCAGGGGGGCGACGGGCTCGACGCGGCCGGCGCGGCGGTCGTACACCAGCGCGGTGAGCGCCGCCGCCAGCGAGACCAGGCCGCCCACGTAGAAACCGGAGCGGGCTCCCAGGTGCTCGGCGAGCCAGCCGATCAGCAGCGAGCCGAGGGGGGTGGAGCCCTGGAGGATCAGGGTGTACAGCGCCATCACCCGGCCCCGGTAGCGCGGGTCGCTGCCGAGCTGGACGCGGTGGTTGACGGCCTGGACGAAGAAGATGGTGGCGCCCCCGGTGAGCGAGAGCAGCACGATCGCCGCGGCGAAGTCCGGCGCCCAGCCCGCCACCGTCTCCAGGACCGCGAAGACCAGTGCCGCGCCCACCACCAGACGGCTGGAGGGGCGGCTGCGGCGCGCGGTGGTGGCGAAGGCGGCGATCAGCGAGCCCGCCGCGAACCCGGTGGTGAGCAGCCCGAAGGAGGCCGCGTCGGCGTGGAAGACGGTCTTGGCGTACAGCGGCAGGGTGAGCTGGAAGTTGAGCCCGAAGAGGGAGATCACCCCGACGAGGAGGAGCGGCAGCTTCAGGTCCGGGCGCCCGGCGACGTAACGGAGCCCGTCGACCACCCGGGGCCGGGTGTCCGGCCGGGTGCCGAGCAGGAGCTCGCCGGGCCGCATCATCCGCAGCCCGACGACCGTCGCCAGATAGCTGACGGAGTTGAACAGCATCACCCAGCCCGTGCCGAAGCCGGTGATGAGCAGCCCCGCGAGGGCGGGTCCGACCACCCGGGCGGTGTTGAAGTACGCGGCGCTCAACGCCGAGGCGTTGGGCAGCAGTTCGGGACCGACCAGTTCGCTGACGAACGCCATCCGGGTCGGCACCTCGACGGCGTTGACGACGCCCAGGCCCAGCGCGCAGAGCCAGATGTGCCACAGCTGGACGGCGTCCGCGAACGCCAGCACCGCCAGGACCAGCGCGAGCACGCCGGAGGCCAGGTTGGCGCAAGTCAGCAGGAGCCGCTTGTCGTAGCGGTCGGCGAGGCGCCCGCCGTACAGGGTGAGCAGCAGCAGCGGGGTGAACTGGAGCGCGGTGACGACGCCGAGGGCGGTGCCGGAGTTGTCGGCCAGGCCCAGGACGATCCAGTCCTGGGCCACGACCATCATCCAGGTGCCGGCGACGGAGACGACCTGCCCGGCCGCGAAGAGCCGGAAGTTCCGTACCGCCAGGGAGCGGAAGGGATGGGCGAAGGTGCTGGTCATAGGCTCGGATGCTCAGGCATCGCGTCCCGCCCTGGTGATGCAGTCCTCCAGGAACGCGAGCGTGCGCAGGTGGTAGGAGCGGGCCGCCCAGCCGAGGCTGATGTTGTGGCCGGCGTCCGGCTGGCGGTCGACGACGATGCGGGGTGCGGAGGTGAGCTGGGCGGCGAGGTCGGCGAGGTCCTGTTCGCCGTGGAGCCACCAGCCCTCGTGCTCGGCGAAGGTGAGCCGGACGGGGATGCGGACGCGTGGCGCCAGGGCCGCGAACAGCTCGGGCCAGCGCGGCAGTTCGCCCGCCTCGCGCTCCGGCATCGGCGCCACCAGGGCGCCGCTGCTGCGGAAGGTGTCCGGCGGGTACAGCCGCAGCGGCCCCCAGTGCCGGGCGATGTGCTTGAGGCCCTTGCGGATCACGCCCGGGGTGACGGCGTAGCGGTGGCCGCAGCCGGAGATGTCGAGGCCGAGGAGGCCGTCGCCGGTGCAGTGGGCGGCGGCCGAGAGCGCCAGCTTGCCGCCGAAGGAGTGGGCGACGAGCAGGATGCCCGCGCCGGTCGGGTACTCGGCGGTGAAGTGGTCGATCCCGGCGCGCAGCACGTCGGTCTGCTCGGCGACGGTGAGGCCGTCGGGCAGTTGGGCGGCGGAGTGCCCGTAGCCGGGCCGGTCGACGGCCAGGACCGTGTAGCCGAGCCGGGCGCCGAGGGTGAGCAGCGACAGCTCGGGGTGGGCCTGGCCGTCGAAGTACCCGGCGTTCATGCCGCCGCCGTGGACGGCGACGACGGTGGCGCGGGGAGGGCCTTCCGGCTCGCACAGCAACGCGGACAGGGTGACACCGCCCGCGTCCAGGGTGATCCTGCGAACGCCCTGGGAGACGGCGCCCGGTGCGAGCGTGCTTTCCATCAATGCCCCCGTTTGCGTTGACTGTTGACCGGTCCCGGCTCAGGGACCGGGTGGCTGGGCGTCAGGCCGCGGCCGGGCCGAACCACCGGTTCAGCGCGTCCCCGAGCTCCTCGGCCGAGTTCCCGGCCCAGGCGACGTATCCATCGGGCCGTACGAGCACGGCGCCCGCGCCCGCCAGCGGATCGGTTCCGCCGTCCACCGGCTTGGCCGAGGCGGTGACGACGTCGACCCGGCCCGGCCGGTGCGCCGCCGCCTCGCGGAGCGACGCGTCGTCCGCGAGGTCGAGCAGCACCCCGTGCGCCCGGTGCAGCAGCGCCGTGGTGCTGGTCTCGCCGTCCGCCAGGACCAGCGTGCGCGGCGGGATGCGCCGCCCCACCAGCGGGTGCCCGTCGCCCAGTTCGTACCGGATGTCCAGACCGCTGACGATGCCCGCCAGGTGCCGCTTGACGTCGTCGTACTGGATCAGCTCGCCGAACAGCTGCCGCAGCGGGTCCGCCTCGGGGCCGCCGAGGAAGACCATCCCCTGCGCGCGGGTGTTCATCAGCAGCCGCGCCCCCACGGGGTGGCGCTCGCCGTGGTAGGTGTCGAGCAGCCCCCCCGGCGCGGTCCCGGCGATCTCCGCCGCGAGCTTCCAGCCGAGGTTGGCCGCGTCCTGGACGCCGGTGCTCAGACCCTGGCCGCCGGCCGGGAGGTGGATGTGGGCGGCGTCGCCGACCAGCAGGACCCGGCCGCGCCGGTACTCGGAGGCCTGGCGGGTGGCGTCGCTGAAGAAGCTGACCCACTCGGCGCCGCCGTGCGAGATGTCCTCACCGGTGATCGACTGCCAGGCCGCGGCGACCTCCTCGAAGGAGACCGACTCGCCGCTGGCCCGCGCGGGCGCGTTGTCGGGGCAGACGATGATCCGGTCCACGCCCGGGGCGAGCGGGGCCGCCATCACCATGCCGTTGTTCAGCCGCTCCCCGAGGAAGCGCGGACGCAGCTCGCAGCCGGTGACATCGGCGAGGAACATCGCCCGGGTCGCGGAGGTGCCCGGGAAGTCGAACCCGGCGGCCTCGCGGACCACGCTACGCCCGCCGTCGGCGCCCACCAGGTAGGAGGCGCGCAGCTTGCGTACGGCGTTGGGCGTCTGGACGGTGATCTCGACGTCGTCGCCGTCCAGGAAGCCGTCGGTCAGCTCCAGGAACTCCCACCCGCGCCGGATGTCGACGCCCAGCTCCCGCGCCCACTCCTCCAGGACCGCCTCGGTCCTGTACTGCGGGATGCCACGCGCCCCGAAGTGCCCGCCCTCCAGGACGGTGTAGTCGAACTGCACACCGCCGAAGTGCCCCATGGGGCTGATCTCCAGCGTCTCGCCCTGGCCGAACCGGGGCAGCAGCCCGCGCTGGTCGAAGATCTCCATGGCGCGGGCCGTGAAGCCGAGGCCCCGGGACTGCCCGGTCGGCTTCGCCAGCCGTTCGACGACGACGACCCGGGCCCCGCCCAGGCGCAGCTCGCCGGCGAGCATGAGACCGGTCGGACCCGCGCCGACGATGATGACATCGGTGTCCACGGCTGTCCCCTCCATAGTGTTCCCTTTCCTGGACGTGCCCGGTGGTTCCCTGTCCTGCGGTGGAGTCGTGCGGTCGTACACGGGGGCGGGGGTGGTACGGGGAGCGTCAGCGCGAGGGGCCGAACCAGCGCTCCAGGGCCTCCCGCAGCCCGGTGCCACCGGTCTCCGGCCCGCCCGCCCAGGCCACGTGGCCGTCGGGGCGCACCAGGACGGCGCCCACGCCCTGGAGGGCGCCGTCCTTCTCCGGCGCGGCCGGCAGCACGGTGACCCGGTCGGCCCAGCCGGAGGTGTCCGGCAGCGCCGCACCGCCGCCGGACAGATCGAGGAGCACACCGCGTGCGGTGCGCAGCGACTGGGCCGTGTTCACCGGGCCCTCGCCGGTGGTCAGGGCCGTGTCCGGCAGCCGGGCGCCGAGCAGCGGGTGCCCGGGGCCGCCGACGTCGTAGCGGATGTCGAGGCCGCTGATCATCCCGGCGAGGTGCGCCCGGACGTCGTCGTGGGTGAGGAGTTCGGTGAGGACCGAGCGCAGCGGCTCGACCTCGGGGCCGCCGAGCAGCAGCATCGCCTGCGCCCTGATGTTGGACAGGACGCGCCGGCCGACCTCGTGGCGTTCGGTGTGGTACGTGTCGAGCAGATCCTCGGGGGCGCTGCCACTGAGGTGCAGCGCCAGCTTCCAGCCCAGGTTGAAGGCGTCCTGGAGGCCCAGGTTGAGGGCCTGGCCGCCGATGGGCATCTGGCGGTGGGCCGCGTCCCCGGCGAACAGGATCCTGCCGTGACGGTAACGGGTGAGCTGGCGGTTGGCGTCGCCGAACGAGTTCGCCCACAGCGGGGTTCCGCCGCTGATGTCCTCGCCGGTGACACGCTTCCAGACCGCCGCGATCTCGCCGAACTCCGGGTCCGAGGTGCGCGGTTCGGCGTGGGAGCCGAACTCGTGCACCATCACCCGGGTCACCCCGTCCCGGGTCGCCGCGATGGCGAGTCCGGCCGGGAGCCGCTCGAAGCGGCGGTTGGGGATGGCGACGCCGGCGACGTCCGCGCGCAGCAGCTCGCGGCCGGCGTCGTTGCCGGGGAACTCGGCCCCGGTGAGGCGGCGCACGGTGGAGTCCTCGCCGTCGCACCCGACGAGGAAGCCACCGCGCACCACGACCGTGCCCTCGGGGCCGGCCGCGGTCGCCTCCACGAACCCGCCCCGGTCGTGGACCTCGCGCAGCTCGTGGCCGCGCCGCAGGTCCACGCCCAGCGAGAGCGCCCACTCCTGGAGCAGGACCTCGGTCCGGGTCTGGGGCATCTTCCACTGCCCGGGGAAGGGGCTGGGCAGGGTGAGGTCCATCGGGATGCCGCCGAAGTGGCCGCGCGGCTCGTTCGGCGGCGTCCCGAAGACGTCGAGCAGGCCGCGGCTGTCGAGGAGCTCCATGGTGCGGGCGTGCAGCGTGGAGGCCCTCGACTCCGTGGTGGGAGCGGCCCGCTGTTCCAGGACGACCACCTCGGCGCCGCCGAGGCGCAGCTCGCCGGCGAGCAGCAGCCCGACGGGGCCGGCGCCGACGACGATGACCTGGGTGTCGAGGCGGTCCGTGGTGGTCATCTCCGGTTCAGCCCTTCGACTCGGCGTACGTCTTGGCGTGGTTGAGCGTGGCCGTGCTGTTGGTGGACAGCGCGGTGTGCACGTACTCACGGGCGTCCGCGACGGTGGCCTCGGGGCCGAGGATCTTCGCGATGTTGTCCGTATTGAGCGTGACGGTGTGCTGCGAGGAGGCGGCCGTGCCCTCGGGGGTCTCCTCGAACGTCCAGATCCCGGTGTGCAGGGTCATCAGCGCGGGCAGCGTGACCTGCTTGTACGCGATCTTGTAGTTCGGGAAGGTCACCCGGTACGACTTGGTGGTGTGCACCGAGCCGTCCTTGGCGCGGGTGTCCATCTCCAGGGTCTGGAGCCCGGGGGTGTCCTCGGTCAGCCGGACCACGGCCACGTGCGGCAGCCGCTCGGACCACCGGTCGGCCTCGTTGATGAAGTCGAACAGGTCCTTGGGCGAGCCCTGGACGATGACGGTGTCGGTGAACGAGAACGTCACCTCCTCGGTCGCGTGGGCCAGTTCGACGTTCTGCTTGAGCGCGGCCAGCTCCGAGCGGCTGTTCTTGTCGACGGCCTCGTCGATCCAGGCCAGGCCCTCGGGGTCGTCGTCGATGGCCCGGTAGTCGTGGAGCAGCCGGACCCGCGAGGAGTTCTCCCCCAGGGTCTCGATGATCCAGGTGCCGCCCATCGCCGCGACCGGAGGCGTGGTGACCTCCTGGCGGAAGGTGATCCGCAGGGCCTCGGGGTCCAGCTCGCGGTGCGAGGTCCAGTTCTTGGCCTCGCCGTTGGCGGTGGCCCAGATCCGGATGCGCTCGTGGTTGCCGTTCTCGCCGACCTGGTCCACGTAGATGGTGGGCGGGAAGATCCGCGGCCAGTTCGTCACCTCCGCCAGCAGCCGGTACACCGCGGCGGCGGGGGCGTCGATGGTGATCTCGTGCTCGACCTCACGGGTCGTCATAACCGCTCCTCGTTCGGGTGCTTGGCCGGGTCAGAAGTTGCCGAGACCGCCGCAGACGTTGAGCGCCTGCGCGGTGATGGAGGCGGCGGTGTCGGAGGCGAGGTAGCCGACCAGGCCCGCGACCTCGTCCGGGGTGGAGTAGCGGCCGAGCGGGATCTTGGCCTGGAACTTCTCCAGGATCGCGTCCTCGGAGGTGGAGTAGGCGGCGGCGTAGCCCTGGCGCACGCGCTGGGCCATGGGCGTCTCGACGTAGCCCGGGCAGACGGCGTTGACCGTGATGCCGGTGGGCGCGAGCTCGTTGCCGAGCGCCTTGGTGAAGCCGACCACGCCGTGCTTGGAGGCGGAGTACGGGGCGCCGAGCACGACGCCCTGCTTGCCGGCGGTGGAGGCGATGTTGATGATCCGGCCGCGGTCCTTGTGGCGCATGCCGCCGGTGTTCAGGACCTCCCGGGTCATCCGGAAGACGCTGTTCAGGTTGGTGTCGATGACGGCGTCCCACAGCTCGTCCTCGATGTCGGCGGTCACCCCGCCACCCGAGCGGCCGGCGTTGTTGACCAGCACGTCGACGGTGCCGAAGCGGTCGACGGCCGACTGCACGAAGGCCTTGACGCTCTCGGCGTCGGTGACGTCCAGCGCCGAGCCGTCGGCCTCGAAGCCCTCGCCCTGGAGCTGCTTGACGGTCTCGGCGACGTTGTCGGCGTTGCGCGCGCCGATGAAGACGCGGTGCCCCTGGGAGGCGAGCAGCCGGGCCACGGAGAGCCCGATGCCGCTCGTGGCACCCGACACCAGTGCGACCCGTGCGGTGTTCTCGGTCATGTCGTTCTTCCTTGTCAGTGGCTCAGACGGCGGACGCGGAGGAGAGCTGGGCGTTGACGACCTCGATGAGGGCGCGCGGGGTGGTGGCGTCGGTCAGCGCGTCGTCGTCCAGCGATATGCCGTACTCACGCTCGATCCGGCCGCCCGTCTCCAGCAGGGCGAGCGACTCGTATCCCAGGACCTCGAACTCGGTGTCCAGGATGTCGCCGTCCAGGTCGACGCCCTCGTCGGCGCCCGCTGCCTCAAGGAGGATGCGCTTGAGGTCGTCGAGGGTGAACGTGGTGGCCATGGGTTTTCCCTTTCCTAGGTGTACGGCGTTGCCAGGTGTCTGTGGCGGTACCGCGCCCCCCTGGGGCGCGGGACACTGCGCGACCAGCCACAGACGGTCCGCAGTCGGATGACCACGCTTCCCGGGGGCGCTACGCCCGGACGACCACGGCGGAGTTGAAGCCCCCGTAACCACGGGCCAGGACCAGCGCGGTGCGCACCTCGGCGGTGCGCGGCTCCCCCAGCACCAGGTCCAGGTCGTACTCGGCGGCGGGGTCGATGTGCACGGTCGGCGGGATCAGACCGTCCTGGATGGCGAGGAACGCGGCGGCCAGGTCCAGCGGTGCCGCGCCCGAGTAGAGCCGTCCGGTCATCGTCTTGGGCGCGGTGACCGCGACCCCCCGGCTGCCGAAGACCGCGTTGATCGCCTCGGCCTCCTGGCGGTCGAGCTCGGGGACGGCGGCGGCGTCGGCGAAGACCACGTCCACGTCCCCCGGGGCGACCCCCGCGTCGGCCAGGGCGAGTTCGATGGCCTTGCGCAGCCCCGGCGGACGGCCGGAGCCGGCCTTGGGGTCGATGGTCGAGCCGTAGCCCGCGACCTCGCCGTAGATCCGGGCACCGCGGGCGCGGGCCGCCTCGGCGTCCTCCATGATGAGGATCGCGCCGCCCTCACCGGCCACGAACCCGGCGGCCTCGCGGTCGAAGGGCAGATAGGCGCGGTTCGGCTCCTCGCTGGTGGAGAGCCGGTCGCTGGCCAGCTGCGCCACCCAGCCCCACGGGCAGACCGAGGCGTCGACGGCGCCGGAGACGATCAGCGCGGTGCCCTTGCGGATCTGGCGGCGGGCCTGCGCCACGGCGTCGAGACCGCCGGCCTGGTCGCTGACGACCACACCGCTGGGGCCCTTCATCCCGTTGCGGATGGAGATCTGGCCGCTGTTGACGGCGTAGAACCAGGCGAAGGACTGGTACGCCGAGACGTACTGGCTGCCCTTGGACCACAGGGCCTGGAGCTCGCCCTGACCGAACTCGAAGCCGCCGGCCGCGCTCGCGGTCACCACACCCATGTCGAACTCGGGCAGTTCGGCGGGGGTGATGCCCGCGTCGGCGAGCGCCCAGTCGGTCGCGACCAGCGCGAGCCGGGTGACCCGGTCGGTCTGCGGCAGCAGCCGGCTCGGCAGCAGGTCCTCGGCGACGAAGCCGGGGACCTCGCCGGCCAGCTTGGCCGGGTAGGACGACGGGTCGAAGCGGGTGATGCGGCCGATGCCGCTCTTGCCACCGACGGTCGCCGCCCAGTAGTCCTGGATGCCGAGCCCGTTGGGGGACGCCACCCCCAGGCCGGTGACCACCACGGACGACGTCATGCGAGGTTCCTCTCGGGACGGGCGAGCACCACGGCGCTCTGGAATCCACCGAAGCCGCTGCCGACCGAGAGCACCGCGTCGGTGCGCTGGTCGCGGGCCGTGAGCGGGACGTAGTCCAGGTCGCACTCCGGGTCGGGCGTGTGCAGGTTCGCCGTGGGAGGTACGACGTTGTACTCCATGGCGAGCGCCGAGGCGGCGATCTCGATCGAGCCGATCGCGCCCAGCGAGTGGCCCACCATCGACTTGATGGAGCTCATCGGGATCCGGTAGGCGTGGTCCCCGAGGCTGCGCTTGACGGCCGCCGTCTCGTGGCGGTCGTTCTGCTTGGTGCCGGAGCCGTGGGCGTTGACGTAGTCGATCTGGTCGCCGTTCATCCGCGCCTCGTCGAGCGCCACGCGGATCGCCTCGGCCATTTCCGCGCCGTCGGGGCGCAGTCCGGTCATGTGGTACGCGTTGGAGCGCGTGGCGTAGCCCGCGATCTCCGCGTAGATGTGGGCGCCGCGCCGCTGGGCGCTCTCCAGCTCCTCCAGGACGAAGAAGGCGGTGCCCTCGCCCAGGACGAAGCCGTTGCGCGAGTTGTCGAAGGGGCGCGAGGCCGTCTCCGGCTCGTCGTGGCGGTTGGTCGTCGCCTTGATCGCGTCGAAGCACGCCATGGTGATCGGCGAGATCGGCGCGTCCGAGGAACCGGCGATCATGACGTCGGCGGAGCCCTCGCGGATCAGCTCGACGGCGTAGCCGACCGAGTCGATGCCCGAGGTGCAGCCGGTGGAGACCACGGTGCTGGGGCCCTCGGCGCCGACCGCCCAGGCCACCTCGGCCGCGAAGGAGCTCGGCACCAGGTGGTTGTAGAGGTGCGGTACGGCGTACTCGTGGTCCACCAGGTCGAGCCGGCCGCCGTCGCTGACGACCCGGTACTCCTCGTCGAGGCCCATGGTCGCGCCGACCGCGCTGCCGACGGTGACACCGACCCGGTAGGGGTCGAGGCCGGCCAGCTCCAGACCGCTGTCGGCGACCGCGCCGCGCGAGGCGACGACGGCGAACTGCCCGGCGCGGTCCATGCGCCGGACCTCCTGCGGGCTCAGACCGTGCTCGTACGGATCGAAGTCGATCTCGGCCGCCACCCGGGAGCGGAACGGCGTGGGGTCGAAGAAGGTGATCCCACGCGTCGCCGTGCGGCCCTCGCTGAGGAGGCTCCAGAAGTTCTTGGTGCCGATTCCACCCGGGGCGAGCACCTCCATCCCCGTGATGACGACCCTGCGAGGCGTTGTCACGCGCCCGCCTCCCAGTTGTAGAAGCGCGCGGCCATGGCGTCGGCGGGCGAGCGCCAGGTGGCCGGGTCGTACGCCTGGATGAACGGCTTGAGGTCCTCGCTGATCCCGATGAACCGCGGGTCGTTCTTCGCGGCCTCGATCAGCTGACCGCCGTTGTCCGCGTCGAAGTCCTGGAGGTGGAAGTAGAGGCCCCGGTAGGAGAACAGCTGGCGGCGCCGCGTTCCCATCCGGTGCGGCATGTCCGTCGCGTCGAACTCGGCGAACAGCTTGGCGACGTCGGTGCTCGAACCGGGTTCCATGCGGGCGACGATCAGCGTGCTGTGCATACGTTTTCGCTCCTCAGCGGTTGCGGTTGATCCGGCACTGGCCCGGCTCCCTGCGCGTACGACGTCGGACGCGCCCGGATCGGAGGGCCATGAACGGGAGTTGAGCGAGAGGATCAGCGGTGGCGAACCACGCCCCGGATCATGTATTCAAGGGTCTTCTGATCCCGCTCGCCGTTCAAGGCGCCCCGGTTCAGGTCTACGTCCGGTTCGGTCAGGTTCCGCAAATACACCGCAGCCATGTCAGAGAACACGCAACGAAGAGCAGCGATGCGGTGCGTAATTGTCACGTCGGCGTCAGGTGCCGTCAGGTCGCGGACCGGAGCGTCTTGCCTGGAAAACGGGGCCGGAAATGCCGGAACGCCCGGCTCCAGAAAGGGAGCCGGGCGTTTCGTGAGGTGCGGTGGCGCTTTTTCGTGCCGGGTGTTACTGGCCGGCGGCGCGGGTGTGGACGACCCGGTAGGTGTTGGAGTCCACCGACGTCAGGAGCGAACCGGTGCGGCGCTCGGCGTCCTGGCGGGCGGCGGGCTTGTCGTCCTGCGCGACGGCCTGGTAGGCGTCGAACGCCTCCTTGCTCTCCCACTGCGAGTAGGAGACCACGAAGGAGCCCTCGAGACCGCGGGCGGCGATGCCCTTGAGGACCGTGTGGGAGACGTAGCCGGGAACGTCGGCGAGGAACTTCATCGACGGGCCGAGCGCGTCCACCAGGGCGTCCTGGTTCTTCTCCTCGACGCCGAAGACCGCGATCACGGTGTAGTCGGTGCGCTCCGGGGAGATCTCGACGTCCCCGCCCGACTTGGTCTGGGAGTAGGCGATCTCGTTCTGGAGCAGCCGGATCGAGGTGGTCAGCTCGCCGAAGAGCGGGAGGGTGCGGTGCTTGAACTCCTCGCCGTCGTAGCGGTCCTCCAGGTCGGCACGGCTGCGCCACTGGATGAAGTTGGCCGTGCCCGGCTTGTCCACACCGGCGTGCACGGTGGAGGACATCCAGCCCGGGTAGGCCGCCGAGTCGACGATCTCGCGCATCGCGCCGAGCAGACCCTCCTGCTTCTCCGGGGCGTCCGTGGAGAAGAGGTTGAGGACGGTGAGGTTCTTGTCATCGCTGGAGATCTTGGGCATGTTCTTCGCTTCCTTCGAGGTACGGGTATGAGAGAACGGGGCTTCGGACCCTGCTCAGTTGGGCCGGCCGAACCATCGGTTGAGGGCTTCGACGAGCCCCTCCGTGCGCGAAGCGGAGGGGGAGACCCAGGCGACGTAGCCGTCGGGGCGCACCAGGAAGGCGTCCAGACCGGCGTCGCAGTCGTGCTGCTCGGCGGTGACCGTGGTGACACGGTCGGCCCAGCCCGCGGCGAGCGACCGCAGGTGGGAGTCGTCGGTGAGGTCGAACAGGACGGCCCGGCCGGCCGCCAGCAGTTCGAAGTTGGTGGTCTTCTCGCCGTTGACCACCAGTTCCTCGTCCTTGAGACGGCGGCCGAGGAGCGGATGGTCGCCCTCGCCCACGTCGTGGCGGATGTCGAGTCCGGTGACCATCCCGATCAGCGTCTTCTGGACGTCCTCGAACTCGGTGAGCTCGGTGAAGACGTCGAGCAGCGGGGTGATCTCGTCGCCGCCCAGGTAGAGGATCCGCTGGGCGAGGGTGTTGGTGAGCACCCGGGCGCCGACCGGGTGGCGCTCGGAGTGGTACGTGTCGAGCAGGCCCTCGGGGGCCTGGCCCTTGATCTCCAGGGCGAGCTTCCAACCGAGGTTCACCGCGTCCTGCACGCCGGCGCTCATTCCCTGGGCGCCGATCGGCAGATGGATGTGCGCGGCGTCGCCGGCCAGGAAGACCCGGCCCTTGCGGTACTCGGCGGCCTGGCGGCTCACATCGGTGGTGGTGGAGACCCAGTGCACCGTGGCGCCGCTGATGTCCTCGCCGGACAGGCGCTTGAACGCCTCGGCCACCTCGTCGAAGGTGATCGGGTCCGGGCTCTTGCGGAGCGGCTCGCTCCGGTCGAAGTAGACGATCCGGCAGCGCTCCGGGCCGAGCGGCAGCACCATGACCATGCCGCCGGGCACCCGCTCACCGCTGAAGCGCGGGCGCAGCGGCACCCCGCTGATGTCGGCGAACCGGAGCTCGATGGCCGGGTCGGTGCCGGGGAAGTCGATGCCCGCGAGCTTGCGCACCGCGCTGCGGGCGCCGTCCGCGCCCACCAGGTAACGGCCGCGCAGCGTGGCCGGGCCCCCGGGGGTGGTGACCTCCACGGTGACCCCGTCGGCGCCGTCCTTCAGGCCGGTGACCTCGACCCCGCGGCGGACCTCGGCGCCCAGCTGCCCGGCCCAGCCGGCCAGCACGCCCTCGGTACGCGACTGGGGGATGCCCCGGGCCCCGTAGGAGCCGCCCTCGACAAGCCGGTAATCGATGGACACTCCGCCGAAATGACCGACCGGAATGACGTCCACACCACCGAATCGCTCCAGCAGTCCGCGCTGGCCGAATTCCTCGATGGTCCGGGCGGAGAATCCCAGCGCACGCGACTGCTGTATCGGCTCGGCAAGGCGATCGACGACAATCACGGACACGCCGTTCAGGCGCAGTTCGCCTGCGAGCATGAGTCCTGTGGGGCCGGCTCCCGCGATAATTACGTCCGCGTCAAAGTTATCCATCTACCCTCTTCCGACTGGCGTTTCTCCAGTATCCCGAGGGCCCCGGTGAGCGTAAATAGCTGCTAGTACAGGCCTTTGACAAGTACGTCAACTCCGCTACAAGGAGTCTTGGTCAGAGGCCTGTTCCGGCGTCATCCTCAACCATGACCTCAAGCCAATCCACCGCCGATGTCGCGGGACTGCTCGACCGCTACCTGATCAATCTGGACGACGACAAGCTCGACGACGCCTGGGCCCGGGGGCTGTTCACCGAGGACGCCGTCGTCGAGTTCCCGATGAGCCGGCACGAGGGGATCGCCGGCCTCGCCGAGTACCACAGCACCGCTCTGGCGGCCTTCGCCCGCACCCAGCACATCAACTCGCCCGCCCTGGTCGAGATCCACGGCGACCGGGCCTCCCTGCGCGCCAACATCGTCTCCACCCATGTGCACCACCCCTCCGACCATCCGGAGGACGCCGAGCGCGACCCGATATTCGCCAACGGAAGCCTGGTGAGCGCCGAGGCCCGGCGCACTCCGGACGGCTGGCGCCTGAGCCTGCTGTCGCTGCGCATGATCTGGGTGACCGGCACCCCGCCCCGCAAGGGCTGAGCCCCGCCGAACGAGAGCGCGGCGGACGGGGAGGACACTCCCCGTACCGCCGCGCTCTCCCGCGTTCTCTAGACGTTCAGGCTCATCACCCGGTCGACGCGGATCTCGACCACCACCCGGCCCGGCGGGTTGGGCGGGCCCGAGCGGTAGCGCCGGGTGTAGCGGCGCGCGCCCTCGGTGACCCGCGCGGGCTCGTCGCGGACCTCGGCCGTGCCCTCCAGCGTGACCCAACTGAACCCGGCGACCTGGCAGATGGCGACCCGGGAGCCCGGCGCCGCGATCAGGTTGCGGGCCTTGCGGGAGGTGGACACCGTCATCACCCGGGCGAGCCCCGCCTCCGCGTCCCAGGTGAACCGCACGGGTGCCACGTGCGGGGACCCGTCGGGCCGGATGGTGGTCAGTACGCCGATGTGCGGCTCCGTCAGGAATGCCTCCACCGACGCCGACACCTCCGGCGCACTCGTACGCCCCAGGGGCAACGACATCGTGTTCGTCCTTCCGTCTCACGGCAGCTACCAGGCCATTGTCAACACCCGGGGGCGCCCTGTGGAACCGACTGGGCAACTGCGAACCGCATACCCCAACTGGCGTGAAGTCGGGGCTGGTTCAGTGGGTGGAGGCAGTGCATAGTAGAGTCAAACGGAGGGAGGTTCCGTATGCCAACGTCAACGCCGGTCAGTGAGAGCGGTGGCCGCCGGCTCCGGGCTGACGCGGAGCGCAACCGGGCCCGGGTCCTGAACGCGGCGCGCGAGCTCTTCGCGGAACGCGGCGCCAACGTGTCCATGGACGAGGTGGCCCGGCACGCCGAGGTCGGCGTGGGCACGCTCTACCGCCACTTCCCCACCAAGGAAGCCATGGTGGTAGCGGCCTCCCAGCAGCGCTTCGGCGAGATCCTCACGTACTACCGCACGGTGTGCCGCGAGTCGGCCGAGCCTCTTGAGGCGCTCCAGATGCTGCTCACCCGGGTCGGCGAGGTGGAGGCGCGCGACCGGGGTTTCGCCAGCGTCATCGGCGGCACGCTCGGCTCCGAGGGCCCGCCCAGCACCATGCGCGCCGATCTGGAGGCCGAGCTCGTGGACCTGGTCGGCAAGGGGCAGGCGGCCGGCTCCATCCGCACCGACATCGCGGGCGCCGACATCCTCGCCCTGACCTGCGGCCTCACCTCGATCGTGCACCGCCGCAGCGGCGACTGGCGGCGCTACATCGACATCGTGCTCGACGGGCTGCGCTCGGACCACACCACGCCGTAGCGGCCTCCTCCCGGGGCGCGGCGCGAGCCCGTGCGCGCCCCGGGGCGGGCCGGATGTCAGAGGTGTCCTGTTGTATGGGGGCATGAACGACACGAGCACCACGGATCTGCGCACCCGGGCCGACGCCGTCCTGGCCCGCCTCGTCGGCGACCCCACGGGAGCGGCCCGGCTGCGCGAGGACCAGTGGCGTGCCATCGAGGCGCTCGTCGCCGAGGGGCGCCGGGCGCTGGTCGTCCAGCGCACCGGATGGGGAAAGTCCGCGGTGTACTTCGTGGCGACCTCGCTGCTGCGCGAGCGCGGCAGCGGCCCCACCGTGATCGTCTCCCCGCTGCTGGCGCTGATGCGCAACCAGGTGGAGGCCGCCGCGCGCGCGGGCATCCGCGCCCGCACGATCAACTCCTCGAACACCGAGGAGTGGGAGACCGTCCAGGCCGAGGTGGCCGCCGGCGAGGTCGACGTCCTGCTGGTGAGCCCGGAGCGCCTCAACAACCCGGACTTCCGCGACGAGGTGCTGCCCAAGCTCTCGGCCGCGACCGGACTGCTCGTGGTCGACGAGGCGCACTGCATCTCGGACTGGGGCCACGACTTCCGCCCGGACTACCGCAGGCTGCGCACCATGCTCGCCGAGCTCCCCCCGGGCGTCCCGGTCCTGGCGACGACGGCGACGGCCAACGCGCGCGTGACGGCCGACGTGGCGGAGCAGCTGGGGACGGGCGCGGACACCGACGCGCTGGTGCTGCGCGGCCCCCTGGACCGCGAGAGCCTGAGTCTGAACGTGCTGGCGCTGCCGGACGCGGCGCACCGGCTGGCCTGGCTCGCCGACCACCTGGACGAGCTGCCGGGCTCCGGGATCATCTACACGCTGACGGTGGCCGCCGCCGAGGAGGTCACCGCGTATCTGCACCAGTGCGGCCACCCGGTCACCTCCTACACGGGCCGCACGGAGAACGCGGACCGCCAGCAGGCCGAGGACGATCTGCTGGCCAACCGGGTCAAGGCGCTGGTCGCCACCTCCGCGCTCGGTATGGGCTTCGACAAGCCGGACCTCGGCTTCGTGGTCCATCTGGGCTCGCCCTCCTCCCCCATCGCCTACTACCAGCAGGTGGGCCGCGCGGGCCGCGGGGTGGAGCACGCGGAGGTGCTGCTGCTGCCGGGCAAGGAGGACGAGGCGATCTGGAAGTACTTCGCCTCGGTCGCCTTCCCGCCCGAGGAGCAGGTCCGGCGCACCCTGGACGTGCTGGCGCGGGCGGACCGCCCCCTGTCGCTGCCCGCCCTGGAGCCGCTGGTGGAGCTGCGGCGCACCCGCCTGGAGACGATGCTCAAGGTCCTCGACGTGGACGGCGCGGTCCACCGCGTCAAGGGCGGCTGGACCTCCACCGGCGAGTCATGGGTGTACGACGCGGAGCGGTACGCCTGGGTGGCCCGCCAGCGGGAGGCCGAGCAGCAGGCGATGCGGGACTACGCCTCGACGACGGGCTGCCGGATGGAGTTCCTGCGCCGCCAGCTCGACGACGAGGAGGCGGCCCCGTGCGGTCGCTGCGACAACTGCGCGGGCGCCCGCTTCACCGCCGGCGTCTCCGGGACGGCGCTGGAGGCGGCCAGGGGAGAGCTCACCCGCCCGGGCGTCGAGATCGAGCCCCGCAAGATGTGGCCCACCGGCCTCGCGGCGGTCGGCGTGGACCTCAAGGGCCGTATCCCCGCGGGCGAACAGGCCTTCCCGGGCCGGGCGCTGGGCCGCCTCTCCGACATCGGCTGGGGCAACCGGCTGCGCCCCATGCTCGCCCCCCAGAGCCCCGACGGACCGGTCCCGGACGACGTGGTCGACGCGGTGGTGACGGTCCTGACGGACTGGGCCAAGGGCCCCGGCGGCTGGGCCTCCGGCGGCCCCGACGCACCGCCCCGGCCCGCCGGGGTGGTCACGGTCGCCTCGCTCACCCGGCCCCGGCTCGTCGAGTCACTGGGCGCCCGGATCGCGGAGATCGGCCGGATGCCGCTCCTGGGGCGCGTGGAGTACGGGGAGGGGGCCGCCGGGTCCCGGGTTCCCGCGTCCAACAGCGCCCAGCGGGTGCGCGCCCTGCACCACGCGTTCACGGTGCCGGACGAGGTGGCCACGGCGGTGCGGGAGGCGGGCGGCCCGGTGCTGCTCGTCGACGACCGCGCGGACACCGGCTGGACGCTGGCGGTGGCGGCCCGGCTGCTGCGCCGGGCGGGCGCGCAGGGCGTGTTTCCGCTGGTCCTCGCCGTTCAGGGATGACCGCGCGAGGCCCTGGGGAGTGACCGGCGGTAAGACGGGGCAGGGATATGAGCGTCATACCCTCCGATTCCAGTCAGCGGCTCCATTTGCTCGTTGCCGCGTGCCCGCGAGCCAGCGAGAATTGGAGCCGCGCCTCATCGGTGGACCCGGCGGCCCGGGCCGTGCCGTGGCGCGCCTCACCCGACCCCTGCCCGCAGCGTGGGCGCGTATCCGGAAGGGAGAACCGTGACCTTCGGATTCGCTCCGTCCACAGCCTCGGCAGGTGCGTCGTCCCTCACCTCGGCGGCCTCCGGGAACCGCCTCGCCAGGATGCTGGAGCCCGCCGAGTGGGCCGCGGCGGGTATCCCGCTGCTGCGCAGCCCCCGCGAGGTGGTCGTCGGCCTGCACACCCGGCACGACCCGGCCCCGTCGACGGCCGTGATCGCGGTCCTGGACCACGAGGAACGGCTGGCGGCCAGCGCCTCGTTCGTGCGCCGCCCGGGCCCCGCGGACGGCTGGGAGTTCCGCAACGCGCTCCTCGCGCATCTGCGCCGGGTGATCCCGCACGACCTGCGCCGCCGGACCCCGGTGCGCACGGCCGTGCTGCTCTACTGCCGTGACGGCGACGAGCGTTGGACCGAGGAGGACGGCGCCTGGATGTGGGGCCTGCGGGACGCCTGCACCCTGCACGGGCTGCGCTGCGGCGCGTACATCACGCTGACACCTGGCGGCTGGCAGGTCCTGGGCGAGGGCCGGGGCGGCCGGCACCCCAGCTCCACCACCCGCCCGGGCTCCCTTGCGGACACCGACCCCGCGCCCCCGCCCCTGCGCAGCGGCACGGCGGAAACCCTGCGCAGGGTGGCGGCGCGCTAACGCGCTCTGAAGGGGCGCGGGGAACGGCGCGAGCGACCCACCACGACCCGCACCGGAGAACGTCTGCCCCGGGGGGGAAACCCCTCAGACCCCCGCGCCCAGCACGGAGTTGACCCGCTGCGGATCACCGCAGACGATCAGCAGCGCCCCGGCCCGCTCCCGCGCGACCGACAGCGCGGCGACAGCCGCGTCGTCCCCGCCGTTGACGGCGACGATCACCACGGGACGGCCGGCCGCACGCTCGACGGACGCGGCCGACGCGTAGAACACGTCGTCGCGGGCGTCGTGCTGCGCCCAGTACGACTCCTCGCCGAAGGACAGCTCGTGCGCCGCCCACGGGTGCGGGTCACCGGTGGTGAGGACCAGGATGTCGCCCGGCGCGCGGCCGGCGTCGAGCAGCAGGTCCACCGCCTCGTCCGCCGCGTGGAGCGCGCCCTGGGCCGGGGCGGGGATCAGCTGGATCTGCGGCCCGGCGCCCCGGCCGGGCGTGGCCTGGGGCTGGGCTGCGGCGACGGCGGCGGCACCGGAGTGCGTGCGCTGCGCGGGGGGCGTGGGCCGGGCGGAGCCGGGCACCGGACGACCGGGACGCGGCGTGACCGCGGTACGCGGACCAGGAACGGGACGGGGGGTCGGCGCGGTGCGGCCGGCGGCCGGAGTGACGCGGGGACCCTGGGCGCTCTCGTGAATCTGAGGCTCCTCGGGGATGAGAGGCATGGGTAAAGGTCTATCAAACGCCGGTGAATGGGGCACCACCGGGTGGGCACAAAAGTGCGATCGGGGCGGAGTCTCCCCGTAAAGGGCGGGGAAAGTCCAGGGATTTCAGAAGTCGAAGCCGAGCTGGCCCCCGCTTTCCAGGGCGGTGGCCGGCGCCGGGATCCGGACCTTCTTCAGGTGCCGCCAGCGCGGCATGGCGTCGAGGTACGCCCAGGACATCCGGTGGTGCGGGGTCGGCCCCAGCTCCTCCAGTGCCGTCTTGTGCGTGGGCGAGGGGTAGCCGGCGTTGTCGGCGAAGCCGAACACCTCGTACTCCCCGGCCGCTCCCCCGAGTTCGGCCATCATCGCGTCGCGGCGCACCTTGGCGATCACCGAGGCCGCCGCGACCGCGACGCAGGACTGGTCCCCCTTGATGACGGTACGGACCCGCCACGGCGCACCGAGGTAGTCGTGCTTGCCGTCGAGGATCACCGCCTCCGGGCGTACCGGGAGCGCGTCCAGCGCGCGGCCGGCGGCGAGACGGAGCGCGGCGGTCATCCCGAGCTCGTCGATCTCCTGCGGGGACGCGTGCCCGAGCGCGTACGACGTCACCCAGGACTCCAGCTCCCCCGCCAGTTCGAGCCGGCGCCTGGGGCTGATGAGCTTGGAGTCGGTCAGACCCGCGGGCGGCCGGCGCAGCCCCGTGATCGCGGCGCACACCGTGACGGGACCGGCCCACGCCCCGCGTCCGACCTCGTCGACACCGGCGATGATCTTGCATCCGGTGGTGGCGCGAAGCGAGCGCTCGACGGTGTGGGTGGGTGGTTCGTACGGCATGGCGCCAGCAAGGTTACGCCGCCCGCGCCGCCGAGAACACCCCGGCCACCTTGTACCGGCGGACCGACCGCCCGGCCGGCCCCTCCCGCACACGCGATCAGGCGTTCCCGGGCCGCAGCAGCGGCACCATCACGTGATCGATCATCTCCGCGACCGCCTCGTCGGGCCATTCGCTTCCGCGTACCTTCGCGCGGAACATCATCAGTCCGGGGATCACGTCGAAGATCACGTCCGCGCGGGCGTCCGCCCGTACGTCGCCCCGGGCGATCCCGCGCTGGACGACCTCCCCGAAGAGCCGCTGGGCGGGCTCGACCAGGCGCCGCAGGACCAGGCCGTGGAACCGGTCGGCGCTGGCGGCGTCGCACTCGTAAAGCACCGAGCGCAGCGCGAACCCCGACCGCGAGTACATCGCCCCGCGCAGCCGCAGACAGAGCTGGTAGAGGTCCTCGCGCACCGAGCCGTGGTCCTCGGCGCGGTCCAGATCGGGGAACCCGGACCGCAGGGCGTCCACCACCAGCTCCTCCTTGGAGGGCCAGCGCCGGTACACCGCAGCCTTCCCGGTCTGCGCCCCGGCGGCCACCGCCTCCATGGTCAGGGCGTTCCAGCCGACCGTGCTCAACTGCTCCAGGGCCGCGTCGAGGATCGCCCGCTCCAGGACGGGGCCCCGTCGGCGCGGCGAGGCCCGCGGCCGGGGCGGGGCCTCGTCGGCGGCTGCCCAGCGCGAAGTAGCCATCGTCTTCTCTCCGTTGGGGACGGGGTCCGCCTCCCTATGGTGGTCGCCCCTCAGCGGTTTGACCAGGAACGCCGTCCCGGGACCCCCCGTACGGGGTCCCACCCGGGCCGCCCGCCTGCCCCAACTCCCATAGTGAACGCTTGTGTTCACTCTCACGGGCTCGCTAGGGTCTCCTTAGTGAACGGTGGCGTTTCCTAGTACGTCTTGAGGGGACCCTTTATGACGTCAGATCAGATAGACGCGAAGCCCGGCACCCAACCGCACTCCCCGCACCCCCCGCGCCCCGACCGCCGCGGCGTCGCCCTCGCGGTCATCGCGATGTGCCAGCTGATGGTCGTCCTGGACGCGACGATCGTGAACATCGCCCTCCCGCACATCCAGACCTCCCTCGGCTTCTCCACCAGCGACCTGACCTGGGTGATCAACGCCTACGCGCTGACCTTCGGCGGGCTGCTGCTGCTCGGGGGCCGGGCCGGCGACCTGCTCGGGCGGCGCCGGATGTTCATCACCGGCATCCTAGTCTTCACCCTCGCCTCGCTGCTCGGCGGCTTCGCCCAGGAGCCCTGGCAACTGCTCGCCGCCCGCGCCCTCCAGGGCATCGGCGGCGCGATCGCCTCCCCCACCTCGCTCGCCCTGATCGCGACGACGTTCCCCGAAGGCCCCGAGCGCAACCGGGCGTTCGGCGTCTTCTCCGCCGTCTCCGCGGGCGGCGGCGCCATCGGCCTCATCGCGGGCGGCATGCTCACGGACTGGCTCAACTGGCGCTGGGTGCTCTTCGTCAACGTCCCCATCGGCCTGGTCATCGCGGCGCTCGCGCCCCGCTGCATCCGGGAGTCCGAGCGCCACCCCGGCACCTTCGACCTGGCCGGCGCGTTCACCTCGACCGGTGGCATGGCCGCGCTGGTCTACGGGTTCATCCGCGCCGCGAACGAGGGCTGGCGCGACGGCTTCACCCTGGCGTCCTTCGGCGCGGCCGTCGTCCTGCTGCTCGCCTTCGTCGCGGTGGAGCGGCGCTCCCCGCAGCCGATCACCCCGCTGCGGATGTTCGCCGACCGCAACCGCTCCGGTACGTACGTGATCATGCTGAGCCTCGCCGCGGCCATGTTCGGCATGTTCTTCTTCATCGTGCTCTTCGTGCAGAACGTGCTGCACTACAGCCCGGTCAAGGCCGGCATCGCGTTCTTCCCCTCGACCCTGGCCATCGTGCTCGCGGCCGGGCTCGCCACGAACCTGCTGTCGCGCCTCGGCCCCAAGCCGATCGTGGTCACCGGCTCGCTGATCACCGCGGGCGCCATGGCCTGGCTCACCCTGATCGACCCGGACAGCACCTACACCGGCGGCATCATCGGCCCGCTGCTGCTCTTCGGCTTCGGTATGGGCCTCAACTTCGTCACCCTCACCCTCACCGCGGTCTCCGGCATCGCCGACAGCGAGTCGGGAGCCGCGTCCGGCCTGCTCAACACCACCCAGCAGGTCGGCGGCGCGCTGGGCCTGTCCATCCTGACCACGGTCTTCGGCACCGCGAGCCGCGACGAGGGCAGGACGCAGCTCAAGGACTTCCTCGCGCACGGCTCGCCGGAGCAGAAGGCAGCCTTCGCCAGGACCCACCAGCTGCCCGCGCCCTGGAGCGACGAGGTGCTGGCCCACGGCATCGGCACGGCCTTCATCGCCGCCGTGGCGCTGGTGGGGCTCGCCGTGCTGGTCTCGGTCTTCGTCATCCAGGTCCGCAGAAGCGATCTGGAGGCGCTGAGCGGCAAGGCGGGCGTGCCGGCGGGCTGACGCGCCCGCCGGTCCCCGGCCCCGGCGAGGACGGGCTCAGGCCGAAGCCCTCGCCGGGACCCACTCCGGCAGTTCCTCGGTCCGCGCCAGCCACTCGGCCGGGGGCGCCCCGGCCACCGCTCCCGCGATCACCCCGCCGACGATCGCGCAGGTGGTGTCGACGTCTCCGCCCACCTGCGCGGTCGTCCAGAACGCCGTCTCGTAGTCGCCGAGCCCGCGCGCCGCCGACCACAGCGCGAACGGCACCGTGTCGTGCGCGCTGGTCCGCCGCCCGCACCCGAGCACCGCGGCGACCGTGGCCGGGTCCCCGTAGTCCAGCATGTCCCGCGCCCGCCGCAGCCCCGCGCCGACCGCGCTGCGCGGCACCAGCGCGACGACGCCGTCCAGCAGCGCCGCCGGGGTCGGCGGGCCGGCCGGGTCGGCGGCGAGCGCGGCGGCGGCGGCGACCGCCATCGAGCCCACCACGGCCTCGCGGTGCTGGTGGGTGGTGTACGAGGAGATCTCGGCCTGGTGGGTCGCCTGCTCGGGGTCGTCCGCGTACCAGGCGCCCAGCGGCGCGATCCGCATCGCGGAGCCGTTGCCCCACGAGCCCTGTCCGTTGAAGAGCGCGGCGGCCAGCTCCCGCCAGTCCCCGCCCTCCCGGATCAGCCGCAGCATCCGGTTGACGGCCGGGCCGTACCCCCGGTCGAAGTCGTGGTGCTCGGCGAAGGAGCGGGCGAGGCGGTCCTGGTCGATACGGCCGTGGGCGGCCAGGACGGCCAGGACCGAACACGCCATCTCGGTGTCGTCGGTCCACTGCCAGGGGCCCGCGGGCAGCTCGCGCCGTTTGAGCAGCGGATAGTGCGCGGGGACGAAGAACTGGGAGCCCAGGGCGTCTCCCACCGCCAGCCCGCGCAGGCTGGCCAGCGCGCGTTCGAAGCGTGAGTCGAGTGTGGAGTCAGCGGTCATCGCACACCCACTCTATCCGGTGATGCCGTACGGCTCGGGGACGCGCCACCGCTCGAACTGCCGGTCCAGCGTGTACCGCCCGTCCGGGCCCAGCAGCAGCGTCCTGGTCTCCGCGTTCCCCGGGTTGGAGAGCGACTCGAAGTCCGCCACCGTCCAGTGGAACCAGCGCATGCAGAACAGCCGCATCGTCAGTCCGTGGGTGACGAGCAGCACGTTGGGCGGGTGGTCCGGGGCCTCGAAGCTGCGGTGCAGGCTCTCCAGGAACGAGCCCACCCGGTCGTACACGTCCGCCCCCGACTCGCCCTGCGCGAAGCGGTAGAAGAAGTGCCCGTACGCGTCCCGGTAGGCCTTCTGCAGGCGGACGTCGTCGCGGTCCTGCCAGTTCCCCCAGTCCTGCTCGCGCAGTCTCGGCTCCTCCCTGATCCGCACGAGCTCCGGGTCGAGGCCGAACTCCCGGAACGTCTCGTGGGTGCGCCGGTAGGGCGAGACGTACACGCTGACGCGCTCGCGTCCGAACGTCTCCCGCAGCCGCTCCCCGGTAGCCCGGGCCTGGCGCCGCCCGGCCTCGGTGAGCCGCAGCGCGTGGTCGGGCTCGCGCTCGTACACGGTGTCATCGGCGTTCCCCTCCGACTCGCCGTGCCGGACGAGGACGATGCGACGCGGTCTTGCCATGCGTCAACCCTAGATCGCCGGTCCGCCTTGCGAGCATCCGTCCGGCCGCCATCCGGCGTATCGCTCACACCGTCCAGCTGGGGTTGAGGTCGACGACGGCCCCCGAAAGGCCGGCCACGTCCGCGGCCGTCCCCGCCCGCAGGGTGAGCCGTTCCACCCGGTCGGCCCGGTACTTGCCGTGCTCGGCCGCCGACCGCCACATGGACAGCACCAGGAACTCCTGCCCCGGGGCCTCACCGAACATCCCCCGCAGCATCCCCGGCGACCCGGCCATCGCCGGGTTCCAGATGCGCTCCTGGGCCGAGGTGAAGTGCTCCACGCGGTCGCCGTGCACCCGGCAGTGCGCCACCCGCACCACGTCCGCGTCCGTGAAGCGCGGCTCGAAGCCGGTCTTCACGTCGAAGCGGTGGTCGAACAGCTTGGCGCGCGCGTCCTTGTACGTACCGGACTGCGCGGCGGCGAGCCGGTCGTGGGCGCGCGCCATGAAGGAGTCGTAGAAGGCGCGGCTCTCCCAGAAGGTGAAGACGTGCGCCACATCGGGCCGTCCTCTGCTCCACCCGCCGCCCTGGCCCCTGAACCCCGGCTCCCCCAGCAGTCCCGCCCACTTCCGCTGCCCCCGGTCGAAGCCGGGACGGTCGACCACCGTGCAGCGAATCCACTTGACCAGCACCGCGCCATCGTACGGCTCCGGCCCCCCGCCCCGGTCCCACTCCGGCGGACCGACAGGGCCGCGCGCGCGTGGCAGCATGGTCACCGTGCGGCCCGCCAACAGGCCGTCCTGGGGAGGGGTTTGGGGATGAGCGGATTCAGCAAGGGACTCGGCAAGGTCGAGGTGGCACTGCGGTGGGACCCGAGCCCGGCCGGTACCCCGGCGCATGACCTCGATGTGATCGCGGCGGTCTACCCGGCGTCCGACCCGTACGGCAGCCCCGCCTATCTGGTGCACTTCGACAGCCGCTCCCCCGACGGCACGGTCTACATGAGTCGCGACAGCACCACCGGAATGGGCTTCGGGGACGACGAGGTACTGACGGTGGAGTTCGCCCGCCAGCCCGAGGCGCACGGCCGGATCGTGGTCGGCGTCGTCATCCAGCAGCGCCCGGACCGGCTGGTCTTCGGCGATGTGGCCAACCCGGAGGTGCACATCCGCGAGGGCTACACGGAGCTGGCGAGGGACGACTTCTCCGCCGTGGCGCACTGCACGGCCGCGACGGTCGCGGAGTTCGTCAGGTCCCCGGGCGGCGCCTGGCAGCTCCACCCGGGCGTGCGCGGTTTCGACCTGGAGCCGGACGCCTTCACCGCCGCGATGGGCGCGCGGACGGTCTGACTCCCGCCCACGCCGGGCCGCCGGGGCTGTTCCACTCCCGGACACCCCTGTGGGGACCGGCGAATCGCCGGTCCCCACAGGGCGGGGCCTACGCGGCCTCAGGAGCGCTCACACCAGGAGCGCCCGCGGTCAGCTGCAGCCGCTGGTCGAGCCGCAGCCCTCGCAGATGTAGCAGGAGCCGGCCCGCTGCATCTTGGTGCCGCAGGAGAAGCAGAGCGGCGCGTCGGCGCTGACGCCGAGCTGCATCTCGACGAGCTCCGCCGAGTTGTGCACCGCCTTCGGGGGCTCGACGATGGCCGGCTTCGGCGCGGCGACGGCCTTCAGCGTCTCCGTCTGACGGGGAGCGGACTGGGCCAGTCCCTCGACGTCCATGTCCTCGTCCTCCAGGGTCGGCTCGTACGAACCGGTCTCCAGGTGGCGCTGACGCTCCTCGGCGGAGTGGATGCCGAGGGCCGAGCGGGTCTCGAAGGGCAGGAAGTCCAGCGCCAGGCGGCGGAAGATGTAGTCGACGATCGACTGCGCCATCCGCACGTCCGGGTCGTCGGTCATACCGGCCGGCTCGAACCGCATGTTGGTGAACTTCGAGACGTAGGTCTCCAGCGGAACGCCGTACTGCAGGCCGACCGAGACGGCGATCGAGAACGCGTCCATCATGCCCGCGAGGGTCGAGCCCTGCTTGGACATCTTCAGGAAGACCTCGCCCAGCCCGTCGTCCGGGTAGGAGTTGGCGGTCATGTAGCCCTCGGCGCCACCGACCGTGAAGGAGGTGGTGATGCCGGGACGGCCCTTGGGCAGACGCTTGCGGACCGGGCGGTACTCGACGACCTTCTCGACGGCGGTACGGATGGTGTCCTCGGCCTTCGCCGTCACCTCCGCCTTCTCCGCCGACTTGGTCTTCGCGGAGAGGGGCTGGCCGACCTTGCAGTTGTCGCGGTAGATCGCGAGCGCCTTGACGCCCATCTTCCACGCCTCGAAGTAGACCTCCTCGACGTCCTCGACGGTCGCCGTCTCCGGCAGGTTGACCGTCTTGGAGAGCGCGCCCGAGATCCACGGCTGGATGGCCGCCATCATGCGGACGTGGCCCATCGCGGAGATGGAGCGCTCACCCATGGCGCAGTCGAAGACCTCGTAGTGCTCGGTCTTCAGGCCGGGGGCGTCGATCACGTTGCCGTGCTCGGCGATGTGGGCGACGATCGCCTCGATCTGCTCCGGCTGGTAGCCGAGGCGGCGCAGCGCCTGCGGCACCGTGCCGTTGACGATCTGCATCGAGCCGCCGCCGACCAGCTTCTTGAACTTGACCAGCGCGAGGTCGGGCTCCAGGCCGGTGGTGTCGCAGGACATCGCGAGACCGATGGTGCCGGTCGGGGCGATGACCGACGCCTGGGCGTTGCGGAAGCCGTTCTTCTCGCCGAGCCGGACCACGTCCTGCCAGGCCTCCGTGGCGGCGGCCCAGATCGGGGAGTCCAGGTCGTCCACGCGGACGGCCTTGGTGTTGGCGTCGGCGTGCTGCTTCATGACGCGCTGGTGCGGCTCGGCGTTGCGGGCGTAGCCGTCGTACGCGCCGACGACCGCGGCGAGCTCCGCGGAGCGCTTGTACGAGGTGCCGGTCATCAGCGAGGTGATGGCGCCGGCGAGCGCCCGGCCGCCGTCCGAGTCGTACGCGTGGCCGGTGGCCATCAGCAGGGCGCCGAGGTTGGCGTAGCCGATGCCCAGCTGGCGGAAGGCGCGGGTGTTCTCGCCGATCTTCTGGGTGGGGAAGTCGGCGAAGCAGATCGAGATGTCCATCGCGGTGATGACCAGCTCGACGACCTTGGCGAACCGCTCGACCTCGAAGGACTGGTGGCCCTGGCCGTCGTCCTTGAGGAACTTCATCAGGTTCAGCGAGGCGAGGTTGCAGGACGTGTTGTCCAGGTGCATGTACTCGCTGCACGGGTTCGAGCCGTTGATGCGGCCGGACTCCGGGCAGGTGTGCCAGTGGTTGATGGTGTCGTCGTACTGGATGCCGGGGTCGGCGCAGGCCCAGGCGGCCTCGGCCATCTTGCGGAAGAGCGACTTGGCGTCGACCTCCTCGATGACGTCACCGGTCATCCGGGCGCGCAGCCCGAACTTGCCGCCGGTCTCGACGGCCTTCATGAACTCGTCGTTCACCCGGACCGAGTTGTTGGCGTTCTGGTACTGGACGGACGTGATGTCGTCGCCGCCCAGGTCCATGTCGAAGCCCGCGTCGCGCAGCGCGCGGATCTTCTCCTCCTCCTTCACCTTGGTCTCGATGAAGTTCTCGATGTCGGGGTGGTCGACGTCGAGGATGACCATCTTGGCCGCGCGGCGGGTGGCGCCGCCCGACTTGATGGTGCCGGCGGAGGCGTCGGCGCCGCGCATGAAGGAGACCGGACCCGACGCGTTGCCGCCGGAGGAGAGGAGTTCCTTGGAGGAGCGGATACGGGAGAGGTTCAGGCCGGCGCCCGAGCCGCCCTTGAAGATCATGCCCTCTTCCTTGTACCAGTCGAGGATCGACTCCATGGAGTCGTCGACGGACAGGATGAAGCAGGCGGAGACCTGCTGGGGCTGCGGGGTGCCCACGTTGAACCACACGGGGCTGTTGAAGCTGAAGATCTGGTGCAGGAGGGCGTACGCCAGCTCGTGCTCGAAGATCTCGGCGTCCGCGGGCGAGGTGAAGTAGCCGTGGTCCTCGCCGGCCTTGCGGTACGTCTTCACGATCCGGTCGATGAGCTGCCTGAGACCGGTCTCGCGCTGCGGGGTGCCGACGGCCCCGCGGAAGTACTTGCTGGTGACGATGTTGACCGCGTTCACCGACCAGAAGTCGGGGAACTCGACGCCACGCTGCTCGAAGTTGATCGAGCCGTCGCGCCAGTTGGTCATGACGACGTCACGACGCTCCCAGGTCACCTCGTCGTACGGGTGCACGCCGGGGGTGGTGTGGATGCGCTCGATACGCAGGCCCTTGGCCGGCTTGGAGCCCTTGGTGCGGGATCCTCGTGCCGGGCCGCTCGTCGTCTCTGTCATGCCGCCTCCCATACGCGGGCGAAAACGCCCAAAAGTGCCCGAATGTTCCCGTGGCACGGTGTGTGTCTTGTGTCCCGGGCGCCGCGCAGAGCACCCGTGACAGGTCCTGGATCGCCGCCGATCGGCGGCCGGGGTCCGCCGGTCAGTCGGCGGCGGTGGCGGGCACGGGGACCGCGGGGGTCGCTCCTGCCGCGCGCGCGTCCGCGTCGTCCGCGGGAGGCCGTTGTTCGCGGAGCTCCGCGATGGCGGCCTCGAAGTCTTCGAGGGTGTCGAACGCCCGGTACACGGACGCGAAGCGCAGGTACGCGACGAGGTCGAGCTCCTGCAAGGGGCCGAGTATGGCCAGACCCACGTCATGGGTGGTCAGCTCGGCGCTGCCGGTGGCGCGCACCGCCTCCTCGACCCGCTGGCCGAGCTTGGCGAGGGCGTCCTCGGTGACCGGCCGTCCCTGGCACGCCTTGCGGACGCCGGAGATGACCTTGGTGCGCGAGAAGGGTTCGGTGACGCCCGACCGCTTGATGACCATCAGCGAGGCCGTCTCCACCGTCGTGAAGCGACGGGAGCAGTCGGGGCACTGGCGGCGCCGGCGGATCGACGTGCCGTCGTCGGTGGTCCGACTGTCGACGACACGGCTGTCGGGGTGCCTGCAGAAGGGGCAGTGCATGGATCCCAACCCTCCTTCACAGCACGACTGAATAGCCTCGTCAGGCCTGAACAGGCCCCGTCGAAGCAGGCACCAGCATAGGCGATGGGCGCGGCCAGAAGGACCAACGACCACAACTTCTGGGTGGCGGGGGCAATCCAACCACTAGATCTGGGGTTTCACCGACAACCGTCCACTACCGCGTGTCGCGGATCGGTCGCGCAGGGAACAGCGTCCGGGCGTCCGGTTCCGGCCCGTGTCCGCGCGGGCCCGCAGGGCGACGGACGACCGGCGGAGCACCGGGGCAGCACCGGCGGCGGTCCGCCGGGACACCCCCGCCGCGGACCTCGCCCCGGGCGCGCCCGACCGCGTTTTCGGGCGACCGGATGGCAGACTGGGGCCCCGCGGAGCGCGGTACCGGCCCTCGCGTCACGGTCGTACGCACGCACGGTCCGGCGATGCGTCCGGTCGTCCGGAGGGCTGCCGCGCGGCGCGCCCCCAGGGGTATCGGCGTCGGTGGTGAAGGGTACCGTAATCGCCCGAAATGCCTGCGGTCCCGGGGTTCGACCGGGCCCCGGCGACTGGCGCCGCATACACCCGGCCTTATCGTCACGTCACGCGTTCTGCGATTTTTCACTCGAACGTGTGTTTGGCGCAACCTTTCGAAAGCTACTACCGTTGTCCAGCTAGGGAGACCATTTCGAGAGGGGCCGACGTGACCACCACCGCAGACAGTGCCACCATCACTGCCCAGGACCGCTCCCAGACCCGACTTGAGCCGGTGCATGCCATGAATGACGCAGTCACGAACCAGGAGGGCGGCGATCCCGCGCGGTCCACGCGCTCGCTGCCCGGGCGGCCTCCGGGCATCAGGGCGGACAGCTCCGGTCTCACCGACCGGCAGCGGCGGGTCATCGAGGTCATCCGCGACTCCGTCCAGCGCCGGGGGTACCCGCCGTCGATGCGGGAGATCGGTCAGGCGGTGGGTCTCTCCAGCACGTCCTCGGTCGCCCACCAGCTCATGGCCCTGGAGCGCAAGGGCTTCCTCCGCCGCGACCCCCACCGCCCCCGGGCGTACGAGGTGCGCGGCTCGGACCAGCCCAGCAGCCAGCAGACCGACACCACCGGCAAGCCCGCGGCCTCCTATGTGCCGCTGGTCGGCCGGATCGCCGCCGGTGGCCCCATCCTCGCCGAGGAGTCGGTCGAGGACGTCTTCCCCCTCCCCCGCCAGCTGGTCGGCGACGGCGAGCTCTTCGTCCTGAAGGTCGTCGGTGACTCGATGATCGAGGCCGCGATCTGTGACGGCGACTGGGTCACCGTGCGCCGCCAGCCGGTCGCGGAGAACGGCGACATCGTCGCCGCGATGCTGGACGGCGAAGCCACCGTGAAGCGGTTCAAGCGCGAGGACAACCACATCTGGCTCCTCCCGCACAACGCCGCGTACCAGCCCATCCCCGGCGACGAGGCGACCATCCTCGGCAAGGTGGTGGCAGTGCTGCGGCGGGTCTGACCGACCCGTCGGCAAGGACCGGCCCCGGGACCCACTGCGCCGGTCCCGGGGCCCTGCCGTGCCCCGGCGCGGCGTCCAGGGGTGGGGGGAACGGCGCGACCAGCCACAGACGACCCGCAGCCGAGGAACTACTTCCCCTCCCCCTTCGCCACCGCGTCGATCGCGGCGAGCGAGCGCCGCACCTGGTTGCGGTCCGTGGTGTACCAGAAGTCGGGCAGCGAAGCCCGCAGATAGCTTCCGTAGCGCGCGTTCGCCAGCCTCGGGTCGAGCACCGCGACCACGCCCCGGTCGCCCGTCGCCCGGACCAGCCGGCCCGCGCCCTGGGCCATCAGCAGCGCGGCATGGGTGGCCGCGACCGCCATGAAGCCGTTGCCGCCGTTCTGCTCCACCGCCTTCTGACGGGCGCTCATCAGCGGATCGTCGGGCCGGGGGAACGGGATTCGGTCCATGACCACCAGCTGGCAGCTCGCACCCGGCACGTCCACGCCCTGCCACAGCGACAGCGTGCCGAACAGACAGGTCTCCGGGTCACCCGCGAACGTCTTGATCAGCTCGCCCAGGGTGTCCTCGCCCTGGAGCAGGACCGGCTTGTCCAGCCGCCCGCGCAGCTCCTCGGCGGCGGCCTGGGCGCCCCGCATCGACGAGAAGAGGCCCAGGGTGCGGCCCCCGGCCGCCTCGACCAGCTCCGCCAGCTCGTCCATCATGTCGCCGCGCGAGCCCTCCCGGCCCGGGGTGGCCAGATGGCGGGCGACATAGAGGATGCCCTGCTTGGGATAGTCGAAGGGCGAGCCCACGTCGATGCCCTTCCACTGCGGCACGTCCTCGCCCTCGGTGCCCTCCGGCGCCAGGCCCAGCGAGGCTCCCACCCCGTTGAAGTCGCCGCCGAGCTTGAGCGTCGCCGAGGTGAGCACCACCGAGCGGTCCGCGAAGAGCTTCTCCCGCAGCAGCCCCGAGACGGAGAGCGGGGCGACCCGCAGCGAGGCGCCACTGTGCCGGTACGCGGCGCCGCCGCGGGGCTCGTGCCGCTCGTACCAGACCACGTCGTACTCGGAGCCGTTGGAGATCCGCTCCGCCACCGCGTGGACGCTCTCCACCGCCGCGAGGGCCTGCTTGCGCACCGCGTCCTCGTCCTGGACGGACTTGTCGCGGGTGGAGCCGAGCGCCGAGATCACCGTACGAGCGGCGTCGCGCAGCGCCATCAGCGCGTACCCCAGGTCCTCCGGGATCTCCTCAAGGCGGCCGGGCAGCGCGAGCTCCATCAGCCGCTCGAAGCCCTCGGCGGCGCTCTGGAGCTGGTCGGCGGCCTTCTCGTTGACGAGCTTGGCGGCCCGCCGCACCGCCCGGTTGACCTGCCCCGGGGTGAGCTCGCCCGTGGCGACGCCGGTGACGCGGGAGACCAGCTCGTGCGCCTCGTCGACGATCAGCACCTCGTGCTGCGGGAGCACCGGGGCGCCCTCGATCGCGTCGATCGCGAGCAGGGCGTGGTTGGTGACCACCACGTCCGACAGCTTGGCGCGCTCGCGGGCCATCTCCGCGAAGCACTCCGCCCCGTACGCGCACTTCGAGGCGCCCAGGCACTCGCGCGAGGAGACGGACACCTGGCCCCAGGCCCGGTCCGAGACTCCCGGCGTCAGATCGTCCCGGTCGCCGGTCTCCGTCTCGTCCGCCCAGTCCCGCATCCGCAGCAGGTCCTGCCCGAGCTTGCTGGTGGGCGCGGCGGCCTCGAACTGGTCGAAGAGCCCGTCCTCCTCCTCCTGCGGCACGCCCTCGTGGAGGCGGTGCAGGCAGAGGTAGTTCGAGCGGCCCTTGAGCATGGCGAACTCCGGGCGGCGCCGCAGCTGCGGATGCAGCGCGTCGACCGTACGCGGAAGATCACGCTCCACGAGCTGCCGCTGGAGCGCCAGGGTCGCCGTGGCCACCACGACGCGCTCGCCGTGCGCCAGCGCCGGCACCAGATAGCCCAGGGACTTTCCGGTGCCGGTGCCGGCCTGGACGAGCAGGTGGGAACCGCTGTCGATGGCGTCGGCGACGGCTGTGGCCATGGTGACCTGGCCGGGGCGCTCCAGGCCGCCGACGGCGGCGACGGCGGCGTGCAGGAGCTCGGGGAGAGATGGCTTCGTCATAGCCCGACCACCCTACGGGGCACCACTGACAATCCGATCACGCCGGCGGTGCGAGCGGGTTCGGGACGGTGCCCGCGACAGCCGCGTGCGGGCGCTCGGGGCGGTCCCGGTAGCCGTCGAGGTGCAGCCGGTTCCGGTTGAGGCAGAGCCGCTCGATCCTGGGCGTGAGCAGGTCGAACATCTCGTAGCGCTCCTTGAGCTCGGGGAACCTGGCCTGGTGGCGCAGGATCTCGTCACGCACCAGCGCCCAGAAGTCGCCCTCGGCGACGCCCAGGTGCTCCCGGCACAGCGGCGCGAGATGGCGGAAGACTCCGACGAAGAGGCCGGAGTGGATGAACTGGGTGAGGAAGGAGGGCGGCTCGGTGAGCAGGACGGCGCGTACGTCGTCGGGCATGGAGTCGTGCTCGGGCAGCGGTTCCGCGCTGACGTTGACGTCGTCCACGAAGTCCTTGATCGCCAGACGGACGGGCACGTCGTGCTGGTCGAAGACGACGATCGCGTTCTCGCCGTGCGGCGAGAAGACCGTCCCGTAGCGGTAGAGGAACCGCAGCAGCGGCGGCAGCATCGCACCGAACAGCCGGCGCAGCCAGACCCCGGGGGCGAGCCCCGAGCGGGCGACGAGCTCGGCGGTGAAGGCGCGTCCGCGCGGATCGGTGTGGAGCAGCGAGGCGAGCGTACGCGCGCGTTCACCGCCCGCCAGCCGGCTCTGCAGCGGCTCGCGCCAGATCGCTCCGAGCAGCTCCTTGTACTGGTACGGAACCTCGGCGAGGTGGTCGTACAGCGGGTGCTCGACCGCCACGGAGGCCACCTCTCCGAGCAGGATCACCCCGCATTCGTCGCGCAGGAACGGATCGGCGTCGCACAGGGCCTGCATCCAGGCCGTGACGGCGGGCGCGGCGAGCGTGCGCTCGGTCGGCAGTCCCCGCCAGACCAGCGTGTTCAGGATGGACAGCGGCAGCTTCACCGTGTGCCGCTCGGGACGCGTGGTGTTGAGGAAGGTCCGGATGGACTGCTGGGGCAGCCGGAGGTCGGTGTCGCCCGGCAGCGGGACGATCGCGCCGTCCGCGACGGCCGGGGCGAACAGCGGCAGGACCACCTCGTCCCACTGCCAGGGGTGGACGGGCAGATAGAGGTAGTCCTCGGGGGCGAGTCCACGGGCGCGCAGCGCGGCGGCGTAGCCCGCGCGGACCTCCGGGTCGAGCTCCCGGGCGTAGAGCCGGTCGGGCGTGGCGAGGGCGGCGACGCCCCGGTAGCGGGCGAGGTCGGTGCGGACGGCGATCCAGGGCAGCGGGGCGGCCCTGCGGGCCTCGGGGGCCCAGCGGGCGGCGTCGGCGGCCGAGAACCCGACCCGGCCCTTGTTCAGGACGAGCCAGGGATGCCCGGTCTGGTGGCCCTCCAGCTCCGCGTACCCGAGCTCCGCGAGGCGGGCGGCGGACAGCGCGGTGTGGTCGAGGCGGGTGTCGGCGGCGAGGGTGGCCGTGAGCTCGCCGACGAGGTGGCCGAAGGTGGCGCCGTCGAGTCCGAGCGTGCGGCGGGCCCGGGTGAGGAAGGCGAGCGGGTCGGTGAAGGGCCGTCCGCCGTGGGTGACGGAGTCGGCGTCGACGAGCCAGTCGTCGTACGCGCCGCGCCGGGCGCGGAAGGTGAGGGCGGAGCCGTCGTCCAGCGCCTGCGTGTACGTGCCGTGTTCCCGCCGGGGCCCGCCCGGCTCCCCGGGGCCGTCCTTTGGGCCGTGGTCCTCGCCGCCGCTCTCGCGCCGCGCGACCGGCTCGATGATCCCTTCGTACGCGAAGGCGCCGAGCATCTTGGCGAGCAGTCGGCGGGCCGCGCGGTCCCAGGCCTCGCGGTTCAGCTCGGGCGGGACGAGCAGTTCCTCCCGTTCTTCGGAATCATCGGGGACAAGCGGGTTCGGCAAGGCGACTCCTCGGGGTGGAACCGGTTCGGTTCGAGCGGTGTATGCAGGGCAGCGGGTGGTTCGCGGCACGCCGCGGGGGGTGCTCGGCGGCGGCTCGCGGCGGGTTCACAGCAGGTTCCTCAGCGCGCGGTCGCGGACCATGAGCGCGGCCCGCTTGTCGGGAAGGTCGACCTCCGCGGCGTACCGGAAGCCCGCGCTCAGAAAGGCGGAGACGGAGGGGGTGTTGCGCAGATCGGGCTCGGCGACCACCCGGGGACAGAGCGGCCGGTTGTCGAGGACGAGATCGGCGACGGCCCGCAGCAGCGCGGTCCCGACCCCGCGCCCGCGGTCCGCGACACCACCGATGAGGAGGTGGATGCCGGTGTCGTGCGGACGCGCCGGGTAGTACCGGGCGAGCGGGTCGAGATCGGCCCGGTAGATCTCCCAGTAGCTCATCGGAACGCCGTCGAGCAGCCCGAGACACGGCACGCTCCGCCCGTCGCCGTCGAGTTGGGGCCGCAGATGGGCCGCCGTGACCGAGTCGGGCCCCGCGAGCTCCCAGAAGGCGGCCACGGCGGGGTCGTTCATCCAGGCGCTCAGAAGCGGGAGGTCACGCTCGACGCGTACCGGGACGAGGTGGAGGAGGCCGACGGGGGTGGTGGTCGGCCCCCACTCCCCCGGGCAGTCGAGCAGACCGTCCCCGTGGGGGTGGGGGGCGAAGGGCGAGAGGAGGGGGGATCTGAAGGGGGGCGGGACGGCGGGAGCGGGGACGGCCGGATTCGCGGGGCCGGCCGGCGGGGCGCCGGGGGCCGGTGTGGCGGGGGCCGGTGTGGCGGAGGCCCAGGGGCCGGGTCCCGGGACGCCCTGCTCGGAGCCCCCGCCCACGTCGGCCCCCCAGCCGTCCCCGTCCAGGCGGTCACGGTCCAGGCGGTCACCGTCCATAAGGTCACGGCCCAGGCAGTCACCGGTCAGGGCGTCGGCGGTCACCGCGTCCATGGGCTCCGCCTCAGCCGCCTCGGCTTCGAGGCCCCTCACCCCGGGTGCGCCTCCCGTGCCACCCCCCGCACTCCCCCCGCCGCCTCCCGCCTCCGCCCTGGACTCCCCGAACAGCGCGACGAGTTCATAGGGCAGTCGCATGTCCAGGGTGTCCTCACCGCCGGACTGGGGGGTGGGACCGGCTCCGGCGTCGGTGCTCGCATCGGTGGGAGGCACGGCGACGCTCCTCTCTCGTCAGTCAGCTGTTCGTGGGGATGAGGTTCCGCTGCGGTGGAGGGGGTTGGCGATGGTGACGTAGACCGACTGGGTGTCGACCGGGCCGACTAGTTCGTCGAGGCCGTGCAGCCGGGTCATGAGGTTGGCCTTGCAGCGCAGGGCCGGGCTGTCCAGCAGTTGCGCGGGCAGCGGTGAGCCGAGCGCGGTGGCCTTGGCCAGGAACTGGCGCAGGGCGGCGAGGAGCACCCGCTCGTCGGCCAGGCGCTGGGCGCCGAACGCCCCGACGAGGCCGAGGACGTTGTTGATGCCGAGGTAGTAGGCGAAGCGCTCGTCGGTGACGGCGTCGGAGACGAAGGTGTCGCTGGTGGCGCCGACCCCGGGCAGCCGGCGTTCGAGGGCGTCCCGGAAGGACTCGCGGAAGTAGTAGCCCTGGTTGTCGCGGTAGCGCCCGCCCACCGGCCAGCCGTCGGGGTCCAGCAGGACGAGCGTGTTCTGCTGGTGGGCCTCCAGCGCGATCCCGGCCGTGGCGTCCAGCCAGAGCACGGGGCGGACGACCTGGTCGAGGTAGCGCAGGAACCACTCGGCGGCCACGGCCGGGACCGGCCGGCCGGTACGGGCGGCGAGCCCGGCCACGATGTTCGCGAGCCGTGAGTGCATCGCGGTCCCGGGGCGGCCGGGCAGCGGGCGCGGCGCGGTCAGGGCCGCGATGCAGACGGCGTCGTCGCCGGGGCCGAACGGGTTGTGCCGGATCATCACGTCGAGCCCGGGCACCGGCGGGCCGTCCGGCGCGTCGACCGCCAGCCAGGCCGGGTCGCGGACGATGTCGAACCCGGGGTGGGCCGCCTGCCACTGCTCGGCGAGGCCGGAGCACAGCAGCCGGTGGACCTCCACGCCCCGGTGGAGCTCCTTGCGGAGGTTCTCCCGGCGGGAGTTGGTGATGCGCAGCCCGAGGGAGAGCTTGAGCATGGTGTCGGCGCCGGGCCGGTGCACCGTACGTACGGAGGAGGTGGGGTACCAGGGTTCGCCGTACGGGCCGAGGTCGCGCAGGAGCCCGGCGTCGATCAGTTCGGCGACGTCCGGCCGGTGGGTGAGCTCACGGGCCTGCCAGGGGTGCAGGGGCAGTGCCACGGCGTTCGCCGGGACGGGGAGGCCGGTGCGGAAACGGGCGGTGAGCTCCTCGGCGGTGACGGGACGGCCGTTGTCCGTCCACGCCGAGTCGGAGGCGAGCACGGTACGGTCGACGGCCATCCAGTGGAGCGGGAAGGAGCCGTACAACTCGGGTGAGTAGCGCCGCACTTCGGCCTCGGAGAGACCCTCGCGGCTCTTCGGGGTGGGGTGCAGGGGGTGGCCGAGGAGGAGGGACTGCTCGGCGGAGAGGAAGAGGTCGGCCTCGTCGGCGGGCCCGGGGCGGTCGCGGCGTTCGGCGATGAACTGGGCGGTGCGCCGCACCGAGTCGGCAACGCGGCCCACCAGGTCGGCGCCCTCGCCGCGGCCGGACTCGCGGTTGATCAGGGCCGCGACGGTGACGGCGTCGACGGCCGGGGCGCCGTGCGGCGCGCCCTCCAGCTCCGGCATGCCGAAGCGGTGCCAGCCGGTGGCCGACCAGTACCGGACGGGGACGAGCAGGGCGGTGCCGCTGGCGCCCAGCGGGATGCGCAGCAGGGGCCCTTCGGGTGCGGCGAGGCCGTTCTCCCGTACCCAGCAGCGGAGCAGGTTCTCGACGGCCGCGGCCTCGGCGGCGGCGTACGGGTCCGGGTCGTCGAGCGGCTCCCGGTCGGGGTGCTCCCGCCCCGGGGCCCCCTGGGGGTCCCGCTCGGCCGGGCCGTCGTCGCAAAGCCGTTCGCCGTGGATCCCCGCCTTCTGGCGCGGCACCGTCTCTGCCACGAGAGGGCCGCGGGGGACGGTGGGGCGGCCGGGGCCGTCGGGCGCGTGGGGCGCGGGGGTGCGGTTCACGGTGGGCTTCCTTGGGTGGGGGACCGGGGGTCAGCGGGACGGCCCGGTGTGGTTGCGGTGACGGGCCGCGCGCTCCGCGGCGGCGAGGGCGTCGGCCAGCCGGTCGAGGACGGCGACCGCCTGTTCGTCGGTGAGGGTGAGGGGGGGCAGCAGGCGTACGACGCTGGAGTGCCGGCCGCCGAGTTCGACGATGAGGCCGCGGCGCAGGCACTCCCGCCGAACCGCGGTGGCCAGCTCGGGCGCGGCGGTCGCGGTGCCGGTGCGGGGGTCCTCCTGCTCGGGGTCGACGAGCTCCACGCCGATCATCAGGCCCCGGCCGCGGACGTCGCCGATGCTGCGGTGGTCGGCGGCCAGGCCCTGGAGCCGGGCGAGCATCCGGGCGCCGAGCAGGGCCGCGCGTTCGGCGAGCCGGTTCTCCCGGACGTAGGCGAGGGTCGCGGTGCCCGCGGCCATGGCGAGCTGGTTGCCGCGGAAGGTGCCCGCGTGGGCGCCGGGCTCCCAGACGTCGAGGTCGTCGCGGTAGACGATCACGGCGAGCGGCAGGGAGCCGCCGATGGCCTTGGACAGCACCATCACATCGGGGACGATCCCGCTGTGCTCGACGGCCCAGAAGGCGCCGGTGCGCCCGACGCCGGTCTGCACCTCGTCGGCGATGAGCGGGATGGAGCGGGCGGCGGTGATCTCCCTCATCCGGCGCATCCAGGAGTCGGGCGCCGGGTTCACACCGCCCTCCCCCTGCACCGGCTCGACGATCATCGCGGCCGGGGCGGGCACCCCGCCCTTGGGGTCGTCGAGCAGGCTCTCGGTCCAGCGGGCGGCGAGTTCGGCGCCGCGCTCGCCGCCCACGCCGTACGGACAGCGGTAGTCGAGCGGGTAGGGCAGCCGGGTGACCCGGGCGGTGGAGGCGCCGCCCGAGGCGTCGAGGGCGCCGGCCGTCATGCCGTGGTACGCCCCGGTGAAGGCGAGCAGTCCGCCGCGGCCGGTCGCGGTGCGGACCAGCTTCAGCGCGGCCTCGACCGCGTCGGTGCCGGCCGGGCTGCAGAACTGGATCCGCGCGCGGTCGGCCAGCGCGCCCGGCAGGCTGGTGAACAGCTCGGTGGTGAAGGCGTCCTTGATGGGGGTGGCCAGGTCGAGCGCGTGCAGCGGGGCACCGGAGTCGAGGACCTTGCGGACGGCTTCGAGCACGACCGGGTGGTTGTGGCCGAGGGCCAGGGTGCCCGCGCCCGCCAGGCAGTCGAGGTAGCGCCGCCCGTCGGCCCCTTCGATGGTCAGCCCGCGGGCCCGCACGGGCACGATCGGCATCGAGCGGGCGTACGTCCGCGCGGCCGACTCCCGCAGGGACTGCCGCCGCAGGATGCCCTCGTGGGCGGGCGGGGTCCGCGGCGGTGTGGTCGGAAGCTCGGCCGGGGGTACCGGCGCGGATTCGGTCACGGCCACGAGTTCTGGTCCTCCCACGGTGGGCTCTGCGCTGTGCGTGCCAGCCGTGCCGGGAGCCTGTGACGGTTCCGTGGCACGTCCGTTGCCCGGTGCGAACGGCGGGGCTGAAGGCTGGCGCGGTGTCCCCCGTACGTACCAACGACGCGGGGGGCCGGGGATCACGGGCAATGGCGAAGATCCTTGCGAACCGGAACCGCGGCCCTGCCGCACACCGTCCCAACCGGCACCGGCATAGTGGGGGCCGCGCTTCGGCCGGTGCTTTTCGGCCGGGGCGGGGTGGACCGAAGGCTTTCAGCGGGCCGGCGGTCCGCTCCCGTGGCAACAGGCGGTGGAGCGGAGGTCGCTGCACCGCGCATCAGCAGTCTCAGTACCGAAGTCCCAGGGGGATCAAGAACATGCGACCGACACGTCCGAACTCCGCGGCACGTGGTGGGAGGGGCGCGCACCGCCGCACCTCCCCGGTGCTGGCCGCGCTCGGCCTCACGGCCGCTCTCGCCCTGACCGCCACCGCGTGCGGTCCGGGCGGCGACGACAAGGCCGACGGCAAGCCGACCGCTTCGGCGACGAGCGGCGACGACGGCCTCCAGATCCCGGACGACATCAAGGACCGGCTCAAGAAGCACGGCATCGACCCGGACAAGTGGAAGAACGGCGAGTGGAAGAACTGGGACAAGTCCAAGTGGCTCCGTGAGGCCAGGGACTTCGTCAACCCGATCATCCAGGACCTGTGGGACCCGGACCGGATGCGCAAGGCCGAGAAGCCCCCGCAGAAGCCCGTCCCCAACGACATCTCGGGCGACAAGGGCGTGACGGACCCGACCCCGAAGCCGGTCAGGGCGCGCGCCCAGAAGGCTCCGTACCACGAGAGCCTGCCGGAGCTCGGCAAGCTCTTCTTCGACGGTCCCGAGGGCTCGATGGTCTGCTCCGCGACCGTCGTGAAGGACCCGGCGCACCCCGGCAAGTCCAACATGGTCTGGACGGCGGGCCACTGCGTCCACGCGGGCGCCAAGGGCGGCTGGTACCGCAACATCGCCTTCGTCCCCTCGTACAACAACGCCGATATGCCGCTCGCGCAGTTGCGCAAGGCGACCCGGCAGCAGATAGCGCCGTACGGCGTGTTCTGGGCGGACTGGGCGCAGACCTCGCAGCAGTGGATCCAGGGCGGCGGCCCGACCGGCGGCCAGGGCGCGCCGTACGACTTCGCGGTGCTCCACGTCACCCCGGAGAAGGGCAAGGGCGGCAAGTCCCTGGAGGAGACCGTGGGCGCGGCCCTGCCGGTGGACTTCAACGCCCCGGCCGTGCCGAAGATCGCGAGCATGACGGCGAACGGCTACCCGGCCGCCCCGCCGTACGACGGCCAGAAGCTGTACCAGTGCAAGGACAGGCCGGGCCGTCTCTCGCTCGACGCCGGCGCCCCGACGATGTACCGCCTGGGCTGCACCATGACCGGCGGCTCCTCCGGCGGCGGCTGGATCGCGGCGGGCGCCGACGGCAAGCCCGCGCTGGTCTCCAACACCTCCATCGGCCCGGTGACGGCCGGCTGGCTGGCGGGTCCGCGGCTGGGCCCCGAGGCCAAGGGCGTGTACGACTCGGTCAGCACCAAGTACGCGGGCCGCTAGGCTCTCCGGGTCCGGGAGCTCTCCACGAGAGCTCCCGGACCTGTGTGCGAGTCCCCCACGTGCTACCGGCATAGTGGGGGCTGCGGAACGGCGGTTCCGGAAGACCCCGTTCCTCCATATGACATGCCCATGGCGGCACGCTGATCCGGCGTGCCGCCGGGCGTGCGCCGCAGAACAAAGTACGAGCAATCTCAGGGGGAATCGTTTCCATGCGATCCATACGTCCGCTGCTGGCCTCCACGGGCCTCGCGGCGGCACTCGCGCTGACGGCCACCGCGTGCGGCCCCGGCGACGACGGCGCGGACAGCAAGCCGTCCGCGTCGAGCACCGCCCCGGGCAGGGACGGCCAGGGACTTCCCGACGACGTCGCCGGCGCCCTCAAGAAGCACGGTGTCGACCTCGACAAGTGGAAGAACGGCGAGTGGAAGAACTGGGACAAGTCCACCTGGCTCCGTGAGGCCAGGGACTTCGCCAACCCGGTCATCGCCGGACTGTGGAAGCCCGAGCGGATGAAGTCCGCCAAGGACCCGCAGAAGACCATGGCCGCCGGTGACGTCAACGGCGACCCCGGCATCAGCGACCCGGAGCCCCGGCCGGTCAAGGCCAAGGCCGAGAGCCTGCCGTACCACAACTACGCCGCCCCGGTCGGCAAGGTCTTCTTCGACTCCCCCAAGGGCTCCATGGTGTGCTCGGGCACCGTCGTGAAGGACCCCGCCCACCCCGGCAAGTCCAACCTCGTCTGGACCGCCGGCCACTGCGTCCACTCGGGCGCCCAGGGCGGCTGGTACCGCAACATCGCCTTCGTCCCGGCCTACAACGACCAGGGCAAGTCGGCCGCGCAGCTGCGCACCGCCGACTCGCAGGAGATCGCCCCCTACGGCGCCTACTGGGCCGACTGGGCCTCCACCTCCGGTGAGTGGATCAACGGTGGCGGTCCCACCGGCGGCACCGGCGCCCCGTACGACTACGCCGTGCTGCATGTGAAGCCGGAGCGCGGCACCAAGTCGCTCGAGGAGACCGTCGGCAACGCGCTGACCGTCAACTTCTCGACGCCCGCCGCGCACTCCGTCTCCGCGATGGGCGCCTGGGGCTATCCGGCGGCGCCGCCGTACGACGGCCTGCAGATGTTCAAGTGCGTCGACCGCCCCGGCCGGCTCTCGATCGCCCCCGGTACGCCCGCGATGTACCGCATCGGCTGCACCATGACCGGCGGCTCCTCGGGCGGCGGCTGGTTCATCACCGGCAGCAGCGGCAAGGCGGAGCTGGTCTCCAACACCTCGATCGGCCCGGTCACCTCGGGCTGGCTGGCCGGACCGCAGCTGGGCCCCGGCGCCCAGCAGATCTTCACGCAGATGAGCCAGAAGTACGGCGGCCGGTAGGACCGACCGCTGACGCCTGACAGCTTTTGACGACCAAGGCCCGCCCCCTCGTACGGAGGGGGCGGGCCTTGGTTCGTCCGTGCGCGCGGACCGGTCGCTGCCCGGCCCGCGCGCGCGGTCAGTGCTTGGCCGGAACGAACGGAGCGAGCTCCGCCGCCAGCACCTCGTGCACCCGCGCCTTGAGCAGCGTGCCCTCCGGGGTGTGCTCCTCGGAGATGACCTCGCCCTCGGCGTGCGCCCGCGAGATCAGCTGTCCCTGCGTGTACGGCACGAGGGCCTCGATCTCGACCTCCGGGCGCGGCAGTTCGGCGTCGATGATGCCGAGCAGCTGCTCGATGCCCATGCCCGTACGCGCGGAGACCGCGATGGAGTGCTTCTCGATCCGCAGCAGGCGCTGGAGGACCAGCGGGTCGGCCGCGTCCGCCTTGTTGATCACCACGATCTCGGGCACGTCGACCGCGCCCACGTCGCGGATGACCTCGCGCACGGCGGCCAGCTGCTCCTCCGGGGCCGGGTGCGAGCCGTCCACCACGTGCAGGATCAGATCGGAGTCGCCGACCTCCTCCATGGTGGAGCGGAACGCCTCGACCAGGTGGTGCGGGAGGTGCCGGACGAACCCGACGGTGTCGGCCAGGGTGTAGAGCCGCCCGCTGGGCGTCTCGGCCCGGCGCACGGTCGGGTCGAGGGTGGCGAACAGCGAGTTCTCCACCAGTACGCCCGCGCCCGTGAGACGGTTGAGCAGCGAGGACTTGCCGGCGTTGGTGTATCCCGCGATCGCGACCGAGGGGACCTTGTTGCGACGGCGCTCCTGGCGCTTGATCTCGCGGCCGGTCTTCATCTCCGCGATCTCCCGGCGCATCTTCGCCATCTTCTCGCGAATGCGGCGCCGGTCCGTCTCGATCTTGGTCTCACCGGGACCACGGGTGGCCATGCCGCCGCCGGACGAACCGGAACCGCCACCACCCATCTGACGGGACAGCGACTGGCCCCAGCCGCGCAGCCTGGGCAGCATGTACTGCATCTGGGCCAGCGAGACCTGCGCCTTGCCCTCACGGGACTTGGCGTGCTGGGCGAAGATGTCGAGGATCAGGGCGGTCCGGTCGACCACCTTCACCTTGACGACGTCTTCCAGATGGATCAGCTGGCCGGGGCTGAGCTCACCGTCGCAGACGACGGTGTCGGCGCCGGACTCCAGGACGATGTCCCGCAGCTCCTGCGCCTTGCCGGAGCCGATGTAGGTGGCCGGGTCGGGCTTGTCGCGGCGCTGGTAGACGCCGTCGAGCACCATGGCGCCCGCCGTCTCGGCGAGGGCCGCGAGCTCCGCCAGCGAGTTCTCCGCGTCCTTGAGCGTCCCCGTGGTCCAGACGCCCACCAGCACGACGCGCTCCAGGCGCAGCTGGCGGTACTCGACCTCGGTGACGTCCTCCAGCTCGGTGGAGAGGCCCGCCACGCGCCGCAGGGCGGCGCGCTCGGAGCGGTCGAGCTGCTCGCCGTCCCGCTCGCCGTCGATCTCGTGGCTCCAGGCGACGTCCTCTTCCATCAGGGCATCGGCCCGAAGGCTCTCGGTGCGGTTCTTCTCCGCGAAGCTCTGCTCGTCCTGGGAAGGGGATGAAGAGGAGGTCATTGGATCCTTACGTCGTTGGAGTTGCGCTTATGCCGGTCACAACGCGTAGTGGACCCGAAAGATTCCCGAACGGAATCCGGCCCCGGCAGCGGTACCGACCCGACGATGGTCCCACGGTGCCGCCCGGGCCGTCACGCGGGTTTTCCGGGGCCCGCGGGGGTCCCGCCCTACGGCCGGGGTACGGGTACGCGCCCCGTGACCGGCGCGGCGGCCTGCCAGTCCGGGTGGCCGGGCATGGGCGGCGTCTTCGCCCCGTACAGCCAGCCCCGGAGGAACGGCGCGAGATCGCGTCCGGCGACCTGGGATGCGAGGTCGACGAAGTCGGCGGTGCTGGCCGTGCCGTCCCGGTGCTCGCTCACCCAGCGTCGCTCCAGCTCGCCGAAGCTCGCCACCCCGATCTCCTGCCGCAGCGCGTACAGCACCAGCGCGCTCCCGTCGTAGACCACCGGCCGGAAGATGCTGATCTTCTGCCCGGGGGCCGGCGGCTTGGGGGCGGCGGGCGGCCCGCCCGCGGCGCGCCAGCTGTCGGAGCGGCGGTAGGCCTCGCGCATCCGCGTCTCCATCGACCGCTTGCCGTACTCCTCGGCGTACCGCGCCTCGTACCAGGTGGCGTGCCCCTCGTTGAGCCAGAGGTCGGACCACGCGCGCGGGGAGACGCTGTCGCCGAACCAGTGGTGCGCCAGCTCGTGGACCATCACCGAGTCCACGTACCACTCCGGGAACCCGGGACGTACGAACAGCGAGCGCTCGAAGAGCGACAGGGTCTGGGTCTCCAGCTCGAACCCGGTGTCGGCGCCGGCGATGAGGACGCCGTACGTCTCGAAGGGGTACGGCCCGACCTGCTTCTCCATCCAGGTGATCTCGGCGGGGGTCTTCCTCAGCCAGCGCGCCAGCCGCTGCCGGTCGGCGGCCGGGACGACATCGCGCAGAGGCAGCCCGTGCGGCCCCTCCTGGCGCACCACCGCCGAGCGCCCGATGGACACCTGGGCGAGCTCGGTCGCCATCGGGTGTTCGGTGCGGTACGTGGAGACGGTCCGGGCCGCCGCCCGCGTCCGGCCGGTCTCCAGCCCGTTGGCGACGACCGTGTACTCCGCGGGGGCGTCCACCCGGAAGGTGAACATCGCCTTGTCGGAGGGATGGTCGTTGCACGGGAAGACGCGATGGGCGGCGTCGGCCTGGTTGGCCATGACGAGACCGTCGGTGGTGCGCACCCAGCCGCCGTCCTGGCCCGCGCCCGGGTCGCTGGTGTGCCGGACGGTGATCCGCAGCTCCTCTCCCGGGTACACCGGGCGGGGCGGAGTGATCACCAGGTCCTCGTCGGCGGTCGCGAACCCGGCCTCCTGGCCGTTGACCTCGACGCCGTGGACGGTGCCGCGCGCGAAGTCGAGGTTGATGTGCTCCAGCCACCCGGTGACGCGCGCGTCGATGGTGGTCACGGCCTCCAGGGGCTTGCTGTTGTCGCCCTGATAGGTGAATCCGATGTCGTACGCGAGGACGTCGTACCCCGGGTTGCCCAGACCCGGGAAGAGCGGGTCGCCGATTCCGGCCGGGGCCGGCGGCGGCGGGGCGGCGGCCAGGACACAGGCGGCTGCGGTGGCCAGCAGAGCGGCACGCACACGGCGTGAGGAGAGCAGCATGCCCTACCGCTACCAGTCCGCCGCGCGAGGACGGGGCCGACGCGCACCACCTCCACCCGAACGAGCGTCGGGCCGTCGACTCAGCCCGCCGCGGCCGGGTGCTGCGCGCGGCTCACGTCGTACACCCCGGGTACATCGCGCATCACGCGCATGAGGCCGGGCAGTTCGGCGGCGTCGGACAACTGGAGGGTGTAGGTGTGCCGCACCCGCTGTTCGCTGGGGGGTTCGACGGTGGCGGAGACGATCGCGACGCCCGCGGTGGCGATTGCCTCGGTGAGGTCGGCGAGCAGCCGGGGCCGGCCGAAGGCCTCGGCGACCAGCGTGACCCGGCAGGCGGCGCTGTCGCCCCAGCGCACCCCGACCCTGGCCCGCCCCAGCGCCGTCATCCGGGCGACCGCCGGGCACTCCTCGCGGTGCACGGTCACGGCGCCGCCGCGCACCGCGAAGCCGGTGACCGCGTCCGGCGGCACCGGCGTACAGCACCCCGCGAGCCGTACCGTCGCGCCCGGCAGGTCGGTGACGGCGTTGGCGGCGCTGCGCCGGTCGGTGGTGACGGAGACCTGCGGGCGGGGTGCGGCGGCCGGGACCTTGACCCCTTCGGGGTGGGCGGCGAGCCAGCCGGTGATGGCGATCCGCGCGGCCGGGGTCCTGGCGTGGTCGAGCCAGTCCGGGGAGGGCCCGGAGGCGGCGTCCTGGGCGAGCAGCAGCTGCACGGTGTCGCCGTCGCTCAGGACGGTGCTGAGCGTCGCCAGACGGCCGTTGACGCGCGCGCCGATGCAGCCGTGGGCGTCCTCGCCGTACTGGGCGTAGGCGGCGTCCACACAGCTCGCCCCGGCCGGCAGGGGGAGGGTGCGGCCGTCGGCGCCGAAGACGGTGATCTCGCGGTCCTGTGCGAGCTCCTCGCGCAGGGAGGACCAGAAGGTGTCGGGGTCCGGTGCGTTCTGCTGCCAGTCCAGGAGGCGGGAGAGCCAGCCGGGGCGGGTGGGGTCCTCGCGTTCGTCGGCCGCCGGGTCGGCGCCGTCACCGGGCCCGCCCCCGGCGTACGGATTGCCCAGCGCGACGACGCCGGCCTCGGCCACCTTGTGCATCTGGTGGGTGCGGATGAGGACCTCGGCGACCGCGCCGTCGGTGCTCGCCACCGCCGTGTGCAGCGACTGGTACAGGTTGAACTTGGGGGCGGCGATGAAGTCCTTGAACTCGGAGATCACCGGCGTGAAGCAGGTGTGCAGCTCGCCGAGGACCGCGTAGCAGTCGGCGTCCTCGGAGACCAGGACGAGCAGCCGGCCGAGGTCGGTGCCGCGCAGCTCCCCGCGTTTGAGCTGGACACGGTGGACGGAGACGAAGTGCCGTGGCCTGATCATGACTTCGGCGCTGATGCCCGCCTCGCGCAGGACGGCCCGCACCCCGTCCGCGATGGTGGTCAGCGGGTCCTCGGTGCCGGAGTGGGCCGCGATCAGCGCCCGGGTGTGCTCGTACTCCTCGGGGTGGAGGATGGCGAAGACCAGGTCCTCCAGTTCGGTCTTGAGGGCCTGTACGCCCAGCCGTTCGGCCAGCGGGATCAGCACGTCACGGGTGACTTTCGCGATCCTGGCCTGCTTCTCCGGGCGCATCACGCCCAGGGTGCGCATGTTGTGCAGCCGGTCCGCGAGTTTGATCGACATGACGCGTACGTCGTTGCCGGTGGCGACGAGCATCTTGCGGAACGTCTCGGGTTCGGCCGCCGCCCCGTAGTCGACCTTCTCCAGTTTGGTGACGCCGTCGACCAGATAGCTGACCTCCTCGCCGAACTCCGCCCGTACCTGATCGAGCGTCACCTCGGTGTCCTCGACGGTGTCGTGGAGCAGCGAGGCGGTCAACGTGGTGGTCTCGGCGCCGAGTTCGGCGAGGATGAGGGTGACGGCCAGCGGATGCGTGATGTAGGGCTCGCCGCTCTTGCGGAACTGGCCGCGATGGGACGTTTCCGCCAGCACGTACGCGCGTCGGAGCACCGCCAGGTCGGCGTCGGGGTGGTGGGCCCGGTGCGCCTCGGCGACGTGCCCGATGGCGTCGGGCAGCCGGTCGCGGGATGTGGGGCCCAGCACGGCGGCCCGGCCCAGCCTGCGGAGGTCGATCCTGGGGAGGCCGCGTCGGCGGCTCTGCGCGTCAGGATTCGTGGCCTCTGCACTCATGGGGGCACCTCCGGCGGCATCGACCGGCGGTGGAAAGGCAGGCGTGCCCTCCGGGCCGGTGCTTGATGCTACCGACCCCACCACGTGGCGCAGTCCGCCTCTCGCCCAGCGTGAACCGGATCACCCATTCGAGCGAAGGTTCAGGCCAGGGCCGTTTCAACCGTCGCGAGGAGCGCCGGGTCGATCACGCCCTCGGCGACGATGACGGCGGGGCCGGTCATCTCGATCCGGCCGTCGGGGAACTCCGTGATGACCAGGGTCCCGCCCGGGAGGTCCACCCGGTACGTCACGGGGGCGCCGGTGACGGCCGGGTCGACGCCGTCCCTGCGCGCCGCCGCGACGGCCACGGCGCACGCGCCCGTGCCGCACGAGCGGGTCTCGCCGGAGCCGCGCTCGTACACCCGCATCGCCACATGGCGCGGGCCCCGGTCGACGACGAACTCGATGTTCACACCCTCCGGGTAGACGGCCTCCGGGCTGTACGCCGGGACCGAGCGCAGTTCGCCCGCGTGGGTCAGGTCCTCGACGAAGGCGACCGCGTGCGGATTGCCCATGTTGACGTTGCGGGTGGGCCAGCTGCGGCCGTCCACCGCCACGGTGACGCTCTCCTGCGGCAGCCGTGCGCGGCCCATGGAGACCGTGATGTCGCCGCCCTTGGCGATGTGGGCCCTCTTGACCCCTCCCCGGGTGGCGATGGCCAGGTCGCCCCGCTCGACGAGCCCGGCACGCCGGAGGTACCCGGCGAAGACCCGCACACCGTTGCCGCACATCTCGGCGATCGAGCCGTCCGCGTTGCGGTAGTCCATGAACCACTCGGCCTCGCCCGCCATGGCCTTCGCCTCGGGGTGGGCGGCGCTGCGCACGACGTGGAGCAGCCCGTCGCCGCCGATGCCGGCCCGGCGGTCGCACAGGCGCGCGACGGTGGCGGCGGGCAGGTCGACTGCGTTGTCCGGGTCCGGAAGGATCACGAAGTCGTTCTCGGTCCCGTGGCCCTTGAGGAAGGTGAGCGGCGCGGTGGTGTTCACGCGGTCAATCGTACGGGTGCCCACGGACAGCGGGCCGGGGCGCCGGGACGAGGGGCCGGGAGCGGGGACGGTGGCGGTCAGCGCAGCCGGGCGACGCGCCCGACGGCCAGCGCCACCACCACGGCCAGACCCGCCACGTACAGCCCGATGACGCGCCAGTCGGGGCGCTCGCCGGAGCCGCGCGCGGGCAGCCCCGGCCAGGTGTGGCCGACCCGGCGGGCGGCCATCATGCCCCAGCCGGCGGCGCAGCAGCTGATGAGGAGTCCGAGCATCGCCACGACCGGGCCGCCGTCGCCGAACTCGAAGGCGAGCGGGAAGGCGAACATCAGCGAGCCGACGGCCGCGAGCATCACGATGGGTGCGAGCTGCCAGATCCGCAGCCTGCGCTGCGGGCGGATCTCGACCTCGACCTCGCCGCCCTCGGCGAGCATGCCGTCGTCCTGCGGTCCGTCGGGGGTGAGCCCGACGGCTCCGGGGACGGTCGGGCCCAGGGCGCCGACGCTCAGCTCCGCGGGGCTCGGCTCCGGGGCGTCGCCGAGGGCGGGCTCCCGTCCGGCGTCGCTCACGTCCGGCCCTTCCGACACTGCCGTCACTTCCGAAGGACCCGGTCGCGCGGACTCGTCCCGCGTTCCGTGCTCTCTGTCGCGAGGGCCGGCCTCCATCGCCACGCGCCCTCCCAACTCGGACTCCACTGGTCGATCGAGGTCGATGATGGCACGCGCGCGGGTGCCTCAATGACCGGCGGTGCGTCCCGATGCCATCACGTGATCAGGCTGTAACAACCCGTTCGACCGACCACCACTATCCCTTACCTGACATCGACTTCAGGCATTCTGTACTGGTCGTCGCCTGTCGTCATTTGTCGTCGTCGGCCGTCCTCGGACGGCCCACAGACGGCCCGGGCTCGTGGGCCGTCTGCCGTTGATCAGCGCGGGAAGACTAGGAGGTCAGGGGCGGCCGTCTGGTCCGTGAATCCGTGATCGGCCGGACGCGTCGGACGCTGGGCGAGCCAGCCCGAGACACGCGGGCCACCGTTGACCGCTCCCCCTTCCAACACGGTGCGGACGTGATCGAATCCCTGTCGAAGGTAGTACTGCTGTAGTCCCTCGTTCGTGGTCCAGGCATCGAGCCGGAGCCACTTCGCGGACGCGCGGTACGCCCGGTCCCCTGCCCAATCGAGCAACCGGCCGCCGACGTTCTGCCCGGCGTGCGTGCGAGCCACGGTGAGCTTGTTGATGAACATCGACGGCTCGCTCAGCTCGTCGGCCGTCCAGAGGCCCGCCTCTGCTTCCGGCGTGAGTGTGATCGTCGCAGCCGTGGCGTCTCCGTCACGGACCATGAACACGGTCCCGCTCTCGATGGCGGCCAGGAGGCGGTCGGCCGGGTAGGGACGGCTCCACTGGTCGCTGCCGAGCTCCCTCAGCCAAGCCGCCGCCTCCTCTCGGAAGGCGAGCAGCTTGGACAGGTCGCCCGGCTGGGCGGGGGTGATTATCACTGGGGCTCGTTCTCGCTTCGGGCGGACAGGTCACCGATCTCGTAGTTCATCCGGTTCAGGTCTCCCCGGAAGGTCGTGATGGTGCATCGGATCGGGCGCTTGTCCGAGTAGCCGGTACGCGTCCACAGGAGCACTGGCACCCCCGCTCCTATCTCCAGGAGCCGGGCCTCTTCCGGCGTCGGCATGCGGGTAGCGATCTCGTCGAAGTACCCGATCTGCTCGATGCCGAGACTCGCGAGATAGCGGGTTGTTCCCTCCGCGATGTCTCCCGGCTCGGTCAGGCGCGGCCCCTTGGTCACGAGCCACTCCGGATAGTGGGTGGCCTGTGTGGACCACGGCACGTCGTCCACGAACCGGTGGCAGAACCGAAGCACCGCCGTGTCACCGACGCCGACCTTAAGCCGTTCGGCCACGTATTCCGGCGCCGTGGTGACCTCTACGCGGAACGTCTGATGCGGCCGACGCCCGGCGGCTGTCACGTCCGTGCTGTACGCGTCGCCGTTCTGCGGGAGATCCAGGTTCTCGAAGCGGGACGCGTTCAGCACGAAGACTTCGTGCGACCGCACCTCATAGCCCAGCCCCTGACTGGATGAGATCAAACCCTCTGTGACCAGCAGGTTCAACCCCGACCTCACCGTGTTACGGGACGCGTCGAACCGGGCGGACAGCTCACTCTCTGATGGCAGCCGCGCCCCCGGGGCGTACGTGCCGTTGTCGATCTCGCGGCGGAGCGCATCGGCCACCTGACGGTACTTCGGCTGCTTACTCATGCCCTCATCATGACGCACTCGCGCAACTTGTTGGTACATGTGGACCCCGATCCCTTGACGACTCACCCTCCGTGGGTGCAGCATCACTGCATCAGCTTGTACCAACAAGTTGAGCAAGCGGTGTAATCCCGCTTAGTGCACTACCTGCACGACCAGGGGCCCGGGACAGAGCGGGCCGAGGGTCCCGGCACCTTGTCAGCCGGAGGGTTCGAGACCGAAAGGTCACGTCTCCATACACCTTCGCCGGGTCGGCGGCTCAACCATCGGCCCGTAAGGAGACATCCGCATCACATCTGATCTTCCGCAGCGCTTCGCGTGTTGCGGCCGGTTGCCTCCTCCGCCCGTCCGGCCCGCGTGGTCGTACGGGCGGGGCTGAGGGGAGCCGGACCATCCGATCCGAGAACCGTGGGAGAACTCATGCCGACGTACCACTTCGCTGCGGAAGAGCTCGCCGACACCCTGTCCCCCGGGGAGGTCACGAGTGCTCGCGGCACGCTGAGCGCGCCGTCGCCGGAGGCCGCCAGGCAGGCGGTCGAGCGCAGCTTGCGCTCCAGGGGCTACGAGCCCACCGGAACCATCACGGTCACCCCGAAGTAGCCCAGCCTGCCCCACCCACCTCAACGGCGCGCGGCCCCGGAGTTGCACCTCCGGGGCCGCCTTGAGCCGTGACTACCTGCTAGGGAGAGAGACGACTCATGAACCACATTGCCACAGTTCAGGACGCTGTCACGGCGTTCGCGGACTGGATCGAGCCCACGGATGCGGAGCTGGACGCGATCGAGCGCGAGATGCCCGTGATCCTCGCGGACGTCGACCTGCTGGACGCGCAGATCACGACCCTGGACCGCACACCGAACGAGCTGGACGCCCGCCGTATCCGCCGCGCCCGGCGCCGGGCGCTGGCCGCGCGGGTCGCCCTGCTCAACCACACGAGCGGCACGACCCTGCCGGGCGGTGCCGCATGAGCGTCAACACGAGCCTGTGCATGGCGCATGCCGAGGTGAAGGCAGAGATCGCCCGGACGGATTCCAAGGCTGCGCTGTTGCTGGCATTCGTCGGCGCGGTGCTCGCCGGGAGCTGGAGCGTGGCGCGCGACCTCCCGCTCACCCTGCCTGCCTACGTGCTGGGCAGTCTCGGGCTGGCTGTGCTGGTGGGTGCGGCCGGGCTGCTGCTGCGCTCGGTCCGCCCGAACCTGAGCGGCCGTCACGGCTTCCCATTGTGGGCCGCCCTGACCCCGCAGGAGATCACGGCCGTTGCGGCCGTGGACCTGGCGACTGACATCGCGGGTCTGTCCCGGATCGCGGTGAAGAAGTTCACCACGCTGCGCCGGGCCGTCGATGCCACCATGGCGGGCGGCGCCCTGCTTGCCCTCGGGCTTCTTGTCGCCGTGGGTGGTGTGGCATGACCCGCCGGGGCAAGAGCCTGCTCGTGCTCGCGCTGGTGGCCGTGGTCGCCATGGCGTTCCGGGTCTCGTGGAACGCGCTGCGGGACATCGCCCGTGCGGTCGGTGCCGACCGGACCGCCGCCACGCTCTACCCGGTCGTGGTCGACGGGCTGATGGCACTGGCGCTGGTCGCCACCCTCGTACTCGTGGGTCAGGACCGCCGGTTCGCGCTGCGGGTGCTGGGCACCTACACCGCCGCCTCGCTGGTTCTCAACTATGTGCACGGCCTGGCGCCCGGTCTGCACGGCCGGGCGGTCGACTGGGGTCGACTGGCCGACTGGGGCCCGGCGAACTGGGCCCTCGTGCTGCTGGCGACGTCGCTTCCGGTCGGGTCGATCTACTTCGGGTCCGATCTGGTGGCCAAGGTCCTCCATCACCAGCCCGCCTCGATCGCGAATGCGGAGAAAACGACTGAGAACGTGAGTAATCGGTCGATGGCTGACCAGGGTGAATCCGTTCCCGAACCGGTCGTCGTGAACAGGAAGCCGATCCCGCGTCCGGTGCAGGTCGGCTTCCTGAAGCCGACCGTTGCGCTCAAGCCGCTGCCCGCGACCGCACCGGCCCCGGCCCGGTCCGCGTCGGCGGTGGCAGCCGACTCGTCTCGGCCGCGCCGGGCGACCGGTCGGGTCCCCGACATCGCACGATCGCCCCGACCCAAGCGCACCCCGGATGAGCTTTTGGAGCAGGCGCGGGCGGTGTCGGCCGACTGGCCGGACGCCCATCTGACGGCTGACCGCATCCGCAAGTCGGTCCACACGTCGGCCCAGAAGGCGCGCGGTCTGCGGGACGTGCTGCTCGCTGAGCGGGCCGCGTGATGGGCGCCGCGTACGGCAAGTGCTTCGACCCGTCCGGCGCCCGCTACGGCATCCCGACCTTCCCGTGGCGGCTCGCCCCCGAGGGCTACGCCACCCGCCGACAGCTCCGTGCACAGGGCTTACGGCCCGGTGGTCAGCCGGTGGCCGCGCAGGTCATGCGCCGCTCGCGGCGCCGCACGGGCGGGGTGAGCGTGGCCTACCTGTACCGCGTGGACCGGGCGTTGCCGGTGCGGCCGATGACGGCCCGCAAGTGGGGCGCGCTCGCGCTGGCGATGCTCGCCCGCCGCACCTGCCCCGAGTGCCGACTCGATGCCGGGTACTGCATCCCGCGCTCGCTCGGCATGTGCGTGACCTGCGCCTATCCGACCTGAAAGGGACACCGATGGTCTTCCGATTCGTCAACGACAACCCCAGTGGTGACCACGGGACGCTGACCGCCGAGCCTGTCATCGTGCGTGAGGGCTCCGACCGTACAGCGCCCGCCGTGGCCGTACGGATCACCGGGGGCGGGCGGAGCAGCATGCTCTACGTCCCGCTCGACCGTGTGGCGGAGCTGCTGAACGGCATCACGGGCGCCGCCCGGCAGGCCGCCGCCGACTTCGGCCAGGACAAGTGAGGGGGCCGAAGCATGGGTAAGGCCGACACCCGGCGCCTTGACCGGGAGATCCAGCAGAACGAACGCAAGTTGCAGGCGGTCCAGAACCGGGAGTTGTGGCCGCTCAACGGCCGTGAGCGCCGGGCGGTGCTGGGGGCGGTCGTCTCCACAGCGCGCGGCCTGCACAGGGGCACCGGCACCGACCGGGCGGACCAGCGCATGGACACCGCCTGGCAGAGCGCCGAAACCCGTCTGATCGCGGAGATCACCGCCTTGCAGATGGAGCGGCAGCGCGTCGTGACCGAAGCCGCCCGCGCGAAGGCAGCCAAGAAGTCCTCCGGCTGGTGGTAGTCCCCACCCGCTTCCCCGCACCCCTTCCCTGGCAGGAGTCAACACCCATGGATTCCAACGTCGTTCGCTTCACCAAGAACCCCGCACGCGCCCCCGTGGCACCCTCTGGGGTGCCGGACGCTGCATTAGCATCGCCGGGCCCTGAGAAGCCGTCTGTGCCCCTGTGGGTGCGCTCCGGGCGGGCACTGCGCGCTGCGGCCACCCACGAAAACACCCGCACCGCTGGACGGCTGGCGGTCCGGCACAGCATGTACGTGATCGGTGGCACCCGCATCGTGGCCCGCCGCACCTGGGAGGGCCGCACCGCCACCCGCTACGAACGCATGCTGCGCGCCGCCGAAGCGGCCGGGAACTACGAGGTCGCGGCGGAATGGGAAGAGCGCGGCCAGCGCTTCCGCGACGCCCGCCACCGCCGCCGCATGGACCTCCTCCACTCACCCATCGACGCGGCCAAGGGCGTAGCCGTGAGCACCGGAATGGGCGTCGGCTCGCTCGTCGCCCTCGGTGTCGTCATGGCGACCGCGACGAAGGACGCAACGCAGGTCGTCACGTCGCTGATGGCCACAGTGGACTTCATCAACCTGCTCATCACCATCGTTCAGGTGGTGTGGGGACCCGCGCTCACCATCGGCCCCCTCCTGGCCCTGCTCGCCCTGTGGGCCGTGGGCCAGCACCAGCAGGCCGCCCCCAACTGGGCACTGCCCGAGCGAGCCCGCAACGGTGAGGGTGAGCCCATCACCCCGTCCATCGTCGTCAAGGCCCTGCGCGACCTCGGCGTGCCCGCACTGCGCAACGCCATCAAGGAAATGGGCGACGCCGGGGCGTCGATGCTCGGACCGATCCGCATCGCCGGATGCGGCGTGGAAGTCGACGTCACCCTCCCGTCCGGGGTGTCGACGATCGAGGTGCAGAACCGCCGGCGGAAGCTCGCGGAGAACCTTTCCCGGCACGAGCACGAGGTGTTCATCACCATCCCGGAGGCGGCCCGCACGGTCCGCCTGTGGGTCGCCGACAGTGGCGCGCTGGACGAGCCGATCGGCCCCTCCCCGCTGGTCACGGACGAGACGATGACCGCCGACTACGCCAAGGGCCGCGCCCCCTGGGGCCAGGACCTGCGCGGCGACGCGGCGGCCATCAGCCTCTACCAGCGCCACCTCCTGATCACGGGACTCTCGAACCAGGGCAAGACCGTGGCCCTGCGGTCGCTGGCCCTGTGGCTGGCGCTGGACAAGTCGGTTCAGTTCCTGATGGGCGACCTCAAGGGCGTGGGTGACTGGGCCATGTTCGACGGCCTTGCCACCACCCTGATCCAGGGCCCGACCGACGACCACGTCATCCAGGTCACCGAGATGGTCGAAGGCGCCGTGGACGAAATGAACCGACGCATCCAGGCACCCCAGGGGACCGTGTTCCCGCCGCTCATCGTGCTCGTGGACGAAGCGCAGGTGGCGTTCATGTGCCCGGCCAAGGACGACGAAAAGCGCCCCTACGGCGGCTCGAAGGCCAACTCCCGCTACTTCATGGCCGTGCGGAAGATCCACAATCAGGGTCGGGCCGTGAACGTCCTCATGTGGCAGGGCACCCAGGACCCGACCAACGAAAACCTGCCCAAGCTCGTGCGCGAAGGCGCCCACACCCGGGCCTCCCTCGCGCTCGGCACCGAGTCCCAGGCCCGCATGGCGCTTGGGGACAAGGCCGTTGACGGCGGCGCCGCCCCGAACCTGCTCCGCCCGGGGCTCGACCGGGGAACGCTGGTCGTCGCGTCCGACGGCATCGCCATCCCCGCCGGACAGGCATCCATCACCGTGCGCACGCACCTCGTGGACGACGACGCGGCCAAGGCCATCACCGGCCGGGCCAAGGCCCTGCGCGACGGCGTCACCACCCTGCACGCGATCGAGCGGGGCGAGAAGTTTGACCCGCTCGCCGACATCGCCTCCGTGGTCGGGACGGCCGATCGGGTGCGGACCAAGGATGTTCTCGCCCGGCTCGCCGCCCTCAACGCGGGCGCCTACGGCAAGTGGTCCTTCCTCGACCTCAAGCGCGTTCTCGACGGCACCGGGGCCGAGCCGTACAAGTCCGATGGCGTCATGGTCGTCGGCCGTGACCGCGTCTCCCGGGCGCTCGCCAACCGCGACGGAGACGGTTCCGCTTCTGTCGCGTAGATCAGGGAGCCGGACCCCGGCGGGTCAGGGAGGCAGGGAGAACTCCCTGACCCCCTCCCTGACCCGCCTCCCTCCCTCTCACCTGCGCGAATGATCTGTCAGGGAGTCAGGGAGGCCCGCAGGTCAGCACCCCCGAAACCCCCTCCAGCACGCCCCCGGCAAGGGGTCCCCCTGCCTCCCTGCCTTCACCCGGAAGGGATTCCGCATGTACCCCGAGCACCCCGGCCACGCGCCCGCACAGCGGGCCGTGGAAGTCCACTACGCCACTCCCATTCAGCCCGTTGCGGCGCCGCTCGTGCCCGTGCAACCCGGCGCCGTTCCGGCGGTGGCGAGCATCGTCCTGCCGGACGGGCGAATCGTCACCGGCTACGCCATCGAACCCGCCAAGCCCGAACCGCTCGCCGCCAAACCGGCCGTGTCCCGCACGGCCGTGAACGTCGCGCTCGGTGGGGTCGGCTTCGCCGCCGTGTGCGGCGGCCTGCTCCTGCTCACGAGCTTCATCGCCGCGCTCGCCGCGTTCATCCACCAGCTCATCATCCTGGCCGCCGTGATCTTCGGCGGCTTCATCGCCGCGCAGGTCCTCGGACCCCGCCACGGCGACGGAACCACGGTCAACATCCGCAAAGCGATCTTCAAACGGAACCACTTCCACAGCTAGCAACGCCAAGGGCGGCCCCCGTCTCGCCAAAGTCCGGGGCCGCCCTCGTCCAGCACGCCCAAACGAACTGGAGGCATCCAGCATGACGCATCACCCTCCTTCCGCGCTGCTGTCGGCGGCGCTGGAAGCCGCTGAACGCGGCTGGCACGTCATCCCGCTGCGACCCTGCGACAAGCGCCCCGCCCTGCACGGAGAGGACGCCTGCCCCGGACTGCGGGACTGCGCGGGCGGTCACCGCAAGTGGGAGGACCGCGCGACCACCGACCCGGACCGCATCCGCCGGGCCTGGGCCGACATCCCGTTCAACGTCGGCATCGCCACCGGCCCCTCTGGGCTGGTCGTCGTCGATCTGGACATGCCCAAGCGAACAAGCAGTGCGGACACGCCTTGCGGCGTGACGACCTTTGGGGCGCTCTGCGAGCGCGCCGGACAGGCCGTGCCGACGACGCATACGGTGCGGACTGCGAGCGGCGGGAGCCACCTGTACTTCACCGCCCCGTCCGGCGTCCGTCTGCCCAACAGTGCGGGCAGGCTCGGCAAGCTCATCGACACCCGCGCATGGGGCGGTTGCGTGGCCGCCACCGGCAGCCGCACCGCCACGGGCGCGTACACGGTCACCGACCCCCGCGAGCCGGTGCCGCTCCCGGAGTGGCTGTACGCCCTTCTGGCGCCCCGCAAGGCATCGCGCGCCGCTCTGCCCGCAACGCCCTCGGTTCGGGCCTCACGCTACGCGGAAGCCGCCCTGAGGGCCGAACTCACCTCCGTGCACGAGGCGCTGGAGGGCGAGCGGAACGTGACGCTGCTTGCGGCGGCGCGAGCCCTGGGGCGGTTCATCGCGTGGGGCGACCTTCCCCGATCAGTGGTGGAGGAGGCTCTTCAGTCGGCGGGGGAGGCGACGGGGCTGTCTGAGCGGCAGTGCCGGGCCACGATCCGCAGCGCTCTGAACTGGTCCATTGCCCGCAACAGGACCCGGAGGGCCGCATGAGCCACCCCCCACGCCCCCCACTGAAGAGCCTCACTCAGCTCACCAGCCACCCGGTCGCCGCCCAACCGGCGTCGCAACAGAAGGCCGTGGGCGCCTTGAAGGTCGTCGCCCGTCAGGGCGTCCTTTCAGTCCTTTGCCCGGACCCGCACCCGCCCGCCGACCCGACACCCGAGCGGCCCGGAATCTGCATCTCTGCGCCGCCCGTCTACCGCCATCACTACGACGGGGCCCGCTGGTCCAAGCGCTACGCCAGCACCCCCACCGCCGCATACGCGTGTGCCTGCGGCAAGACCGCCAGTGCCACCGGCGCTGATGCCGTGGCCGCGCTGGTCGACGACTACGCCTACCACCGCTCCACCTGCACCGGAACGCCCCACGTCCCCGCCGAAGGGAGGGCCGCCGCATGACGACCGCCATCGACGGTGCCGCGCTGCTGAACGAGGTGGAAGCCTTCCACCGCCGCTTCAACGTCTTCCCCTCCGAGGCCGCCTACGTCGCCGTAGTCCTGTGGGACGCGCACGCCCACCTGCTCGACTGCTTCGACGCCACCCCGCGACTGGCGTTCCTCTCCCCCGAACCGGCCTCGGGCAAGTCCCGCGCGCTGGAGATCGTAGAGACTGTCGCGCCGTTCCCGATGGTTGCGGTGAACGCGTCCGCCTCAGCCCTGTTCCGGGCTGTGTCGGGGATGTCGGCGCGGCCGACGATCCTGTTCGACGAGATCGACACCGTCTTCGGCCCCAAAGCCGGGGACAACGAACAGCTCCGGGGCTTCCTCAACGCCGGACACCGCCGCTCCGGGGTCATGTACCGGTGCGTCGGAGACGGGGCGAACCAGCAGGTGCAGGAGTTCCCCTCGTTCTGCGCGGTCGCGGTCGCAGGACTCGGCTCCCTGCCGGACACGATCCTCACCCGCTCCGTGATCATCCGCATGCGCCGCCGGGCCCGGAACGAGAAGGTCGAGCCGTTCCGCCAGCGCGTCCACGAGGGCGAGGGGCACGCCCTGCGAGACCGCCTGGCTGTGTGGGCCGACAGCGTCCGGGATGTGGTCGACGGGGCGTTCCCTGCCATGCCGGAGGAGGTCACCGACCGCCCCGCCGACGTGTGGGAACCGCTGATCACTGTGGCGGACGCTGCGGGCGGGGACTGGCCCAAGCGGGCCCGCGCCGCCTGCATCGAGCTGGTCAACGCCTCCAAAGCCGACGACAAGGGCAGCGTCGGCATCCGTCTGCTGACCGACCTTCGCGATCATGTCCTCAACGGCATCGACCGCCTGCCCACCGTGTCTGTGCTGGAACGGCTCCACAGTCTCGATGAGGCACCGTGGGCCGACATGGGGGGCAAGCCCCTGGACGCACGGGGACTGTCACGGATGCTGCGCGAGTACATGACCGGCGACAACACCCCCATCGTGGCCCGCAATATCAAGGCCGGGGGAGCCGTCCTCAAGGGCTACTACGCCACCGACCTGAACGACGCGTGGCAGCGCTACTGCCCACCCCCCGCTGAAAGTCCGCTACTTCCGCTACCTCCGCTACCGGGCAGGTCAGAGCCCTTGATCAGGTAGCGGGAAGCCCGGACTCATCCGCTACCGCGCACCGCTTTGCCGCTACCGGCCCGGTGTCCCCCGCCCGGCCGGTAGCGGCACCCATCCGCTACCGCTACCCCTATCCGCTACCTCGATCATGCCCCTGACCAGGGCGGTAGCGGAGGTAGCGGAAGTAGCGGACCTGACAGGGGGAGGGCCCCCTCTCCCAGACGTGCCACCGGACATGAGGAATCCCACCGCCATGGCCACGCATACGTCCAGCGACCCACGCACCACCCTGCGGGCCGGACTCCCGGACCGCTACCTCACCCCCGAAGACCTGGTGACCCTGTTCGCCCTGGAAAGCATCGAAACCGTCTACGCCTGGCGCAAGAAGCGCACCGGACCGCCCGGCTTCCGCGTCGGCAAGCACCTGCGCTACGACCCCGCCACAGTCCGTGCCTGGGTCGAAGACCGCTCCAACCAAGACGACGACTGAACCTCCACAGCCCCAGGCAGGGACGCACCGCCCCCGGTCGCGTCCCTGCCTCACGTTCCATGAGGAGTACTCAAGTGGCAGGCCACATCCAAGACCGCTGGTACAAGACCGAAACGACCGCCGGTGGCAAGACCACCCGCACCAAGACCGACCGCTACGGCACCGGTCTGCGCTACCGGGCTCGCTACGTCGGCCCCGACGGGACCGAGAAGAGCAAGAGCTTCCCGGACCGCCAGAAGCGTCTGGCCGAGCAGTGGCTGAGCCACATCGAAGCTGACATGGCACGCGGCCAGTACATCGACCCGAAGGCCAGCCGTACCACGTTCCAGCAGTACTCGAAGCGTTGGCTAGCCGGGCAGACCACGGATGTCTCCACGCAGAGCAGCGCGGAACGGTACCTGCGCCTGCACGCCCTGCCCTTTCTCGGGTCCCGCCCGCTGGGCTCCTTCAAGCCTGAGCACATCAGGACGTGGCTGCGGGAGCTGGAAGCAGGTGGCGTACCTGGCTCCCACGCAGTGCACATCTACGGCACCGTACGAGCCGTTCTGACGGCCGCAGTTGACGACGGCTACCTGAACCGCAATCCGTGCAGCGCGCGTTCCGTACGGCCGCCCTCGCGGGAAGCCAAACGCGTCGTGCCATGGCTCCCGGAACGCGTGCTGGCGGTCCGTTCTGCCCTCCCCGAGCGCTTCCGGGAGATGACCGACGTGGCTGGCGGATGCGGGCTTCGGCAGGGGGAGGTGTTCGGCCTGGCCGAAGATGCGGTGGACTTCGAGGCACAGACCCTGCACGTCGTACGTCAGATCAAGCTGATCCGGGGCCGCCCTGTGTTCGCACCGCCGAAGGGCGGCAAGGAACGCGACACTCCGTTGCCCGCCATCGTCGCTGACGCGCTCAAGTCGCGAAGGGGAACGTATCCGGCGGACAAGGTCACCTTGCCGTGGCGCACGCTTGACGGCCCCCTCGTGACGCATTCGCTGATCTTCACCGGATCGTGTGGTGCCGTGGTGCGGCGGGGTGACTTCAACTCACGGTGCTGGAAACCGGCTCTCGTGAGCGCTGGCGTCCTTCCAAAGCCCGAGGAGGGGGAAGACCCGGAGGCGGCGCGGGAGCACGGCATGCACGCGCTCAGGCACTTCTACGCCTCGGTGCTGCTGGAGGCGGGAGAGAACATCAAAGCGGTCAGCGAGTACCTGGGACACGCCGACCCCGCGATGACGCTACGGGTGTACGCCCACCTGATGCCGAGCAGTCGGGAGCGCACGCGGAAGGCCATTGATGCCGTGCTCAAGCGCGCGGCCTGATGCCCTGACGGCCCACAGACGGCCCGGGAGCACACGCACGGCCCTGCCCAGAGGGGGAACTCCCTGGTCAGGGCCGTTTCAGCACGAGTGGGCCATCACGTGATCAGGCTGTGACCGCTCGTTCGACCAACGCCAGCGCCTGCCCCGGGAGTTCCCCGCGGTGCTCGGCGGCGCCGCTGAGCCAGTGCACGCGCGGGTCACGGCGGAACCAGGAGTCCTGGCGGCGCGCGAAGCGTTTGGTGGCGCGGACCGTCTCGGCGCGCGCCTCGTCCTCACCGCACTCCCCCGCGAGCGCCGTGAGCACCTGCTGGTAGCCCAGCGCGCGCGAGGCGGTGCGCCCCTCCCGCAGCCCCCGGGCCTCCAGTGCGCGCACCTCGTCCACCAGACCCGCCTCCCACATCCGGTCGACCCGGACGGTGATCCGCTCGTCGAGTTCGGGGCGGCCGACGTCGACGCCGATCTGCACGGTGTCGTACACGGAGTCGTGGCCCGGCAGGTTGGCCGTGAAGGGCTTGCCGGTGATCTCGATGACCTCCAGGGCCCGTACGATCCTGCGCCCGTTGCTCGGCAGGATCGCGCGCGCCGCCTCGGGGTCGGCCTCGGCCAGCCGCCGGTGCAGCGCGCCCGGCCCGTCCTGCTCCAGCTCGCCTTCGAGGCGCGCGCGCACCTCGGGGTCCGTGCCGGGGAAGTCGAGTACGTCGATCGCGCCGCGCACGTAGAGGCCGGACCCGCCGACGAGCACGGGGGTGCGGCCTTCGGCGAGCAGCCGGTCGATCTCGGCGCGGGCGAGCTTCTGGTACTCGGCGACGCTGGCGGGCTCGGTCACGTCCCAGATGTCCAGCAGGTGGTGGGGGACGCCGCCGCGCTCCTGGGGCGTCAGCTTGGCGGTGCCGATGTCCATCCCCCGGTAGAGCTGCATCGAGTCGGCGTTGACGACCTCGCCGCCGAGCTGCTGGGCCAGGAAGACACCCAGATCGGACTTTCCGGCCGCTGTCGGACCGACGACGGCGATGACCCGCGGTGCGGGAGCTGCAGTTCTCACGGTCCCAGTCTCGCAAACCTCGGCGGTCGTCCCCGAACGAGCTACGTGACGGAGCGCATCCGGGTTCGTTGCCTGTTGCGAGGTTCCGACCGCCGGTTTGCCGAACCGGTGCCCCCGGCCGCCGCAATGAGGCGCTCCGGATGGGGTGGGATTTCGCCCACACACGTACGCTATGGAGTTGATATGGGCGTTTTTTCGAGGTTTCGCCGTAAGGCGGTAGAGGCATCGACCGAGGAGGCCGCGTCCGCCACCGTGACGCCCGAGGCCGAGGAGGCTGTCGAGGCCGGACCGGAGGCCGCCGCTTCCACGGAGGAGCCCGAGCCCGCCGCGGAGGCCGCACCGGCGGAGACCGCCGAACCGGTCGCCGCCGAGGGCATGGAGATCCCCAAGCAGCAGTCGGCGGAGGAGGCGGCGGACAACGAGGCGGGCGAGAGCGCCCGGAAATAACCTGGCTCGCTGGGCCGACGGCGGCATTCCGCCACCGCCGGTCCGATCATCTCGGGGACGGCCGCGGAGCACTTGGGCTCCGCGGCCGTCCCCGTATGCGCTCCTGGGTGCGCGCGCCCTCCCGTGGGCCGCCGCGCCGTGCTGTCAGGACCAGACGGCCACGAAGTACCCCACGCCGTACGGGGCGTCCTCGTACAGCAGCCGGCCCTCCAGTCCCGCGCCCTCGGCGGCGCCCGCCAGCACCTGCCAGGGCGCCCGGCCCGCCGCCTTCAGCTCGTACGCGAGCTCCGCGTCCAGCTCCAGCAACGCGCGCGTGTCGGCGGCGCCCAGCGCGCTCGCCACGCATCCGTCGAAGGCGGCGGCGCGCTCGTCGAGATAGCCGGGGGCCTTGAGGGTGCGGCAGGCGCTGCCGTCGCCCATCACCAGGAGGGCGACCCGGTCGGCGCGGGCGGGCAGGCCCCGGCCCACATCGGCGCAGCGCGCGGCCTCCAGCGGCTCACCGACCCCGAGGCCCTCCACGGGGGCGTCGGACCAGCCGGAGCGTTCCAGCAGCCACGCTCCGACGGCGAGCGAGGGCGGCAGTTCGCGCGCGTTGCCGTCCGGCTCGGCGGGCGCCGGGCCGAGCGTCACGCGAAGGTCCACGCCGAAGGGCGCGAAGGACCCGGGCGCGCCCTGGGGGTGCGGGCCGCGGGCCGCCTGCTCGGCGGGGCCGACCACGACGAGCAGGTCGGGCCGGGAGGCGGCCAGCAGGCCCACGGCGTCGGCGCAGGCGTCCCGCGCGGCGTCGAGTTCCGGCGCGGCGCCGGAGGCGACCGCGGGCACCAGCAGCGGCGGACAGGGGCAGACGGCGGCGGCTACGAGCATGATCCGCAGCGTAGTGGGTGCGCCCGGCCACGGCGCCGCACGGGCACCGCGAACCGGCCACGCGCGCGTGGCGGCCGGCCCGTCCGGGAGCCCCGCCACGCGCGTGTGCGGGCGGGGCCGCAGACGACGGCGCCCCCACGCGCGCGTGGACAGGCCTCAGACGGCGCCGCACCCGCCCGTCGCGGCCGGCAGCGGCTCGGGAACGCCGATCTTCGGCAGCCCGAGCATCACCCCGGCGGGCTGGGCCGGGGCCGCGGTGCGCCTCTCCCAGGCGTCACCGGCGCGGGTGCGGCGCACGGCGGTGGTGGGGCCTTCCGCCAGCAGGTGGTGCGGGGCCGCGTAGGTGATCTGGACGGTCACCACGTCGCCGGGGCGGACGTCCTGCTCCGGCTTGGTGAAGTGCACCAGACGGTTGTCGGGGGCGCGGCCGGAGAGGCGGTGGGTGCTGCCGTCCTTGCGGCCCTCGCCCTCGGCGACCATGACCTCCAGGGTGCGGCCGACCTGCTTCTTGTTCTCCTCCCAGGAGATCTCCTCCTGGAGCGCCACCAGACGCTCGTAGCGCGCCTGCACGACCTCCTTGGGGATCTGCCCCTCCATGGTCGCGGCGGGGGTGCCGGGGCGCTTGGAGTACTGGAAGGTGAAGGCGTTCGCGAAGCGGGCCTCGCGGACCGCGTGCATGGTCTGCTCGAAGTCCTCCTCGGTCTCGCCGGGGAAGCCCACGATGATGTCGGTGGAGATGGCCGCGTGCGGGATCGCTGCGCGGACCTTCTCGATGATCCCGAGGAAGCGCTCCTGGCGGTACGAGCGGCGCATCGCCTTCAGGACGGTGTCCGAGCCGGACTGGAGCGGCATGTGCAGCTGCGGCATCACGTTGGGCGTCTCGGCCATGGCGGCGATCACGTCGTCCGTGAAGTCGCGCGGGTGCGGCGAGGTGAAGCGGACCCGCTCCAGGCCGTCGATCGTCCCGCAGGCGCGCAGCAGCTTGGAGAAGGCCTCGCGGTCGCCGATGTCCGAGCCGTACGCGTTGACGTTCTGGCCGAGCAGGGTGATCTCGGAGACGCCCTCGGCGACCAGCGCCTCGACCTCGGCGAGGATGTCGCCGGGACGGCGGTCCTTCTCCTTGCCGCGCAGGGCCGGGACGATGCAGAAGGTGCAGGTGTTGTTGCAGCCCACGGAGATGGAGACCCAGGCGGCGTAGGCGGACTCGCGCCGGGTCGGCAGCGTCGAGGGGAACGCCTCCAGCGACTCGGCGATCTCGACCTGTGCCTCTTCCTGGACGCGGGCGCGCTCAAGGAGGACCGGCAGCTTGCCGATGTTGTGCGTGCCGAACACGACGTCCACCCAGGGCGCCCGCTCGACGATGGTGTCGCGGTCCTTCTGGGCCAGACAGCCGCCTACGGCGATCTGCATCCCGGGCCGCTTCGTCTTCATCGGGGCGAGCCGGCCGAGATTGCCGTACAGCTTGTTGTCGGCGTTCTCGCGCACCGCGCAGGTGTTGAAGACGACGACGTCCGCGTCACCGTCGCTGCCCTGGGGCGCGCGGACGTACCCCGCGCCCTCCAGGAGGCCGGACAGCCGCTCGGAGTCGTGCACGTTCATCTGGCACCCGTAGGTGCGCACCTCGTAGGTTTTCAAACCCTCTACCTCGCTCATCTCGTACACCAGGGTACGAGGTCGCACCGACAGGCCGGTCCGCCTTCCCCGGCCCCGGGCCTGGCCATCACGGGGAGTGAGCTGGCAGGATCGCGCCATGCTCCAGGCCCTTCCCCGCGTCAGCCGCCGCCGTGCCCTCCAGGGGGCGGTCGCGGCCCTGGTCGCGTTCGGGCTGCTGCTGTGGTGGCTGCTGTCGCTGGGGGCCTCGCGGCCCTCGGGGACGATCACGTTCAGTACCGGTGTACGGACCGGGGTGTACCAGCGCTACGGCGAGCTGCTGGAGCGGGCGCTCGCCGACGACCTGCCCGAGGTGGACGTCCGGCTCCAGACCAGCGAGGGCTCGCAGCAGAACCTCAAGCGGGTGGCCACCGGCGAGGCGGACTTCACCATCGCGACCGCCGACGCGGTGGCCAAGTACCTCCGCGACGGCTCCACCGGGGCCGACCGGCTGCGCGGCTGCGCCCGTCTCTACGACGACTACGTCCAGCTCGTGGTGCCCCGCGACTCCCCGGTGCGCAGCACGGCCGACCTGCGCTCCAGGCGCGTCGGCATAGGACAGCCCGGGTCGGGGGTGCGGCTGCTCGCGGAGCGGCTGATGACCGCCGCCAAGCTGAACCCGGCGCATGACATCACCCCGGTTTCGGCGGGCATCGACACCATGCCTGAGCTGCTGCGGACGGGGAAGATCGACGCGTTCTTCTGGTCGGGCGGGCTGCCCACCACCGCGGTGCTGCGGCTGTCCGAGCAGGACCAGATCCGCCTGGTACCGCTGGGCGACCTGGTCACCGCGCTGCACGCGGCGGACGGTCTGACCGGCTTCTACCGGGCGGCGACCATGCCGGCCGACGCGTATCCGCAGGCACAGCGGGGTGTCGCCGTACCGACGATCGCCGTGGCGAACCTGCTGGTCACCACGGACCGCACGGACCGGGGCCTGACCGAGGAGTTCACCCACACGGTGATCCGCAGCCGGGACGCCATCGGGCGCGAGGTGCACGCGGCGCAGTTGGTGGACCTGCGCACCGCGATCTACACGGAACCGCTGCCGCTGCACGACGGCGCCCGGCGCTACTACCTGTCGACCAAGCCCTGAACGGGGCCGGGCCCGGACGGGGGCCGTGCCCGGACGGAACCGGCCGCCGGGGCCGCGCGTCCTCAGCCCGTCGGTGAGGTGCGCGGCACCCTGAGGGTGACCCGCAGGCCGTGGGGGGCGTGGTGGGCGTAGGTGATGGTGCCGCCGCCCGCCGCCAGCAGGGTCCGCGAGATGGACAGGCCGAGGCCCGATCCCCTGACGTTCTGGTGCCGGCCCGAGCGCCAGAACCGGTCTCCGACGCGGCTCAGCTCGTCGTCGGTCAGGCCGGGGCCGCGGTCGGTCACCGTGATCTTCGAGTGGTCGCCGTCGGCGGCGACGGCGACCGTGACCTCCTCACCCTCCGGAGTGAACTTCAACGCGTTGTCGATGACGGCGTCCAGGGCGCTGGAGAGCGCCACCGGGTCCGCCCAGGCGGTCACGGCGGCCCGCCGCTCGGTGAGCCGCACCCCCTTGTCCTCGGCGAGCGGACGCCAGGCCTCCACCCGCTCGCCCGCCAGGGCTCCGATGTCGGTGAGCCGCAGGTCCGCCTCGGTGTGCTCGGCCAGCGCCAGGCCCAGCAGGTCGTCGAGCACCTGGGCCAGGCGTTTGCCCTCGGCGCGCACCGAGGCGATCTCCTCGTTCCCCTCGGGCAGTTCGAGGGCGAGGAGCTCGATGCGCAGCAGCAGGGCGGAGAGCGGGTTGCGCAACTGGTGGGAGGCGTCGGCGACGAAGGCGCGCTGCTGGTCCAGCACGTCCTCGACGTTGTCCGCCATCTCGTTGAACGACCGGGCCAGCCTTCTGAGTTCCGGGGGACCGCCGGCGACCGCGACCCGTGACTTCATGCGTCCGGTCGCGATGTCGTGGGTGGCCGCGTCCAGGACGCGTACGGGCCGCAGCACCCAGCTGGTGAGCCGGAAGGCCGCACCGACCGCGAGCAGCATCGCGGCCACCTCCCCGGCCGCGATCAGCAGCCAGCCGCGCAGTACCGCCGAGCGCATGTGCCCGGTGGGCGAGTCGGTGACCACCACGGCGATCACATCGCCCTCGCGCACCACCGGGGAGGCCACCACGAGCCGTCCGCGCTGCCAGGGCCAGACCTGGGGCGGATCGTGGCTGCGGCGGCCCGCCAGCGCCTCCTGAAAGGCGTCACCGCCCTTGCCGTCGTCCGGCACGCCCCAGCCCCGGGGGGCACTGGCCATGGCGCTTCCGTTGCGGAAGAAGACGCCCGCGCGGATCCCGTACAGCTCGTGGTAGCGGTCGAGTTCCTCCTCCAGGGTGGCCAGGCGCTCCTTGCTGCTGGTGTCCTTGTCGTCGGCGACGGTGACGAACTGGGCGAGCGCGGCGAAGCGCGCGGTGTCGTCGATCCGGTCGACGACGACCTTCTGCTGCTGGGCGGAGGCCACGCTCATCGCGAGCGGGAAGCCCAGCGCCATCAGGACGAGGGCGAGCAGGGAGATCAGCAGGGGCAGGAGTCGCGTACGCACCTGGGGTGTCGGGCCCTACGCCGCGGCCGGGGCGACGAGCCGGTACCCGACGCCGCGGACGGTCTCGATCAGGGCCGGCATCCGCAGCTTGGAACGCAGCGAGGCGACATGCACCTCGAGGGTGCGCCCCGTGCCCTCCCAACTGGTGCGCCACACCTCGCTGATGATCTGCTCGCGCCGGAAGACCACTCCGGGCCGCTGGGCGAGGAGCGCGAGGAGGTCGAACTCCTTGCGGGTGAGCTGGACGCTCTCGCCGTCGACGCTGACGCGCCGGGTGGGCAGCTCGATCTCCACGGGGCCGAGCCGCAGGGCGACGGCGGGGATCGCACCGCTGTCCTCGCCCGCGGTGGTGCGGCGGCTGACGGCGTGGATGCGCGCCAGCAGCTCGCCGGTGTCGTAGGGCTTGACCACGTAGTCGTCCGCGCCGAGGTTGAGGCCGTGGATGCGCGAGCGTACGTCCGCGCGCGCGGTGACCATGATCACCGGCGTGGCGGTGCGCTTGCGGATCTTGCCGCAGACCTCGTAGCCGTCCTGGTCGGGCAGACCCAGGTCGAGCAGGACGACGGCGAAGGGCTCCTTGGGGGCACGGTCGTCGGGCAGCAGCGCCCGCAGCGCCTCCTCGCCGTTGCGCGCGTGCACGACGGCGAAGCCGTGCCTGGCGAGCACGGCGGACAGGGCCGCGGCGACATGGTCGTCGTCCTCGACGAGCAGCAGTCTCATCGTCCCCCCTCCGTAGTCGTCGCCAGGCATGTACTCCCGCATCCACGCCCATGCCGCGGGTGTGCGTCAAGGGGACACCCACCGGAGCGCGGCATCCGTTACGGAGCCGGTATTGCGCCGCGCGCCCCCTTCACGGAGAGTGCCACCCCGCTACCGGATCGTGATGCTCAATTCTCGCTCAGATGTAATGACGCTGGTCGCAACGGCGCACTACGTTCCTCCCCAACCGAGGAAGAGCGGAGCTGGAAGCCGATGAGCGGAGTATCAGTGGCCAAGGACGCCGAGGACGCGGCACCCGCGTCGGGCGACCTGGTCGTGCTGAGCGGCGTCAACAAGCACTTCGGCGCGCTGCACGTGCTCCAGGACATCGACCTGACGATCGCGCGCGGCGAGGTCGTGGTCGTGATCGGACCGTCGGGGTCCGGCAAGTCCACGCTGTGCCGCACCATCAACCGCCTGGAGACCATCGACTCCGGGGCGATCACGATCGACGGGAAGCCGCTGCCCCAGGAGGGCCGCGAACTGGCCCGGCTCCGCGCCGACGTCGGCATGGTCTTCCAGTCGTTCAACCTCTTCGCGCACAAGACCGTGCTGGAGAACGTCATGCTGGGCCAGACCAAGGTCCGCGGGACGGAGAAGAAGCAGGCCGAGGAGAAGGGCCGCGCCCTGCTCGACCGGGTCGGCGTGGGCACCCAGGCCGACAAGTACCCGGCGCAGCTGTCCGGCGGACAGCAGCAGCGTGTGGCCATCGCGCGCGCGTTGGCGATGGACCCGAAGGTCATGCTCTTCGACGAGCCCACCTCCGCGCTCGACCCCGAGATGATCAACGAGGTCCTGGAGGTCATGCAGCAGCTGGCGCGCGACGGCATGACGATGGTCGTCGTCACCCATGAGATGGGCTTCGCCCGCTCCGCGGCCAACCGCGTCGTCTTCATGGCCGACGGCCGGATCGTCGAAGAGGCCACGCCCGACCAGTTCTTCAGCAACCCGCGCAGCGACCGGGCCAAGGACTTCCTGTCCAAGATCCTTCACCACTGAGGCCGCCGAGGACCCGGAGCGCCCGCCCCGGCGCCGCTCCTCCCCGACAAGCCGACGGCCCCCACATCTGAGTGATTCAAGCGATACGAGGGATGTTCACATGAAGCTCCGCCAGTCCGCCGCCCTCGCGGCGATCGCTGTGCTCGCGCTGACCGCGACCGCCTGTGGCGGCAAGTCGGGTTCCGCGGGCGACAAGCAGGCCGCCAAGCCCGGCGAGTCCGGCGCCCCGCAGCTGCCCACGTACACCGTCGCCAAGGACGTCGCCCTCGACTCCCCGACGTTCAAGGCCGCCAAGGCGCGCGGCAAGCTGATCATCGGTGCCAAGGCCGACCAGCCGTACCTGGGCTTCCAGGACCAGTCGACCAACGAGCGCTCCGGCTTCGACATCGAGCTCGCCCGGATGATCGCCGCCGACCTGGGCTTCGGCAAGGACCAGATCGAGTGGAAGACGGTCGACTCAGGCGTCCGGGAGACCGCGATCTCCAAGGGCCAGGTCGACTACTACGTGGGCACCTACACGATCAACGACAAGCGCAAGAAGCTGGTCGGTTTCGCGGGCCCGTACTACAAGGCCGGCGCCGACCTCCTGGTCCGCAAGGACGAGACGGCGATCACCGACAAGAACACGGTCAAGGGCAAGAAGGTCTGCTCGATCGTCGGCTCCACCCCGCTCCAGGAGATCAAGAAGCCGGAGTACGGCGCGAAGGTCGTCGAGCTCGCCAAGTACTCGGACTGCGTCCAGCAGCTGCTGACCAAGCAGGTCGACGCGGTCACCACCGACGACTCGATCCTCAAGGGCTACGCCGCGGCCAACTCCGGCAAGCTCAAGGTGACCGGCCACCCCTTCACGCAGGAGCCGTACGGCGTCGGTATGAACAAGGACGACAAGGCGCTGCGCGACTTCGTCAACGACGCGATCGAGAAGCACGTCAAGGACGGCACCTACAAGAAGATCTACGAGGCGACGCTCGGCCTGTCCGGCGCCGGCTACGTCGAGCCGCCGGCCGTCCAGCGCTACTGATCCGGTGCCACCCGTCCGGGTGGCACCGAGTCGGCGCGGTTGACCGCGCCGCCGCCGACCCGGCCGCCAGAGCCGCCCTCCACGCACGCGTGGAGGGCGCTCCCGGCCCTGCCCGCCAGCCGCCCGCCGACGCGGAGACCTCATGAACGTACTGCTCGACAACTTCTCGGAATTCCGTGACGGCTTCATAGGAACCGTGGAGATCACCGCCGTCAGTTCGGTCATCGCCCTGGTCCTCGGGCTGCTGCTGGCCGGATTCCGGGTCTCGCCGGTGCCGCCGCTGCGCTTCTTCGGCACCGCCTGGGTGACGCTGCTGCGCAACACCCCGCTGACCCTGCTGTTCCTCGTCTTCTTCTTCGTCGTCCCGGAGATCTTCTTCCCGGGGATGAGCCCCTTCCTGCTGGGCTCGCTCGCCCTCGGTTTCTACACCGCCTCCTTCGTCTGCGAGACGATCAGGTCCGGTATCAACACCGTCCCGCTGGGCCAGGCCGAGGCCGCCCGCTCGATCGGGATGTCGTTCACGCAGACCCTCCGCCTGATCGTGCTGCCACAGGCCACCCGGACCGTCATCCCGCCGCTGAGCTCGATCTTCATCGCGCTCACCAAGAACTCGGCGATCGCCGGCGCCTTCAGCGTCACGGAGCTCTTCGGCTGGCAGAAGCTGATGAGCGACCAGGGCTACGACATCGTCCCCGTCTTCGTCTGGGTCGCCCTGGGCTACCTGGTCGTCACCTTCTTCATCAGCGGTGTCTTCCGCCTGCTGGAGAGCCGTATGGAGGTCGCCCGATGAGCGCCAGCGTTCTCTACGACGCCCCGGGCCCCAAGGCCGTCGTACGCAACCGGATCTATGCCGTCCTCGGCTCCCTCGCCATCCTCGCGCTGCTCGCCCTGAGCATCGTGCGGCTGTCGGACAAGGGCCATCTCGCCCCCGAGATGTGGGACATCTTCAACTACTCGGGCATCCGGCAGAACATCGCCGACGGCGTCGTCGCCACCCTGAAGGCCTTCGGCCTCGCGGCGGTGGGCTCGCTGGTCCTCGGCGTCCTCCTGGCGGTCGCCCGCCTCTCCGACCACAAGCCGGTCCGCTGGGCCGCGACCGGCTTCGTCGAGCTGTTCCGGTCGATCCCGCTGCTGATCACCATCTACGCCGTCTGGGTCGGATTCCTCACCGACTACTCGATGTGGGCGCTGGCGCTCGGCCTGTCGATCTACAACGGCTGCGTCCAGGCCGAGGTGCTGCGCGCGGGCGTCAACTCCGTGCCCAGGGGCCAGCGCGAGGCGGCGTACGCGCTCGGCATGAGCAAGACCCAGGTCATGACCAGCGTGCTCATGCCGCAGGCGGTCCGCGCGATGCTGCCGACGATCATCAGCCAGCTGGTGGTGACCCTGAAGGACACCTCGCTCGGCTTCATCATCCTCTACCCCGAACTGCTCCAGACGGCCCGTCTGATCGCGAGCAACACGCAGGTCAACGGCCAGTACCCGTACGTTTCGACGATCGTCGTCATCGGCGCCATCTACGTGGCCATGTGTCTGGCGCTCTCGGGGCTCGCCACCTGGATCGAGCGGCGCGGCCGGCGCGCGAAGACCGGCATCACCGTCGCCGGGGCTACCGCCCCGACGGCCGCCGCCGATCCGGTCGGCGCGATCGTGGGAACCGGCGGCAAGGCGACCGACCGGCGTGATGATAAGACGAACTGACGGCGCGTGAGGCAGTGGCGCTCCCGCCACTGCCTCCGTCACTTGACGCAAGCACCCGCAGTGGGTTGCATACGTTCTGTGATCGTGCACCGGGTCCTCAGCGCCACCTGCCAGCCGTCCCGCCGGGCCCAGGGAGCCACGCCGTGGACCCGGTGATCGTCGTCGGCGCCGGTCCGGTCGGACTCGCGCTCGCCCTCTCCCTCGCCGCCCAGCAGGTTCCCTCCGTCGTCCTGGACGAGCAGACGGGCGGCGAGGAGCCCCGACCGGTCCGTACGGCCGTCCTGCGGCCCGACACGGCCGCCTTCGTGGAACGGCTGGGCTGCGCCGCGGTACGCTACGAGGGGGCCCGCTGGACGGGCTGGCGGGGCATGCGGCGCGCCACCCTGCAACGCCAGGTCTCCTTCGACGACGACCTCGACGGCGGCCCCTCGCCGGTCCATCTGCCCCAGCACGTCCTCACCCGCGCCCTGCGGGACGCGGCGGCCGTCTCCCGGCTCGTCCGGCTGGCGCCCGCGAGCCGTCTGGACGCCCTGGAACAGGACGACGACGGCGTCGCCGCCCACACCACCGGCCCGGACGCCACCTGGTGGCGCGGCAGCTACCTGGTGGGCTGCGACGGCGCGCGCTCCACCGTCCGCAAACTCCTCGACGTCCGTTTCGCCGGGCGTACGGCGGTGGAGCGCCAGGCCGTCGTGGCCCTGCGCACCGAACTCCCCTGGCCCGGCGAGGCGTTGCTGCACCGGCTGCCGCCATGGCGCTCGGCCGGCGAGGAGGTGACGGCCCGTCCGCTGCCCGAGGGGGCGTGGCGCATCGACTGGCTGCTGCCCGACCGCGCCGAACTCGTCACCCCGGACGCGCTGACGGGCCGGCTGCGCGACACGCTGGCCGGGTGGTGCGGCACGACTCCCCCGTACGAGCTCCTGGACACCGGCGTGTACACGCTGCACCACCGCCTCGCCCGACGCTGGCGGGTGCGCCGCGCCTTCCTCGCCGGGGACGCCGCCCATCTGCTGGGCGCCGTGGGCATCCAGGGCCTGGACGAGGGGCTGCGGGACGTCTCCAACCTGGCCTGGAAGCTGGCCCAGGCCTGGCACCACGGCGCCTCCGAAGTGCTGCTCGACAGCTACCAGACGGAGCGCCGCGCCAGTGTCGCCGCCCGGCTGCGCGCCGCCGACCAGGCGATGCAGGTGCTGCGCGGCGGTGGAGGACTGCGGTCGTACCTCCCGGGCGCCGCGCGCGGCCACGACGCCCTGCTCGCCGACGGCCATCTGGGGCGCGGCCCGCTCGGCGCGCCCCCCTCCTACCCGCACTCCCCCCTCGCACCCCCACCCGCCGAGGCGCACACACCGGTCGGCACCCAGGTGGGCGCGCCCGTCGACGACGTCCCGGTCACCGCGCCGGACGGGTCGGTGGTGGCCCTGCGGGACCGGCTCGGCCGGGGCCGGCTCCTGGTGGTCCTGATCGCCCCCGGCACCGGCATCTGGGACCGGCGGCACTGGCTGACCGCCGGGGTGATGCCGCGCCTGACGGCCGCGGTCAACACCCTGCCCGCGGGGGCCGAGTTGCTGGTGGCCGAGGCGTATCCGGGAGCGGCGGCCCACACGGTGCTGCTCGTACGCCCCGACGGGCACCTGATCGCGGCGTTCGAGGGGGTGTGGCCGGGCGAGCTGTACACGGCCGCCGACGCGGCGCGCGGCGGAGCCGCCGCCCACGCGCGCGTGGAGGACCGCACCGCGGACATCAATTGACCCGCACAGGCGCACATGGTGTACTCCGGAACGTGACCGACACCTATGCGCGCCTGTGGCGGAGGGTCCATATGGACCTCGTCCGCTACGCGGGCTGCGTGTGTCGCCCGTCCCGCTGATTCGCCCCTCCCTCCGCGCGCCGCCAAGCCGCTTTCCGGCGTACGCGCGCACACGCGAACTCCCCCAGGACGGCTCCACATGTCACCTTCCGCGCACCCCTCCACGCCCGGCTCCGCCCGCGTCTCCCCGCCCGCTCCCGCCTCGCCCGCCGCGCCGAGCCAGGCGGACCTGCTCGACTTCGTCCGCCGCACCGCCGCCGACACCTCGCTCGTCTCCTCCCTGCCGCTCGACCCGCAGGGCAGGACCTGGATCCGGCTGGAGGGGCCCGGCGGCAGCGAGGCGTGGCTGATCGGCTGGCCGCCCGGTACCGGCACCGGCTGGCACGACCACGGGGGCTCCCACGGCGCGTTCGCCACGGCCGCCGGAACGCTCCGGGAGGACTCGCTGGCTGCCAGGCTGCCGGCGGAGGGGTGGAAGACGCTGGAACTCGCCGGGGACCTCGACCGTTCACGCAGCGTGGGGGCCGGTGAGGGGCGGGCTTTCGGACCCCATCATGTGCACGAGGTCCGGAACGAGTCGACGACCCGGCACACGGTCTCGGTGCACGCCTATTATCCGCCGCTGCCCCTGATCCGGCGCTTCAGCCGTACCGGCGCGGTGCTGCGGCTGGAGCACGTCGAGCGCCCGGAGGACTGGCAGTGAGTGAACATCCGGTGGGAGTCGACGAGTTGCTGGACCGCGTCCGCGAGGGCCTGGACCGGGTCGGGCCGCGCGAGGCGCACGACGCCGCGCGGGCGGGCGAGGCGCTCCTGGTCGACATCCGGTACGCGGCGCTGCGCGAACGCGACGGTCTGATCCCGGGGGCGCTCGTCATCGAGCGCAACGAGCTGGAGTGGCGGCTCGACCCACGGGGCAGCCACCGCGTCCCGGAGGCCACGAGCCATGACCTGCGGATCGTGGTGATCTGCAACGAGGGCTATGCCTCGTCGCTGGCCGCCGCCTCCCTGCACCAGTTGGGGCTGCACCGGGCGACGGACCTGGTCGGCGGATTCCAGGCGTGGCGTGCGGACGGGCTACCGGTGACGACGCCCGCTTGAGGACGGCTCTCGGCGGGCCGGTGGGGCGGGGCGGGGCCGGGGGCCCGGGGGCGGGTTGAGCCTGCGACCGGCCGCCCGGCCCGGGCCATCCGTCCGACCGGTTCGCCTCGTCGCCGCATGCCCGAGAACGCCCGGTCCGGCCCGCACGTCCTGTCCATACGATCGTCCGCACGTCCCGTCCGCACGGCTCACCGGTACGCCTGTCCGCACTGCCCCGTCAGAACGGCTCGTACAGGTCGTCCGCCGTCTCGCCCTCGGCTTCCAGGGCCTGGCGCACGACGCGCAGGGCCATGCCTTCCGGGTAGCCCTTGCGGGCCAGCATCCCGGCGAGGCGGCGGATGCGGCGGTCGCGGTCCAGGCCGCGGGTGGAGCGGAGCTTGCGGGCCACCAGCTCCCGCGCGGTCTCCTCCTCCCGGTCGGAGTCGAGCTGCCCGACGGCCTCGTCGACGACCGCCGAGTCCACACCCTTGGTGCGGAGCTCCCGGGCGAGCGCCCGGCGGGCCAGGCCGCGCCCGTGGTGACGGGACTCGACCCAGGCGTCCGCGAACGCCGCGTCGTTGATCAGTCCCACCTCCTCGAAGCGGGAGAGGACCTCCTCGGCGACCTCGTCGGGGATCTCACGCTTCTTGAGGGCGTCGGCCAGTTGCTTACGGGTCCGGGGGGTCCCGGTGAGCAGGCGCAGGCAGATCGCCCGCGCCCGCTCGGCCGGGTCCTCAGGCGCCGGCTCCCGCTCGGGCCCCGGCGAGCCGGCGCCGTCGCCGAATCCCTCAGGGCCGGCCCGTCGGGAGCCGGCCCGCTTCGGGCCCGGCCGCGCGGACCGGGCCCGGTCGGGGCCCGTCCCGTCCGGCTCGGCCCATTCGGTCCTGCGTGTCATGGTCTAGCTCTTGGCAGCGGTGGCCTTGGCCGTCTTGGCCTTGGTGGCCGGGGCGGGCACGGATGCCGCCTCCGCCTCCGAGGCCGCACCGGCCGCGTCCGCGCCGGGCTCGGCCTTCGGCTCCTCGGGCCGGACGCCGACGCCCAGCTTCTCCTTGATCTTCTTCTCGATCTCGTTGGCGAGGTCGGGGTTGTCCTTCAGGAAGTTGCGGGCGTTCTCCTTGCCCTGGCCGAGCTGGTCGCCCTCGTACGTGTACCAGGCGCCGGCCTTGCGGACGAAGCCGTGCTCGACGCCCATGTCGATCAGGCCGCCCTCGCGGCTGATGCCCTGGCCGTAGAGGATGTCGAACTCGGCCTGCTTGAAGGGCGGCGCGACCTTGTTCTTGACGACCTTGACCCGGGTGCGGTTGCCGACCGCGTCGGTGCCGTCCTTCAGGGTCTCGATACGGCGGATGTCGAGGCGCACCGAGGCGTAGAACTTCAGGGCGCGGCCACCGGTGGTCGTCTCCGGCGAGCCGAACATCACACCGATCTTCTCGCGGAGCTGGTTGATGAAGATCGCGGTGGTCTTGGACTGGTTCAGCGCGCTGGTGATCTTCCGGAGCGCCTGGCTCATCAGCCGGGCCTGGAGACCCACGTGGGAGTCGCCCATCTCGCCCTCGATCTCCGCGCGCGGCACCAGGGCCGCGACGGAGTCGATGACGATCAGGTCGAGCGCGCCCGAGCGGACCAGCATGTCGACGATCTCCAGAGCCTGCTCGCCGTTGTCCGGCTGGGACAGGATCAGGTTGTCGATGTCGACGCCGAGCTTCTTCGCGTACTCCGGGTCCAGGGCGTGCTCGGCGTCCACGAAGGCCACCTGGCCGCCGGCCTTCTGCGCGTTCGCCACCGCGTGCAGGGTCAGGGTCGTCTTGCCGGAGGACTCCGGGCCGTAGACCTCCACCACTCGGCCGCGCGGCAGCCCGCCCACGCCGAGCGCCACGTCGAGCGCCGTCGACCCGGTGGGGATGACCTCGATGGGCTCATTCGGCCGCTCGCCCAGGCGCATCACCGCGCCCTTGCCGAATTGCCGTTCAATCTGTGCGAGCGCGGCGTCCAGCGCCTTCTCGCGGTCGGTTCCTGCCATGGGTTCCACCCGATTTGCTTGAGTCGATCGCTTCACGTCAAAGACGCTAACCCCTGCCACTGACAATGGGCCCCGGAGTCCCTCCCGCCTGTGGATAACCCCCACCGGAAACCCGGCGGAACCCAAGTGAACACAGGGCCAGTGAACACCGGGCCGCGCTTCCATATGAATGGATGTTCGATTTTGGTGTCAAGCGCACCACGCGGCCCGGGCCGGGGCATCGCGTGCCGCCCCCCGCGGGGGCGCCCGGAAGGGCTCCGGCCGCCCCTCTCAGACGCCGTCCGCGCCGCCCGACGCGGCCGGCTGCTCCGCACGGTCCCGGCGCAGCGTCCGCCGTACACGCACCAGGGCGGAGTCTCCGACCCGCTCGCGCCGGCCGTGGACGCGCGGGTCGTCCATCACGTCGTAGCGCTTCACATAGGCGCCCAGGAACGCCTGGAGCGTCGCCACCGCGGGGATCGCGATCAGCGCGCCGACCGCTCCCATCAGGGCGGTGCCCGCGATGACCGACCCGAAGGCGACCGCCGGGTGGATGTCGACCGTCTTGGCGGTGAGCTTGGGCTGCAGCATGTAGTTCTCGAACTGCTGGTAGACCACCACGAAGCCCAGCACCCACACCGCGTACCAGGGGTCGACGGTGAAGGCGATCAGCATGGGCAGCGCGCCCGCCAGATACGTGCCGATGGTGGGGATGAACTGCGAGACCAGCCCCACCCAGACCGCGAGGACCGGGGCGTACGGCACGCCCAGGATCTGCAGCAGGACGTAGTGCGCGACTCCCGAGATCAGGGCCATCAGACCGCGCGAGTAGAGGTAGCCGCCGGTCTTGTCGACCGCGAGCTCCCAGGCGCGCAGCACCTCGGCCTGGCGGGAGGGCGGCAGCATGGAGCAGACCGTGCGCCGCAGCCGGGGCCCGTCGGCGGCGAAGTAGAACGAGAAGAGGAAGATCGTCAGCAGCCGGAAGAGGCCGCCCAGGACGGTCGTCGAGACGTCGAGCACACCGCTCGCGCTGTTCTGCACGTACTTCTGGAGCCAGTCCGAGTGCAGCAGGCTGTCCTGCACCTCGACCCGGGAGAGGTCGGTGTGGAAGTTCTGGTTGACCCAGCTGATCACCGAGTCGAGGTACTTGGGGAAGTGCTCGACCATGTCGACGATCTGGCCGGCCAGCATCGAGCCGAGCAGCACGATGAACCCGGCCGTCACCAGGAAGACCGCGAAGAAGACGATGAAGGTGGCCAGGCCGCGGCGCATCCCGCGAGCCGACATCCGCCCGACGGCCGGTTCGACCGCGAGGGCGAGGAAGAACGAGATCAGGATATTGATCAGCAGCCCGATGAGCTGGTGGAAGGCCCAGTTGCCGAGCTGGAAGCAGGCGTAGAGGGCGAGCGCGAGCACCATGGCGCGCGGCAGCCACCGCGGCATGCGCACGGCGCCGCCGGTCCCGGGCACGGCCGGCGGCGGCCCGGCGGTCCCGGCGCCCGGTGCCGCGCCGGGCGCGGCCGGGACGTCGCGCGCCCCCGTGTGCGGGGCCGCGCCCTCGTCCTGGGGCCGGCGCCCGCCGTCCGTGGAACGCGGCTCGCCGTCGGAACGGGCTGTTTCCCCTCGTCCTCGGTCGTTCCCGGCCGGGCGGTCGGCCCGGTGGTCTGTCTGGGTGTCGCTCTCGTCAGTGGGTGCCACCCGGCAAGTCTCGCCCATGCCCCGGACAGCCCGGGCCGTCAGCCCCGGATCGTCACCGCCTGTGCGCGGGCACGTCCATGGCGGTGCACACGGCCCGCCAGACGTCCTTGGTCTCCCAACCCGCGTCGAGCGCCTCGTGCACGGTGCGATGGCCGAGCTCGGCGATCACGTGGTCGCGCGCGAAGGAGTCGGCGTAGGCGGCGCCGAAGTGGTCGGCCATCCGCTCCCAGAAAATCGTCAACCGCATGACACCAGTATCCCGCCCCTGAGAGTGCAGCCGGGGCCGTCCGGCTCGACCGCGGCGCCGGGCGCCCTACGGTCGGAGCATGGCCGGATCCGGAACATCACCCGCGACTGTCCGCACGTCCCGCGCGCCCCGCACACCGCTCGCCCGAGCCGAGCAGTTCGTCTGGCTGACGGCCCGGGTGCTGGAGCAGCGGCGGTTCGCGCACCACTTCCTCGGCGGCGGCGCCGACCCCGTGGAGACCGCACTCGCCGCCTACCAGAACGACGACGGGGGCTACGGGCACGCGCTGGAGCCCGATCTGCGCGGCCCCGTCAGCCAGCCGCTGCACACCGCGCACGCGCTGCGCGTCCTGGACTCCGTCGCCCGTGTGAGCGGGCGGGGGGCGGAACGGATCTGCGGCTATCTGACGGCGGTCTCGACGCGGGACGGCGCCCTGCCCGCGCTGCACCCGTCGGCGCGCGGCTACCCCGTGGCGCCGTTCGTACGGATCGTCGACGACCCGCCCAGCGAGCTGCTGGCCACCGGGCCGGTGGTCGGGCTGCTCCACCGCAATCAGGTGTGGCACGCCTGGCTCTTCCGGGCCACGGACTTCTGCTGGGCGGCCGTCGACGCCCTGGAGAAGTCGCATCCGTACGAGATCGAGGCGGCGGTCGCCTTCCTGGACGGGGCGCCGGACCGCGCCCGGGCCGAGGCGGCGGCCGACCGGCTCGGGCGCCTGGTGCGTGAGCAGCGGCTCGCGGTGCTCGATCCGGACCGGCTCGGGGACTTCCCGGTCGCCCCCGGATACGCCCCGTCCGAGCACCACTTCCCGCACGACTACGCGCGCGTGCCGGAGTCCCTGGCCCGCCGCTGGTTCACGGACGAGGAGATGGCGCGCTCGCTCGACCACCTCACGGCCGAGCAGCGGGAGGACGGCGGCTGGCCCATCCACTGGAGCGAGTGGGCGCCCGGCACTTCTCTGGAGTGGCGGCCGATCGTGACGATCGAGGCGCTGCGGACCCTGCGCGCGCACGGCCGCGCGATCGGCTGACGCGGGGCGTCCGGACATTCGCCCGCCCGCCCGCCCGCGGTACGGGACGGGCGGAACGGATGCTCCCCGTACGGACCGCCGGGAAGCGCTCAGCCGCCCAGGGCCCGCGCTCCGGCCGTCACCAGGACGGCGGCGGCGACGATCACCAGGAAGGGGGCGCGCAGCATCAGGGCGACGGCCGCCGCCGCGAGACCCGCGCCCCGGGCGTCGAGGGCGAGGTGGTGTCCGCTGCTGAAGGTCTGCTGGGCGGTGAGGGCGGCCAGCAGAGCCACCGGAAGCAGCGCGGAGAGCCGTCGCACCAGGGGCCGCTCCAGCGCCCCGGCGGGGACCAGGAGACCGAGGAGCTTGACCAGGTAGCAGCTGACGGCGGTGGCGGCGATGGCGATCCAGATGTTCAACGCCCCGCTCCCTTCGTGGAGTTCCCGTCGGCCGGGGCGGAGCCCGGAGTGGGACCGGGGCGCTTCGCCCCGTCCGCGCGCCCCTTCAGGAACAGCACGACGGGCGCGGCGAGCGCGGCCACCAGGACCGGCGCCCCGGCGGGCAGCACCGGCAGGAAGCCCAGGGCCAGCAGGACCGCGAGCCCGGCGGTGATCCGTTCCGTCGCGGTGGTGAGCATCGGCGCGAGCAGCGCCAGGAAGACGGCGGGGCTCGCCGCGTCCAGCCCCCAGGCGTCCGTGTCGCCGATCGCCTCCGCGCCCATGGCGCCGGCCAGGGTCGTCAGGTTCCACAGGACGTAGAGCGTGAGTCCGGTGACGGTGAAGCCGATCCGCGCGGCCCGGCGGGTGGGCTGGGCGAGGGTCACGGCGGTCGTCTCGTCGATGACCCACTGGGCGGCGAGGGGCCGCACCGCGCGCGGGAGTGCGAGCAGCTGCGACAGACGCAGTCCGTAGAAGGCGTTGCGTACGCCCAGGAAGAAGGCGCCGGCCGCCGCCGTGAACGGGTTGCCGCCCGCCGCGAGCGCGCCCACCAGGGCGAACTGTGAGGCCCCGGTGAAGACGAGCAGGCTGAGCGCGCACGTCTGAAGGAGGGTGAGTCCCGAGCCCGCCGAGGTGACGCCGAAGGCGAAGCCGGAGAGCCCGACGGCGATGCCGACGCCGAGGGCGTCCCTGACCACGGCGGAGTCCGGCTTGTGGGGGTCCGCGACGGCGGGGCCCGGCCCTGCGCCCCGGCTGGGGGAGCTCGCGGGGCGCGCGCCGTCGGGGCGTATGTCTGGGAGTGCTGACTGTTCTGCTGCCACGTCCCGGACGTTACGTGGGTGGGTCGCCCGCGTTCTTGTACGTTCTTGCGCGCTCCTTGCGGTACACGCCGGGGGTGACGCCCACGATGCGGGTGAAGTGGCGGTTGAGGTGCGGCTGGTCGGTGAAGCCCACGGCCGCGGCGGCCTCGGCGGGCGCGGTCCCGGCCTCCAGGAGCAGCTTGGCGCGGCGGACGCGCTCGCCGGTGAGCCAGGTGTGCGGGGGCAGCCCGTACGCGCCCTTGAAGGCCCGCAGCAGGGCGAACGGGCTGGTCCCGAGGTCGTGGGCGAGCCCCTCCAGGGACGGCGGGTCGGCCAGGCGCTCTTCCAGGAGGGCGCGGGCGGACGCGGCCGTACGGGCGCCCGCCGATCCGGTGGTGCGCGCGGGCAGGGAGTGTCCGTGGCGGCGCAGCAGCCGGGCGACGGCGACGCGGAACACCGTGTCGGCGGCGAGCGCGTTGCCCTCCTCGGCCGCGCGGTGCACCTCCTGGATGAGCCGGGAGGTGTGCGGGTCCTCGACGATGGTCTCGGCGAATCCCACGGTCCCGCGCAGGGTGGTGACCTCGGCGGCGAGACCGGCGATCAGCTGCGGCGACGGGTAGAGCGTGGCGTACGTCCAGCCCTCGGGGACGCCGGCGTGGGCCGAGTGCGGCACCTCGGGGTTGATCATGACGACGGTGCCGGGGCGCGCCCGTACGGTCTCGCCGGGCAGGACCACGTCCTCGATCCCGCCGCGCACCGCCCCGAAGACGAAGCCCTCGTGGCTGTGGCGGGAGAAGGAGTGGCTGACGTAGCGGGCGTGCAGCAGTTCGAGGCCCGGCAGCCCCGGGTACCGCCAGTGCCGTGCCCACTCCTCGGCCGCGTTCATGTCCGCATTCTCGCAGCTCCGGGCCATTGTCAGTGGGTGGGTGCACGATGGGGACCATGGCAAGGACAGCGCTCGACTCCTTCTCTCCGGCGACCAGGGGCTGGTTCACGGGGGCCTTCACCGCGCCCACCGCCGCGCAGGAGGGCGCCTGGCGGGCGATCTCCGAGGGGTCGGACGTGCTGGTGGTGGCGCCGACCGGCTCGGGCAAGACCCTCGCCGCGTTCCTGGCCGCGCTGGACGGGCTGGCCGCGGCCCCGCCGCCGGCCGAGCCGAAGAAGCGCTGCCGGGTGCTGTACGTGTCACCGCTGAAGGCGCTGGCGGTCGACGTCGAGCGCAATCTGCGCTCCCCGCTCACCGGCATCCGCCAGGAGTCGGTGCGTCTGGGCATGCCGGAGCCGGAGGTGCGGGTCGGGATCCGTTCCGGCGACACCCCGCCCGCCGAGCGCCGCGCCATGTCGACCCGGCCGCCGGACATTCTGATCACCACTCCCGAATCGCTGTTCCTGATGCTGACGTCCTCCGCGCGCGAGGCGCTGTCGGGTGTGGAGACGGTGATCCTGGACGAGGTGCACGCGGTGGCGGGCACCAAGCGCGGAGCCCATCTGGCCCTGTCCCTGGAGCGGTTGGACGAGCTGCTGGCCCGACCGGCCCGCCGGATCGGTCTGTCGGCGACGGTCCGTCCGGTGGACGAGGTGGCGCGCTTCCTGTCGCCGCAGCGCAAGGTGGAGATCGTCCAGCCGCGCTCCGCCAAGGAGTTCGACCTGTCGGTGGTCGTGCCGGTGGAGGACCTGGGAGAACTGGGCGGCGCCCCGGCGGCCGACGCCGCCGAGGGTGCGGAGAAGCCGTCCATCTGGCCGCATGTGGAGGAGCGCATCGTCGACCTGGTGCAGGCGCACCGCTCGACGATCGTCTTCGCCAACTCCCGCCGGCTCGCCGAGCGGCTGTGCAACCGGCTCAACGAGATCGCGTACGAGCGGGCGACGGCTGCCGCGCTGGAGGCGGGCGAGTCCGCCGTGCCGCTCGGGGAAGCCCACTCCCCCGCCGAGGTCATGGCCCAGTCGGGAGCGGCCAAGGGCGCGCCGCCCGTCCTCGCGCGCGCCCACCACGGCTCGGTCTCCAAGGAGCAGCGCGCCCTGGTCGAGGAGGACCTGAAGGCCGGCCGGCTGCCCGCCGTGGTCGCCACGTCCAGTCTTGAGCTGGGCATCGACATGGGCGCGGTGGACCTGGTCGTCCAGGTCGAGTCGCCGCCCTCGGTCGCCTCCGGTCTCCAGCGGGTGGGCCGCGCGGGCCACCAGGTGGGCGCGGTCTCCACGGGAGTGGTCTTCCCGAAGTACCGGGGCGATCTGGTCCAGTCGGCCGTGGTGACCGAGCGGATGCGTTCGGGAGCCATCGAGTCGCTGCGGGTCCCGTCCAACCCGCTGGACGTACTGGCGCAGCAGCTGGTCGCCATGACGGCGCTGGACAGCTGGCAGGCCGACGACCTGCTGGCCCTGGTCCGCCGGGCGGCGCCCTTCGCCGCCCTTCCGGAGTCGGCGTTCACGGCCGTCCTGGACATGCTGGCGGGCCGCTACCCCTCGGACGCCTTCGCCGAGCTGCGCCCCCGCGTGGTCTGGGACCGTGTGGCGGGGACGGTCACGGGCCGCCCCGGCGCGCAGCGCCTCGCGGTGACGTCCGGCGGGACCATCCCGGACCGCGGCCTCTTCGGCGTCTTCCTCGCGGGCTCCGACCCCAAGAAGGGCGGCGGCCGGGTCGGAGAGCTCGACGAGGAGATGGTCTACGAGTCGCGCGTCGGCGATGTGTTCACGCTGGGCACCACGTCCTGGCGGATCGAGGACATCACCCGCGACCGGGTCCTGGTCTCCCCGGCCCCCGGCGTGCCGGGCAGGCTGCCCTTCTGGAAGGGCGACCAACTGGGCCGCCCGCTCGAACTGGGGCGCGCGCTGGGCGCGTTCCTGCGCGAGGTCGGCTCCCTGAGCGCCGAGGACGCGCGGCTGCGGCTGCTGAGCGCGGGCCTGGACGCCTGGGCGGCGGACAATGTGATCGCCTACCTCGACGAGCAGCGCCGCGCCTGCGGCCATGTCCCCGACGACCGCACCATCCTCGTCGAGCGGTTCCGCGACGAGCTGGGCGACTGGCGGGTCGTCATCCACTCCCCCTTCGGCGCCCAGGTGCACGCCCCCTGGGCGCTCGCCCTAGGCGCCCGCCTGGCCGAACGGTACGGGATGGACGCCCAGGTCATGCACGCCGACGACGGCATCGTGCTGCGGCTGCCCGACGCGGATCTGATGGGCCTCGACCTGCTCGACCAGGACCCGGGCCATCTGGATTCGACGTTCGACAGTGAGCAGGCGCCGGTCGGGGCCGCCGACACCGTCTTCGACAAGGGCGAGATCGAGCAGATCGTCACCGAGCAGGTCGGCGGCTCGGCGCTGTTCGCCGCCCGCTTCCGGGAGTGTGCCGCGCGCGCGTTGCTGCTGCCCCGGCGCAACCCCGGCAAGCGCACCCCACTGTGGCAGCAGCGCCAGCGGGCGGCCCAGCTGCTCCAGGTGGCGAGCGAGTTCGGCTCGTTCCCGATCGTCCTGGAGGCCGTCCGCGAGTGCCTCCAGGACGTCTTCGACGTGCCGGGTCTGACCGAGCTGATGGGTGACCTGGAGGCGCGCCGGGTCCGGCTGGTCGAGGTGACCACGCCCGAGCCGTCCCCCTTCGCGCGTTCGCTGCTCTTCGGCTATGTCGCCCAGTTCCTGTACGAGGGCGACTCACCGCTGGCCGAGCGGCGGGCCGCCGCCCTCTCGCTCGACTCCCATCTGCTGGCCGAGCTGCTCGGCCAGGCCGAGCTGCGCGAGCTGCTGGACGCGGAGGTCCTCACCGAGCTGGAGCAGGAACTCCAGTGGCTCACCGAGGACCGCCGGATCAAGGACCTGGAGGGCGTCGCCGACCTGCTGCGGGTGCTGGGCCCGCTGACGGACGAGGAGCTGGTCGCGCGCGGCGCCGAGACGCCGTGGGCGCCTGAACTCGCGTCCGCCCGGCGCGCCATCCGGGTGCGGCTCGGCGGCGTCGAGCACTGGGCGGCGATCGAGGACGCCGGGCGGCTGCGCGACGCGCTGGGCACGGCGCTGCCTGTGGGTGTGCCCGAGGCGTTCATGGAGCCGGTCAAGGACCCCCTCGGCGACCTCCTGTCGCGGTACGCGCGCACGCACGGCCCGTTCACCTCGGCCACGGCCGCCGCCCGCTTCGGCCTCGGCACGGCCGTCACCGAGGGCGCGCTGCAGCGGCTGGCGGCGAGCGGGCGGGTGGTGCAGGGCGAGTTCCACCCGGCGGGGCTCGGACAGGAGTGGTGCGACGCGACGGTGCTGCGCCGGCTGCGGCGCCGTTCCCTGGCGGCGCTGCGCCACGAGCTCGAACCGGTGCCGCCCGCGGCACTGGCCACCTTCCTGCCCCAGTGGCAGCACCTGGGAAGCAACAGCCTGCGCGGCATCGACGGCCTGGCGCGGGCCGTCGAGCAGTTGCAGGGCGCCGCCGTTCCCGCGTCGGCCCTGGAGAAGCTGGTGCTGCCGTCCCGGGTCTCCGACTACGGCCCCGGGATGCTCGATGAGCTCACCACCACCGGCGAGGTCCTGTGGGCGGGGGCGGGAGCGCTGCCCGGCAAGGACGGCTGGGTCTCCCTGTTCCTCGCGGACGCGGCGCCCCTGCTGCTGCCCGCGCCGCATCCCCTGGAACTCACCGCGCTGCACGAGTCGGTGCTGACCGCGCTCGCTCCCGGGTACGGGCTGTTCTTCCGCCAGATCGCCGACCAGGTCCGCGCCACCACGCACCCGGAGGCGACCGACCCCCAACTCGCCGACGCGGTCTGGGACCTGGCGTGGTCGGGGCGGCTCACCAACGACACCCTGGCCCCGCTGCGGGCGCTGCTTGGCTCGGGCCGCACCGCCGGGTCGACCGCGCACCGGGCCAAGCGGACCGTGCCGCGCGGGAGGTACGGGTCGCTGACGGCGGCGGCACGGTCCGCCTCGCGCACCGGGCCGCCGACGGTCTCGGGGCGCTGGTCCCTGCTGCCGGCCCGCGAGCCCGACCCGACGCACCGGGCGCACGCCCTGGCCCGGACGCTCCTCGACCGCCACGGAGTGGTGACCAGGGGCGCGGTCGCGGCCGAGGGGGTCGAGGGCGGCTTCTCGGCCACGTACCGGATCCTGGCCGCATTCGAGGACAGCGGGCAGGCGCGGCGGGGCTATGTGGTCGAGGGGCTGGGGGCGGCCCAGTTCGCGATGGACGGGGCGGTGGACCGGCTGCGGGCGGCGGCCACCGCGCGCGACCGTGCGGAGGCGCGTCCGACGCCGCGCGGGGTGGTGCTGGCGGCGGCGGACCCCGCCAACGCGTACGGGGCGGCTCTTCCGTGGCCCGAACCCCCGTCCAAGGCCGGGCACAAGCCGGGCCGCAAGGCCGGGTCGATGGTGGTCCTGGTCGACGGTGAGCTCACGCTCTACATGGAGCGCGGCGGCAAGTCCCTGCTCGCCTGGCCGCCGGAGCCGGACGATCCGGCGCTGCTGGCTGCGGTGGAGTCCCTGGCGGGGGCGGCTCGGGCGGGGCGGCTGGGCACGGTGACCCTGGAGCGGATCAACGGGGAGGCCGCGCTCACGTCGCCGCTGGCGCGGACGCTGGAGTCGGCGGGGTTCGTTCCCACGCCGAGGGGGTTGCGGCTGCGGCCCTGATCCCCCATCCGAGGCTCCCCGGGGCCGCGCCCGGGCCCGCTTTCGTCTGCGGACCGTGCTGGGTCGCTCGCGCGGTTCCCCGCGCCCCTGAGGGGGTCCACCGCACCAGGACCGCTTGCCTCAGCCACAAACTCCCAGGGGCGCGGGGAACCGCGCGGCCAACCCCCACCAACCCGCAGACGCACCGCCTCCCAGACACCCCGCCCCGCAGGCACCGCGCCCCGCGCACCCCCGCCCCGCCTGCCCTGCACAATGGCCTCATGCCCGAAGGAGACACCGTCTGGCAGGCCGCGCGCCGGCTCGACGCCGCGCTCGGCGGATGCGAGCTGATCCGGTCCGATCTGCGTGTGCCACGGCTCGCGACCGTAGACCTGACCGGCCGGACCGTGCTGGACGTCACCCCGCGCGGCAAGCATCTGCTCACTCGTATCGAGGGCGGCCTCACCCTCCACTCCCATCTGCGGATGGAGGGCACCTGGCGGATCTTCGCGCCCGGCGAGCGCTGGCGGGGCGGCCGGAGCGACCAGATCCGGGCGATCCTGGGCACCGAGGAGCGGACCGCGGTCGGCTACCGGCTGGCCGTCCTGCAACTGCTCCGCACCCGCGACGAGCACCGCGTCGTCGGCCACCTCGGACCCGATCTGCTCGGCCCGGACTGGGACCCCGATCTCGCTCTGAGCAATCTGCTCCGCGACCCGGCCAGACCACTCGGCGAGGCACTGCTCGACCAGCGCAACCTGGCGGGCGTCGGCAACATCTACAAGTCCGAGATCTGCTTCGCCGTCCGGGCGGTGCCCTGGCTGCCGGTGGGCGAGCTCACCGACCCCGCCCGGGTCGTCGTCGCCGCAAAGAAGATCATGGAGGCGAACCGGGAGCGTACGTCCCGGCAGGTGTACGTGTACGGACGCGGCGGGCGGCCCTGCCCCCGCTGCGGTACCGCTCTGCGCGCCACCACCCTGCGCGACCCCTCCGGCAGCGAGCGCCCCACGTACTGGTGCCCCCGGTGCCAGCCGAGCCCCCCGGTCCACGGCCGCTCCGAGCAGACCGACAGTTGACGGGACACCACTGAAACCACAGTGACACCACAGCTGTTGACGCCCCGTCAGGTCCCGCCGTACCGTCCCCGCATGCCCCTCTCGGCGTACGACCTCACCGATCGCACCGCCTTCGTGACCGGCGCCGCCGGCGGTATCGGGCGGGCCAGTGCCGTCCTGCTCGCGGAGGCGGGCGCCCTCGTGCACTGCGCCGACCTCGACGAGCTGGGCCTCCAGGGCACCCGTGAGCTGATCGCCAAGGCGGGCGGCACCGCGTACACCCATGTGCTCGATGTGACCGACCGCACCCGGCTGCGCGCGGCCGTCCGGGGCGCGGGCCGGGTCGACATCCTCGCCGCCGTCGCCGGGATCATGCACACCAGCACGGTCCTGGACACCGACGACGCCGACCTCGACCGCGTTCTCGCGGTCAACTTCAAGGGTGTGCTGCACGCCTGCCAGGAGGCGGCCCGGGTGATGATCGAGAACGGCACGCCCGGCAGCATCATCACCATGGCGTCCGGTGCCGTCGACTCCGCCGGCGCCGGGCTGTTCTGCTACAGCGCATCGAAGGCGGCCGTCATTCAGCTGACCAAGACCCTCGCCACGGAGCTGGGCCCGCACTCCATCCGCGTCAACGCCATAGCGCCGGGCTGGGTCCGTACGCCGATGACCGAGCGGCACTCTGCCGAGCACCAGCGGCGGATCGAGTCGACCATGGTCCGGCTCTCCCCGCTCGGGCGGCTCGGCGAGCCCGAGGACATCGCGCACACCGTGCTGTATCTCGCCTCGGAGGCGTCCTCGTTCACGACGGGTCAGATCCTGCGCCCGAACGGTGGCGTCGCGATGCCCTGGTGACCGCGGGCCGTGGGACATCGGCTGTGACATGGACGGGCAGGAGGCTCAGGCCCCAGCCGCCCGCCGCCACCGCGCCTTCGAGCACCCCGGTCTCGTCGGGCACCGTCAGCAGGCGGACCACCGCCCACCACCACAGCGCCCCCACCACGAGCGCCGGCACCCATCGCACCGCCACTGCCATGGCCGCCTCCTCGGGCCGACGCTAGACCGCTCCCCCCGGTCACCGGGAGGGCGCACCGGGATTCACCCCGGCGCACGCACCGCCCCCCACGCCCCGCGAACCGGCCCGGACCCTCCGGCTCCGTCAGTCCTGCCCCGCCAGCCCTGCTCCCAGCCCCGCCCCGTCAGCCCTGCCCCGCCAGCCCAGCTCCGTCAGCCCGTCTCCGCCTGGAACATCCACGCGTGCTTCTCCAGGTCGGCCGTCAGACCGATGAGCACGTCCTGGCTGACCGGGTCCGGGTCGCCGGTGGCGTCGATCCGCTCACGCATTTTCGTCACGACCGCGCCCAGCGCGTCGACGAGGATCCGTACCGCGTCCCCGTCCCTGATCCAGCCGGTGGGCGTCTTGCCGATGGCGCTCGTCGAGGACACGGTCGCCGCGCGGCCGTCCGGGGTGACCCCCAGCGCGGCGGCCCGCTCGGCCACCGTGTCGGAGTGCAGCCTGGCGGTGTCGACGACCTCGTCGAGCTGGAGGTGCACGGACCTGAAGCGCGGCCCGACCACGTTCCAGTGGACCTGCTTGGCCACCAGCGCCAGATCCACGAGGTCGACGAGGGCGCCCTGCAGGGCGTCCCCCACCACCTTCAGGTCGGTCTCGGACAGCGAGCTCTTCACGACAGACATGCAGGCACTCCGTTCCGTATGCAGCTCCGTACGCGGCGGCTCGCGTCCGCACGGGCTCACGTCCGCGTCGGCTCCCCGCGCTTCCCCCACCTTTACACGGAAGCCCCAAAGGGGGCATTCCGGGGATTGCACGCAAGACCGTGGCCCCGCACCCAGAAGCGCCGCACAAGAAGAAGCCCCGGTCGGTCAGAAGACCGGCCGGGGCCACTCACAGACAGAGCCCGACAGCGTCAGGCCGCGACGACGTCCACCGCTTCCGCGGGCGCCTTGATCGTCACGCGCTCGGTCGGGACGCCGGTCACCGACGTCACGGAGATCGAATTGAGCATCGGACGTACCGGTGCAGGCACCGGGTCGCTCGCCGCCGCCGAGGCAGCGAGCTCGGCAAGTGCCAGCTCGTCGCTCACTTCTCGCATGAGCTCGGACATCCGTACGTCAAGCGCGTCGCAGATCGCGGAGAGCAGCTCGGAGGACGCCTCCTTCTGCCCCCGCTCCACCTCGGAGAGATAGCCGAGTGAGACTCGGGCGGACGAGGAGACTTCGCGCAGAGTACGGCCCTGGCGCTGGCGCTGCCGACGCAGCACGTCACCCAGCAGGCGACGGAGCAGAATCATCGGTGGCTCCCTCCTCGGACCGCGTAGCCGCATCCTTCACGCCCCACCGTACCGCCTCGCGCTGCGGCCGTGCGGGGAGCGATGTCGTGTTCACTCAGGGCTGCAAACATCAATTCCCCCCGTTCTGTTCCGTATCCTGTGCCCGCGCATCTCCGCGGAGTTCACCGGCGAGCAGTTCGAGCACGCTCCGTACACTCTCCCTACGGATTTCCTCCCTGCCGCCGTTCAACCGCAAAGCGAGGGTTTTCCCGGTCCCGTCCGGTCTCTCGACCGCCACGTGGACGGTCCCGACGGGCTTGCCGTCCTGGGGCTCGGGGCCGGCCACGCCGGTGGTCGACACTCCCCAGTCGACCCCCATCAGCCGCCGCACACCCGCCGCCATCTGCCGCGCGACCTCGCCGTCCACGGCTCCGCGCTCCGCCAGAAGGGTCGCGTCGACGCCCAGGACCTTCTGCTTGACGTCCGTCGCGTAGGCCGTCACCGAGCCGAGGAAACCCGCTGAGGCGCCCGGCGCCTCGGTCAGCTCCGCGGCCACCAGACCACCGGTCAGCGACTCCGCAGCCGCGACCGACTGCTCACGTTCCGTGAGCAGTTGCATGATCCGCGCAGCCTCTTTCACCGGCCCGGTCCCTCCATGGCGGTCTCGGCGGCGCGGGCCGCGCGCTGTGCGGCGAGCCCCTGACGCCTCAGTACGACCGCCTGTCGCACATAGTCCAGTCCCGTGACGACCGTCAGCACCACGGCGACCGCCATCACCCAGAAGCGCAGGGTCGCCAGTGGACCCGTGAGCGCCAGTACGTACATCCCCGTCGCCGTGCCCTGGGCGAGCGTCTTCAGTTTCCCACCTCGGCTGGCGGGAATCACCCCGTGCCTGATGACCCAGAAACGCATGAGCGTGATCCCGAGTTCCCGGAAGAGGATCACCCCGGTCACCCACCACGGCAGATCGCCCAGCGAGGAGAGGCAGACCAGCGCGGCCCCCATGATCGCCTTGTCCGCGATCGGGTCCGCGATCTTCCCGAAGTCGGTGACCAGGTTGTACGTCCGGGCCAGATGACCGTCGAAGATGTCCGTGATCATGGCGACGGCGAACGCCGCCCACGCCCAGGCCCGCCAGGCCGGGTCGTACCCGCCGTCCTGCAGCATCAGCACCACGAAGCCCGGTACGAGCACGAGCCGGACCATGGTGAGGAGGTTCGCGACGTTCCAGAGGCTCGCCTGGTTGACGGCCGCCGCGCCCAGCTTGCCGCCGGGCGCCGGCGTCCGGCCGGTACCGCCCGCCGCGGATGCCGGGACTCCGGTCATCTGGCCGCCTCCTCAGGGACGTCGAGACTCGTCACCACCAGGTCGACGCCCTCGGCGGCGACGACCTTCGCCTCGACGATACGGCCCGGCGTCAGTCCCGCGCCCTCCGTGAACCGCACTTGACCGTCGGTCTCCGGCGCCTGGTGCTCGGCGCGGCCGATCACGCCGTCCTCGGTGTCGACCGACTCGACCAGCACCCGGACGGTGTCGCCCACGCGCTCCTCGGCGCGCTGGGCGGTGAGCTCCTCGGCGAGCCGCGACAGGTGGTCGAGCCGCTCGGCGATCACCTCGTCGTCCAGCTTGTTGTCGTAGGTGACGGCCTCGGTGCCCTCCTCGTCGGAGTAGCCGAAGACGCCGATGGCGTCGAGCCGGGCGCTGGTGAGGAAGCGTTCCAGCTCCTGGAAGTCGGCCTCGGTCTCACCGGGGAAGCCGACGATGAAGTTGGAGCGGACACCGGCCTGCGGGGCCTTGGCCCGGATCGTCTCCAGCAGCTCCAGGAAGCGCTCGGTGTCGCCGAAGCGCCGCATGGCCCGCAGCACGCCGGGGGCGGAGTGCTGGAAGGAGAGGTCGAAGTACGGGACGACCTTGTCGGTGGAGGTCAGCACGTCGATCAGGCCCGGCCGCATCTCGGCGGGCTGGAGGTAGCTGACGCGTACGCGCTCGATGCCCTCGACGGCCGCGAGCTCGGGCAGCAGCGTCTCCAGGAGGCGGATGTCGCCGAGATCCTTGCCGTACGAGGTGTTGTTCTCGGAGACCAGCATGACCTCCTTGACGCCCTGCTCGGCCAGCCAGCGCGTCTCGCCCAGTACGTCCGAGGGGCGGCGCGAGATGAAGGAGCCGCGGAAGGACGGGATGGCGCAGAACGAGCAGCGGCGGTCGCAGCCGGAGGCCAGCTTCACCGAGGCGACCGGGCTGGTGTCCAGCCGGCGGCGCAGCGGGGCGCGCGGACCGGACGCGGGGGCGACGCCCTCGGGCAGGTCCTCGGGGGCGCTCTCCTGGGCCTCCTGGGCGTGGCCGGGCAGCGCCACGGCGGCGCCCTGGCGCTCGACGGGGCTCAGCGGCAGCAGCTTGCGCCGGTCGCGCGGGGTGTGCGCCTCCACGCTCCCACCGCTGAGGATGGTCTGGAGACGGCTGGAGATGTCGGCGTAGTCGTCGAAGCCGAGCACACCGTCGGCCTCGGGGAGGGCGTCGGCGAGCTCCTTGCCGTACCGCTCGGCCATACAGCCGACCGCGACCACGGCCTGGGTCCTGCCGTGATCCTTGAGATCATTGGCTTCGAGGAGGGCGTCGACGGAGTCCTTCTTGGCGGCTTCGACGAACCCACAGGTGTTGACGACGGCGACATCGGCGTCCGAGGCGTCCTCGACGAGCTCCCAGCCGTCCGCTGCCAAGCGGCCTGCAAGCTCCTCCGAGTCCACCTCGTTACGGGCGCAGCCGAGAGTGACAAGGGCGACGGTACGGCGTTCGGGCATGGACTCAAGACTACTTTGTCCCGGCCCGCGTCCCCGCCCCGAGGGCTGATCAAGGAACCGGGGGCCGTACCGGGCCGGGGCGCGGCGGTCCCGGTCAGCCGACGACCGGGTCGCCCTTGGTGTAGGTCAGCCGCTCGACCTGGCCGTCACCGAACTGGTCCTCGACCTTCTTGCCGTTGACGTAGAGCTCGATCGCCCCGGCGTTGCCGAGGATCAGGTCGATCTTCTCGCCGTCCACGAAGGTCTTCGACTCGCCCTTCTCCAGGAGGCCGTCGTAGAGCACCTGTCCGTTGTGCGCCTTGGCGGAGATCCAGCTCTTGTCGGAGATGGCGCTCAGCTTGACGGTGACCTTGTCCTGCGGGGCCGCCGCGATGGCGCTGTCCGTGGGGGTCGGGGGCTTCACGGGCGGGACGCTGGGGGTCGGCTTGGGGCTCGGGCTGCGCTGCTGCGTCTGGGTGGGGCCCTCGGCGACCTGGGTGCCCTTGCTCTTGGAGTCGCCGCTGCCGCTGAACATCGTGAAGCCGACGAAACCGACGACCACGACGATCGCGGCGACCATGGCGGCGGTCCAGTTCGGCCGGCGCCGCTCGGGCCGGATCCGCTCGGCCTCGAACATGGGTGCGGCGGGCGTGGGCTCGGGACGGCCGCCGTGGTCGGCGTCGTACTGCGCGACCAGGGGTTCGGGATCCAGGTGCACGGCGCGCGCGACCGTGCGGATGTGTCCGCGCGCGTACACATCGCCGCCGCAGCGGGAGAAGTCGTCATCCTCCATGCCGTGGACGATCGGGATGCGCACTCTCGTGATCGAACTGACCTCGTCGACGGTCAGTCCCGCCGCGATACGGGCCTGCTTGAGCGCGTGCCCGATCGTCGGCCGGTCGTCGTCGGACCGGTGGTCGTCGGGCCGGTTGTCGTCAGCAAAGGAGGGCCGGTCGTCGTCGCCGAGGGAAGGCCGGTCGTCTTCGGGGAAGTTGCCGATGGACACGGGGGCGCCTTTCGAGCGTGAGCCACCTGCTGGAGGTTCAGTCTAGGGGGGGTACGAAAGGGTGGGGCAACCGGGAGGGTGGAGTTTGTACGCCATAGGAATGGCCACCCCCCTTCCTCCTAACGGGTCAGGAGGGGGGCATGTTCCTGGTCTTCCCTCAACTGGACGTACAACCGGAGGAAACGGTTGCCCCGCGCTCCCTTTCGTATGCTCCATTCGGCCGCAGAATTGACTGCTCGACAGCCGCCCCGCGCCTTCAGGGAGCCTCCCCCCGGATCACCGCCAGCACGTCGTCGAGTTCGTCCGGTTTGACCAGGACATCGCGCGCCTTGGAGCCCTCGCTGGGGCCCACGATCCCGCGCGACTCCATCAGGTCCATCAGCCGGCCGGCCTTGGCGAAGCCGACCCTCAGCTTGCGCTGGAGCATCGAGGTGGACCCGAACTGGGTCGAGACCACCAGCTCGGCGGCCTGGCAGAGCAGATCGAGGTCGTCGCCGATCTCCTCGTCGATCTCCTTCTTCTGCTTCTGGCCGACCGTGACGTCCTCACGGAAGACCGGCGCCATCTGGTCCTTGCAGTGCTGGACGATCGCCTGGATCTCGTCCTCGGTGACGAACGCCCCCTGGAGCCGGGTCGGCTTGTTCGCCCCCATCGGCAGGAACAGTCCGTCACCCTTTCCGATGAGCTTCTCGGCGCCGGGCTGGTCGAGGATGACGCGGCTGTCGGCGAGCGAGGAGGTCGCGAAGGCGAGCCTGGACGGCACGTTCGCCTTGATCAGACCGGTCACCACGTCGACCGAGGGCCGCTGGGTGGCGAGGACCAGATGGATACCGGCGGCGCGGGCCAGCTGGGTGATGCGCACGATCGCGTCCTCGACGTCACGCGGCGCCACCATCATCAGGTCCGCGAGCTCGTCGACGATCACCAGCAGATACGGGTAGGGGGTCAGCTCCCGCTCGCTGCCCTCGGGCAGCTTGACCTTGCCGTTGCGGATCGCCTCGTTGAAGTCGTCGATATGGCGGAAACCGAACGCCGCCAGGTCGTCGTAGCGCAGATCCATCTCACGCACGACCCACTGGAGCGCCTCGGCCGCCCGCTTCGGGTTGGTGATGATCGGTGTGATCAGATGCGGAATGCCCTCGTACGCGGTGAGTTCGACCCGCTTGGGGTCGACCAGCACCATCCGCACGTCCTCGGGGGTCGCGCGCACCATGACCGACGTGATCAGGCAGTTGATGCAGGACGACTTGCCGGAGCCGGTCGCACCGGCCACCAGGACGTGCGGCATCTTCGCCAGGTTGGCCATCACATAGCCGCCCTCGACGTCCTTGCCGAGCGCGACGAGCATCGGATGGTCGTCCTCGGCCGCGTCCGCCAGGCGCAGCACGTCACCGAGGTTGACCATCTCGCGGTCGGTGTTCGGGATCTCGATGCCGACCGCCGACTTGCCGGGGATCGGCGAGATGATCCGTACGTCCGGGCTGGCCACCGCGTACGCGATGTTCTTGGTCAGCGCGGTGATCCGCTCGACCTTGACGGCCGGGCCCAGCTCCACCTCGTACCGGGTGACCGTCGGGCCCCGGGTGAAGCCGGTGACGGCGGCGTCGACCTTGAACTCCACGAAGACGTTCTGCAGCGACGCCACTATGGCGTCGTTGGCGGCGCTGCGCGTCTTGCCCGGCCCGCCGCGCTCCAGCAGGTCGAGCGAGGGCAGCGCGTAGGTGATGTCGCCCGCGAGCTGGAGCTGCTCGGCGCGCGTCGGCATCTGCGAGTGCTCCGGAGCCGCCTTGGTCAGGTCCGGTACGGCGGCGGGGGCACCCGGGGTCGCCCGGGGCGCGGGCCCGGCCGTGTCGGCCCCCGCGGCGGGCCGCGCCCCGGCGCCGCCCGTCGCCCCGCCGCGGGCCGTGGGCACCGGTGTGGTGCTCCCCCGCTCCCGCTCGGTGGAGACGCCCTGGGTGAGGTCCGCGACGACCGGGGACGGCGGCAGGCCGTTCAGTACGGCGCCGTCGAGGGCCGCCGCCGCCGCTGCTGCCACGTCGACCGGGTCCATCGGGTTGTCGAACGCCGGTTGCACGGAGGCGCGCCGGGGCTTGCGGCGCTGCGAGAGCGCCGCCTGCTCGGCCTCGCCCGGCCCGTACCCGTCGTCCGGCGCGATCCGGCGTCCGGGCGTGCGCCGGGCGCGCGGTGCGGGCTCTGGTTCGTCGGCGGCGCGCCAGTCGTCCTCGTACAGCTCGTCCTCACCAAGCTCCCCCGGCAGCGGCTCCAGGACGCCGAGCCGGACGCACAGGGCGCGCAGGCGCTGCGGGATGGCGTTGACGGGCGTCGCGGTGACGACGAGCAGCCCGAAGACGGTCAGCAGCACCAGCATCGGTACCGCGAGCACATCGCCCATCAGGAATTCCAGCGGCTTGGACGCGCCCCAGCCGATGAGCCCGCCGGCGTCCTGCATCGCGCTGGTGCCGTCGTCGCGGCCCGGCGAGCCGCAGGCGATGTGGACCTGGCCGAGCACGCCGAGCACCAGCGCGGAGAGGCCGATCACGATCCGGCCGTTGGCCTCCGGCTTCTCCGGATAGAGGATCAGCCGGACGGCGATAGCCCCGAGCAGCAGCGGCACCAGCAGGTCGAGCCGGCCGAACGCACCGGTCACCAGCATCTCGACGAGCTCGCCGACCGGCCCGCGCAGATTGGACCAGGTGCCCGCGGCGACTATCAGGGCGACCCCGAGCAGCAGCAGGGCGACCCCGTCCTTGCGGTGGGCCGGGTCGAGGCCCTTGGCGCCGCGCCCCACGCTCCGGAACATCGCCCCGACACCATGGGCCGCGCCCAACCAGACGGCGCGCGCGAGCCGGTACACGCCCCCGGTGGGCGAAGGCGCCCGCTTGGGCGCGGGCTTGGGGGCCATCGCCTTCTTGGCGGGCGCCCTTTTGGCGGGTGCCCTCTTCGCGGGCGCGACGGTCTTCTTCGCAGGCGCCTTCTTGGCGGGCGCCGCGGTACGGCCGGTGCGCTTCGCGGTGCCCGCCGTGCCCTGGGAACCCTTGCCGGACGTACGTGAGGCCATGGTGCTGAGGTTACCGGTGCGGACGGCCGTCGACACGACGGCCGGTGCTTCACCCGTTCGTGTCGTACCGAAAGACAGCGGTCACATACGCGTGGACGAGGACCGGCCTGTCCGCGAAGGGGACTGACGCCTCGTCAGCGCCCGGCCGCCGCGGACCGCTCGCTTCCGGCCCGCTCACTTCCGGACCGCTCACTTCCGGCCCGCTCGCTTCCGGTCCGCTCAATTCTGCGAGGGCAGCGCCGCCGTGCCGCTGCCGGTTCCCGGCTCCAACGCGTCCAGCGCCCGCCGCAGGCCGGTCAGTTTGCGCTCCAGATGGGCCGCGGTGGCCACCGCAGCCGCGTCCGCCGACTCGTCGTCGAGCTGTTTGGAGAGCGCCTCGGCCTGCTCCTCCACCGCCGCGAGGCGCGCGGACAGCTCGGCCAGCAGACCCGCCGGCTCCTTGGGGTCGCCGGCCGTCTGGCCGCCGCCCTCCAGCTGGAGCCGGAGCAGCGCGGCCTGCTCGCGCAGCTGACAGTTCTTCATGTAGAGCTCGACGAACACCGACACCTTGGCGCGCAGCACCCAGGGGTCGAAGGGCTTGGAGATGTAGTCGACGGCTCCCGCCGCGTAGCCCCGGAAGGTGTGGTGGGGGCCGTGGTTGATGGCGGTGAGGAAGATGATCGGGATGTCCCGGGTCCGCTCCCGCCGCTTGATGTGCGCGGCGGTCTCGAAACCGTCCATGCCCGGCATCTGCACATCCAGCAGGATGACCGCGAAATCGTCCGTCAGCAGCGCTTTGAGCGCTTCCTCCCCTGACGATGCCCGCACCAGTGTCTGATCGAGCGCGGAGAGGATGGCCTCCAGCGCCAGCAGATTCTCCGGCCGGTCATCGACCAGGAGGATCTTGGCCTTCTGCACCATGGCCCGCCCTCCTCGCCCCGGCTTGGGGCCTCCCCTGTCCGAAGGACTCGGGGAAGCACCGGACGCCGCCCCAGGGGACGACTCCCTTGCGCCGCCCGTCCTTGTGCCGGTCATGGTAGCCGCACCCCGCCTGTCGCCACACCCTGTCACCGCGATGTCACTGTGCACGTAGCAGAAACGTAGTGGGAGACCAGAAGGTTCCCCGAATACCGCCCTCCCACACGCCCGCGGCCACAGTCAGTCAGCAACGCGCGCTGTGGACCGTGCGGCCACCGGTCACTTCTCCCTCATCCACTGCTCCATCACCGAGAGCAGATGGTCCGGGTCGACCGGCTTGGTCACATAGTCGGACGCGCCGGACTCGATCGCCTTCTCCCGGTCGCCCTTCATCGCCTTCGCGGTGAGCGCGATGATCGGCAGCCCGGCGAACTGCGGCATCCGGCGAATCGCCGACGTCGTGGCGTACCCGTCCATCTCCGGCATCATGATGTCCATCAGTACGACGGCCGTGTCCTCGTGCTGCTCCAGGACCTCGATCCCCTCACGGCCGTTCTCCGCGTAGAGCACCGACAGCCCGTGCTGCTCCAGCACGCTGGTGAGCGCGAAGACGTTCCGTACGTCGTCGTCGACGATCAGCACCTTCTCGCCGCCGAAGTGGAAGGTGCGCACCGGCGCGTGCTCCGGCTCCTGGGTCGCCCACGCGTCCCTCGGCGCCTCTCCCGGCTGGCCGGGCAGCGTCGCGCCGGGCTCCGCGCCGAGCGCCTTGCGGCGGCGCCGGAACAGCCCGGCCGTCCCCGGCTGGGCCTCGCTGGGGGCGAGCGTCGCCGTCTCGTGCGGGAACGGGTCCTGGTGCCCCGTCTCCCCCTGACCGGCCTCGGTGGCCGCCTCGCCGCCGGGCGGCAGCTGCGGGTAGCCCTGCGGCGGCAACTCGCTGGGGTGCAGCGGCAGATACAGCGTGAAGGTGGAGCCGCGGCCGGGCTCGCTCGCCGCGTGGATCTCACCGCCGAGCAGCCGGGCGATCTCCCGGCTGATCGACAGCCCCAGGCCCGTACCGCCGTACTTGCGGCTGGTCGTGCCGTCGGCCTGCTTGAACGCCTCGAAGATCACGCGCATCTTGCTGGCAGCGATACCGATGCCGGTGTCGGTCACCGAGAACGCGATCAGATCGGCGTCCGCGTCGCGCAACGAGCCCGCTTCCAGGAGCTGTTCGCGGATCGCGTGCGGCACATCGGCGTGCGCGGGCCTGATCACCAGCTCGACGGCGCCGCTGTCGGTGAACTTCACCGCGTTGGACAGCAGGTTGCGCAGCACCTGGAGGAGCCGCTGCTCGTCGGTGTGCAGCGTCGCCGGAAGCTCCGGCGAGACCCGTACGGAGAAGTCGAGCCCCTTCTCCGCGGTGAGCGGCCGGAAGGTCGCCTCCACGTAGTCGACGAGCTGCACCAGGGCGATCCGGGTCGGGCTGACGTCCATCTTGCCCGCCTCGACCTTGGACAGGTCCAGGATGTCATTGATCAACTGGAGCAGGTCCGAACCAGCCCCGTGGATCGTTTCCGCGAACTCGACCTGCTTCGGCGAGAGGTTGCCCTCGGCGTTGTCGGCCAGCAACTTGGCGAGGATCAGCAGGGAGTTGAGGGGCGTGCGCAGCTCGTGCGACATGTTCGCCAGGAACTCGGACTTGTAGCGCATCGAGACGGCGAGCTGCTCGGCGCGCTCCTCCAGGACCTGCCGGGCCTCCTCGATCTCGGTGTTCTTCACCTCGATGTCGCGGTTCTGCTGGGCGAGCAGCTCGGCCTTCTCCTCCAGCTCCGCGTTGGAGGCCTGAAGGGCCTTCTGCCGGTTCTCCAGCTCCGCCGACCGCTCGCGCAGCTGCTCGGTCAGCTCCTGCGACTGCTTGAGCAGTACCTCGGTCTTGGAGTTGACGCTGATCGTGTTGACGCTGGTCGCGATCATCTCCGCGATCTGGTTGAGGAAGTCCTTCTGGATCTGGGTGAACGGCTGGAAGGAGGCCAGTTCGATCACCCCGAGGACCTTGCCCTCGAAGAGCACCGGCAGCACGATCACATGCGCGGGCGGCGCCTCCCCGAGCCCGGAGGAGATCTTGAGATAGCCCGGCGGCACGTTCTCCACCAGGATCGTGCGCTTCTCCTCCGCCGCCGTGCCGATCAGCGTCTCACCGGGCCGGAAGGAGGTGGGCATCGAGCCCGCCGAGTACCCGTAACTGCCGCGCATCCTCAGCTCGTACGGGCTGTCCTCGTCCCCGCCGACCTCGTTGGAGCCGCCGGTCGGCAGCGCCAGGAAGAACGCGCCGTGCTGGGCCGAGACCACCGGCGTCAGCTCGGTCATGATCAGCGAGGCGACGTCGTCGAGGTCGCGCCGGCCCTGCATCAGACCGGAGATACGGGCCAGGTTGCCCTTGAGCCAGTCCTGCTCCTTGTTGGCGACCGTGGTGTCGCGCAGGTTGGCGATCATCGTGTTGATGTTGTCCTGGAGGGCCTGGATCTCGCCCGCCGCGTCCACGTCGATCTTGAGGTTGAGGTCGCCGCGGGTCACCGCGGTGGCCACGGCCGCGATGGCGCGCACCTGCCGGGTCAGGTTCCCGGCCATCTCGTTCACGGACTCGGTCAGGTCGCGCCAGGTGCCGTCCACGTCGCGTACGCGCGCGTGGCCGCCGAGCTGGCCCTCGGTGCCCACCTCGCGCGCGACGCGGGTGACCTCCACGGCGAACGAGGAGAGCTGGTCGACCATCGTGTTGATGGTGTTCTTCAGCTCCTGGATCTCACCGCGCGCGTCGATGTCGATCTTCTTGGTGAGGTCGCCCTTGGCGATGGCCGTGGTGACCGTGGCGATCTGGCGCACCTGCCCGGTGAGGTTGTCGGCCATGGAGTTCACCGACTCGGTGAGGTCCTTCCACGTACCGGAGACGCCGGGGACGCGCGCCTGGCCGCCCAGGATGCCGTCGGTGCCCACCTCGCGCGCGACGCGGGTCACCTGGTCGGCGAAGGACGACAGGGTCGTCACCATCGTGTTGACGGTGTCGGCGAGCTCCGCGACCTCGCCGCGCGCCTCGACCGTCACCTTCTTGGTGAGGTCGCCGTTGGCGACGGCGGTGGAGACCCGCGCGATGTTGCGTACCTGGTAGGTGAGGTTCGCGGCCATCAGGTTGACGTTGTCGCTGAGGTCCTTCCAGATGCCGGTGACCCCGCGCACCCGGGCCTGGCCGCCGAGGATGCCCTCGGTGCCGACCTCGCGCGCGACCCTGGTGACCTCGTCCGCGAAGTTCGAGAGCTGGTCGACCATCGTGTTGACGGTGGTCACCAGCTCCAGGATCTCGCCCTTGGCGTCAACGGTGATCTTCTTCGAGAGGTCGCCCTTGGCGACCGCCGTCGTCACCTCGGCGATGTTGCGCACCTGGAACGTCAGGTTGTTCGCCATGAAGTTGACGGACTGCGTCAGGTCCTTCCAGGTGCCCGAGACGCCCTGCACCTCGGCCTGGCCGCCCAGGATGCCCTCGGTGCCCACCTCGCGGGCCACCCGGGTCACCTGCTCCGCGAAGTTCGAGAGCTGGTCGACCATGGTGTTCAGGACGTTCTTGAGTTCCAGGATCTCGCCGCGCGCGTCCACGTCGATCTTCTGCGACAGATCGCCGCGGGCCACCGCCGTGGCGACCTGGGCGATGTTGCGGACCTGGGCGGTGAGATTGCCGGCCATGCCGTTCACCGAGTCCGTCAGATCGCGCCACACCCCGGCCACGCCCGGCACCTGCGCCTGGCCGCCCAGACGCCCGTCGGTGCCCACCTCGCGCGCGACCCTGGTCACCTGCTCGGCGAAGCCGGACAGCTGGTCGACCATGTTGTTGATGGTGTTCTTGAGCTCCAGGATCTCGCCGCGCGCGTCCACGTCGATCTTCTGGGACAGATCACCGCGGGCCACCGCCGTGGTCACCTGGGCGATCTGGCGCACCTGGGAGGTCAGATTGCCCGCCATGAAGTTGACGGAGTCGGTGAGCTCCTTCCAGGTGCCGGAGACGCCGTCCACCCGGGCCTGACCGCCGAGCCGGCCCTCCGTACCCACGTCCTGGGCCATCCGCGTCAGCTGGGCGGCGAACGACGCCAGCTGGTCGACCATCGTGTTGACGGTGTTCTTCAGCTCCAGCATCTCGCCGGAGACGTCCACGGTGACCTTCTGCGACAGGTCACCGTTGGCGACCGCCGTCGTCACCTGGGCGATGTTGCGCACCTGACCGGTGAGGTTGCGGAACGCGTTGTTGACGGAGTCCGTCAGGTCCTTCCAGGTGCCCGCCGCGCCCGGCACCTCGGCCTGGCCGCCGAGCCGCCCCTCCACGCCGACCTCCCGGGCCACCCGGGTCACCTCGGAACCGAAGGACTGGAGCTGGTCGACCATCGTGTTGACGGTGTTCTTCAGCTCCAGCATCTCGCCCGCGACGTCGACCGTGACCTTCTGGGTCATGTCACCGTTGGCGACCGCCGTGGTCACCTGCGCGATGTCCCGCACCTGAGTCGTCAGATTGCGGAAGACCGTGTTCACCGAGTCGGTCAGGTCCTTCCAGGTGCCCGCCGCACCCGGCACCTGCGCCTGCCCGCCGAGCAGGCCCTCCGCCCCGACCTCGTTGGCGACCCGGGTCACCTCGTCCGCGAACGTACGCAGCGTCTCGGTCATCTGGTTGATCGTCTCGGCGAGCTGGGCGACCTCGCCGCGCGCGTTCACGGTCACCTTCTGTGACAGGTCACCGTTGGCGACCGCCGTCGTCACCTGCGCGATCCCGCGCACCTGGGCGGTCAGGTTGCCCGCCATCAGGTTGACGGAGTCCGTGAGGTCCTTCCACACGCCCGCGACCCCGGGCACCTGCGCCTGTCCGCCGAGCTCGCCCTCGGTGCCCACCTCGCGCGCGACCCGCGTCACCTCGGAGGAGAACGAGGAGAGCTGGTCGACCATGGTGTTCACGGTGTTCTTCAGCTGGAGCATCTCGCCGGCGACGTGCACGGTCACCTTGCGCGACAGATCACCCTTGGCGACCGCCGTCGTCACGAGGGCGATATCCCGTACCTGGGCCGTCAGCCGGTACGCCATCGTGTTCACCGAATCCGTGAGGTCCTTCCACGAACCGGACATTCCACGCACCTGGGCCTGGCCGCCGAGCTTGCCCTCGGTACCGACCTCCAGTGCGACCCTGGTCACTTCGTCGGTGAACGCCGACAACTGGTCGACCAGGTTGTTGACGGTCCGCCCCACCTTGAGGAACTCGCCCCGCAGCGGTCGCTCGGCGTTGTCCACGCCGTGCGAGCGCAGGTCCATGCGCTGCTCCAGATCGCCCTCCGCGACCGCCGACAGCACCCTGCCGACCTCGGAGACCGGCCGGGCCAGATCGTCCACCAGTGCGTTGGAGGCGTCGATGGCGGCTGCCCAGGAGCCCTCACAGGCCCCGGTCTCCAGCCGCTCGGTCAGCTTCCCCTCCCGGCCCACCATCCGCCGCACCCGGGCGATCTCACCGGTCAGATGCAGATTGCGGTCGGCGACCTCGTTGAAGACGGCGGCGATCTCGGCCATCATCCCGTCACCGGAGACGGTCAGCCGCTTACGGAAGTTGCCGTCCCGCATCGACGCCAGTGCGGCGAGCAGCCGCTGCAGCGCAGCGGTGTCCACCTCGGTCGTCCCGTTGCCGCGGGTCCGTCCGCTCTTCGCGCGCGTGCTCTTGCCACGCGCCGCCACGCCAGACTCCACCGTGTCCCTCCCGCAGGGGTCGACCGCCCTAGTCGGGCTTTCCTCGAAGCCTTCCCAGTGTTTCACCATGGCCGGACCCGGCCATAACAGTTCGGCAGCTTCGCATACCGTCCCCGCCCACGGAGGGCGGAAACACTGGTGACCGGCATCCGCTAGGACAGTGAAGGTAAGTAACCTGGCTTCCGGCTGTCCAACCGCCCCGGTCCGTCCGAAGGCGGCGGCGCCCCCTGCTCCTGTGAGCCCGGGGAGCCGCGGGAGCCACAAGGACGACCACGGGACACCGGAGGGGGCGGGCCACACATGGGAGTGTTGATTCCCGGGGGGCACCTTCCCGGACCCCGGCAGGGGAAACCGGCCGTCGAGACGTGTACGAGGAGTTCTGTGATCACCGCGCGGGCGGAAGCCAGCTTCGAACCGGTCGGACGGTCCGTCGCGACCGCCCGCGCCTTCGTCCGCGACACCCTCCAGGGCTGGGGGTACGCGGACGTCGTCGACGACGCCGTCGTCCTCACCAGCGAGCTGGTCACCAACGCGGTCGTCCACGCCGGTACCGCCGCCGACGTCCTGTGCCTGCGCTCCGAGGACGGCGTCCGCGTCGAGGTCGCCGACCACTACCCCGAACGTGAGGTTCCGCTCCACGCCTCCCCCGCCGAGGTCGCCGGCCCCGAACGCGAGAACGGCCGCGGCCTGCTGCTGTGCGCCGCCATCGCCTCCCGCTGGGGCGTCGAGTACACCCCCACCCAGAAACACGTCTGGTTCCAACTCGACCTGCCCGCCCGCCGGGTGGGCACCCGCTCGGCCGGACCTGCCCTGCCCCTGGACCTGCTGCCCGTCACCGACGGCCGGGTCCGCGTCGCGGTCATCCAGATCGACCGCACCGGCGCCGTCCGCGCCTGGAACGAGGACGCCGAGGAGCTGTTCGGCTACCCCGCCGAGAAGGTCACCGGAAAGCCGCTCACCGACTTCGCGGCCTGGCCGCACACCCCCGGCACCTCCACCGGGATCGTCGAGGCCCTACAGCTGTCGCGCTGGGAGGGCAGTTACGGCATCCGCGGCGCCGACGGCCGCGTCCTGCCCGTGTACGCGTCACATCTGCGGGTGCGGGACACCAACGGCGAGCCGTCCACCGTCTGCCTGCTGGTCCGCGACGACGAGCGGGCCGTGCTCCAGACCCCCGTGCGCGCCCCCGCGGGCGACCCGGCGGCCATGGGCGAGAGCCGCAACGCCGACCCGTTCGAGGTCTTCATCGGCTCCCCCGCCCCCGACGACCTGGACGGACTGCTCCAGCGCACCGTGGAGCGCGCCCGCGACATGCTCGACGGCGACGCCGCCTTCCTGCTCCTGGCCACCGACGACGAGACCGAGCTGGAGGTCCGCGCCACCACCGGCCTACCCTCCGCCCGCCAGCGCTTCGCGCGCGTGCCCGTCGAAGCGGGCACCGGCCGCTACGGCTCGGCCCGGATGCCCGCCGTCCACGAGGACCTCGCCGCCGTCCCCGGCGCCGTCCCCATCCTCGGCGGCTCCGGGATGCGCTCGGTCGTCACCGTCCCGCTCAAGGTCGAGGGCCGCCTCACCGGCTCCCTCGGCGTCGCCGCAGAATCCCCCGGCCGCTACTCCAACGAAGAGGCGCTGCGGCTGCAGTTCGCCGCCGACCGCATCGCGCTCGCCGTCGAGTCGGCACGCCTCGGTGAGCTCGAACGGCTCCGCCGGGGATCGCTGAGCTTCCTCGTGGAGGCCTCGGACCTGCTGGCGGGAACCCTGGACCGGGACCAGACGTTGGCCCTGATGGCACAGATGACCGTCCCCACCCTCGCCACCTGGTGCGCCGTCTACACGATCGCGGACCAGTCCTCCGATCCGTACCTGTCCTATGTCCTCCACGAGGACGAGGAGCGCATCGACGGCCTCAAGGCCCTCCTGTCCAAGATCGACCCGCCGGAGCCGGTCCCCACCCCGGGCGCCCGCGTCTGGAGCGCCCCCGGCGAAGCGGCCCACCAGGCCGCACTGCGCACCTCGATGCGCGACCTCGGCCGCGACAGCAGCCCGCACCTGGGCAGCGGCCTCGGCACCACACTGTCCACCGCCGCCGCCGTCGGCGGCGAGACGGTCGTCCTGCCCCTGGTCGCCCGTAACCGCGTCATCGGCATGCTCACGCTCGGCAAGCCCTCCGACGACCACTTCCGCCAGGAGATCCTGGAGCTGGCCGAGGACCTCTCGCGCCGGGCCGCGCTCGCCCTCGACAACGCCCGCCTCTACTCGGAGCGCACGGCCATCAGCCGCTCCCTCCAGCGCAGCCTGCTGCCCCCAGGCCTCCCCCAGATCCCCGGCGTCGAGGTCGAGGTCATCTACCGAGCGGCCGGCGAGGGCAACGAGGTCGGCGGCGACTTCTACGACCTCTTCCCCATCCGCGACGGCGCGTACGGCTTCGCCATCGGCGATGTGTGCGGCACCGGCCCCGAGGCGGCGGCCGTCACGGGCCTGGCCCGCCACGCGCTGCGCCTGCTCGCCCGCGAGGGCTTCGGCGGCCCCGCGGTCCTGGAGCGCCTCAACGCCGCGATCCTCGACGAGGGCGCCCGCAGCCGCTTCCTGACGCTCCTTTACGGCGAGCTGTGGCCCCAGGAGGACGGCAGCGCCGTCCTGAAGGTCGTCTGCGCGGGCCACCCGCTTCCGCTGCGCCTGCGCCAGGACGGCACGGTCGAGCCCGCCGCCGAACCGCAGCCGCTGCTCGGCGTCATGGAGGACCTGGAGCTGTACGAGGAGACGATCACCCTCGACCCGGGCGATGTCCTTCTCTGCGTAACGGATGGCATCACCGAACGCCGAGAGGGTACCCGCATGTTGGGAGACGACGGTCTGACCGACGTCCTCGCCACGTGTACGGGCCTGACCGCCGGCGCCGTTGCGGCCCGCGTCCTGCGCGCGGTGGAACGCTTCGCCGCCGAGCCCGCGTCCGACGACATGGCGATCCTGTCGATGCGGATCCCGGAACAGCCCCGGCATTAGTCGAGCCGGGGCACCGGGGCCCGACAGGACCAGGGCCACCGCCGGCCGGTGGCCGTAGGAACGCGAAAGGCCCCGCCCAATTGGGCGGGGCCTTTCATCGTTTCCAGCTGAGCCCCCATGCGGAATCGAACCGCAGACCTTCTCCTTACCATGGAGACGCTCTACCGACTGAGCTATAGGGGCCGGTTGTTGTTTCGGGGTTTCCCCCTCACCAACGAGATAAAGCATACCCCGAATCAGACGGTGTTCCGAACCACGCCCGCCCGTTCTTCCAGCTCCCTGCCCGGCACCCCGTCACGCGGGCTGCAGCAGGCCGCCGAGCGCATTGCAGACCGACACCAACTTCCGTACGTCCGCGCCGGAGAGCCCGTCGAGGCGGGGCAGCGCGAGCGTCTCGTCCACGGCCCGCTCGGTCTCCGGCAGCACACACCCGATCCGCCTGAACTCCCGAGTCCGGTGTACGGGCGTGAGCACGGGCACCTCGCACGCGACCCCGCGCCGCCGCAGCAACCGCGCGAACGCGTCCCGGTCCGGCCGCCCGTTCCCCGGCACCCGTACGACATAGCGCTGGTACGTGTGCCCCGTGGCCGGCACGGGTGTCCGTACACCGACGAGCCGCCGGTCCAAGTACCCGGCCCGCTCACGCCGTTGCCCCACATCACCGCCGCGACCGTCGTCGCCCTCGTCCTCGTCCTGCTCCACCAGCACCAGCTGGAGCCGGTCCGCGAGTTGCCTGAACTCCTCGGCGGCGCCCGGGTGCCCGAAGCGGTGCACGAGTACGAGCCCGGCCGTCCGCGAGGTCACCACGGCCTCGATGCCCCCGACCCCCAGGCAGTACGTCTCCGGGTCGATGTCGGCGAACACCGGCAGGGCTCCGGCCGCCACGACGGCCCGGGCCACGGTGCCGTCGTCGTAGGCCGGCACGATCACTTCGTCCCCCGCCGTGAAGCGTGCGGACTCCAGCTTTCCGATGATCCCCATAGCTGGGCATGGTGCTCGCACCATATGAACAACAGGTGATCGGGCATAAAAAAACGCGGGTCCCCGAGCCGAAGCTCGGGAACCCGCGTAAAGATTGTTCGGCGGCGTCCTACTCTCCCACAGGGTCCCCCCTGCAGTACCATCGGCGCTGAAAGGCTTAGCTTCCGGGTTCGGAATGTAACC